>CAYOZN010000004.1:0-271320 GCA_964408455.1 uncultured Planctomycetaceae bacterium
GCACACGGGACGATTGCTCGACTTCGCACTGCTTGAAGCAGTGGCACACGGGACGTTTACTCAACTTCCTTAATCTCTCTTAATACCTTAATCCCTTCATCCCTCAATCCCTTAATCCCTTAATACCTTAATCCCTTAATCCCATAGTCCCTTTCATCCCTTTATACCTCATTCCCTCATCTGCGACAGCAATATGGCATTCTCGATCAGCCCCAAATGCGAATACGCCTGCGGCACGTTGCCCAGCGAACGCTTTGTGTTTGGGCCGTATTCTTCGCTCATCATGCCGGTCGGTCCGGCCAGGTTGATCATCTCGTTGAAGAGCTCCCGCGCTTCGGCCAGGCGCCCCATGCGTGCGTAGCACGAGATCAGCCACGACGTGCACAGGTTGAAGCCGCCCTCGGCGCCCGGCAGGCCGTCGTCGGAACGGTAGCGATAGACCGTGGGCCCCTTTCGCAGGTTTCGCTCGACGGCGGCCACGGTGTTGATGACCCGCTCGTCATCGAACGGCAGGAGGCCCGAGAGCCCCACGTGCATCGCTGCGGCATCGAGATCCGTGTCGTCGTAGGCGGCGGTAAAGGCCTGCACGTCGGGCTTGTAACCATGTTCCAGCACGTCGGCGGCGATGGCGTCGCGAAGCGCAATCCACTCCCTTCGCTCGCGATCGAAGAACCGGTGACCGATGGTGATGGCGCGATCGATCGTGAGCCAGCAACACACCCTGGAGTGGACGTGGTGCCGCCTGCGGGAGCGCAACTCCCAGATGCCGTGGTCGGGCTCGGTCCAGCGCCGTTCGACGGCGCGGACCATTGCTTCGACCAGCCGCCAGTGCTCGCTGGAGAGCGACGAATCGCGTTCGAGCAGCAGGGCAACCAGTTCCACGACCGGGCCGAATACGTCGAGCTGCACCTGCCGCGCGGCGTAGTTGCCGACGCGCACCGGCCGGCTGCCACGATAGCCTCGCAACTCGCCGATATCCGCCTCCGGGCCCAGCTCGTGGCCGGTGACGGAGTAGAGCGGGTGCAGGCGCTCGGGCGACGTGGTTTCGTCCAGCACGCCGAGGACCCAGTCGAGCAGCTCGATGGCTTCCTGTTCGCTGCCAAGCCTGACCAGGGCGGCGGCGCTCATGGCACTGTCGCGGAGCCAGCAGTAGCGGTAGTCCCAGTTGCGCACACCGCCCACGTGCTCGGGCAGGCTGGTCGTCGCTGCCGCAGAGATGGCACCCGTCGGGCCGTAGCACAGCCCCTTCAGCACCAGGGCGCTGCGCAGCACCAGGTGAGTCTTTTCCGACGGCAGCACCAGTTGATCGGCCCAGTTCGTCCAGAAGCGTTCGGTCTGGCGCAGACGCTCCTGGGCAGGCGTGGAGCGCTCGCGCAGGCTGCCGGTGCCGTAGCGAAGCTCGATCACGATGGGCTCTGCGCTTAATTGAACTTCGGCCCGGGCGCAGTGATGGTGGCCTTCCTCGAAGATCTGCCACTCGACGCCGGGGCTGCGAAGCACGATGGGATCGAGCGTGCCCTCGACTTCCAGGCCGCCGTCTCGCGAGAACATTCGCGTCTCGACGCGGCCGAAATCGAGCCGGGGCGAAAACTCGATGACCGCGCGGCCTTCGCCTTGAAGAATCCGCACCAGGTCGCACCGGCCGGCACGCTGGCCCGGCCGGCCGCCGGAGCAATCCAGAAAGTCCACCACGCTGAAGCCGGGCCAGCGGGTCTCGAGGGCGAAGCTCTTACCGAGGTACGCCTGCTCAATCGGAGCCGCGCCCTTGGCGCAGGCGATGGTGAAATGCCCCGCGGTTGGGCCGCCCAGCAGATCGGCAAACAGCGCGGACGAATCGATCCGCGGCGTGCAGAACCAGGTCACGCGGGCATCCGGTGTCACCAGGGCGACGGTCCGCTGATCGCTGAGCATGGAGTGCTTCTCGATCGGCACCGCGGCAGCGCCGACGTGCCAGTCCTGGCGCAGCTCGCAGAGCCGGGCGAGCACCTGAGTCACTTCGACGGGGTCCCGGACGCGAAAGGCCGCGCGAGACTCTCCGTCGCCGACCTTGACGCCGATATCCGGTCCCTTCAGCGTGGCGAAGGCGTCTTCATCCGTGCAATCGTCACCGAAGAACACGACCGCCGACGCGCCGACGCGATGGCGGATGCGCTCCAGGGCCGATCCCTTGTTGGTGGAGAGCACGGCCAGTTCGACGACCTTTTTGCCGTGCTTCGTGAAGACCCCCTCGATGGTGGCGGGACCGTCGAGAATGGCCTCCATCGCACTGGCTGCCGCATCGTCGGGAGCCGTCCGATAGTGAAAGGCGACGCTTGCGGGTTTGCGCTCCAAAAGGAAGCCGTTGCCGCGCGAGGCGATCTCGCTCAACTCCTCGAAGACGCGATCGCGAAGCTGCGTCAGCTCATCGGGCAGGGTGCGGGAGAAATTCGGATCGAACTCGCTGCCGTGGCTGCCGACGAGGTGCACGTCCTCCGGCACGCCGGAGAGTTCGGCCAGATCACGCAGGGCACGGCCGGAGATGATGGCGACGTGGGTCTCGGCCAGGGCCGCCAAATTCCGCAAGGCGACAACGGCCTCGCGCAGGGGCCTGGCCTGTTCGGGATCGGTCGTAATAGGGGCGATGGTGCCGTCGTAATCGGACGCAACCAGCAGCACCGGCGCCTCCGCCAACCCCGTCAGCGCCTTGATCAGATCATCCATCGGGCAGAAGCCTCAAGACATTGTCGCTCGTTTTCCAACGCGCCGCGGCGTGCCGTTCACGATGCGACGTTCAGAACGGAATACACGCAGGCAATGATCCATCCGCGCCGCGAGGGCGGAAAGCGGACTATCCGGTTAGCCTAGGCACAATCGTTCGTACGACAAGTGCCCGCCAGATAATAGCCGGGGAAAGCGGCGATCCACCGACTTATCGCACCCCGTGGCGGACTCGATGCCGCGGGCGGATGCGCCGCGACGGCATCAGGTTTGACCTGGCGACGAAACCGCGCCGTTGTGGCGATTTGCGATGTGCAGGGGCCGGGCGGCATTGCCCGCGTAATGCCGATCGAAGCCGATCAGGCGTTTGGATTTGCCGCGGCCCGGTTGCGCATGTCGCGTTCGCGGAAGAACGGCGGCGTCCAGGGCAGGGCGAGCTTGAAGATGGGTTTGATGATGGGCAGAAAGCGATCGAAGATCCAGTAGTTGCTGGGATAATCGCGGAAGCTGCGCGGCGGAAGGGCCATGATGGCGTCAAAATCGGATTGCGACAGGCCCAGCTTCTTGAGCACGTATTCGAGGTCATCCGCGAGTTGCTGCGGCGTGGAGGGGCCGGCGGCGATCTCGGCCAGGGCTTCGTCGCGCGTCATCTCGCCGCGCCGCACGAGTGCCGAATGGGTGATCTTTCGCTTGTCGATTCCGAACTTGCGGGGCATCCAGTAGGAATAGACGAAGCGGGTGTAGATGCCCTCGTAGTGGTGACCGCCGTAGTACTCCCAGTCCAGCTCGCGTTCGAGGATCTCCCGGGCCTGATCCTTGCGATAATCCACGTAGTTGAGCACGCGGACCATCTTGATGCCCTTGAAGACCGCGAAGCGGGCGAAGTCGACCATGGTGAAGTTGGGAAAGCTGCGGAGCGGGCGGTTGCCGAAGCGCTTCTGGATGTGCTTCACCATCTTGCCGTCGCTGTAGGTCCACTCGGTGGGCATCTTGCCTTCGGTGCGGAAGTTGTTGCCGGTGATGACGTACTTCACGCGCTCTTGCGCGGCGGCACGGTAGAGCGTTGAGACCAGCCCGGTGTCGGTCGGGATGTCCGCCCAGGGAAGCGACGCCTTCAGGAACGAGATCAGCAGGTTCTTGAATTCCTCCCAGTCGACGACGTAGGTGAACAACTCAATGTCGAGCTTCTTCAGCGCATTCTTGATGTTCGACACGCTGGTCTCGGTGTTCCAGCCATTGTCGAAGTGCACGGCGAGCGGGCGCAGGCCGACCTGACGGGCCCACCAGAGGAGATAGGTGCTATCGGTGCCGCCGGAGACGCCGATGATGCAGTCGTGCTCCCTGCCGCGGCCGTCGGCCTTCATCTTTTCGACGAGGGCGTCGAGGCGTCGCCGGCCTTCCTCGCCGAGGGGCCAGTCGGCCTCGAGCACATCGTGAAGCTTGCAGTAATTGCAGATGCCGCGATCGTCGAAGGCGGCGCCGGGGACGGATGTGTCAACCACGCAGCGGGAGCAGATGCGCGCGTGCAGCAAATCGGTTTGCGAGCCGGCGGGCGGTTGCGCCTGAATCATCTAAACGTTCGTACGCCGCGGGTCGCCGATTGTCAACGAATACCGCGCGGATGGCTTCAGCGGCGGCGACGAATCCGCCATCGGCAGGCCAGCAGGAACGTGCACACGCCGGCCATGTTCAACGTAGCGGCGCCGTTGCCGCAAAAACCGCCGATCAGTTCGAGAATGAAGTCGAACGGGCCACCATCACCACCGCCGCTGCCATTGTTGTTTTCGTTGTCGTTGCCGTTCTCGTTGTTGTTGGTGTTGTCCGAGTTGTCGTTCGTATTGTTGTTCTCGTTCTGGTTCTGGTTTTGGTTTTGGTTTTCGTTGGTGTTGTTGTTGTCGTCGTCGCAGTCGTCGCAGCTTGTTTCGACGCCCAGGAATTCACCCTGTTCGGCGACGCAGATGGTCTCGCTGGTGATCATGCAGGCGCCGGAACCGAAGCAACACGCGCCGTCCTGGGCAAGGACCGGTGCGGCGGACAGGGCGGTGAATAGTGAAGCAAAAAGACACGTGGCCGTCAGACTGCGGGCGGTCATGGCATCATCCTCCACTGTTTGTAATTAGTATACCCGGCAACACGCGTGTGATTGTACCGCCGGGCGGCGGGAGTGGAAACACAGTTGAGCACTGACTGTTGACGGGGTGTCGCCTATTGCGGGCTAATCATATGCCGCGCGGTAAATGTCCAGCAGCGCCGCGGCATCAACTTCCCGCGGATTAAATTGCGCGGTCCACTGGCGGGCGGCCTCCTCGGCGAGGGCGGGGAGCGATTCGGGAGGGATGTTCAGGTCGTTCAGCCGGCGCGGAAGGCGGGCGGCAGACAGGAGGGCCTCCACGCGGCGGGCGAGGGATTCGGCGACGTCGTGAATGTCGGTGTAGGGATTGTCGCCAGGCGCCGCGTTGAAGCGGATGACGTGCGGGAGCATCAGGCCGACCGCGACGCCGTGGACCACGTCGAAGCGGGAGGTGAGCGGGTTGGCGCAGGCGTGGGCGGCGCCGAGCATCGATGCCTCGATGGCGGCACCGGCCAGGTGCGAGCCGAGGAGCATGTCGGCGCGGGCGGCGGACGTGCGTGTGGCCTCCGCGTCCGCGGCGGCAGGCGAACCATTCGGAATGCCTGCATGCAAGGCGTCGTTCGCGACAGAGGCACCGGCAGCAGCGCCGCCGTTGGAGACCGCGGCCGCGAGGAATGTCTCAAACGCGGCATCGAGCAATCGCCACGCTTCGCGGGACAGGGCCCGCGACACTTCCGTGCGCCGCCGGCAGGCCGCCGTCTCGATGGCATGCGCCACGGCGTCGATGCCGGTGGCGGCGGCGACGCTGCGCGGCACGGTGGCGAGCAGATCGGGATCGAGAATCGCCACGCGGGCGAGGGCCTTCTTGTCGCCGCAGGCCATCTTCTGGTGCGAGTCCGGATCGGAGATCAGCGCGAACGACTGCGCCTCGCTGCCGGTGCCGGCGGTCGTGGGAATGGCGATGAACGGCAGCATCGGCCGTGCCGCCTTGCCGACACCCCAGTAGTCGTGCATGCGCCCGCCATTCGTCAGCACGAAGTTGATGCCCTTGGCAGAGTCCATGCTGCTGCCGCCGCCCAGGCCGACGAGGAAGTCGATGCCCAGATCGCGGGCGATTCGGACGCCGAAATCGATTTCTCTCGTCGTGGGGTTTTCGATCACGCCATCGAAGACGGTGGTCTCGATGCCGGCGTCGCGCAGCGAATCGACGGCACGCTGCACGTGAGCCGCGCGGACGATGCCGGGATCGGTGACCAGCAGGACGCGCGTAGCCCCTTCGTCGGCGGCGACGCGGCCGAGTTGATCGAGCGCGCCGGGGGCGAATAGGACGCGGACGGGGGAGGCGCTGAGGATGCTTGGCAAGGAGTGCAAGCGGCACCTAAGTGGTACAGAGCGAAGCGTCCCCGCGGCATTATGCAAGCCGCTGATGGCAGGCCTGCCGTCCCCGACGACCTGGAGGCTTCATCATGTACAAACGCGAAAGGCCTTGTGTAATACGGAAGATCGCTCGCGCGTTAACGCGAAGGAAAGAGCAAAACCACGGCGTCCTACTGCGTGCGGCGACGCACCGCATTCGGTCCGCGGTGGCCGTGGAGCACAGCGACGATTTCTACCGTTTCGTCCTCAACAACGAAGTATATGAGATACGGAAATCGCGGAATGATGGCTTTTCGAACGGACTTTCTAAAAACGGGAAAGCGCATGGGCAAGTCAAGGATAGAAGCAAACAACTTCGAGACCGCCTGCACAAACTCGTCCCCCAGCCCGGGCGTTCTCCGTTGTACCACCTGGCGGCCTCTTCCACATCCAGTTCTGCCGCGGCTCGAATGACAAGGCGACGCATTATCGCTCTCGCAGCTTCGCCAGGATTCGCGCCTTGGCTTCCTCCCAGGAAGAACCGGCTGGGTCGTTTTTGTGGGCTTCAAGCCGTTCGTTCAGAATCGCCCAGTGTTCATCCGACAACTCCACTGCCTCCGGCATGTCTGCGATGCTGTCCCACAAATCCTGAGCCAGCTTGGCTCGATCCGAAGGCGAAAGTCGCAGTGCCTCTTGCCATATTGCTTCGTGACTCATGTCAATATTATATCCGTTGTCGGTGCAGTGTGAATAGGGAACTGAACGACAACAGCCCCTACGCCGTCGCCAGCTGAAACGCCCGCTGCCGATAGAGGTGTTCGAACAGATTCCCCTCGTGCGGCTGGTCCCAACTGAGCTGGTACGTCGGCACCGGGCCGACATTCAGCCGGTCAATATGGGGACAGGCCATCATTTCGGCGAGGAAGGCCTTGTCGCGCGAGATGACGGTGCCGACCAGCGTGGGTCCGATGGCGTCGGCGATGCAATCGGCGGGGCACTCGACGACGGCGGCGAAGGGGAAGAGGTATTCCTTGTTGGCGAGCGGGTGCTTCCACGATGGATCGTCGCCGAGGCGCTGCCAGCTTGAACCCGTGGAACGGGCGTCCCCGCCCGCAGGACCAGTTGGGCGGGCCTCCGTGCCCGTCGGCGTCGGCTCGATCCAGATGATCGTCGGCAGCAGATAGGCGACTTCGCGCGGGGCACCCCCCCCCTGCTCCCCCTTGTAAAGGGGGGGAGTTGCCGCGGCTGCGCCGCCGATCTTCACCAGCCGGTGCGTGCCGCGCACCTGTTCGGTCAGGTCGATGGCGCCGCTTTTGAGTTGTGCGTCGATGGAGGCCGAGATCGCTTCGGCCATCTTCGTGTTTGCGAACGCGGCGATTTCGGCGGCAGGGTCTTCCGCGGGAAGGGCGCGGACGGCGGCGAGCCGCTTCGCAAGTGCCTCCGCAATGGCACGTCCGTTCTTCGGCGTCCACACGCCCGAGGCGTTGATGCACGAGCGACCGCCGTTGGCGGCGATCGAGCCGACCATCAGATCGAGGTATTTCTCCCACTCCGCCGCTGCGTCCGGGCCGAGGATCACTTTGCTGTAGCCCGGCCCGTGCAGCTCCACGCGGGGGTCCTTCTCGTAGGGCTTCGTCGTCTCCGCCCCGCCGAAAAGCATCGATCGGTCGCAACAGCGGAGCAGCTCGGACGCGCCGGCGTGGTCCGTCGGGTAAAAGCCGAATGCCGACGCCGGGACACCGGCGGCGATGAACGCCTGGATGATGCGAAACGGCGACCACGGCTCCTCGCGGCCGGGCTTGAGCACCAGCGGGCACTTGAGGGCGACGGCGGGAATCCAGAGCGAGTGCACGCCGGGCGAGTTGCTCGGCAGAACCGCGCCAAGGCAGTTGGCTTCGCGATAGAAGCTAAGCGTGCGGCCCTCGTGTTCGCCGTAGCCGCGATCGAGAATCTCGAGCGGAAAGCCGCGCGTCAGCCCCGCCACGACGACGTCGATCTCGGCGAAGATGCGGTGAATCTTCTTCGCATTGGCGCGGCAGTAGCTGACCGGCATGCCGGTGGTGGCCGAGAGGCAGGCGATATATTCGTCGAACGATTGCGTTGTGTCGCCGACCGGCAGGGCCGCGTTAAGGAACAGCTCGCCCGCCTTGCTGCAGAGGGCCATCAACTCGTCGACGCTGAATCCGTCGAGCACGCGCGAATCCATGTGGTGAATGTCGCGGCCGAGCATGCCGCTGTTGGCCTGGGACACGCGGGCGACGGGCTCGCCGGTGGCGTGGTGAACGAGGTCGATCTGCTCGACGCTGGTGTAGGTCTTGCCGAAGCGGAGAATGGGGATGTGGAGCATGTTGTTACCCGCGGTGCAACGTATCAGCTGAATACGCGTGGCCTCTTCATTAACCGTAGATTATACCAGAGCTGCAAACCGCGGTCCGACCGGCCCTGCGCCACGTCTCATTGACACTCGCCGCGTGCAGCGCATTCGGCATAGCTCCTCATCCAGTCCGGCATTCCCCGCCGCCGTGCGAGGAACCGTGATACGATCCCGGACACACGGTCAGGGTGGTCGTCCTGGAGATGGTTAAGCCCGTGCAGGCCGCTTATGACGCATGTGCTACACCTCAGGTCGAGTGTCGATTCCAGCACGCCGAAGATCGGGTCCACCAGGTGCGCTTCCCCCGCCAACCATCCGACGCCATCCATATCCCATATCATGTAAACAGCGCCATCGAGATCCGTGAAGCCGGGGCGATCGTGCCTCCCGCTGTCGTACATGTCTTCATCCGGTCGCCTTCCACCATTGTTGCAGACCCTGTCGAGAAGATCGCGGTAAAAGCACTTGAGGGACGAAACCCATTGCTGCTGAAGCTGGATCGGTACCGCCGGGTCGCGCGCAATCCGCATGTACTCCGAGTCGATGCCGAAGATGAACCAGATGGCCCTGGCCAGGTCGACGTCGGAAAATCGCTCGGCCAAGAACGCAGGCTTGAGGAACAACCGGTTCAATCGTCGCGCGAGCAGAACCGGCTCGATCGTTTCGAAACGCGGGTCTTCGTCTGCATCGCCGTTCGCGGCGTCGAATCCTGATTCGAAGCAATAGCGCACCCATTCGTCGAAAAGCTCGTCGGGCTCAGGCGGTGGTATTTTCTCGTGCGATCTTCTTGACATGGGGCACTGCTCGCGCCGCGCAAGTTTATCCTCCAGATGGATTCTTATCAGCAGCGAATTGCGGGCATAACGTCGGCGCATCGGGTCGCTCACGCGCGATGCGACCCATTCGGTTGGCCGCATTCGGCCAGTTCGTCCATTGGTTCAGAAATTTCTTGAATCCGGCCGGACCGCACGGCATACTGCTGGCACCCCGTTAATCCCTGCCGAAGATCATGGCGACGTGCCGCGGCCGCGTCGGTCGCGACGCTCGTTCTGGCGAGCCGATTTTTCTGAAAGGAGTTCGGTATGAGTAACCGGACAAGGAGCATCCTGTTGGGGTCGGCCGTGGCGTTCGCGCTCGTCAGCAGCGCTGGCCTGACCAAGTCCGCCGAGGCCTTCTACGCGCTGCCCGTGCCATTTTTCTTCCCCATCGCCGAGTGCGGCACGGTGGTCCTCGTCGATCAGACCTTCCCCTGGCCCGATGGCGACCCCGAGGGCGGCTGCCTCGCCTGGGAGGCCGACAGCGGCGGCGCCTACCTGGTCGGCGGGCTGGAGGCCTTCAACGTCGGCGACCGCATCTTCGTCGAGGGGCAGAACTGCTTCACCTGCCTGACGACGTGCGCGGCGGGGGCGATCCTGAATGCCGAGATTTCGGCGTGTTCCGGCGACGATAAATAGCTCGCCCGACAGGATGCACGCGCCAACTTCGCGCGGCACCGATTGACTGACGATTCTGAGCCCGGTCGCGGCGCGATCGGGCTCAATTTTTTTATTAACCGTGTAAAATGTGATCGAAACGTTGGAGTACCGGCGCGCGGCAATCGCCGCAGGCGTGAGCACCCATGGCAATCAACCGCGAAGCACGCAGACAAGTGGCCGACTCGCTCGCGGCCTACATGCGCGGCGAACTAACCAACGTTCAACTATTCGACACTTTGCCAAACGTTGGGGTGTCGAGCGACATCATCCTCACCATGGCGCAGTCGGCAGTAGCGCTAGAAAACCCGAAGGCGGAGGAGCATACGGTTTCGGTCTCGCAGCCGACGTGGAATTATCTTGAGCGTTTGCTTGCGGCCCTCGAGTCAGAGTTGAGTTTCAGCACGATCTCTGAGCGCCGAGTGTCGACCACGTCAACGCTGATGTTAGTGGCTCTAATCGCATTCGTGGCATGCAGCATGGTGATATGCAGTCGCGCCATAGAAAACAGCGTGTGGGGATTGGCTCTGGGCTGGTCGATGGGCGGTGTTTGTCCGTGGATCGTATTCGCGATCTGCTCCGGCCTAGTATGCTCACACGACGATGCAGAATCGTCGCATGCACCCTTTGAAAGCAACGAACAATGGTGGGCACACCGCCATCTGGTGACGAGATTCAAGCTCCCGCAATATGATGCCGCCGCGCATCACCGGCCAGTGAAACAGCGAGCCAGGCAGCGGTTGAACTTGAAAGTGTATTTGATACTTGCCCTGTGCGGGCTTGTGGCTCCGTTGTTGCTTGCCTTTTTCCTGGTTCAGGCACCGATCATGCTGGCCATCAACATCTTCGAGCGAGATGTTTCCCTTCGCTACATTGCGAAATGACGACGCTGAACCGAGTTAATTAACAAACCGGCCAGCCAGTCACACGCGCGTCTCCAAAATCGCCCCGCACCGGCGGAAGTGTGCCTCCTGCTCGGCGTCGTAGTGGGCATCGCGCAGATCGACCAAGTAAAAATCCGTGTTCTCCACCCGTGCCCCGCGAAGGTCTGCCCCGCGCAGGTTCGCCTTGCGAATCTCCTCCGGAGGGCGATAGGTCTGCTCGTCGAAGTCGTCGGTATAGAAGCCGGTGCGGCTGCCCTCGCATGCGATGGGGCTGTCGAGATTGCCGCAGCGCGACGAACCGGCGTGGAAGCTGGAGTTTCGCAGGTCGGCCTCGCGGAGATCGGCCCCTTCCCAGTCGATCTCGGCGAGGCCCGCCTGCCGCAGGTCGGCCTCGCGGAAGTTGGCGTGCGGCATGAAGGTGCCCGTCAGGAGCGAGGCCGTCATGATCGCGCCGGAAAAATCGGCATTGAGCATACGCTGGTCTTCGAGGATCGCCCCCTCAAGGTCGGCCCCGCGGAAGCTGGCGCCGTTCAGGGCCGCCGTGCGCAGATCGCAGTGACGGAGATTCGCCCCATCCAGCCGTGCCGACGTGAAATCCGCCTCGGTCAGGTCCGCCCCGCAGAGGATGGCGTCGGTCAGATCGGCCCGGGCGAGCGCGGCGCCGCGAAGGCAGGCCATGCGGAGGATGGCCGACTTCAGCAGGGCCCCTTCGAGCCTGGCCCCGGTGAAGTTTGCCTGCCGCAGATTGGCCTGGTAGGCGCGGGCATGAGACAGATCGGCGCCGACGAACTCCGCCTCGGCCGCGTCGATGCCGGTGAGATTGGCGCCGTGCAGATTGGCGCTGAGGAAGGACGTGCGCTGCGCCTGTGCGTTCGTGAGGTCGGCTTCGTGAAGTTCGGCGAAGACCAGGTCGGCCTCTACGAGCCGCAGTTCCCGCAAATGCGCCGCGGCCCAGCGGGCCTTGGGCAGATGGGCACGGGAGAGATCGGGCTTCAGACCGGCGGTCGGCGTCCAGCCGTGGGGCGTGGCATGCAGCAGGCCGGCGGCGGTGCCATGCCGATGACTCCACCGTGCGTCGGACAGAATGGCCGTCAGCCTCGCCCTCCGCGCGGGTCGTGCATCCAGCGCTTGACCGACGGCCTCGATCAACTCGGGCATGAGGCGCTGCACGAAATAGCCCAGCGAGGCCTCAACATCATCCAGGTCGGCCAGGACCCGCTCGGCGGCCAGCATGCGCAGCACGGCGCGATTGCGCAGGGCGCTGAGCAGCTCCGCCGCGCAGCCGGCCAGGCGCAGATGGGCGTAGTTCACGTCGTGCTCGTCGTGATGCACGCCGACGAAGAATGCGCCCAGGGCATGGGTGCGGGCATCCCGGCGGAGCATGTCGGAGTGCAGGTGAAAATCGAGAAAGCGGCGCAGCACGGTCGACACGCGCGTCAGCGTGGCATCGCGGGCCATCAGATCGAGCACCAGGGCCGACAGCTGCGGCGAGCCGTCAATGGCGTCCAGGTCGTCGCAACACTTCAGCCTCTCCATGACCGACTTGCACTCGTCGCGATGGGCGGACAGCAGATACTCGATCCACTCGTCCATGCCCCAGGCGGCCATGCGATAGCTGGCGATGACGTTGCCGGCGAGCCGGCCGGCATCGACGGCGTCGGCCTCCGGGCTGCGGCCGGTATAGACGACCAGGTGGTCCATTGCCAGGCGCGCGACATCGGCAAAGCGCGGCTCGTCGAAGAGAATGCAGTGCCCGCCCGGTGGCAGGACGGCCGCAAGGTGCTCCACTGCCGTCGTCTTGCCACTACCTTGACCGCCGAGGACGGCGACCGCGCCGGCCTGCCGCCGCTCGACGAGGTGCGAGACGACGCGCTCCAGGCGGAGGCTGCCGCAGCCATCCAGCGCGACGACAATCGGGCTGACCGCCGCCCTGCGGGGCGTGATACCACGACTCTGTTCGTATTCGGGCACTGCCATCGATTCGACTTCCCGGCTCGCGCACCACGAAGCGCTGTTGAGATTGAAACTTGCACGTCGCGCGGACAGCGCGGGCCGATGCGAGTCATTCTAACCTCCTCCACTGCCGGCGACGAGAACAATCCAATTTCTGAAGAATGTGAACAGTTTACTTGACAGAAGGCGAAATATGGGCCGTTGCCACCCTTTCCTCCGTGGGCAATCGTTCTGCAAGCCGGTTTACATGTCAGGTTTCGAGAGTACCGTCCATCAGAGCGAATCTGCTCATCCGCTCCACATCTGAACCGGATTCATGGACTTGCCGCCGTGGCAAACGCTTTGCCCCCGACGCAAAGCAGACGGCCTAAACGTTTGCCCCATCCGGGATTCAGTCTGCGGTCGACGCGACGCGCGTATAGTCTTCGGCAGTTTGAGTCAACAAAGCCACGTTCAGGCACCTCGACAAGGAGTCTTTTGCCGATGTTCGTCCACGAAAAAACGCTGCAATACCGTGCCAAACCCGATCGTCCGGACCCGCTGTATGCCATGAAGCTTCAGGAAGTGATCGGCGGGCAATGGGGCGAGATGTCGGTCATGATGCAGTACCTGTTCCAGGGCTGGAACTGTCGCGGCCCGGCAAAGTATCGCGACATGATCCTCGACATCGGGACCGAGGAAATCGGACACGTGGAGATGCTCTGCACGATGGTGGCGCACCTGCTGGAGGGCGCCGACGCCGATACCACCGAACGCGTCGCGAAGAGCAGTAGCGCGGTGGGGGCCGTGCTGGGCGGCAAGAGTCCGAAGGACCTGCTGATGGCGGCGGCCATGAACCCCCAGCACCTGATCGTGTCGGGGCAGGGCGCGATGCCGGCCGACTCCGTGGGCAACCGGTGGACCGCGTCGTACATCATCGCCAGTGGTAATCTGCTTGCGGATTTCCGCATGAACGTCACCGCCGAATCGCAGGGACGGCTCCAGGTGGCGCGGCTGTACAACATGACGGAAGACAAGGGTGTCCGCGATATGCTCTCGTTTCTGCTGGCCCGAGACACGATGCACCAGAACCAGTGGCTGGCGGCGATCGAAGAGCTTCAGGCCGACGGTCTCGAAGAGACGCCGTGCCCGAGCAACTTCCCGCAGGAGCTGGAAGCGCGCGAGTTCAGCTATCAATATCTCAACTTCTCGCACGGTGAAGAAAGCGCGGAAGGCCGCTGGGCACATGGGCCGGCGCCCGACGGCAAGGGAGAATTTGAATACGTCGCACAGCCGGGGGCGCACGGCCCGATTCCCCAGCTGGATGGCGGCGCCGATCCGCGGTTCTATGGCACGGCGAAGGGGCCGATGCAGCCGATCGCGGCGGGCCGATAGCGTGTGCGGATCGTGCCCATGAATTTGCCGGTATGCACCCGACATCGCGAGCGCCGAGACTTGGCGCTCGCGACCTACTCCTGTCGGGTCGGGTCGTTCTGCAATGCGGTCCACAGCTCGGCGTAGCGCTGTTGCACGAAGGGGTTGAGCTGATCGGCAAAGTCGGCGGGCAGATTCAGAACGCGGATGAGTTCCTGAGCATCACCGATGTCCTTCGCCCGCGCGGGATTGGTCATGCCGGAGGCGAGTTTCAGCTCAATAAGGCACTTCAAATTGACATAGCGAATACCGTCCTTTTCCACGGCGACCGCAGCGGGATCTGGAAAAGCGACTGGTTTTGGCTTGCCATCGCCGGGAAATTGCCCGGTCAGCAGGAACTCCGTACGGACACCGGACTGGGTGTCCCGCAGATTCCTGCTTCCCTGAAAAACGGGCAGATAGCCGAGCCCGGCGAGATTTTCATGAATGCGATCGAGGGAATCGGGCGATACCAGAATATCAACATCATCGGTAGTTCTGATATAGCCATGGGCGACAAGTGCCATGCCGCCGGCAACTGCATAAGGAATCCCCAGATCGTCAAGTCGCTTGGCAATCCGGTAAAGCGACTTGTGTACCGCATCCTGTTTCATAAAAAAACGCGACGCCTCTTCAATAGCCCGGGAGCCGCCACGCCGCATGAGTTGTTCGAACGGAACCATCTCGGCATTATAGCCGAACGCGGCCTGCCCCCGTAGCCGGTTGACCTACCGCGTGGGCTTCCACACCCATTCGCCACGGGTATTTATATAGCCCACCCGCTTGTTCTGCGTTACCCACGACAGCCCGTGGGCGATCTCGCCTCCCCAATCGACCGTTGGCTGCACGACCCACGAGCCTGCAACATCAATCATACCGAATTTTCCATCCTTCTTTACTATCGCCACCTTTTCATCGTGTTCGAAGGCACGCGCGCTGTCGAATCGCGGTTGTATGACATACGAACCGGACTTGTCGATATAGCCCCACTTCCCATTCGACTGCGCCGGCGCGAGTCCATGTGCGAATTCCCGAATGCAATCGAACGTGGGCTTGACGATTACCTCTCCGGATTCGTTGACGATCCCATACCGACCGCCTATTTGCTTCGGACGGAGTGTCGGGTGACTGCAAGCAGCCCCATTCTCCGTCCTTAACCGCAACGCTTCGCCCTCCGGAATGACGCGACCCGTGCGGTCAAAATAGATCCAGTCAAAGGTCGAACCCACATCCGCACCGCGCCGATGCAACCTGCTCGTCAACGTCTCGGTGCCGATTGCCGCGACTCCGTTTTCGAAGCCTTGGGTGCGATCGTGAATGGGTTCAACAATGAACTCGTCCTGCTCGTTTATTAATCCCCATCCATTTTCCGTCGCGACGACGGCCGCTCCTTCACGAAACGGATACGCGACGGCGTACTTCGGCTCGATATGCCAGTTGCCCGAGCGATCAATATAACCCTTCAGGTACTCTCCCGGGCGTGACGCCACGGTATACCGTCCAATGAAATGCGTGAACGCCTGGTCGAATTGCGGTGGAATGACAATTCGGCCACTCGCGTCGATGTATCCATCTTTGTCATCGACTTGTACAGCGAACAACACCGGCCATTCGGTGTCCTCACGCGGATCGATGCGAGGTGAGAGACTTGCCCCGAACTTGATGTTGCGAGGGGCAGTGGGACGGAGATAAATGGCAACACAGGCAAGTACGGCAACAAGACCGACCACGCAGCGCAGCAATCGCTTCCTGCCGCGCGGGTCTACCATTCCGGAGCTCGGCGCTTGCTTCAGCATCGAGTCGCACTCAAATGCAATCGAACGACGACACCGGAATGCCGCGCCAGCCGCTGTCTGAGCGAGGGTTCATTCCATGCGCGGCATCTCGTCCGGGCGCGGCCGCCGTGCGTGCTTAACATCTTCTGCGGTAATCGCGCCGAATTTCGCAAAATTCGAGCGTGCCTGCCGGAGACTCGGCTCGTTTGCGCCGCCTTCAAAATCCCAGTCGCGAAACTGAACAGGATCATCTTCCCAGAAGCAAACTGAGCAGATTTCATAGCTTCAAGGCGCAGGATCGTCCAGTGTAAGATAACCGCAGCAGGGGCAGGCCCGGTTTCCGGTCATACCCAACGCCTCGTCGCCGTGATTCCGCGAGATCAGTACACCCCCTCCACCACCGTCGTCTGCATCCCCGAATACGGCCGCACGTTGGCGCATCCATCCCACGGGTACTTCTCGCACGGCGGGGTGCGCTTGCACTCGTCGCGCTCCAGGAAGCGCGGCATGAAGAATTCCTTCGTCAGCGTCGTCAGCCGGGCACGGCCCCACTCGCCATACTCCACGACGCGCGACTGCGTCTCGAAGTCCACCACTTCCACCATGGCCCGCGGCGAAGGCGGGTGGTAGATGACATCGTAGTTGTCGGCCGGATCGAACGGCTTGTGCGTGGCCAGGCCCATCAGCGTGTTGCCGTAGGTGGGCACAAAATCGATCTGCCCCTCCAGCAGTTCCTCCCGGGCGAAGCGGTGGAACTCGGGTGTCATACTGGTGCCACCGCAGAAGACGCCGCGAATGCCGGCCTTCACCAGCGACACCTTTTCGCAGATCGCCTCCAGCAGCTTAGGCGTGGTGAACATGCAGCGGACATTCTCGTGGGCGCGCAGGATGGTCAGCCCCTGCTCGACGACGTGGTCCTTGTATTCGTGCATGTCTGCCGGCCGGCCCTTGCGGATGAGCTTGACGACCCAGCGCGGGTCCATATCCACGCAGAAGGCAATGCCGCCGCGGTGCTGGGCGAGGTGCTCCACCGCGAGGCGCAGACGCCGCGGGCCGGATGGGCCGAGCATCAGCCAGTCGCTGCCCTTCGGGAAGGACTCGTCCGAGAGCGTCTCGCTGAACATCTCGTAGTCGATGCGGAAGTCGTCTATGTTGACGCGGCTCTTGGGTACGCCGGTCGAGCCCCCGGTCTCGAAGACGTAGATCGGCCGGCCGGCCAGCGCCTTCGGCACCCAGCGGCGCACGGGCCCGCCGCGGAGCCACTCGTCCTGAAAATTGCCGAAGCGGTCGAGATCGGCGTAGCACTTGATTTCCCTGCGCGGGTCCCAGCCGAGCTTCTTCGCGAAATCGAGCCAGAACGGACAGCCGCTGGCGGGATCGAAATGCCAGTCGACGATCTCGCGGACATGCTCGTCGAGGCGCGCCACGGCGGTTGCCAAGTAAGAATCCAGATTGCCCATAAGTCTACCCGGCCAGCCCAGTAAGCGATGATCGTTCCCCGCTGACACGTATCGGCGTTCTAAACTTCAAGGTGTATACGCCGGTAAGAGCCCTTGCAGCGCATTACACAGGCCATCATCCCGGCTTCGTTCAACGAACACGGCATCGGACGTTTCAAGGATCGAACCACGTGTTTCTAAACGGATTGTACATTGACCAGACCCATCCAGGGTAATCGTAGGATGTTGGTTCATCGCGAAGCAGCATCGCTCCTATTGCCGCCGGCGCTTTTTCGTTTTCTTCGTCTTGTGTCGCGCGTGTTTCTCCAGTAGTTCGAGGTCACGCAAATCATGTGGACGGCTGGCTGCTTTCTTGGAATTAATCAAATCCGCGCCCGAGTATGTATGCCTTGACACCGCCCACCGTCGTTTTAATCCGCTTTCGCCATGCGTTTTCAAACGGAATACTGGCGATATCACCAATGATATCGACGCGATTGGGTTCAATTCCTATCTGTAGCATAATCTTGGGATTTGTGAACAACATAGGATCCGTGTCAGCTATCGGCGCGCCAAAACTGAACAACGCGCTCCAGACTCGACGTGCATTCTCAGGAGCGGGATCAATCCAGATATCCAAATCTTTGGTGTAGCGTGGTTCAGCGTGAAAGGCGACGGCGTATGCCCCGACGACGAGATACCGAACTTTTTCGGTATTTAATGCGGACAACAGATCTTTGAAGTCTGGGGATATTTCCATCACCGCCTCGTATCATGTCATAATCCTTCACCATCGACCACGCTGCAGCAAATCGTCCTTCCGGCCCCACGCGATGCCAGAATTCGACGTCGAAAGTACCATCGTCGTCTTCCAACGTGGTAAAGCGCATCATCACTACAGGTCTCTTTCGGTTTTGTGAAATGAGCCGTTTCACGTTGCCTCGCAAAGCTTGAATTCAATCAAACAGGCAAATCAGATCGACTACTCCCGTCGCTTAACGCATCGCCGCCTTCGACTCCGTCTCCTCCTTCAGCGTCGCCCCTTCCTGGATCGCAAATGCCATGTTCCGGTTCGTGATGAACAGGGCGCCGTTTGCAGCGACCGGCGTCGTGTAGACCGAATTGCCCATGTCCATCGTCGCGACCAGCTTTTTCTCTTTTGCGTGCTGAAACACCAGCACCTCGCCATCTTCGGTGCCGAGGTAGACATGCTTGTCGATAACCGTGGGCGAACTCCAGATGGCCGCATACGTGTCGTGCTTCCAGTGCGGCTTGCCCGTCTTGAGATCCAGGCAATAGAGAAACCCGCGCAGGTCGGCGGCATACACCAGGCCGTCGGCGATCGCGCACGTCGACATCGAGCGATGAAAGTCGTCGTTGCCGAAGTGCCAGATGCGGCCCGACTCCGTCACGTCGCCAGTCTTCGTGCCGTCGATGCAATAAAAATGGCCGATGCCGTCGCCGTGCTCAGGGTCCTGGCCGACGCAGAGAAAGACCTTGTCGTCGTAGATCACCGGCGTCGCGATGATGTTGTTCCGCGTGCCCCGGCCACCGAGCACCCACTTCGCATCCTTCGGGTTCAGATCGAATTTCCAGATGAGCTTGCCGGTTTTGGGCTCGAAGGAATACAGCCAGCCGTCCCCGCCCGCAAACAGCACCTGCGCCTTGCCGCCCATCACGCCATAGGCAGGCGACGACCACTGTCCGTGCAGCACCTTGTCGCCCGGCAGGTTCGATTCCCAGACCAGCTCGCCAGTTTTCATGTTGACCGCGAGAAAGCTCGGCGCGTCGGGAGCCGGCAGGTTCAAGTGTCCTTCGTCGACGCCATTTGACGTATTCACGAAGACCAGATCCTCGGCGACGACCGGCGAGCACGTGGCCAGGTTGTGGGGGAATGCGTCCAGTTCCTCGAACATGTCGAGAATCCAGATGAAATCGCCGTCCTCCTTCTCTTTGTATTTCTCGTCCTTGTAGGGACCGTCGTTTTCGCCGTCGAGAAACCCCTCGACATCCGCGCACACCAGCTCGCACCGGTTGCTCACGTAGAACATCCGGTCGCCCACGACTGCCGGCGAGGAGCAGATGCCCTGCTCCGGCCAGTCATTCACCTGGCCGGTCGGCAGCTTGTCGTGCGTGGCCTGCCAGAGGAACTTGCCGGTCTTCTCATCGAGACAGACGACAACGCCCTTGTCGCCCTTTATTTGCGGGCGGAGATGGCCATTGTTGTTGGAGCCGATGAACACCCTGCCGTTCGCGATGACGGGATTGCCGTAGGTCTGGGAACCAAGCTTGGATTTCCACTTGATGTTGGTGCCCTTCTTGAGGTCCCAGCGCGCGGGAATGCCCGTCTCACTGGAGACGAAATTTCGATCGGGCGAGCCTCCCCACGTCGGCCAGTCGCCCTTCTTCGCCTTGCGATCGGGCGTATCGGCGAGGACCGTCGTGCCGGCGAGGAGCGCGGCCCCCGCGAGGCCGCGGATCAGACATCTGGTAAAGAAAAACTTAGTCATTCGGCATCACCTGGAAATTGTCAAAGTAGCAGTATGAACCCTTCGTCCGCACCTTCGTTCCGTTGGCATAGGCGTAGAGGCCGGCGCTGCCGGTCGTATTCGGGCACGGATCGACCATTTCGATGGACCAGGCCTGCGGCTCTTCCTCATCGCGCGGCCAGACTTTGCCGCGAATGTAGCCCTTGCCATCCTTGATTTCGACGCTCATCTTCATGCGATACCACGTGTCGAGGTTCCAGTCCATGGGCACATCCACCTGAATCCTCGGCACGGCGTCCCACGTGACCAGCCGCAGCTTCTTGTCCTGACCGAGCATCAGAAAGAAATAGCGGCTGTTGATCAGCCCCATGTCGGGCTTCATCACGCGCCGGCCCGTGCGCGGCTTGCCCAGGGCATCGGCGACGACGGTGTAGCCGCCCTCGATCGGCATGGTGGCATAGGCGCGCATGCGCACGATTGGTGCCGCCGGCTTGTCATTCGTCTTCATCAGCACGATGTTGCCGTCCAGGTCGACCAGCTTTGACTTGCCGCCGACGCCCACCCAGCCGGTGGGCACGCCATCCACCTTCATGGCGTTGAAGTCCTCCTTGATCGGCAGCTTCGGCACCACGCGCACGCGGGCCGTTGCCTTCAAGTCCCCGGCCGTCGCCTCGATCAGGCCCGCGCTGTAGGACGGCGGACTGGCGGCAGTGAAGCTGCCATCCTCGGCAATCGAACCCGCCACTCCCAGTACTTTCCATGCGGGCTTGACCGGGGGCGTTTGCATTCCGCCATCAATGTTGAACTCCGTTCTTCCTCCTGCGTACTGGACTTCGCCATCCACCTTCCAGGACGCGCGGCTGCCCACCAGCTCGATGCCGTTCGCATCAAACATGCGAGTCGTAAACCACGCCGTTTCGCCGGGGGACAGCGTCAACTCGCCCGGAACGACCGTCATGAACGCGGGCTTGGACGGATCGGGCTTCGCCTTGTCGGGCATGGCCGGCACCGGCGCCGTCTCGATCTTCGCGCCCTTGTCGCCCAGGGCGTACATTCCATAACGCGTCTGAAAGAACACCCGACCGTCGGCCACAATCGGCGCGCCGTTGATCTCGACGATGTACTCGTCCGGCCGCGCGAACTCCTCGGTGTCAAGCACTTCGCACTTGTCTCCGGCATCCTTCAGGATATGAAAGCGTCCCCGCACTTCGCCGACGTAGATCACGCCATCCATCGTGATCGTCGGCGAGCCGCGCATTTCCACGCCGAGGCTGTGCTCCCAGTGCGTCTTCCCCGTCTTCGCGTCCAGGCAGTACATGGTGGCGGCATTATCCACCACGTAGAGGCGGCCGTTGGCCAGCGCCGGAGACGCATAGCCGACGGTCAACCCGTCGCGCCGCCAGACCACGCCCGTATCCGTGATGTCTCCCTTCTTTGAGATGTCGAGGCAGAGAACCGTGCCCATCTCGGTCGTGGTGATGTTCTCCTCGCTCTGGCAGATGTAAGCGTATTTGCCGTCGGCGACCGGGCTGGAGTTCAGTCCGCGCGTGCTCAGCTTGAAGGAAAACACTTTTTCCCCGGTGCGCGCCTTCAGACCATACACGCCGCCGTCGCCGGCCGGTGAGATCAGAAGCCGCACGCCGTCTACCACGGTGATGACCGGACACGCGTACGTCGTATCGATCGGCCGTTCGCCCGGCGAAGACCACCACAACACATCGCCGGTGCGCTTGTCCAATGCCAGAAATCGATGCGACGGCGGGCCGTGGCTCCCCCAGTTGGCGTTCAGGAAGCTGATGATGACGCGGTCCTCATCGACGATCGGGTTGATGAGCCGACCGCCGTAGCCGCTCACCCGGGCGAACTCCTCGGTGAGTTGACGGCTCCACACCAGCTTGCCGTCCTTATCCAGGCACAGGAACTCGCCGCCGGTACCGTGGGCATAGACGTTGCCCGTCTCCGGATCGATCGCCAGTGCCGTCCAGCCGACACGGGCTTCGACGATGTCGGTCAGATAGACGTTGAAGCGGTACTCCCAGATGACTTTCCCCGAGGCCGCATCCAGGGCCACGACGCGCTCGCCGGCGCATTCGCCGGTGCCGTCGGGAGCGATCACGAAGAGCCGGTCGCCGACGATCAGCGGCGTCGATCGGCCGCCCACGTCGTTGGTCCACAGGACATTCTCGCCGTCCGGCGACCAGGACTTCACCACGGCCTTTTCGCGCACCAGTCCGTTCTGCTCCGGTCCGCGCCAATGCGTCCAATCCGTCGCCTGCGCCGTCGCCGTCCATGACAGCAGCGAACTCGCGATCACCAGCTGGTACCTAGTCATGCGACTCGTCACCTCCCACATGTTTTCGCGCCATGCGAATAGAATAAGAATTACGCGCGGGACGTCGGGGCGGGCCCGCGGCGGGCGCTGTCCCTCAATCCACTCGACGGATCCAACGGGCCGCCTTCATTTCATAACGAGGCAGCGAGCCGATCTCCACGATCCTGATCTGCGGCCGCAGATTGAGCGAATCTCTCACCGCCTGCGCCACGAGCGACTGTAGCGACTGCGCGTCCGAACCGGCGGCGGGCTCGATCTGGATGCACAGCTCGCTGAGCCCCGCGGCCTCTCGAATCTCGACGCAATACTCCGCGATGTCGTCGAACCGGCGCAATATACCCTCAATCGCCGCCGGAAACACGTTGTTCCCACGAATGATAATCATGTCGTCGATTCGACCGAGGATGCCGCCCTCCAGCCGCGCAAACCAGCGCCCGCAGGCGCAGCGACCGTGCGTCATGCGGACCATATCGCCGGTGCGATAGCGAATCAGCGGCTTGCCCACGCGGCCGAGATTGGTGAGCACCAGCTCGCCGGTCGTGCCCTCGTCCACCGGCCGCGCCGTCACTGGATCGATCACCTCGGCGATAAACTCGGTCTCGCAAACGTGCATGCCGCCGGGCGACTCGACGCACTCGAAGCCATACGGGCCCATCTCCGTCATGCCGGAATGATCGAACACCCGCGCGCCCCAGGCGCGCTCGATACGCTCGCGCGTCGCGGGGATGCTGCCGCCTGGCTCGCCGGCGACGATCAACCCTCTCACGGCGGACGCCGACAAACCGATATTCTCCTGCGCGGCCACTTCGGCCATGTGCAGCGCATACGTCGGCGTGCAGCAGACGAACGTCACATCATTCTCGAGCAGGTAGCGCAGTCGCGCCCGCGTCGTCATTCCGCCTGCCGGCAGGCAGAGATTTCCCAGCCGCACCGCGCCCTCGAAGGCGGCCCAGAAGCCGATGAAGGGACCGAAAGAAAAGGGGAACACCAGCCGGTCTGTCGGTGTCACGCCAGCGGCACGAAAGATGATCGCCCAGCAGTGCATCCACCACTGCCAGTCGGCGGCGGTGTCCAGGCAGCGCAGCGGCTCGCCGCGGGTGCCCGACGTCTGGTGAAAACGGCAATATTCCGAGAGTGGAAACGTAAGATTGGAACCGTAGAGGGCGTGCTGCTCCTGGTCGGCTGACAGTTCGTCCTTGGTCGTAAACGGCAGCGATTCGAGTGATTGATTCGCGCCGGCAATGTCGATCGCTCCCAGCTTGCGGCGATAGAATCCGTTGCCGGCCACCACCGCGCGGAGCATGGCGGCGAGCTTCCGCCGTTGCAGCGCACATACGCCGTCGCGATCGAGCGTTTCGTCGGCTGGAGCGTGGAAAGGCATGCGGCGATTTTAATGTATAACCCGCCCTTCCGCACTTCCGCCGCCCAGGCGGCGTGCGAACCGGACGAGCCAAGAAAAATTGCGACCGCGTGGCATGCGACTGGCAGCGACGGGTGGAAAGCCGGCTGTGCCGGCGGTACGGAAATCTGTCAGCGTGCAAAACGCCCGATTGAAAACAGCGCGATCGGCTGATCGGTCCTACCCGACGTCGCCAGATCGGCCACGATCTCGCCGACGACGGGCGCGAACTTGAACCCATGACCGGAGAAGCCGCCGGCGATAAAGACGCCGTCGCAGTGCGGATGGCGATCGATGATGAAATGATCGTCGGGCGTGTTTGTGTACACGCATACCTCCGACGCCGCGGCGGGAACATCCGCCTCCGGCACGAACGCCCGCAGGTATGCGCGCACCTCCGCCACGTCAGCATCCGTCACGTCGCGCCGGACGCGTTGCGGTGTCGTCGGCTCGCCTCCGTGGTGCCGGGCGACCTTAAACAAGCCGTCCTCGCCCGCCGGGATGGCATAGAAAGCGCGATCGCCGACGAAGTGGATGAATACCGGCACCTGACCGACGCGAAATCGCTCCGCCCGCTCCGGCCTGAACCACAGCTGCACCTGCCGTTCTACGCGCAGCGACAGCGCAACGCCCGCCATGGCGAGTTCGCCCAACCACGGACCGGCAGTTATTACGAGCCGTTTACACCGGTATTGGCCGGCGTCCGTGTCGACCGTGATGATCCCGCCGTCCGCGTGCCAGCGTCGAACGGTCTCGCGCTCGCGCAGTTCGGCCCCGTGTGCCCTGGCTCCTTCGGCCAAGTGCCGCACGCAGCGCTCCGGCACGACGAAGCCGGCATCGGTTTCATAGACGCCGATGTCGCCCTTCGCGGGATGAAGGGCCGGCCAGCGCCGATGCACCTCGACCGCGTCGAGCACTTCGTGCGGCAGACCGTGCTGTTCGGCACTCTCTCTCGCTCCCTTTACGCAGACGTGATCGGCCGGCCCCAGATTCAGGCAGCCGGCAAACTGGATGATCTTCTCGCCCGTCTCCCGCTCGAGTGCGTGCCACAGTTCGTACGCGCTTTTGAGCAGCGGCACGTAGCGCGGGTCCTCGAAGTATGCCTTGCGTATGACGCGCGTCCGCCCGTGCGAGCTGCCGAGCGCATGGCACAGCTCGAACTGCTCCAGCCCCAGCACCGAGAGCCCGCGCCGCGCCAACGCGCGACACACCGCCGCGCCCATGACACCCAGGCCCACAACGATGACATCTCCGACGCGCGCCAATCCACACTCCGTTCTTCCGCGGCTCTTACTTCCCTTGTCGTTTCGAAAAGTCGAAAGCGGCGGCAATCGGGCGGCGCGCCGGCCTGCGAGTTGAAACCGCGCGAATGATTACCGGCAGGACCTTAATCCAGTACACGTCTTCCGCTACCAAATGCTCCGTTCTCGCCCTTTTCTTATCTACATCGAGCTTCTTTACCCGTCGTCCTTTTCGCCGGTAGCGCAATTCCAGCAGTCCGTGAATTGTCCTTCCAGGTTCTCTCCGCAGTCAGGACAGACCCAACCTTGTGGCCGGGAGAAAGACCGGCCGCATTCCGGGCATAGTGGACCCGGCGAACCGCGCAAGTCATATCCGCACTTGAGGCATTGGTTGCGGTGTCTGGCAACGGCAAAATCGGTCTTGATCACGCTCCGTGCTTCTTCGTAGTCCTCCTTGCGCACCCAGACGGTTGGCGCCGTTTCCAGCGTAAAGGGGAGCACTCCACGAGCCGCCCAGAGCGCTTCACCCTGGATCGTCGCCTCGATTTTGTTCTGCTCCAGAAGGCCCCGAACGAGCTGGGCTTCAAGGAGCGTGTCAGCGGTGTACACTACTTTGAGCATCCCGTTTCGATCGCTCCAACCCGTCACGCGCAATCCTTCAAGCCGATCAAACGCATAGCTCTCGCGCCACCTCTTCCGCTCGCTGTTCCAGCAGTTCCGCCGTCCGTTCCATCGGACCTTCCAGCACATAATACCGATCGAGCACCTCCAGACACGAATCCGCACCCTCGCCCGCGGCCCCCACGATTGCCACGCACGGCACATCGGCCCCCTGGCACAATCGCCCGACCGCACCCACCACCTTGCCCATCAGCGACTGCCCATCCAGCCGGCCTTCGCCGGTGATGGTCAACTCGGCCCCCACCACGCGCGACTGTAGATCGTACGCCTGTGCCACCAGGTCCACCCCGGGCACCAGCCGCGCCCCGAGAAGTGATGCCAGCGGCAATGCCGCGCCGCCGGCGGCGCCCATGCCCGGCTCGTCGGCGTGCGATACGCCCGCGATCCGCGCCAGCACCTCGTCCCAGTGTGCCAGTCCCCGTTCCAGCCGTGCCACCGACGCGGCATCGGCGCCCTTCTGCGGAGCAAATACGCGAGCCGCGCCGCGCTCGCCGCAAAGCGGATTCAATACATCGCACGCCACCGTGAATTCAACGTGCTCGAGGCCCTCCGGCGGACGCTCCCACACCGCCCGGTCAATCCGCTCCAGGTCGCCGCCCGCCACCATGTCCTCGATGCGCCGCCCACGCTCATCCAGATACACCAGCCCCAGCGCCTGCATCATGCCCGCGCCGCCATCAACCGTGGCACTGCCGCCGATGGCCAGCGTGATCCGCTCCACGCCCGTCTCGACGGCCGCCCGGATGGCCTCGCCCACGCCATACGTTGTTGTCCTCAACGGATCGCGACGCTCGGGCGGCACCAGCGAATAGCCTGCCAGCGTCGCAAGCTCGATCACCGCCGCCGACGCCCCGTCCACCAACCCGATCGGCGCCTCGATCGGCTCTCCGAGCGGCCCGGTCGCCCGGATCAGCCGCCGCTGCCCCTGCCGCGCCTTGACCAGGATGTCGAGGGTGCCCTCACCGCCGTCAGCCATCGGCATCGTGTCGATGTCCGCGCCCTTGGCGCAGCGTGCTATTCCCGCGGCGATGGCCTCGGCCGCGGCCGGCGCGCTCAACACGCCCTTGAACTTGTCCGGCGCTACGACGATGCGCATGGAAACCAGAAATAAGGGAAAAGGAGCGAGGCGAAAAGGGCCTTTATGCCTTGTTCCCCTTGCCCCTTGTCATCTCGCCGTCAGGGCGAGATCGAATCGATACATGGTGTCGTTGCGGATGCGAATCAGTTGAAAGGGAATCCGATCGCCGTGATTCACCTGCTCCACGAGCTGGCCCAGCAGCGCAAGCGTCTTCACCGGATATCCGCCGAACATGGTCATCAGATCGCCAGGCGCCAGCTCCTGCCGGTCGGCCTCGCTGCCCGGTTTAACCGACGTGACCATCAATCCGATCTCACTTTGCAGGCCGAGCCGGTTCAGATCTCCCTGCGTCAGCTCGCGCACCTCAAGGCCGAAAAACTTCTGCATCTGCTGCGACGGATCGAGCCTCGGAATGTCCGCCAGCACGACTTCGCGGGTACGCCGCTGACCCGACGAATCGATCAGGTCGAGCTTCATGCTCTGCCCGGGCGGCGTGCGTTCCAGCAATGTAAACGCATCGATGAACTCCCGTGTGGGCTGATTGTCGATGGCGATGAGGACATCGCCCGGCGACACGCCCGCTTCGGCCGCCGGCGAATCGGCATCCACGCGCCCGATCGGAACACCGCGCGGCCGCGCCGTGCCGTTTGCCGACGTGAAGTGCGCGCCGAAGTCCACCCGCCGCAGCCGCTCGATGTCCAGCATGACCGGCAGGGCCGCATGCAGCCGGTCCACGGGTATTGCGAAGCCAATGTTCTGGGCATCGCCGCGAATGGCGGTGTTGATGCCGATCAACTCGCCCAGCACGTTCAGCAGCGGGCCGCCGGAATTGCCGAAGTTGATGGAGGCATCCGTCTGGATCAGTCCCGGATAGACGTGGTTCTGGCCGAGATTCAGTTCCCGGTTGATCGCGCTGATCACGCCGGACGTGACCGTGTGCTGATAGCCCAGGGGATTGCCGATGGCGATGACCGTCTCACCGATGATCAGATCGTCGCTGCGCCCCAGCCGCAGGAACGGCAGCGGCCGCGGCGCCTTTACCTTGAGCACGGCGATGTCATACTCTCGATCGATGGCGATCTGCTCGGCATCCAGCTCGGTCCCATCGGAGAATATGGCCTTGCACTCGGACGCCCGGTCGACGACGTGGGCGTTGGTGACGATGTAGCCCTCGCCGTGAATCAGGAAGCCCGATCCCACGCTCTGCGTCTTGTACTTCATGGGCGAGCGCAGATTGGGAAAATCAAATATTTCGTCGAAGATGCCGCCCAGACGGCGCTCCACCGTCACCACGCGCGTGGTGGACAGGTTTACCACGGCCGGGCTCGCCTCGCGGAAGACGCGGGCGATCGGCGTCATCCGCATGGCACGTCGATCCTCGTCCGAGCCGGCATTAACCTGCGCAAAGAGCGGGGCCGTTGCCCCCAGAACCAGCATGACGGCACACGCCGCGAGCCGCACGCACGCCAGCGGCGCGACTGTCCGCAAGCTAGACGTCAAGCACCTCATATCGTTTCTCCTGGTACGTGGAGCCTATGCAGGTACAGGCCAGGTGCCTCCTGCGGCACCGGGCATAACGATGGGTGTGGCCGCAATACACGTGGGAGATTTTAGGAAACTCCAGCAGTGTTTCTCCAATTATTTCGCTGCCCATGAACGCCGTCGCGAATTCAAAGTTCGGCAGCACGCTGTGCGGCGCCAGCTCGAAAAAGGGCAGATGGTGAATCGCCGCCACGATCCGCTCCGAATCGGCGTGAACCGAAGCCAGCTGCGCTTGCAATTTGCGGGCCAATAGCTGCGTAAAGGCCGTATCGCTCATGCCCAGCCGGACCCGCACGCCGTCCATCCAGCGCGTCGTCACCTCTCGCGCGGCGGGCGGCACATCCTCCCGGCTCGCATCGAGATGCTCATACTCCGCAAGCCGCGCTGCCGCCCCCGGCGCGACCTTGTGCTGGTAGAACCGCAGCGGCACGCCCATGCTCGATGTCCGAAACGAATAGTCGTACCAGCCCACGCTGCCGACGATCGCCACGTCGTTCATCTGGAATGGCGCTGCGTCCAGATATTGGAACCCGCGGCGTGAACACACCTGGGCCACTTCGTTTTCATACCGGTGCAGCGAATCGCCTCCAAGCGTCCACAACTCGTGGTTGCCTGCCGTGGCCATGCGCACGCCGCGAAAGTCTTCAAACAGGCCGAAGCACGCATCCAGTGCCGCGAGATCGGCCCCCGCCGAATCCCCCACCAGAATGAGCGCATCGCCCCCGGCCGCGCAGATTTCCTTCGCCAGCGCCTCCGTCGGCCCCTTGCTGCGGGCGATGTCGTAATGAAGATCCGATGTAATCAGTATTCGCATGGCCTGTCGATTGGTCGCTCGCACCGCCTCACCGCGAGGCGAGCGGGTTGCTGCGCGAGAGTCCGCACATCTGGCACGCCATCGCGTCGCTACCGCATGCCGGCCAAGCTCCTGACCGACTCAATAACCCGTGGTCGCTCATGCCCGCCACAGTTGCACCACCGCCCGATCCCGTCCATCATCGTGAACCGGCGCCGCGACCGCGCTATTCTTACACGGCCCGTCGCCGAATCCTAGCCCGCACGACACATGGGAACAACGAACGATCAGCCGCTGGTCCGTGCAGAAAACCTTCACAAGCGCTTTCACCTGGGCGACGAAGTCATCGAGGCGCTGCGCGGCGTCTCGCTCTCGGCCGCCCGTGGCGAATTCGTCGCCATCATGGGCGCCAGCGGCTCCGGCAAGACGACGCTTCTGCACCTGGTCGGCGGTCTCGACATCCCGGACGAAGGCGACGTCCACATAGAAAACTTCAACATCAACCGCCTCTCCGACGAGGAGCGCACCCTCTTTCGCCGCCGGCGGCTGGGTATCGTCTTTCAGGCATTCAATTTGATGCCCACCCTCAGCGCCCTCGAAAATGTCATGCTCCCGCTTCTCGTCGACGGCCGCCCTGCCCACGAGACGCGCCGCCGAGCCGAAGACCTCCTGCGGCGCGTCCAGCTTGCCCATCGCCACAAACATCGCCCGGCCCTGATGTCCGGCGGCGAGCAGCAGCGCGTTGCCATTGCCCGCGCCCTCATGAACGATCCGGGCCTGCTCCTTGCCGACGAGCCCACGGGCAATCTCGATCCTACGTCCTCGCAGCAGATATGGACCCTGCTCCGCGAGCTTTCGCAGCAGACGTCGACCACGATCCTCATGGTCACCCACGAGCCGCAGGCCGCCGCCTGGGCCGACACCGTCCACTTCATCCGCGAGGGCCGTCTTGCCGGCTCCGCACAACCCCGGGGTTCCGGCGATGCAGCGCTGGTGGCAGATCGCTACGCGCAACTGGCAAACTAGGCCGGCCCGCAGCGCCCTGGCCGTGCTCGCCGTCACCCTCGGTGTCGGCGTCGTCGTCTGGGTCACCTGCTGCTACGAATCCGTCCGCCGCGGCGTGACGGACGTGGTGCTGCAATGGATCGGCCGCAGTCACGTCATCGTTGAATCTTCCGCCGGCGTCTGGGGCCTCATCGACGTCCGCATCGCCGAGGCTCTTGAGGACGTGCCCAACATTGCCCGCACGACGCTCCGCACCAGGGAATACATGGACGCCGCCGCGCCACGCGCCGATAACTCCCCCCCTTACCAAGGCGGGGCCGGGGCGGGTACAGCCACCGCCCAACCCGACGTCGACAAGAGCAAGCGCATCGAGGTCATGGGCATCCTGCCCGATCGCGAGCGCGAGTTTCAGACTTACAAGCTGGTCCGCGGCCGATTCATTGAGCCGGGTGCCGATGGCGAGGCACTCGCCGAGGAGCTGCTCGCCCGCCAGCTCAAGCTCGAGCTGGGCGATCGCATCTTTCTTCGCTACGGCGATGAGGAAGACTATCGCCCTTTTACCATCGTCGGGATCGCCGAACGCCGCCGCGCCAGCCTGAACCAGGCCCTCATGGTCTGGACCTCCCTTGAAGACGTGCAGAGCCTCGCCAACCTGCCGAACAAGGCCAAGTCGCTCGAAATCATTCTCCAACAGCACGACAACCAGTCGATCCGCGAGGCGGCCGCCCGCGTCGAAGAAGCCCTCCAGACCTGGCACGAGTCGCATCCGGACGTCAGGATCGATGATCTGGAAGTGAAGACGACCGAAGCCCAGATGCAGAAACTGAACGCCGCCCAGGGCCTGCTTCAGTTCATCATGCTGCTTCTTTCCAGCGTCGTCCTGCTCACCGCCTTCTTCATCATCCTCGCCACCATGGGCATGGGCGTGACCGAACAGATCGCGCAGTTGGGGCTTTTACGCTGCATCGGCGTCACCCGGGCTCAAGTCGCCCGCCTGGTGCTGCTCCAGACGGCGCCATTCGGAATCGCCGGCGTCATCCTCGGCGTGCCGCTTGGCCTGTTGCTTCAGATTGTCACCATGCAGCTCGTGCCCGACTATCTTGGTCAGTTCGCCGTGAATCGCCCGGGCATGGTGCTCGCTGTCGTCGGCGGCCTCGCGACCACCCTTCTCGGGGCGGCCCTGCCTGCCGCCCGGGCCATGCATGTGACACCCGTCGAGGCGGTGCGCGCCCCCGCCGATCCGCGCGTCGGCCGCTGGGCATGGTTCTCCGCCGCCCTGGGCCTGCTGTTGATGATCGTCCACCTGGTCATCCTGCGCGGCATCTCCGGCCGGGGCGAGGCCGCCGGCTTCGATGCCCGCGCCATCACCAGCGTCGTGCTGCTCTATCTCGGCGCCGCCATGCTGGCGCCTCTCATCGTCCGGTTTGCCGGTGGCGCCTTCGCCCGTGTCGCCGGCGCACTGCTGCGCCTGCGGCACGAGCTGCTTGGCGAGGAAATCGAAAATGCCCCCTTCCGCGCGGGCGCCGTCTGCTCGGGCCTTATGGTCGCCCTGTCGCTCATCGTCGGCCTCGTCGTCTGGGGCGAATCCGTCAAGCAGGGCTGGCAATTTCCGCAGGAATTTCCCGACGCCCTGCTCTATTCCTACGAAGATATTCCGCTCGACGAAATGAAGTCCCTGGCGCAAATCGACGGCATCAAGGAGTTGACCGTCACCGGCGACTTTCCGTTCACCCTGCGCAATCCTAACCGGGGCGGATTCCTCTCCGGCCTGACCGGGCTCGATCTGTTTTCGCGCTTTCTCGCCATCGATCCGGACGAGGGCTTCAACATCGTCAAGCTGTCGTTTCTGGAAGGCACGGAGACCGAGGCACGGGCCAGGCTCCGCGCCGGGGGTCACCTGCTTGTCACCCGCGAATTCTCTCAAAAGCACAACAAGGGCGTCGGCGACAAGGTCCGCCTGTGGGTGCAGAAAAAGGACAAGAAATACAAGCGGGCCGACTTTACCATTGCCGGCGTCGTCACCTCGCCCGGACTCGACATCGCCATCAGCTTCTTCAATGCCGGCACCCACTTTCAGACGTACGCGGTCGGCGCGATCATCGGCACGCTGGCCGATGCCGAGCGGCTCTTCGGCCTGGGCTACGGCAATCTCATCCTCTTCAATTTCGATCTGCCCGAAGACGCGGGCGCTGCGGCGCCTGAGGCAAGCAGCAGCACCGATTACACCGACGATGTCGCCATCGGGGACACGACGCTCAGCCCCGAGGGCCGCCCCACGTTTGCCCAGATCGGCACCAGGCCGCTGCCGGGGAATGATCCTGAAACGAAGATCGTCAATCAGATGCTCGCGCAGCTCGACTATCCGCCTCGTGCCTACGTTACGGCACGCGAACTCAAGAAGCAGATCGATCGCAACATCGATCGCGTCACGCTGCTCTTGTCGGCCATCCCGTTCGTGGGGCTGGTCATCGCCGCCCTTGGCCTTGGCAACCTGATGGCCGCCAACGTCGCCAGCCGTACGAAGTACCTGGCCGTCCTGCGCTCGCTGGGCCTGACGCGCGGCCAGCTCACGCGGCTGATCATCGGCGAGGGGCTGGTGCTGGCGCTGATCGGCACGGCCCTCGGCATCGTGCTGGGCGTGGTACTGGCACGCACGAGCAACCTGATGACGCATGCCCTTTCCGGCTTCGAACCTGAGTTCACGATTCCCTGGCGCCTCGTTTTCGCGGGTGCCGCCCTCGCGGCATTCCTCTGCATCGCCGCCGCCCTCATCCCCGCCCGCCGCGCATCGCGCACCAACATCGTCGCGGCGCTCACCGATCTGTAGGCATCGATCGGCCCGAAAGGGCGATGAATGCTCCGTTGGAATCGCGGCGGCCGGGTCGCGCTTGAAGGCGGCTTTGAACCACGGTCCGCCCGGGACGGGTATTAGGACGATGCCCTGTTTTGCGGACGTGGCGGCGGCTGCTGGCTTGTTCATGCGCGTTCAGAGGCGCGCCGATAGCCTCTGCATGGGCAATTCCTATACCAATATCACGTTGTACGGACCGGCGGCCGTCGACATCAAGACCGCGCTGGCGGAGATGAAGCTCAGCGCCTACGTGTCGCCCACTATCGATGGATTCACCGTCGTCTGCGACCGCCAGGCCGACCTCATCGGGCTGGATGATGACGATGACGACGACGGCCTCGACGGCGACGACGATCTGGAGCTCGACGAAAACGAAGGACACGTCCGACCGCAGTCGAACCGCGGCGGCGGCTCGCGCGATGACGGCAAAGACGATCTCGATCGCGCCCGCCGCGGCGCCGCGTCCGACGGCGAGCCCGACTGGGACGAGATCGAAAACCGCTGGGCAGAAATCGGCCAGCAGCTTTCGCGGCGGCTCAACTGCGTGGCGTGGGCCGTCAACATTTACGACGACGACGTATTCCTCTACCGGCTCTTCGAGAACGGAGAGCAGCGGGATGCGTACAACTCGACGCCCAACTATTTTGATGGCGCGGACGACGGTCCGGGCATCGGCGCCATCTTCACGCTGATGATCCTCCCGAAGCTGCCTCTGCCCAAATTCATCAAGCGCTGGTTCATCCGGCGTGCCACGCCGACCCTCAAGCCGCCGACCGGCGGCGACGCGGCGACGCTCTGCCGGCTGCTGGGCCGCCCCGACGCGACCAGCGCCGTCGCGGCCATCTTGAAGAAGCCCCAGTCCGGCGGCGGTGATCTCGCGGCCCTGGCGTTGACCGACCCGGACAAGCTCGATGCGCTGCCGGTCGAGCGCTTTGCGGGCGGGCAAAACGAGTACGTCTTCGAAGTGATGCGGCACCAGGACCTGGTGAGAGCCCTGCGCCTGCCGGACTTCGCCCCCGGCGCGGGCTTCCGCTACGTGAAGAGCGGCGACGTGGACAACCCGGCGGACTGGCGACTGGTCGGGACGTGAGCCGCAGGCCCTGTACCCCGTTCGCCCCGCCCGACGAGGCCCCTCAAGCCACAAATGTCATGCGCGGCATCAGCCTTCGCGCTTTGACTTGCGCGCTTTCTCACCAATGCAATAGAGAAAGTCGCCTGCACGAAGGAACATTTGGTTCCCCGACACCGCCCAGCTGGAAAGCGTGTACCCGCCATCCAGCTTGTTGCGGGCCAGTTCCTTGTGCTTCGGCCCCGCCGCCAGCACCGTCGTCTCGCAGTCCTCGTTGGTGATGTACAGCCGCCCGTCCGCCAGAAGCGGCGACGCGCTGTAGGTGCCGCCCGCCAGCCGCTCCGGCCCCCAGATGGTCTTGCCGGTCTTGGCGCTGATGCATGTGATGAAGCCCTTGTCGTTGACGAGATAGACGCGCTTGCCGTCGCTCACCGCCGACGGCACGTCCGGCCCCTTGAGATCGTCGAACGTCCATGCCACATGGGTGTCACTGACATCCCCTTCGCCGCCCGACCGGTAGGCGAGGATGGGCCTGATCCGGCTGGTGGCGATGACGAGCTTGTTGACGCAGATCGGCGTGCCGCACAGGCGGTAATTCTGCTGCCTGTCCGGGTTCAGCCCGCCCGCACGCCAGATTTCCCTGCCCGTCCTGGGATCGTGCGCCGTCACATAGTCGGCCCCGGAGATGACGATGCGATCCTTCTTGCCCTCGCGAATCACGATGGGCGTGGTGTAGGCATCGACGCACTCGGCCTCGGCCCCGGTGTCGCGCTGCGTCTTCCAAGTCACTTCGCCGCTGGTCTTGTCGAACGCGACGACATAGCTGGGCGCCTGGTTCGCGGCGCCGTGCAGCACCTGAACGATCAGCAGCTTCCTGTAGAGCAGCGGGCTGGAGGCATAGCCCCAATAGAGCCCGAACTCGCCGTACTCGCCCTGAAGATCGTGCCGCCACTTCTCTTCGCCCTCCATGTCGAAGCAGGCGACGACGCCGGTGCCGCTGATGGCCCACACGTGCCTGCCGTCGGTGACTGGCGAGGGCGAGGCCATGTTGTGCTTGCCCATGAGCTTGTTGCCGCTGCCCAGGGCCTGCTGCCAGAGCGGCATGCCCGTTTTTTTGTCGAAGCACATGAGCAGGATGTCCGGCCCGCCGGATTGATCGACCTTGGTCATGAATGGCGGGAGCTTGCGGCCCTCGCCCGCCGACTGGTCGTCGGCGCTCTTCTTCGACGGCGAGAGCAGGAAGATGCGATCGCCCCAGATGACCGGCGAGGAGCCTCCCCATGCGGGCAGCGGGGTCTTCCAGACGACATTCTCGTCCTCGCTCCAGGTAAGCGGGAGTTTCTTCGCGTCGCTGGTGCCGTCCAGTTCGGGCCCGCGCCACTGGGGCCAGTGTTCGCCGGCCCGGGCGGCGGCGACTCCGAATGACGCGAGTGTCATGACTATGGCAACAACGGGACGGTTAAATCGCATGGCGGACGCCTCCAACGGTAAACGGGGCATATACGACAGATCCGCGGCCAACACCGCGATTGTAACAATATCCGCCCGCCGTCGCAGGCGAGGCCCGCAGCCGGCAGGGCCGCATTACGGCCCGGTCGTGACGGTCGCCGGCTGGGAAGAGGGTATTCGCGTTGGCGCCGGCACTGCAGGCTGCATGTCGATGACCCGGATGCGCAGGTGGCCGCGAAGGTACTTCCCGCGCCACTTGCCTGGCACCCCGCGTACGACCACCAACCGGCCATCGTGCTGGTCGAGAAATGCGTCCCAAGTCGACACGTCCGCGAATTCGAGTGCATACCAGTTATTCGCCGTAACCAGCCGCGCGGGAATCTTCGGCCAGCCCACGACCGCGGGTGCGGCGCCGTCGCGCTGATCGCGTAAGGTGCCCGCGAACTCCTGCGTGCGATTGCACCACGCAATCACGCCAACGAGGACAAGTATCAGCCCGAGCACCAGACATGGCATGAGCGATCGCGTTCCGACCATGGCGAGTCTCCCTGGCGGGTCTCCGCAGGAAAGTACGTGCCCGGTGGTTGGACGCGCGAGAATGCCGGCGGTTCCGATGGTAATTTTCTGCGACAAGCGACTGACCGCGATCGGGCGAACACGTCACTCCCGCCGAAGCGCCGGCAACAGCGGCGTCCTCAGGGCGGAGCGCAGGGCCAGCCCGCCCGAAACCAGCCCGGCGACAAGGATGGCAGCGAGAATGATGGCCAGAGACGCCCAGTCGATGTCGCCGGGGCGGCGGACGGCGTGCGGCGCCACGGCGACCAGCGCCGAGACCGTGCCGATCGCCAATCCAGCGATCAGCAGTCCTGCGTTTTCGGCCGAGACCATCCAGCCCAGGGCACCCCGCGAGTAGCCAACCGCTCTCAGCAGGGCAAGCTCGCCGCGTCGCTCCTGTATGTTGCGGAGCATGACGGCCGCGAGCCCGACCGTGCCCAGCAGAAGTCCCAGGCCGCCGAGCGTCTGAAAAGTGGACATGTAGGTGTTCTCGACCGCGCGATACTCGTTCAGCCGGTCGATGCCCTGCTCGACATCCATGCCATACCGCGACAGGTCCTTCTCCATCGATCGTGCCAGTTCAGTGGCATTGGCATCGGCACCGTCGATGAGCAGCACGTTGTAGCCGGCCACGGAAGGGAAGTGCCGTGTGAAGTCGCGCTCGCAGATGACCAGCTCCCCCTGAAGCATGCTGCCCGAGAGCATGGCCACGATGCGAAGCCGCAGGGGATTGCCGCGCTCGTCGATCATCATGAAATCGTCGCCGACGGCGAGCTTCAGCAGCCACATCAGCGTGTTGGCATCGCCGATGGCAGGGACCGCGCCATCGTCGAACGCCCGGTCGAGCAGGACCCACGGATTGGCGCGTTCGGCCGGCGACGCGTCGGCCAGCATTCCGGCAAAGGCAAATCCCCCACGGCCGATGAACGCCTCCGGCACGCCGAGCAGACGCGGTTTACTCACCTGGTAGAGGTTCAGGCAACTCGTGTCCTCGCCGGGCAGAAGCCGCAGTGCCATCACGGTGGCGTCTTTCAACAGAGCATCGGTCTCCGGTGTCAGCGCCACGTTTGACCGGCCGCGCGGCGTACTCAGGTCTTCGTGCAGCGGGGCGACGCTCTCCGCCAGAAGATCGTAGCCCCCCGTGCCGCCGTCCTTCGCCAGAGCGCCGGCATCGGCCCCGTGGCGGCTGGCGCCGACGGCGACGATAACGAAGGCGGCCGAGGCGATCAGCCCCGCGGTCAGCAGGCTGCGGCCGCGCTGGCGGCGGGCGTTGCGGGTGCCGAGCCGGACCATGGCGAAGCGATGCGGCGCGGCGACCGGCCGCGGGTTCGACCGCGACATCAGCGCGGACAAGGCAGCCAGACCGGCGACGAGCAGTGCCGCGCCGGCCGCAAAGAACGACGAAGTCGGGGCAATGGCATTTGTCACCGCTGGCGCCACGGCGGCGGCGACGCCGGCAATGAAGAAGAGCACCGCGAGAATGCGCGCGAGTGTCCCCGGCGACAGCCCGGCGGCAGCGCGCCCGCGGGCGGGTTGCAGCGGATCGAGGCTCGTGGCTCCGGCGAGCAGCGCTCTGGGCGAACGGCGCGCCAGGCCGCGCAGGGCAAGGGCGATGGAGATCATGGCGACGGCGAATCCGGCCGCCAGGCCGATCGGAAGTGTCATCGGTGCGACATATAGATCGAGGAAGGGGGCGTTGACGGCGTCCGACCACCACGAGCGCAGCCCGGCGAGCATAAGCCAGGCGTAGCCCAGCGCGCCCGCCAGCCCCAGCAGGCTGCCGACCAGCGCCAGCACCGCGCCCTCGGTCAGCCAGAACCGCCGCACTTTGCCGGGCGAAAATCCGACCGCCCGCAGCAGCCCGATCTCGCGCGCCCGGCGTTCGACGCCGAGGCGGAAGACCAGCGACACCAGCATGGCCGCCGCCGCAATGAGAAAAAAGCTGAAGGCAATGAACAAGCCGGCAAAGTCCGTCGAACCTGCCCCCGCCATCAGGGCCTGCTCCCGCACGGGACGGATCGCCATTGCCAGCGCCGCCGGCGGCAGATGGCGCAGAATGGCCGGTTCCAGTCGCTGACGTAGCGCATCCAGCCCAGCCTTTGAGGCCGCTACGTCGCCTGCCGCCGCGGGCGCGGTTGTGTCGAGCGTCGGCCGGAACAGGATCGACGTGAGCCGCCCGTGCCGCGCGTCGGTCTGCGTCCACAGTGACTGCCCGGCGGCCAGGCTGACAAAGGCCTTGGGCGTGCCGCGATGCTGCTTCCAGTATTCCTCGTCGCGCGGACGGATGCGCGAGAGGTCGAGCTGAAACGAATCGGGCGGGTCCCAGTCGGCGAGGCTGTCTGCATCGGTAATGCCGCGATAATCGGGCATCAGTCCGGCGTCGGCGGCCCAGCCCTCCATCGGCACGATGCCTGCCAGTCTGAATGTGTGCGACTGCGTATCCAGCCCGCCCAGCGGGCGGGCGACGTAGAACTCCAGGCGAATGTTGTCGCCGACTGCCGCGCCGAGATCGTCGGCGGCCCACTGGTTGAGGATGATCTCGTGCTTGCGAAGCGGCCGTGCCACAGATGCGACACTCGAATCGGCCGCCGCGTTAACTTCAGCGGCCGCGCCCTCACCGGGCGATTTTCCCGCAGCCGCGTCCGAGCCGCCCTGCCCGGATTCGCCAGGAACCTGAAAGGCCGGCTGCCGGTTTTCGGCAATGTCGAGCGCGGCGACGACGGAGTAGGGAATCTGGCTGGACCTGCGTTTCTCGCCGGCAGCACTGTCTTCGCCGTTCCCATCGACGCGCTCGATGGTGTTCGCCAGGTATGCAAGGACCGGCAGCACGCCCGGCGCCGGGGCCGCGCCGTTACCGTCGCCCGCCAGATGGCGCGCCGCGGCCAGGGCGGCGGTCTCGGTAGCGGGCTCGATCAGCAGGCGATCGGATTGAAGCGCCACGTAGTTCTGCCCGGCGTTACTCACCAGCCGCAGGCCCGCGTCGGCCAGTTGCAGGTGCCGGGCGAGCAGGTCGTTCAACTGGTCCTCGCGTGGAAGCAACGTGCGGCCGGATTTCGCTGTCATCAATATGGCATTGACGCGCTCGCGCTGGGCGAGGGCGCTCTGGAGCATCGGCAGCGGCACGTAGGCGTTCTGCGCGTGGTACTGGTCGGGCTTGAGGCCGAAGGCGCCGGGGCCGTCGTTTTCGATGATGTTGACGACCGTCAGGCGCAGTGTCGTGGCACTGTCATCGCGGCGGCCGAGCAGCGTCTCGGCGGGGACGTCGGCCGGCTTGACGAGCCGGATGAGCACGTCGTCGCCGCGTTTCGCCGCGAGTCGGTCGGCCAGCTGGTGGTTGAGCACGACCGGCCGCGCGGCATCGGGCACCTGGAAGGGGTCCTTTACGCCGTACATCTGCCAGAAGCGCTCTTCGACGCCGAGGATCGCGACGTCGCTCTGCCGCGCGCCGGCGTCCGGCAGCTCGACGGCGGCGGACAGCAGCAGGGCGGGGCAGGCGGTCTCGAAGTTCGACTGAAACGCCGCGTCTTGCGCGATGTCGGCCGCAAATTGCTCTCGGAAGAACCGGGGCGCGACGAGGGCGTGATCGACGGGGCCGAGGCGGCGGAGGGCCATGTCGCGCAGGCTGCCGCGCATCGAGTCGCCGACGAGCAGCGCCCCGGTGAGGACGGCGGTGGCGACGGCGACGCAGAGGACGACGGCCGCATTGGCGCGGGCGAAGAAGGCGAGGCTGCGGGCGTGGAGAGTGCGAAGGTTCATGAATCGGCAGAGGCCGGACGCAAGACTAAGACGGTGAATTTGAAGATTGTGTATGCGAGGCGCTCGAATCGCTGCATCGCTCACCCATGATGGATCTCGGGACTAATCATCATCTTTGCCAGCATCCATCGCGACCCTGAATATCCCGGCCTCGGTCTTGGGGTCACCTCCAACTCTCGACCATGTCCGACCATCGGTGGCACTCGGCACTTTGGAAAGCGGGGGAATGAAGTGATGCCAAAGCGGCTTTTCCTTACTTCCAGGAAGCGAGATAATCGACTTGCCGCGCAAGACGCGAAGTTCCGGCGCCTGAGCAAGTTCCTGTCCATTGGCGGTTTCATCTCGAGTAGCTGCTGTACAATACCCATGCTCTGAAAATACATCAGAGCACCATTGGCCGGAATGATAACCCATCAAATCGTAAACGTATTCTGGCGAAGCACCCAACGGATAGCTGCCTACCGGTGCCCGAGCCCACGGCCTTTTGTCATCCCAAGGCACACCATCCCACCGTAATCCGTGCATTTCAAAGAAGGGGACAAGTGGTCCGCTATTCAAGGCCTGAATGTACTCAGCAATCATCGCCTCATCAAAACCCAAATCCCTTAGTCTAGATTCCAGAGGCTCCTTTGGATGCGGCCAATGATTCAGTACTGGATCATCGTTTCCCCACGGCCATTCGCGAAGCTCGGGGCCGCGCGCCGCAAATTCCCATTCGGCCTCCGTCGGCAGACGGATTGTCTTATTCAGTTTGGCAGAGAGCCAGACGCAGTATTCGGTTGCGCCACGCCACGTAACGGGAAATGCAGGACAACGCTCTGCGCCTAATTGAGGCACAAAACCCTTCTTGGTGCGCTTGATCGTATTAGCTTCATACCAAAGGTATTTCTCAAAGAAGTAACCATGGTTTCCAACTTCATTCAGGAATTTGCAGTACTCCTCGGCAGTGACCACAAATCGACCCAAATAGAACGACTTGACCGTTACAGGATGCTGCGGTTTTTCTTCCTCCCGGTATGCGTCCAATCCCTTGTCGGTGATCGGGCTGCCCATGAGAAAGGTGCCGCCTTGGATGCAGGCCATGTCGGGAAGGCGAACGGCAGGTAGCGTCCGCTTCTTTCCTGTGGCCTTCGCATCCTTGGCTTGATCGGGTGCCGGCGCGGATTGCGCGAATGTGAGGAGCACGATTGAAGTAATGATGCCCATGATGTGCGTTCCTGTCACTTGGAAGCCATGTTGAGCTGCCCGTCACGAATGTCGTAGCGTTTCTCAAATCGACCCGCCAGTTCCGCACTGTGCGTCACGAAAACGAGTATGACGTTCTCATCCGTCGCGATCTCGAGCAGCAGGTTCGTCACTGCATCCGCCGTGACACTGTCGAGATTGCCGGTCGGTTCGTCCGCGAGCACGAGGGCCGGGCGGTTGATCAGTGCCCGGGCAACCGCGACGCGCTGGCGCTCGCCGCCGGAGAGTTCAGCCGGACGATGGTCCAGCCGGTCGGAGAGACCCACGCGGGCGAGGAGTTGTTTCGCGCGGGCAAGGCGCGACGCCTCTCGCGCGCGACCGGCGCCTTCGGCTGCATCTGCGCCAGGATCGGACCGTGTCACCAGCGTCGGCACCAGGACGTTCTCCAGCACCGAGCAATGCGGCAGCAGATGATGCTCCTGGAAGATGAAGCCCACCTGCCGGTTTCGAAACCGGGCGAGCGCCCGCTCATCGAGTGCCAGCGGATCGGCATCACCCAGGCGCAGCGTGCCCGACGTCGGCGGCTCCAGCGTGCCCAGGACATTCAGCAATGTGCTCTTGCCCGAGCCGGAAGGACCCATGATGGCGGCGCGGTCTCCGGGCGCGAGCCGCAGGGATGCATCCCGCAGCACGACCAGCGGCTCGCCGCGCGTCGGATAGCACTTGGTGATGTTCTCGGCAACGAGTGCGGCCTTCATGCTGCTCAAGCCTTTCGGGCCGGCGACGATCCGGCCCCATGATCGTAAAATCAACTCGTGGGCGTTCTCGAAGCAAGCTGCGCGCCGGAGCCTCCCGATGGTCTCCCCTGGCGATGAGCGGCGTCTCCAGGACGCCCGTGATCACTTTGTGATGCCCGGCTTTGTTTGACGACGGATTCGAACACAGCCCACGCCGCATCCGCCATGGTTTCGTCCGTAAAGCGCTCAATCACGGCGTGGCGGCCAGCCTCGCCGAGCTGCCGACGCAGGCCGGCGTCCTCCATCAGCCGCGCGAGCGCATCGGCAAGCGCCGCCGCGTTGTTCGGTTCGACAAGCAGTCCGCCGCCGGTTGCCTCGATCAGTTCGGGAAAGGAGCCATGTGCCGGCTGCACGACCGGGACGCCCTGCGAGAGGGCTTCCAGAACGTACAGCCCCTTGGCCTCGCGATAGACCGTCGGCACCGAGAGCACATCCATCCGCCGCAACGCCTCGAACTTGGCGTTGCGATCCACCTCTCCCAGCAGATCGACGTGCGGTTCGAGGCCCGCCCGCCTGAGTCGCTCGCACACTTCATCGAGATAGCGGCGATCGGACTGCCCCACGAAGCCCGCGATGACCAGCCGACAGTGCTTCTGCCGCTCATGAAGCAGTTCGAAGGCCTCGGCCAGCAGGTGCAGTCCCTTCTCGGGGCAGATGCGGGCAAGATAGCCAATGGTAAAGACCCGATCGCCTGCTTTCGCCGCTTCGTCACGGATTTCGCCGTCCCCGGGCGCCGACTCGATCCGGATCCCGAGCGGCACCTGGTGAATGCGCTCGGCCGGCACGCCGAAGTGCTGGACGGCATATTGCGAATAATGGTGGCTGACCGAGAGAAACGCGTCGATGCCCGGTGCATGCCGCCGCAAAAGCGTGAAGGCCTCGCTTCGGTGCGGCTCCGGCAGCTTTTCGAGGAAGATGTCCTCGCCGGTCAGGGTGCAGACGACCGGTACGCCCAGGGCGCGCCGGATGGGCGCGGCGTGTGCCACAAAGAAGGCATCCGGCAGATGCACGAGATCGGGCTGAAAGCTGCGCAGCGTGTCGATCAGCTTGGTCACTTCGCGCCGGTGGGCGCCTTCCTCGCCGCGAAGGATGGCGACGGTCAGCGGGGCCGCGACCGCGGGAGAGGTGCCACCGGCGTTGCGCATGGCCAGCCGCAGCAATGCGGGATGATCGAGCAGGCGATCGAGCAGCCGCGGCGCCCGGCGGAACAGACTGTACTTGTGCTGGAGATAGACGTTGATGCCGCCGAAGACGACGCGGCTTTCGCTCACATCCTCCTCGTCGGTGCGGATCGGCGAATAGACCGGCAGCAGGGAAATGTCGCGCCCCCGCCGTCGCAGGGCGGCTGCCAGCGTATTGTCGCGCATGCAACTGCCGCAGAACATGCCCCCGGCGCCGGCCGTCAGGTATGCGACTTTCATCGCGCGGATTATAGCATTAACCGCAGATTGCGCAGACGCACACGGATGGAAGAAGCTGATTTTGCGCAGTTGCGCGGTTGAACGCAGATTGGCAAGCTTGTTGGTTACACATGAGCGCAGGAAAACGCAGATTGGAGATGTGCATCAACTCATCTCGGCAATCTGCGTAAATCTGCGAAATCTGCGGACTCGCATCGGCGGATCCGTCACCTGCTGCGGCGGACGTGCCGCTTCATGCAGCCGAAAAACAGTCCCATGCCGAACAGGCTGAAGATGCTCAGCGCGCCGTCGGCGCAGAAGCGCGTGGGGATCGGCGGGATCTCGCTGGCGTCCTTCGCCACGATGGTGTTGACGCGGCAGGAATACGTATAGACGAATGGCTCGGCGGGGTTGTCGCTGTTGGCTAGTTCCCCTTCGCCCTCCCAGTTCATCTCGATGAGCTGGCGGCCATCCGGCTGCGTGGTGACGGTGCCACGGCTCGTTGCCGGCAGCAGCACCGGCGACTCGAACCCGAAGAACGACAGATCGTTGGCGAAGGTGATTTCGTAGGTGTCGTTGGTCACGAAGTCGCCGGAAAACGAATCGTACGTGCCGCTCGACTGAAGAATCCGCACGCGCAGAGCCCCGGTCTGAATACCAAGCGGCATGGCCAGCGAGTCAATCTCCTGATCGTAATTCTTGAAGCGCGCGGTGCCCGCGTCGTCGTCGATGTCCAGCTCGAATCGGGTGTAGAAGACCTCGCTGGTGGTGTTGATGCCCAGCTCCGGAAAGACCAGATCGAACGATGTGCTTACCTGGCCATTCTCGTAGGCATTGAGGGTCTGCACCTCGCCAATCGCCGGCGCAGCGGCGAAGGCGGCAATCAGGGCGGCAATGAGGACGGACGAACGCTTCATCAGAAGCTCCTTTCGTGGTACGGGCCTCGCGGGCTGGCCGCGGGCGACGGTCTAAACAGAGTCAATAAAGTCGTGACGAGCCTTGACAGCATTACCGGGCAAATAGCGCCCGGGAAATCGGACAACATTACGGCCGATTCCCGAACCGGAATCGGCCGGCATCATACTCAATCGCCTTCTGCACGGCCAGAACGGCCGGACGCATCCTTTGCCCCGAAGCAGTACAGCACGCCGTCTTCGGTGCCGATGACCAGTCGCCCGGCCGCGACGGCCGGGGAGGCCGAGATCGGCGCGCCGGCTTCAAACCGCCACCGCTCCCTCCCGCTGGTCAGATCGAGCTCGTACAGGTTGCCGTCGCCGGCCCCGCAGAAGACGCGATTTCCCACGATGACCGGCGAGGAATCGATGCGAGCCCCGGTGGCGTGAGTCCAGCGCTTCTTGCCGGTTTCCGGATCCAGCGCGTGAAGCAGCTTGTCGCGGCCGCCGATGATGACGCCGCGGTCCGTCACCGCCGCCGACGACTGAAACGGAAACGAGCGATCCTTGTTTTCATACGCCCAGTCCAGTTCGCCCTCTTTCCAATCGATGCCCAGGACGCGATTGCCCATGGTGCCGATGAACACGCGATCGCCGAGAATGGCCGCCGAAGAGGCCGTCTGGGCACTGGCATCGACGGATCGCACGAGCTTCCCATCCGCCAGCGCGATGACGCGCAACTGGCCATCGCAGCCGGCGCTGAGGGCCACATCGCCGGCGATGGCCACCGTGCCGTGCACCTGGGCTTCGGTGGCGACCTTCCAGATGAGCGAGCCGTCGGACAGCTTCAGGCAGTAGATGCCGCCATCGTAGCACCCGAAGACGAGGCGGTCGCGGGCGATGCTGGCCGAGGAGATGATCTCGGCCTCGGCCTTGTAGGTCCATTTCGCTTTGCCGGTGTCGGCGGCGACGGCCCGAAACACGCCGGCCTCATCGCCAAAATAAACGACGCCATTGTGAACGGTCGGCGACGATTGAACCGCGGCCTGGTCCTCGGCCTTGATCTCCCAGAGAACCTTGCCGTCGTTAAGGTCCAGACAGCGCAGCGTGCCATCGTCGCAGCCGACGAACACGCGGCCATCGACGATGGCGGCGGACGATGTGATCGGCTCCTGTTTGGGAACGGCGTACCGCCACAGCACGTCCAGCTTTTCCGGCAGTTGCGAGGCGGCCACGCCTGTGAGGTGCGTCCCGCCGCGAAACATCGGCCAGGCGCTTTCGGAGGGAGAAATGAATTGTGCCCGATCGGAGCGCGAGCCCGCCTCCGGCGGCGATCCGGCCGCCTGCGCGGAGAAGGCCGCACCCGCGACGATGGCCAGCGCGGTTGGAAACAGTCGCAGCGACATCATGAAATCGGGGATAAAGCGGCAGCGCCGGTCACTGCGTTGCACTTGTGAAAGCGTATCAGCAGGGGAACGCGCAACCGATGCAGCTTGCAGAGTGTAGCGCGCCATGGGCAGATGAATAACGTGTCACCTTGGACCGAAAATTGTCGAGATCCGCCGCGGACGAGTTTGCCTCGCGGGTTGCCATCAAGTCGCGGCGGGCGAACGAGGTGCTGCCCCACTCAACTTTCAGACAGCAACGTTCGACCCGCCGGGACGTTCAACGGGTTGTGAGACGGATGGGGCCAGATGCGGCCGCGAAAATCCCACGCCCTAACTAACGGGCTTGTACCACAGCGCTAACGCCGCCCCCGAGGCGGCCAGCACGATGCCGGCATAAAATGGCCACGCCGGCATGACCTTGGGCGGGTGCAGGACCATGTTGACCAGCACGCTCATGAGGGGCGCGCCGGCGAAGACCAGCGGCGGCACGAGAATGGCGTTGTCCTTGCCGCCGCTGACGAGGGCCAGAATGACGCCGAGGGCGCCAAGCGCTCCCAGAACGCCCGCCAGCGTGGACATGGTCATGCCTTTGACCGGAAACACGGCCGGCTCCTGCTTTGCGTAGAAAACCAGCAGGCCGGGGACGATGAGCGCCATCAGGAAATAGGCGACACCGACGAACATGAACGCGCGGAGCGGCCCCTTGGGATCACCGAATCCAAGCTGGCCGGCGTGGATGGTGGGAATATAAGCCCCCCACGTGAGAATGGTCCCCACGACGAATACAAGCCAATGCACCTTCATGCATGAACCTCCGGACGGCACGGGTCAAAAGGGGTGCCATGCCTAATCCCGGCGCGCCGGAAGCAGGCATGCCGGGCGTTCCCCCGCTGGCAACCATTCGTCCCCTGACGAGCACGACGAAACGCAGAATACTATGGGCATTTGCCGCCAACGGCTACCGCGCCGGAGCATCCCCGCGCGCCGCCTCAATCTTCTCGCGAATGAACCCTGGCACCGGGATCGATCGAAACGTGTGATCGCGCATTTCGCAGCACACGGCCTTGGTGCGACCGCGAGCCGTGCAGCGGCCGTTGCAGAAGAATTCGGCTTCGTAAGTGAGCGACTTCTCGCGCAGGTCGGTGATGAACAGGCGGATCTCGACCTGATTCTCGAAGTGCAGCGGCGCGAAGTATTCGCAGGCGACGGTAACGCGCGGCCAACTCACCACCGCGCCGTCGTGCGGCTGGACGACCGACAGGCCGAGGGATCGGAAGAAGGCGTGCTCGATCTCCTCCATCCAGCGGAAGTAGTTGGCGAAGTGCATGACGCCGGCGAGATCGGTCTCGGCGAATTGTACCTGGCGATGGAGGGTGAACGTGGGTGTCATTTCACGGAGTTTCGGGGCTGGCGTTTACTCGTACCAATCCGGATTGCGGCGAATGAAGCCTTCAGCCGAAACGTCCTGGGCATCGGCGATCGGCATTTCGATCAGGTGAAGTGCGATCGAGTTCAGCTCGCCGTACTGCGAATCTTTGCCCTCCCAGTACGCCCATCGCTTCACGCCGTCACGGGTTCGCAGCACCATGTCAAGCGAGCCCCCGTCGGGAACAATATATGTCCCGGGACCGGCCAGGAACAGCTGGGTGGTTTCGATCAACTTTTTCACTTCTTTCAATTGATCGCTGGTCAGCGTGCCGCGTTCGTATTCAAGTCCGATCTCGTTATACGATCGCGCGCGAATAATCGAGCCATCCTGCCAGACGGCTACGGCAGTGCCGAACAATCGCGCCGACGGTCTTTTTCTCCCGGCGTCAATGTGAATGAACAGAATCGGCTTTTCAGACGCCTCGAATTCCAGCGTCGCCCGAGTCGAGGGCGCCGAGTCTTTTTGATTGCAGGTGCTCGTCGCCACGGGCAGGCACCCGACCAAAACCGCGATCAAAGGATTGGTGCAGCGCGTCATTGGTTCTTGTCCGGCATCGTAATGACAACTCACGATCTCGACCCAGCCGGTGTAAGATCGCAGCCATACCGCCAAATCACTCGTACCACTCCTGCTTCCGGCTTTGATATCCATCCGGAGCCACTTTCCGGGCATCGGCGAGCGGGATTTCAAGAATACGCTTCGCGATCGAGTTGATTTCGCGGTACTCTGATTGATTACCCGGAGAATAAGCCCATTGCATCAGGCCTCTCCTGGTTCGCAGCACCAAGTCGAGGGAGGCTGCGTCGACCGTAACGTATGAGCCGGGACCGGCTCGGTACAGGTTTGACTGTTCTACAAGCCGTAGTACTTCATCGAATTGATCAGATGTGAGCGTCCCGCGTTCGTAATCGCGCCCAGGGTCATCAAGGGATCGTGCCCGAACAATCGAGCCGTCCGGCCAGATGGCGACAACGGTTCCGCATACGAGTTTCTGCTCTGGGAGGGGGTAAGCCGGATTCAGGTGGACGAACATAACGGGCTTTGCTGGAAGCGCGGTTACCAACTTATCGCGAGTCAACGGCCCTCTATCAGCGCATGAGATCGGTAATGCGGACAGAAATGCCACCAGAACCCCGAAACGGGAAATGTTCCGTCGTGAAGTCATTACCACCAAGGTTGCTGCTGGACTTCTCATCAGTGAGAAACCTGCGTGGTTAGACCGGGCAATCACGTGATGGTTCCAGATGTTAGGCAAAAAACTTCCGCACCGTCGCCTCCGACGGCGGCCGGGTCATCAGCGACACCACGATCATCGCCAGCGTCGAGGCGCCGATGACAAACGTGACCGGCATCATGCCGGCTACGAGATAGTCGGCGTCGGTCGCCAACGTATCCGTCTTCAGCGCCTGATAGAACAGCGACATGCCGACCACCGCGGCGGTGAGGATGCAGGCATAGGCGCCCACCTTGGTCGATCGCTTCCAGTATAGCGCGGCAAAAACGAGCGGCGCCAGCGAAGCGAATCCGGTAAAACACCACACCCCCAGGGCAAAGACGCTGGCGTTGGCCAGCCACTGCGACAGGCCGTACGAAATGATCACAATGGCAAGGATAAACCCGCGTCCGATGAGGATCTTGGCGCGGTCCGTCAGCGCATCGTGCTTGATATAATGGGCGACGATGTCGTTGGTGAAGATGGAGCCGAGGCAGATGAACTGCGAATCCAGGCTGGACATGATGGCGGCCAGAACGCCCGAGGCCAGCAGGCCGCCCATGACGGTGGGGGCCAGCTTGTTGACCATGATCGGCAGGACGGCGTTCTGATCGGCGCCGATCGGCACGACGAGTTTGCCATCGGCCCCGATGGCCGACGTGGCCCATACGCCGATCAGCACGCAGGGCAGCCAGGTGAGCATCATGAGCAGGGGATGGAGGACGACGCTGAGCTTGAATGCCTTGGCGCTTTTCGCCGTCAGCCAGTGCTGAAACAGGTGTGGAAACATCGCCACGCTGAATGGAATAAAGATGTAGGACATGAACACCAGCGGCGGAATCTCGTCGGGCTTGCGCGGCTGAACCGGCGTCTGGCCGGCTTTGAATTCCGCCGTTCGAGTCTCATATAGCTGCATATCCGACTCGGTGGCGGCCAGCTTCAGATAGGACGGATTGTTCTCGACCACGCTTTGTGTCGCTTCGACGGGTCCGCCAAGCTGATCGGCGATGACGGCGAACGTCACGATGCCCAGCGTGATGAAGATGATCGTCTGGATGGCGTTGGCCCAGGCCGCGCCGCGCACGCCGCCGTAGAAAATGTAAATCAACACGACGACGCACATGATGAGGCCGCCGAGCCAGAAGGGAATGCCGCCTTTTGTCGCTTCGAAGGCGACGGGAAACGCACCCGCCGTGATTTTCTCGATCGCCCGCGAGCCGCCGATGATGCCCATCAGCACGTAGGGCACCACCAGACCGACCAGCGCCGGAAACAGCACCAGTCCCACTTTGTCGGACTCGAAGCGGTCGCGAAAAAACTGAATCTGCGTCACGTAGCCATAGCGCTTCCCGAACGACCACAGCTTGATGCCGATGAGAAAGAAACAGAACGAGTGGAAAATGCCCGACCACGAGACCATGAGTCCATAGACGCCAATTCCGCTCTTAAAGGCTTCGCCGCTGGAGCCGATGATGGCAAAGCTGGTCATGGTCGTACCGAAGAGCGACATGAGCAGCAGAAAGCTGCCGATCCCGCGCGAGGCGACGAAATAGTCGGCGGCGGTGCCGCGGAAGAGGCGGCTGGTGATCACGCCGATGCCGATCAGCATCGCCATGTACACGATGAGCACGATGAAGGAGATTTGACCCGCGTTCATACGTGCCCCCGGCCCGACGGCCCCGTTGGTTCCTGTTCGATCGCATCGACATTCCGCGGCCAGCAGTACTTCACCGCCAGCGCCCCGACGATGGCAGCACTCACGGAGATGCCCGCGTGCCACGCAAGCCCGATGGGAATAAACCCGAAGACCAGCGGCTCATGCGTGTGCCACCACCAGAAATCCTGGTGAAGCACCACCAGCGCGAGGAACAGCAGATAAACAACATATCTCATTGCTTGTTTCCTTCGCCCGGCATCGGCCCGATACCGGCAATGTGCTAACCCGGTGACCCGACCGACCGGCTCGCGCGCGGTACGCTTCCGGTTCGCGCTCCGGCGCACAGGGCGGAACGGATCGTGGCATTCTAAACCCAGTCTCTCGGTTGAAAAGCGACGGCCGATAACGCGCGATTTCAAGTAGCGCTGCGATTCACCGCAGGCCAATCTCAAGCGGAAGCCGGCGACTCCAACTCGATCGGCGGCGGCAGCTTGATCTCACGCTCCATCGCCGTGAACACCTCGTTCACGTCGTCGTTGAACACGTCGCCGATCAGGATGCGAACGATGTGGTCGTGGTACTTCGGGTATTTTCGAACGAAGCTGCCGATGTGGAACTCCGGATCGTAAAACGCGTACACCAGCCTCCGGATCGTCTGCATGCCCGCCGCCACCCGCGGTCCGAAGCAGCCGAGCCGCGCCCCGGACAGATCGCCATCCTGCAACGCCGAGTGAATCGTGTCGGCCGCGTATTCGCCGCTCTTGAAGGCCAGCAGCACGCCCGACGAATAGACCGGATCCAGAAACCCGAACGCATCGCCGACCAGGACCCAGCCATCGCCGGCAATGCGCCGCGAGCGATAGGAAAAATCGGCGATGACATATACCTGGCTGACGCGTTCGGCGCTCTCCAGCCGCCGGGCCACGGCCGGACAGTTCTCGATCTCCTCCTGAAGAATCGTGGCCGGATCGGCATCGCGGCCGCTGGTGAGGATGGCCGCCGGCGCGACAACGCCGACGCTGACCATACGGTCCTTCTCCCGCAGCGGTATGAGCCAGAACCATCCCTTGCGATCGCGCGTATGAAGCACGATCGTGGCACCCGCGTTGCGCCCCTCGTCCATGTGGCAGCCGTTGAAATGGGCATACACCGACGACTGCCGCAACCGTTCATCGCCATAGCGCAGGCCGAGCTGCCGCGACAGCAGCCCCGACTGCCCCGTGGCGTCGACCACCACCTTCGCAAACAGGTCCTGCTGCTGACCGTCGGTTCCCATCGTTCGCACGCCGATCGCGCGGCTGCCGTCGAACAGCACCTCGCGCACGCGAACGCCGTAGCGCACCTCGGCGCCGCAATCGGCCGCGTTGTCGAGCATCATCTTGTCGAATTCGTCGCGCCGGACCTGCCAGGTCGTGGACCACTCGTTCGGATCGCGATCGGCGAAGAAAAAGGGCGCGCTCTCGCGGCCTTCCGCATTCACGAACTGGACGCTCTCCTTGCGTACGAAGTCGCTGTTCTTGAGCTTCTCGAGCATGCCCAGCCGCTTGAACGTCCACCACGTCTGCGGCATGAGCGATTCGCCGATGTGATGGCGCGGAAACCGGCCGCGCTCCAGCACCAGCACCTTTCGGCCGTGTTGCGCGAGAAGTGTCGCCGTCGTGGCGCCGGCCGGGCCTCCGCCGATGACGATGCAATCGTGCGATTCGCTGGTTTTCATGCGGGAACCTTGTCGGCGGCGACGACTTCGAGCAGTTCGATCGCCGGCACCTCATCGCAGTAGATGATGCCCACGCGCCCGTATACCGGACCGGAAAGCGGCCGGTCGAACGCCGTGATCAGGCTGGCCGGTCCATCGAAGCGAAAATACCACTTGGGCTCGATGCGGCGCAGAACCTCGTGGCGGATGAGAATGTCGCCCAGCGGCGCCTCGCGCTTGAGAATCTCGGTCTTCACCTCGCCGGTCGTGTACGTCAGGTTGATGCGGGCCACGCCGACTTCAATCACGTGGCCGCTCTCGCCGGCGCTCAACAGGATCTTGCGTGAATAGCCGTCGCCGTGGTGCAGCGTCTCCAGCACCTCCAGCCGCGTGCGCACGCCGTGAAACTTTTCCAGGGCGGTCGTCATGTGGTCGTGGTGGACCAGCAGCCGATCGAACGGATGCGGCACGGCGGCGGCCTCGACCATGGCGGCCTCTTCTGCGGCGATTTCTCCGAAAAACTGGTATCCGAGGCTGTTGAGGGCAGCCAGGGGATCGGTGAGCGTCAAAATGTCGGCATGCATATTGTGTTAAGTTGTTTTACAACCGCAGCAGACGCGGCAGAGTTTCGATTCGCCGTCGCCGGGCTGCGTCAGCAGATGAACGGCAATTACTCAGGTATAACGGACGTTTTGGTACTCGCTTTCGAAGAAGCGCCACAGCAGCGGATCGACCTGGAGCAGTCCCTCTGGCGTCAAGCGAATATCGTCGCCATCGATCGTCGCCTGGCCTTCATTCTGCAGCGAAGCGAACTCCGCGGCAAATGCGTCGAGAATCTCAACCCTGAACTTGCCGCGAAAGTAGCTCGCGTCCAGCCGACCGGTCTTGAGCTGGAGCACCATCTCGCGGATCAGGGCCTGGTGCGGCGTGACGGCCAGCCCGCGCGACAGCGGCAGGCGCCCCTCCCGGCTGGCGCTGACGTAGTCGTCCCACTGGTCGTGATTCTGGTAGTGATATCCGGCGAAATGACCGAAGGAGGCGACGCCGGTGCCGATCAGATCGGCCCCGTGCCAGAGCGAGTCGCGATAGACGAAGCCCGCATCGGGCGAGGGCTTGACCATGGTGTAAGCGCTGGAGACCACGTAGCCGGCCGCCGCGAAACGATCGAAGGCCTCGCGCACCCAGCGGCGCTTGTCGGGCCAGTCGGCGATGGGCACCGGCTGGCCGCGCTCCTTGCTCTCGCGCGAGAGCACCGTGTTGTGCGGCATCTCCATCTGGTAAATCGTGATGCAGTCAGGCGACAGGGACAGTGCCTTGGTCACGGCATCGTACCACGACGCGTCCGACTCCCCGACCATGCCGGCGATCAGATCGATGTTGACCTGCCGAAAGCCCACCGCCCGGATCCATTCCCAGGCCTCGTAGACCTCGCGCGACTTGTGGGCACGGCCGTTGGTCTCGAGAATGTCGTCGTCGAAGTGCTCCACGCCGAGGCTCAACCGCGTGACGCCGATCTCCTTGATCGCCTCGAGCTTGTGCCGCTTCAGCGTGCCCGGCTCGCACTCGAATGTCACTTCCCGCGCCGCTTCCCACTTCCAGTGTTGATTAATCCGCTCGATCAGCCGCAACAGTTGACGGTCGGACAGAAACGACGGCGTCCCGCCGCCGAAATAGACGAATTCGAACTGGCGGCCATCCAGCCCCGGCCGCCCCGCGTACATCGCAATCTCGCGGGCGAGCGCGTCGCAGTAGTCGTCCACTTCCGACGCGTTCTTATCGGTATACACGCGAAAATAGCAGAACCGGCACCGCTTGCGGCAGAACGGGATGTGCAGATAGAGCCCCAGCGGCACACCCGGCCGGGCAGGCCCATCCAGCGCCGCCAGATAGCCCGGCACGTGCTCCGGCCGCCAGACCGAGAATGGCGGATAGTTCGAGACGAAGTAGCTGCCGATGGCAGTCTTGTCCCCGCTGGCGGGCGCGTTGACCTGCGGAAGCTCGAGCATGCTGTCCCTCGTGATGCGTTTACTTTAGTCGGCATGCATGCGGAATCCAACCTGCGCCGGTCCGCAAACGGGGAATGCCGCCGCCTTCGGCTTGGTCGAACGGCGGCGGTCCCGATACAATCGCCCTCTGTACCGCGGCCGGCGGAAAGTACACGCGCCCCGATGGCGGGCGTTCCGGGCTTCCGCCTTTCCGCAGCGGCGGACGAGGCGACAGGGCAACAAGGCGAAGGAATTCCCGCATGAGCGAGTTGTTTGCACCCAGGTGCGTCCTGGTCACCGGCGGCGCCGGTTTCATCGGCTCCAACTTCGTCCGTTTCGTGCTGGCCAACACGCGCGACATCCACGTCGTCAACCTTGATGCGCTCACCTACGCGGGCAATCTCGAGAATCTCGCCGGCGTCGATGCCGATCCGCGCTACACATTCGCCAAAATCGACGTCTGCGACACGCAAAGCGTCAGCGAGTTGTGCCGCACCCACGGCGTCGATGCGATCGTCCACTTCGCCGCAGAAAGCCACGTCGACCGCTCCATCGTGGGTCCGGGCGAATTCGTGCGCACCAACGTCCAGGGCACCCTCAGCCTCCTGATGGTCGCCCGCGAATGTGGCGATGCCCGCTTTCTCAACGTCGGAACCGACGAGGTCTATGGCTCGCTCGGCGATACGGGGCTGTTCTCCGAAGACACGCCGCTCGATCCACACTCGCCCTACAGCGCCAGCAAGGCAGCAGGCGATCACCTGGTCTCCGCCTTCGGCCACACCTACGGCCTGCCGGTGTTGATGACGCGCTGCTCCAACAACTACGGGCCCTACCAGTTCCCCGAGAAGATGATCCCGCTGATGATCAACAACGCCCGAAGCGACAAACCGCTGCCGGTCTATGGCGACGGCCGCAACGTGCGCGACTGGCTCTACGTCGAGGACCATTGCCGGGCACTGTGGACCGTTCTGACGCGCGGCCGGCCCGGGCAGGTGTACAACATCGGCGGCAACAGCGAAAAGCGCAACCTGGAGGTGGTCAAGACCATTCTGCGGCTGATGGGCAAGTCCGAGTCGCTGATCACCTTTGTGACAGACCGGCCGGGCCACGACTTCCGCTATGCCATCGACGCGACACGTATTTCCAGCGAGCTGGGCTGGTCGCCGACCGTCGATTTCGAGACGGGCCTGGCTCGAACGATCGAGTGGTACCTTTCCCATACCGACTGGCTCAATCACGTCACCTCCGGGGCCTACAAGGGCTACTACGAAGCGATGTACGCCGGGCGATGAGTGGCTTCTGCCGCACAGCCCGGTTGCCGGGGCATTCGTCGTTGTTCCAATGCCACGCACGACTGCACGAACGTTTGACAAATCACGCGCGGCATTGCGGTCTAAATCTCTAGGGAGTCAGAGGTTATGAAGCTGGCCGGTACTCCACCCACAAAGTGCGGTGTGAATCGCCGACGGGTTTGCTTGTATCGCTGATGTCGACGTGGTATCGTTAACACGTCTGCCGCCCCAGACGTTGCTTCATGACGGAGCCGGATGTCCCGCCTTTGAGGGAGCGGGGCCGTCGCAGAAGCGAATACGAACGAGAGGTCATGCAATCGCGCCGGGCACCGGTCCGGCCCTCACGCTGCAACTGTCACCCAATTCGTCTCGAATTGAATAATCTGCACCGGCGTCGCGGGAATTGTGTACTCGCGCCGGCATCATTGTGATCGCCGTGCACCCGCGCCGTCCGCTTGCGATGAGAAGGCGAGAATGCGCCCACCAACTTTCTGGAGGATTTGGAAGCCATGAATTTCGCAAGACTGCAATCAAACTTCCGTACGGCCTCATGCTACTGTGCTATGGCCGTTGTCGTGGCGCTTGCGGCGGTCACCGCCGAGGCGCAGGTCCGCATCAGCCAGGTGTATACGCAAGGCGGTTTGAGCTCCGATACTTCGCCGTACGAGTTCAACGCATCTCCTTACGGCGCGGATTTCGTTGAGCTCTACAACGCCGGCGTTGAGCCCGTGGATATCTCGGGATGGTCCATTCAATTTCAGGGAGCAACTGCCACTACGGCTTGGACGAAGTTTGACCTGACCGGCGCCGCACCGATTCAGCCCAACAGCTATTTCCTGATCAGGATGACGGACCTGCTCTCCGGCGGCGGTAGTGACTATCCGTTCGATCTGGCGCGAGGCGGTACTTCCAGCCCTTTGCTCAGCAGCGGAGGGAAAGTCGCGCTGGTCAGCGATCAGCTTCAAATGGCCAACGGGGCCTGCCCGTCGGGTGGCAGTGTCGTAGATTTCGTCGGCATTTCAGGCACTTCGACTGCGAATTGCAGCGAAACAACACCGGTCGGCCTCGCCAACGATCCGCGCCTGTCTGTCTTTCGAGAATGCGGTGGCTTGACCGAGTCTGATGACAATTCAGCCGACTTCGAGGCCCGGTCCGTATTCCCTCACTATTCGGGTTCATCGCCGTTTCCCGGGATTGAAGTCTTCGTCAATCTGACGACCGACAACATTGAACCCTGCTTTCCTACCACTGCCGGTTTTCAAAGCGTGGTCCGCGGTGTCAGCACGCTGCTGATCACCGCCAGCCGTACGACCTGCATCGGAGATCCGAGCACCGGTGGAACGGTCACCGCCGACTTGACGGCGCTTGGCGGCCCGGCCGCCCAGCCGCTATTCGACGATGAAACGAACGGCGACGTCACAGCAGGAGATAATATCTACTCGTTCGAATTCGAGGTGCCTGCAAATGCCTCGATCGGGCCCAATCGCGAAATCCTGGTCACGATCACCGACGCTCAGGCGCGTACGCAGACAGGCATCGCCCGCATCCTGGTCGAGAACTCCGCGCCGCCGAATGACTTGTGTGTCGACGCGATCGCGATCACTTCCGTTCCCTTTGTCGATGCGAACGTAAACCACCGATTTGCCACGGATGACGGACAGCCGTCCTGCATCAGTGGCTCCAACCAGGTGCGCAAGGGCGTGTGGTACACCTACACGCCGACCGAAAATGGCGCCGCCATCGTCTCGGAGACCGGATCGCAAGTTGTCGCCATCGCTGCTTTCACAGGGCCGGACTGCTCGAATCTCGTCAGCATGACGGCAGCCGAAGGCGGCTGTTACTCCGCCAGCAACACCAACAACAGGCCCATCCCGATGCTGGCTGGGACGACTTACTGGATACTGATCGGCCCGGTGTCCACTTCGGCCACTTTCTGTCCATCGACTTTGGACCTCGACGCGCTGACATTCGAGTTCGACTTTATCACCGCGCCGCCGAACGACGAATGTACGGACGCCGTCGACCTGAATGCCGAGACATTGCCGTTCAACACCGTCGTCCAGAACATCGGCGCCAGCGATGACTTCGGCGTCTCGTGCGCGCCCGCGGCCAATAATGGCTTTGGCAGGCGCGGCGTGTGGTACAAGTACATGCCTGCTTCGACGGGTGTCCTGACGCTGACCGAGACTGTCGGCCAGAACGCGATGCACGCGGTCTTCAGTGGCAGTTGCGGCTCGCTCGTTGAGGAATTCTGCTCGACGACCGATGCGAACCAGGGCACCGGCCTCTCCGCCGGCACGCAGTACTGGATCCTCCTGGCAAGCGATGCGACCGGTGCTGCCACCAGTGCGACACCTTTCAATTACACGGTCGACTTCACGCCGCTGTCCCCGCCCCCCAACGACGCCATCTGCGACGCCATCGACATCGGGGCCGGCGGAAACTTCGTCGTCGATAACCGCGCGGCGGCAATGGACACGGAGTTCACGCAGTGTCTCTTCTCAGGCGCGCCCGGCACCCGCTTCGGCGTCTGGTACAAGTACACCGCCACAGGCGACGGCGTCCTTGCGATATCGGAGGCCGCAAGTCAGCAGAATATTGCCATTTCCGTCTACACCGGCGCCAACTGCGGCGGCGTCAACTACCTCACCTGCACCCAGAACGAATCCATGCTCTTGCAGGTACAGGACGGCGTGACGTACTGGTTCCTGATCGGCCATCCCAGCGCGACCGTGACATTCCCCACGCAGGACCTGGATATCACGTTCACCTTCGGCACGCCGCCCGCCAACGACGAAGCCTGCAATGCCACTTCGCTGACACCCGGCATGCCCGAATCCAGCAACAACCTGTTCGCCCTCCCCGACCCGGACGTGAGCTGCAATTCCTCCAGCGCGACAAACGTCTGGCACGGCGTCTGGTACACTTACACCCCCGGCGCAAACTGCACGGCCACGGTGACCGAAAACAGCAATCAGAACGTGACGATCACCTACTTCACCGGCAACAACTGCCTGTCCTTGACCGAGTACTTCTGCACCGACTCCGAGAACAACGAGTTCGTGGATTTGGAGGCCGGTCAAACGTACTGGATTCTCATCGGAATCAACTCGGCCTCCGCCGCATCGCTGCCCACCCAGGACCTGAATTTCACGCTGCTTTGCGATACCCCGGGCGAAGGCGATGCATGCAGCACGGCCAACGTCATTCCCGCCCTGCCCTACGCAATCAACTACGACTCCAGCATCCTGACGGCCAACGCACCCGGCGGCGCCTGCGATCCGTCGTTCACGCCGCCGACCGCCATGCGCAACGATGCGTGGTTCGAGCACGTGGCGACGCAGAATTGCACCGCGGTCGTCTTTGTGGACCCGCCGAGCAATTCCAACGCCATCATTCAGGCGTGGCAGGGCACCGACTGCTTCGATCTCGAACTGCTCGGGTGCAGCAACGGAAACGACTCGACGAACACGCCCGACTATCTCAGCGTGCCGATGCTGGCCGGCAACAAGTACTGGATCCAGACGGGCCGCACCGGCACCGCGTCCGGCGGTGGTTCGACGGATGTTTCCATCGACTGCGGCCCGCCGCCTGCAAACGATTTCCCGTGCAGCGCGACGGTGCTGAACTCGCTGCCCGCCAACGACGTCGTCGACGTGTACTACGCGACGCACGACGTATGGATGAGCGACAATGACCCGAACACCAGTGTGAATTTCTGCGGCACCATCGATCCGTCGTCGACGTTCTACGGCGTCTGGTACACCTATACGCCGGCCAGCGACTGCACCATCATCATCGAGGAAACGGGGGCTCAGGACGTCAACTTCGGCGTCTTCTCCGGCACCTGCAATGGCCTGACGCAACTGGCCTGCACCGGCGGCAGCAGTTACGAGGTGATCTCCTATCCCCTCGAGGCCAATACGCAATACTGGTTCCTGGTCGGCACGTACCACATTCTGAGGCAGCCCGATCCCTCGTTCACGCCGATCTCGCTGACGTTCGACTGCCGGCCGGCTCCGGTCAACGATCTGCCCTGCGGCGCTCTCGACCTCGATGTCCTCGGCGTACCGTTTGCCGACGGCCCGGATGTGGCGGCCGCCACCTCCGATCCGCGGATGAACGGCAACTGCGTTGCCCCTGCCGCCCTCGTGTCGCAGAATGGCGTCTGGTACAAGTACACGCCGACGCAGAACTGCACCTTGGTCGTCAACCAGGCCGCTTCGCAGGATACGTCCATCGGCGTTTACACCGGCTCGTGCGACTTCCTCTTTGAGGAAATCTGCACCAACAGCAACCTGCTCAGCTATGGCCTGACTGCCGACATCGAATACCACATACTTGTATCGATCTCCGGCATTTCCCCCGGTCTGCCCAGCCAGGTACCGTTCAACATTGTCGTCGACTGTGCCAACCCGCCAGCGAACGACACGCCATGCGGCGCGACGGTCATTTCGAGCACGCCGTTCTCGGACAGCCAGAGCAATTCGCTGGCGACCGACGACATCGACATCCTCTGCAACGATGAAGGCGGAAACTTCATGACGCAGAAGGGCGTCTGGTGGACTTACACCCCAGCCACCGACTGCCTGGCCCAGATCACGGAGACCTCGTCGCTCAACGTGGCCATCGCCGTCTTTGTCGGCGCCCAGTGCGAGTTCGTCGGCGAAGTGGGCTGCACCGACGCGGAACACTTCGGCTTCGCCATGTCGGCCGGCCAGCAGTACTGGATCCTCATCGGCCTCGAAGCGACAACGCAGACCGTCCCGTCGGCGACCCTGTCGATGACGTTCGACTGCGTGCCGCTCACGCCGCCGGCCAACGATGAACCCTGCGGCGCGACCACCATCGCTTCGCTGCCGTTCTTCGATACGCCAAACGTGGGTACGGCCTTCGACGATACCGACGTGGCCTGCAACGATGAAGTTGTCACCGGCGTGTCATACGGCGTCTGGTATCAGCACACGCCGGCGTCCGCCTGCACCCTCATTCTCGGCGAGGCCTCGGCGAACAATGCGATCTGGGGCATCTTCACCGGAGAGAATTGCGGCGCGCTCATCGAAGTCGGCTGCTCCGTCACCGATTCGGGATCGTCCATCACGCTCAATGCCGGCACCAATTACTGGATCCTCGCCGGAATTGACTGGAGCTTTAATAACTTGCCGCCCACCACGCCGGGTGTGCCGCTCGACATCACCATCGATTGTGCCAACGTTCCGGCAAACGACATGTGCGCCGGAGCGCAGAACATCGCCAGCCTGCCGTTCACGACGACGTACGACCCGTTCTTCGCGACGGACGGCCAGCCGGTGGGAAGCTGCAACTCCGCCTCGACGTCCAGCTTCGACAACGATGTCTGGTTCTCGTGGACCGCGCCGGCCAACTGCGCTGTCACCTTCGACCTGCAGGACATCTCGTCCGCCTTCCAGTACGGGCAGATGAGCGTCGTCCACGCCGGGCCCGACTGCAACAACCTGGTCGAAGTGGCCTGCGGGTTCAGCTCCGGCGCGACCAACAACTTCCCGATGTTCTTCATCGCCGAGGCGGGCCAGACCTACTGGTTCCAGAACGGGCGCCGCTCGTTCTCGACCGGTTCCAATCTCGGTCCGACCGAATTCAGCGTCGACGCCGTGTGTGACGCCGTTTGCGCAACCTGCGGAGGCGACATGAACGCCGACGTGACGCTGGATGGCAAGGACGTGCAGAACTTCACCAATTGTGCGCTTCTGGACTTCGGCGGTCCGCCGTCGGCCGGATGCGAGTGCGCGAACGTGGTCCTCGACGGCGTTATCGACTCACAGGACGTCGATGCGTTCGTGGTGCGGCTGCTCGACCCGCCGCCGTGCGAATAGTGTCGCCGCGGGCCGGCACCCGGCCGGCCGGCCACACCTGTTAAGCCCGTCGCCCCACCGCTGTTAATCCGGCGGTGGGGCGGCTTTTTTCAGGCCGGCGGCCCGCAGCCGGGCATCGGCAAAGCGGACGGGGCGGGCCGTGATCAGAACCGCCTCGGCGGCCGCCCGACCGTGACATGGTCCCCTGAAAGCCGGTAAAATGGGTTGGTTACGCGTGCAAGCAGGCCGATCACGGAGTCGACGCCGATGAAACAGCTCAAGATCGCCGCCGCGTTGCTGTCCTTCCTGGCGGCCGGCCTCGTTCTGCACTTCAACCGCGCAGAAAGGGCCCAGGCCCTTCCCGATACCGCCGAGAGTAGCACAACCTGGATGTGCGCCGCCTGTAAGAAGGTGTACAGGCTTACGGCCGCAGAGGCAGAACGGCAGGCGGTGAAGGGCGGCGGCCCCTCGCCGCTGCTCTGCCCGGCATGCAGCGCCCGGAAGGCGTACCGCGCGGCGGAATGCCTCAATTGCCGCAGCCTGTATTTTTCGTCCGATGTGCCCGATAGCCCCGGTCGCTGCCTGCGTTGTTACCCGCACATCAAGGGAGAAGATCTCGATCGTCCGGGCACGGAGGACAAAAAGGACAGCAACCGAAAACCCCCGCCTCCATCCGCGTAACCGGCCGGCAGGAGGCACTTTTCGGATAGCCGCAAAAGCCAGCCGGGATAGGTTTCATGCGGCTCTAAACTGGTCGCCGAAACGCGACGAAAGGACTGACGGTTCCATGCTGGGTCGAGCACGTGGTCTTGGTTCCAGGGCGTTCACGCTGATTGAACTGCTCGTGGTAATCGCCATCATCGCGCTGCTCATCTCGATCCTGCTGCCCTCGCTGACCCGCGCCCGCGAAAAAGGCCGCATCGCCTATTGCCTGTCCAATCTCCGCACCCTGTCCGCCGCCTCGCAGACCTATCTCACCGATCAGGAAGGCACGCGGACGCCCTATTTACCCTGGTACATTTATCCCAAGATCGGGTCCTTTCCCGTCGACCTGTACACGCCGTGGATTTTCGGCGGCGTCAAGGCGCCGAACACCGATCCCGCATACGAGTCCGCCTACGACCCCGACGCCTCGGTCTATCCCGCCAACATTCGCCCCTTCAATCGCTTCGTCAATCCCGGCGGCTGGGGGAACGATCGCGAGGCGCCCATGTACAAGTGCCCCAGCGATCGCACCTTCAAAACGCCGATCATCGGCCAGGCGCCGCTCTTCGTGGAGGAGGAGTCGCGCAGCAGCTTCGAGGCCAACGGAAACAGCTATACGCTCAACGCCCGCTGGATGCAGGGCTATAAGTGGTACTCCAGCGGCAACTACGCGATCGACGAGATCTTCGGCGATGACCCCATGTGCCCGGCCAACCGGCTCAGCAAGCACCTCACCGGCGGCAAGGCCTCCCGCTTCGTCGTCATTCCGGAGCATGGCTTCTACAGCGCAACGTATCGCGCCGGGCCGACGCTCTCATCCTCACTGGCCATGCCGCAGCGATATGGCTGGCACAAGGAATTCTCGAAGTGGTCGATGGGCTTTGCCGATGGTCACGCCGAGTACCGGTACTACGACACGCGCGTGGCCATTCACTCCACTGCGACGATCTGGCAGCCCGAATGGACGCCGCAGGACGGACAGCCGTAAGCGTTCCCCCGCCGGGTCATCAAACCCCGCCCGACTAACCCGCAGCGCCAGCGAGGGCGTCTCGCCGCTGCGCCTTACCAATAAGCCCAGTGATTCCTGCCGTCAGCCCGCCGCTGCCATCCCCATGGCCCTACGCCACGCGCTGATCTGCCCGAGATGCATCTGGACGTGTCCTCCCACGTAGAACCCCATCGCCGCGCCGATTGTCGGGAACAGCTCCTTCATCCGGCCCTCGGTGGGGTTCTCCTTCAGCAGGATCGCATCTTCCGCCGCGGCGAGCATCTCCACCGCGATCTTGTAACCCTTGAAGAACTGGTCCGTCACCTGCTGCATCGGCGGATAGATCGTTCCCGTGGCGTCGTCGCGGCACTCGCAGCCCGCCTTAAAAAGGCCCTCCCACGACGGCGGCACGGCCACCTCTGCGACCGGCCGGCCAAGCAGCTCCAGCACCCGCGGCGGATAGAGCGACAGGTGCCCGAACACAAACGCCGGATGATTGGACTGAACGACGACGCCGCCGGGCGAAGCCAGCCGCGCGAACTGATCCGCGCGCACGTCCTTCAACAGCCGCTCGGCATAGCCCAGGGCTAGCTTGCCGGAGGCGGCGAGGATGGGACCGATGGTGTTCATGATTTGATTCCGATTGCAGAGCCAAAAGTTTGACTGGACGACGAATGTAATTCTATTGACCTGATGGGCGGCCGACAAACGGCGCGGCTACGGAGAACCTGGCTGCGTACTCGCATTCTCGCTTTGCAACCGATCGATCATCTCCCGCGCTTTTCTGGCGGATTCGGCCTCCTGCTCGGCCGGCGTGGGACAGCCGTTTGACTTTAAAAACAGGCTCAGGCGCTCCAGGCTGGATCGAGTGAGCGGCGCATCGCCTGACCATTCACCATCGCGCCATCGGAGATGATCTGAGTGGTGAACGCTGATGCTCGCCAGCGCCACATCGCCACGGTAGATCGTGATCAGCAATTCTCCGAAGCACCGACACGACCAGCCCGGCATCATCGGACGAAAGCCCAATGTGTCCAGTAAGGCGTCCACCGTCTCCTCGCCCTGCAACTCGTACGTGGGCATATCGCCATGTTCGCCCGGTCTTCGAAATTTCTCCGGACGCGCGTTCGTGTCGATGACCATGCGATCGCCACCCTCACACGCACGACGAAGCCGTGCCAGCATCAGGCGCGGCGCGGCCATGACATACGCGAGGCATGCGACGAGCAACAGAAGGCATGCTGCCAGGATACGCCGTCGGCGATTTTTCCTTATGGCCGCCACTTGCTCAGCTCCTTCGCCGCCCCCGCTCGCGAGCCGGACACGGCCTGTCGCCTCCGAGCTTCCCATCGATCACGTGCAGCTACTCATCAATCCGTCCAATCTTGCTGACGGCTAAGCGTTGCCCTGGAGCAACGATACTCCTGTCATCTCCGCCGGCTTCTCCACGCCCGCCAGCCCCAACAGCGTCGGCGCAATGTCCGCCAGCCGGCCGCCTTCGCGCAGGGCGATGCCGTTCCCGCGGGCGGTCGCGCCGGTGGGCTTTCCCGTCACAAGGTCATACGTCCCCTTGAAGCGATCGTCGGCCACGATCAGATCGACGTCATACGTCGTATGCGCCGTATGCGGCCCGCCGGTGGCGGGGTCGATCATCTGCTCGCAATTGCCGTGGTCCGCGGTCACGATGGCGGCACCGCCCTTCGCCAGCACCGCGTCCACCACGCGGCCGACGCATTCATCGACCACCTCCACCGCGCGAATCGCCGCCGGAATCACCCCGGTGTGGCCGACCATGTCGCCATTCGCATAGTTGAGTACGAACAGATCGTACCGGTCGCTCGCGATCCGCCGCAGCATCTCCTCCGTCACGCCGTACGCGCTCATCTCCGGCTTCTGGTCGTAGGTCGTCACGTCGCGCGGGCTGGGGATGATCTGCCGGTCCTCGCCGGGAAATGGCTCGTCGCGATAGTCGTTGAAGAAAAACGTGACGTGCGGATACTTCTCGGTCTCGGCGCAGCGGAACTGCCGCAGGCCCAGGCCCGACCAGTAGGCGCCGAGGATATTCGCCATCTTCGGCGGCCGCTCAAATGCGATGTGCACCGGCAGGCCCTTCTCGTAGTCGCACATCGTGCAGTAGTAGAGATTCTCGATCTTCGGCCCGCGCTCAAATCCCTGCCGCGTCGTGACGCCGTTTTTCGTCTCATCAAAGGGAAACGCGTCGTACACGAATGCCTTTGTGATCTCGCGCGGTCGATCGCCGCGGAAGTTGAAGAAGATGACCGCGTCGCCCGCCCCGATGGAACGCGGCTGGCCGACCACCGTCGGCTCGATGAACTCGTCGCCGTGGCGGCTCGCCTCTGTCGGGGAGGCGTAGTAACCGGTCAATGCCGACTCGGCAGTGTCCGCCCGGCGGCACTTCCCCGCGTGCAGCATGCCTGCCGCATCCGTCATCAGCCGGTAGGCCTTCTCGACGCGGTCCCAGCGGTTATCGCGATCCATCGCATAATACCGCCCGATGACCGTGGCCACGCGGCCGACGCCGATCTCGCGCAGCTTCGCCTCGACGCGCCGAATGTGTTCGACGCCGCTTTCGGGCGGCGAGTCGCGCCCATCGCCGAAGGCGTGCAGCAGCACCTGCTCGCGCGAGAGTCCGCGCTGCTTCGCAAGTTCCAATACTGCGAACAGATGCTCCAGTGCCGAGTGCACGCCCGCATCGCTGCACAGGCCCAGGATGTGCAGCGCTCCGCCATTTTTCTTCGCATGGTCGCACCCCGCACAAAGCGTCTTGTTCTCGTAAAATGTGCCGTCGCGAATCGTCCGCGTGATGCGCATCTGCTCCTGATCGACGATCCGCCCCGCCCCAATGTTTTGATGCCCGACTTCGCTGTTGCCCATGACGCCCGCGGGCAGGCCCACGTCCTCGCCGCAAGTGTGAATCTGCACCCACGGGTAGCTCGCCCGCAGGCGATCATCCACCGGCGTCTTCGCCAGGTGCACGGCGTTCGCGTGGTTCCATTCCGGATGCGGGTTGTGCCCCCAGCCATCGCGGACGATGAGCAGAAGCGGGCGTCTCTTAAGGTTCATTCGCGGCTCCCTTCACCAAGCAATTCTAGCGGAATCATCCACGATGACGACGGGCGGAATGCGTACAAGCCGGCCAATGCCGGATTGATCGTTGAAGCTGGTGAACTTCTTCAGGGGTTACGAGTATTATCTTGTTCCATGCAGGCCGAACTCGCACTCGCCATCCTCTTGCTCGTTCTTGCGGTATGGTTCATCAGCCGTGCAATTCGCGGGCTTCGCGTCAGCGATCATCCCTCCTGCCGCCGGTGCAAGTATGACCTCTCGGGCCGCGGCGAGGGTTCGACCCGATGTTCCGAGTGTGGCGCAGATCTTCGCGGGAAGCGTGCCATTCGCCGTGGCATTTATCGACGGACACGCGGCAGACTGGCGTCGAGTATACTGTCGGTATTCATAGCGATGCTCGCCTGGCTGTACGTTGGTGCGATTCACTACAAAGACACAGACTGGAGCGGCAAGAAACCGTTCTTTTGGCTTTTACAAGAAGCTGAATACGAATCCGGCTCAGCGACAGCGGACGCTCTGCCGGAACTCTTGCGTCGTCTCGACGCTGGCGAACTTCGGCCCAAGCAGATCGCCGAAGCCTGCGCAACAGCCTATCGCATTCATGGTGATGAATCGATTCCATGGGACGTGCGATGGCTCAAGATTGCACGGCTCGCCCGCGAGCAGGGCTTCTTACCCGAAGACGACTGGCGGGCATTCCTGTTGCAAGAGGCCGAAGGTGCCGTTCAGTTCGAAGTACGACGACGCATCACACTTGGGGATCCAATCCCCTATCGAGTTACCTTCGACGATCGTCGCGGCCTCGCCGAGTTGGGGTATTGGATTGAGTTCCGCTGTAGCGCAGTGAGTTTCCCGTCGGCAGGTATCACGCAGACGTGCGATCAGGTAATACAGAACGCGAATTCGTTATACCCCACGTCGCTGTTATCTAATCGATTCTCAGACCACCTGGCGCCGGCTCCCGAAATCCTCCACAGGATTCAGCCCGGCGAACACACGATCCTCTTCTCGGGTGAATTTCTGGTCAAGCAATTTGCATCTGAACCCGTTCGTCTGGGAGCCGGGAAACGGCAGCACGAAGCGAAGTTTCAGATGCTGCCGGCTGGCCAATCATCGGTCAGACTCAAACGCGACCCGGCTTGGCGACCGCGCATCTCGTTGCATCCGCTTACCAGACGCATGGCTCCTGGTGAAAAGGAAGACGGCCAGATCTGGGTGCAGGAGAACTTCGAAAGTCGTTATGTAAGTTTTGGTTTCGATGTGTATTTGCTGTTTGACGGCGCCGAGAATCGAATCGGTTCATTCGCGGGGCCGAAGTCCGAATCTCAGTCAAAACAACTGTCCATATGGCAGCTTCCCGTGGAATTCATGGCGGCCCCCGGTCGCGCTCATGTCGAATTCCGCCCGAATCCGCAATTGATCGAAAACACCGTCGACATTTTCGAAATGTGGGGCGAGCCGATCGTAGTCACGGATGTACAATTTGCTTCAGTCGATAACTCTGAATCTCAATGATTCATCATTGCACAACCTAGTGCGCCGGCAACCCCGGAATAAACGGCAGCACGATCGAAATCAGAATCAGCAGAATAATGATCCACTCCAGCACTTCCATCCGCAGCGCGCTCTGCTGGTCCGACGTCTTCTGATACAGACTGTCCAACGTATCCAGCTTCCGCAGAATGCTCGCCTCCCAGTCCGGCAGGTGAAAGCGCTGCGAGGCCGTGCGATAGATCCGCGCAAGGTACTGATCGCCCAATAGCTTCAACGTGTTGTTCACCCCCTCAAACAGCATCGCCCCGTCCATCTGCAATTCCGCCATCCGCCGCAGCCGCGCCGCCGGGCTGGCGAACACGTGGCGGATCGGACGCCGCCGCGATGACATCGTCTGGTATGCCTCGTCCAGCGATGCATCCAGCCGGTGATCGAGGAACCGGCTCTCCAACAGCTCCACGTTGGCATAGTCCAGCACCGCCAGCACGTCCTCCGCGTCGTCGTCGAACACGAAGCTGGCGTTCCAGTCGATGAACGTCACGTCGTCCGGCCCGAACGATACGCGGCACGCCAAAGCATCATCCACCTGCTCGCTGGAGATCGGCTCCTTTTCCGCCCGCAGGATGCCCGCCAGCAGCGGACCGTGAATTCGATGCCAGTCCTGCGGCATGCCGCGCGGCGGATGCACCTGGTAAATAATATAGTCTTCGACAAAGCTGGAGACCTCCGGCTTTACCACGGCCGGCTGAATCAGCGACAACAGCTGCTGGAGCGCCCGGTGCGCGTCGGTCAGCAGCCGCTCGTTCTCGTACAGCTCGCCGGCGAGGTCCACCAGCGTCGACAATTCACCCGCAAGTGGAATGCCGTAGGCGACCGACACCGCCCCGAAGTCGTACAGGATCAGGTCGACATAGGGCTGCGTGCGATGAGTCCCGACGGCAATCGCCTCTGCCGCCTGCGTCACGCGAAGCGGCTCGGGCTCAAACGTGAAATATCGCGGCGCCCGCTTCTGCCGCCGGAGGCGCTCGCGCTGCGAGCCGGTGGTGAGGTGCCGCTGGGCGGCATCCAGATCGATGCTCTGCCCCACGTCGTAGGCGTAGAGAACGTGGCAGACGCCACGTTCGAAGCGAAAGGCCGCGGAATGGGAGAGGGGCTCGCTCATGAAAACCCGCCAAACGCGGAATTCTAAGCGCGCGGCACGCGTTTCCCAGTCGTGCAAAATCCCGCCCTATCGCGGCCTTCGGACGAGCGTGTATTCGGCAAACAGGTCGTTCTCGATGTCCATGGGATGATCGCCCTGGTCCCAGCCGAGTGCCCGCGCCATTTTGCGGACGAATTTCGTGTCATCGTCGTTGAAGGCGATGATCTCGAACCCCGCCTTCTCCCACATCTCGCGCGGGAAGGGGCATTTTCCGTCGGCCCAGTGCTTGTACGGCTCGCCGGGCTTACTCGGCGCGGGGCAGATGTTGTAGATGATCATCAGTCCGCCGGGCTTGAGGGCGTGGTGGAGTGATTCTACGAATGCCGCATCGTCGACTCCCAGGTTCATGAGCCGCTCGGGTGGCACGGGCTGTGTGGGATGGAAGAAACCGTTCTTAAGCGTGTTTTTTGATGTGATGATGTCAAAGGCGCCGCCCGTCTTCGTCTTCGCCTGTTCTTCGGCCGGCCACTGCCCGTGGACCAGTGTCACACTTCCGTCACGACCGCTGCGTCCGCCGATCTTGCCTGTGTCGCCCGGATCGCTGTACAACGCTGGCAGGAAGGGGTCGACCTCAACGCCGACGGCATCGGCCCCGCACGACGCCATCAGCCGGAGCTGACCGATGGTGCCGTAGCCGAAGTCCATGACGCGCTTGCCGCTCACGGTGTCGAGCCCGTGGCGGCCGAGGATATCGAGCACGCGGGCGTAGGCCAGCGGCGTGCCGTACTTGGTGTAGTAGTAGCGCGTCTCGTCGATCGGCGTCTCGTGGAGCTTTGCCCGCGCCTCGGCGTCGAGCTTGTCGGCCTCGGCCTTCGTCAGCCACGTCTTGTTGGCCCGGTCGAGATAGAGGGTGCGCGGCTCGATGGCGGGCAGCGCATCGACCGCGTCGATCATCTCTCGTGCGGCGTTGCCCTTGATGATCTTTCGCAGCGCGGCTGCCTCCTGCTTCAACAGCGCCACGCCCTCCGGCGCTGTTGTCTGCGTCGTGGCCGGCGGCGAACCGTGGCTCGCCGCCACTGCCACCAGGCCCGCGCAGAAGGCGGGTGCAATCCAACCGACCGATCGAATGCGGGAAAGGCATGTACGCAGCATTAAGAGAATCCTGGGATAGAAGGCCAGCAGGCCGCAGGTCTGTTTCGGGTGCCACTGCTTCCGGGTGCCACTGCTCTGTGAGCAGTGTTACTCCGCGTGCCACCATCTGCCGGTGACACTGCTTCCCGGCGCGGCGGGACCATGCGGACACGCGCCGCCACGGCATCGAACTCCACACTTCCAAACGAGAGGTCGCCCCCGGGCTTTCGTCCGCCCGGCGACCGCCGCCGTGGAAGGCCCCCCTTGCCGGTCGGGCCGACGCCGCCCATAATGCTGGATTCCCCGCGGCGCTTGCCCGGGACGCGGGGGCAGGTAGCTCAGTTGGTAGAGCAACGGACTGAAAATCCGTGTGTCGCCGGTTCAATTCCGGCCCTGCCCATTTCAGAATCCCTTCCGTCGCCGAACGACTCCCGCCGACAAGATGCGTCAAAACCCCTGTCATTATTGGCTTTTCTCGCGGTGTCGCAATCGTGACGCTCGCCCGTGTTGGCGATTTCGGGCGACTCCCGCCGACTCTCGCCGGAAGGCGTTTCGCAAGCAGATAGGCAAGCAGAACGACAAGCATTCTGCCGCTCGACTCCCCGGCCGTCCGGGTTCGCCCTGCCCGCCCGCTCCGTCGCGACGGCATTCCCGGATGCCCCGCCAAGCGTCCCCGTTGCCCGCTGCCGCGTCCGTTGGCGCGGGTCGGTATCCAAGTCGGGGAGCACGTTGAGCGAATCGGACAGGTCGCCGTGCAGAGTGTGCGTATAGCGATCCATCGTTAGGGTAATCGTGCTATGCCGGGCAAGTTGCTGCGCAATCTTCGGATGCACGCCGCCCTGGGCAAGCAGGGAAACAAACGTGTGCCGGAAAGCGTGAAAGTCGGCCACGCGCCCCGCGTCGTCCCGGTCCCGCAGGAAAGTCGAGCACTCCCGCCTCTCCCGCTCCCCGGCATTGTCGCCCGCCTCGGCAATCCACGCCGCACGCGCCGCCTTCATGTCGGTCCGGAGCATCCGCACCACGTTGGACTTGTTCGGCATGCGAAACGCGGGCGCGGTCGGCAGCTTGTTTGCGAAGTATGCCCGGAGCGCCTTCACCAGCGCGGGGCGGATCGGTAGCGTATCGGTCCGTCGCCGCTTACTGTCGCCCGCCGCAACCGTCACGCTCGGCGAGTCGCCCGATAGATCGAACGACGCAACAGACAGGCTCCGCAATTCATTCGACCGTAGCCCGGTTTCGACGGCCACGCGATAGAGCATCGCCCTTTCCGGACCGGAAGGCCCGTAGCGCGACGGCCCGGCTTCGGTCTCGGCGAGTAGCCGCGTCAATTCATTCGTCGTGAATGCCCGGCGCTCGTGACGACGCTCTACACTCGCGTTGGCCAACGCCAGATGGGCGACGGGGTTTTCGGGCGCTCGCCCGTCGCGAATCATCCAACGGGCAAACCCTTTGATCGCGCGGATGTAGTGATTTGCCGATTCGATGGAAAGCCCGTGCGGCCGACGCTTAATCGCAACGTCGCGCTGAGCGGCAATCCATCCCTGCACTTTCGACGCGCTCAAATCCTGCCACGTCGTTATCTTCGCGCCGTCCAGTATCGCGGTTACGCGGTTCGCACTAAGCCGGGCATGATGCTCGGTTTTGCCGTTGTCGAGAATCGCCCGCTTCCAATCGGCAACGTGCTCGGCAAGCGGCCGTTTGATTTGCTCCGTATGCCGGTCGAAGATGCCTTCCGCCCGCCGCTCCGCCTCGCGGACAAGCCGGGCCGCAAGTTGTTCGGTCGCAACCTTATCCGTGTAGCCCGGCGCGCGCTTTATCTGGCCGTCGGAGTCGCGATACTCCACGTACCATTTGCGGGCGGTCCGCTTGACGCGCTTTCCATCCCGGCCCGCTTGCGTGTACGTTGGCTTGTAGATTCTCGCCATGATGGAATGCTCCGATGCACCGGCCCGATATGCGAGTGTACCCCATAACGACGAGAGTGTCAAGTAATCGACACTTCAATTGGAACACGATTCTAACCTACGGCGCAATGACGAACGCTACTCGTCATCGGGCGACACTAGTGCCTGCGAATCAGGCAATTCGGATTCAATCTTGAATTGCCGCTCGTCCAGCGCACGGCCGCTCAGATGCTTCTTTCACGTTTTCCTTAATTGATTCAACGGGCAAAGAGTATTTGTAGGGATTGCCCCTGCTCGCCTTTTCAGTGCGATGGAGTTCCCCCGCTTTTACCATGTCCCGCAAGACATGGCCGGTCTTGCCGGTGTCCCCGCCGACGGCCTCGCGAATATTGTCCTCGGTGTCCACGCCTCGGCTCACTGCGTCGCGTATCTTGGCCTTAATCTCGTCGTCGTTGCGATTAGCATAGGCGCAACCAATACGAACCCGCCGCGTTATGGAATCAAGCTCCATGACGGTTTCGGGAAGTTCGTCGCCGTAGCGCAAGTGCGTCGCTTCGAGTGTGCGGCCATGCGCGCGACGACAATAGAACATGACCGTATCGACGGCTCCGGCCAGCGCCGTCGATCCTAAGACTCGCGCAATGCCAGAGCTGCCATGTCCTTTGCCCGCGTGATGCAAAGCGAGAACGTGACATCCGGTTCGGCGGGCCAGGTCGGTCAGCCCTTCCATTGCGCTTGATACCTTGGCGTAGTCGTTGAGATCGTCGATTCGCGCAAACCGGTGTAGCACGTCTATCACGACAAGCGCCGGCGAACGTTCCCAAATTGCGGCTTCAAGCTGTTTAAGTCCTTGAACTAAATCCAACGGCGCAGGGCCAGTGTGGACAAATAGCGCGTGTTCCAATTGGGAGTGGTCTATCAAAGCCCTAAAGTGCTGCTTTACTTCATCGGGCTTGTCTTCGAGGCACAGATACAGGACTGACCCCGGCTTACAAGTGCGCCCAACGAATTCGCGTCCGGTCAAAACGTCCGCTATGAGGGCTCGCGCGATCGTCGATTTGCCCGCCTTCGGCTCGCCCACAAGCATGGACGAACCCGCAGACGGCAATAGCCGATCCACCACATACGGCGTTTGCTCGTCCGGCAAATCGCGCATTTCGCTCCAGGGCACGAAATCTAACCTAATGGTCGTTGATCGTTGTACCCTATTGGGGAAACGCGAAACAGAATGGCTGCGCACGGATTCAGGCTCGGCCTCGCACATTGGCAGCGCGCTCGGATCACGTCTTGACTGGGGCGCGCGACTCTCATCGAATGATGGACTATAATTGGCCGAATCAACCGCCTTGTCGCCCCCGGTGGTCGCCACGCCACAAGGGGGCGTTTCTTTAGAATTCATGCGACACCGCCTTTCTTGGCGGCGCGCCATGCGGCCCGGTCCGGGCAACCGGCCACAATCCACGATTCAATTTCGGTTCGTCGCCAGCGCTTGGATCGTCCCAAGCGTACCGGCGCGGGCATCCGGCCCGATACGTCCATCCGCTCAACGTGACGAGAGCTGACGCCCAGCAGTGTCGCTAAGTCCGCGATGGACAACAGCGTTGGCTGGACTCTTTCCGCCTCATGTGGAGTTTTCATTTCTGGCAAACATGCCTTTCTGTCCTCCTTTGTTAAATGCCCGCCGCACAATGTCACACCGTTGACCCTGCGGCCCGATCAGCGGTTTACAGATTTTAGCTATTTCGGTTGCGCACGGCAGCGATTGCCGCCGTCTCTGGATAGCCTGCGCCGCTCCAACAACTTATGTTCACAGCCGAAAGCAACCCCCAGCTTTTTCGATGACTCGCTAATCACCGTAACATGCCATCAACTGGACACTTACCGGGGCTCACTACAAGGGGTATCGCACCTATCTCGCCCGCACACAAGATTGTCGTAAGTGCGTGCATCCGGCCGCCGTTTCGGGTACTCTGGTCGAGGTCGGGGCGCGGCTGCAGTCGCTTAATATGGTTCTGGTTTCAACGTAGGGAGGGCCAATCTCATGGACAGATTGTACCGAGTCCGACGCTTCGCCTGTCTTGCCGGTTTCGCCGCGCTTTCGATTCCCGTCGCGGGCGCGTGGGCAGAAGCGCCGTACTTCACTCCGCTCGGGATCATGCAAGACAGTTGGTTTTCACGTTGTTGGGGAATCTCCGGCGATGGTACCGTTGTGGTCGGTGATCCGGGGTTCCGTTGGTCGGCGGCAACCGGCATGCTCCCGATTCAGGCAGGGATTGCTAATGCCAATGCGGCGTCTTATGACGGCTCGGTCATCGTCGGTGAAGGATTTGGCAAAGCCTACCGCTGGACTCCGTCCAACGGCGCGGTTCTGCTTGGCGACTTCGCCGGCGGGGCAGATATGAGTTGGGCCGACGGCGTATCGCACGATGGAAGCGTCGTCGTAGGATGGGGAACCAAGGAAACCGGACGAGAGGCGTTTCGTTGGACCGACGCGGACGGTCTAATCGGACTCGGCTCGCTCGCATTCGGCAATCTGCAAAGCGAGGCGCGCGACGTATCAGGCGATGGGAGTATCGTAGTTGGCATTTCAGGTCCGACTACCGAGACCGGCTATAACGAAGCGTTTCGCTGGGAAAACGGTGTTATGATGGGTTTGGGCCTTTTGCCCGGCGGAGTCAATTACAGTCACGCCTACGGCATTTCGGACGATGGAAACGTAATCGTCGGCGTGAGCGAATCTGCCGCAGCAGGTGGCTCCTCAGAGGCGTTTCGGTGGACAGAACAAGACGGAATGGTGGGATTGGGTTTCTTGCCCGGCGCGGACATGCCGAATAGTGTAGCGTACGATGCTTCGGGAGACGGCAGTATAGTCGTTGGGTCGGCACAAGGCACGAGCGAATGGACGACATTCATCTGGACCGAAGCTGATGGTATGCGCGACATGAAGCAGTTCTTCGCCAATGATTTTGGCTTCGACGTTAATGATTGGCAGTTTCAAGAGGCGCGGAGCGTATCAGAGGACGGGCTGACCATTACGGGCTGGGGTTTTAACCCGGACGGCGATTGGGAAGCCTGGGTTGCTCATATCCCTGAACCTGCAACTGGCTTGCTTCTTCTATCGTGCGCGCCTTTTATTCGTCGATCCCGCCGCATGTCGATTTTTTCTTCTTAGGGACTGCGGTTTCTGGTTTCCCATGAGCAATCCTCGGTTTAACGATATGGAACTTGCCGTGCGAAGGCTCGATTGGACACACACACACATCGAGCAATTCGACAGAGCAGTTGACGCCTTCCTTGGAACTAACCCATATCACATCATCGCAGAGAGAGAGGATAAAGGCATTGATCGGTTCAACCGGTTCGCTATCAAGCACCGCTTCCAGGTTGCCTCCCATCCTCCGCCGGAACTTAGGTTCTTGGCAGGGGATATAGTTCATAACCTGCGCTGCGTAGTCAATAACGTGCTGTGGAGCTTGTGGAAAAGCGTCGGAGGAAATCACAATCTTAGTCTCGAATTCAAGGAATGTGCCGGGGCTTTTGATACAAGCATCCGGGAACGATTCAAGCTGGCAAGGCTCCCTCCGCCGATCGTTGCATGGTATGAGGGCGAACAAATCTACAACCGCCCTGACGGGAAGCCGTCCCTTCTTAATATGGTCAACCGCATCTGGAACGACGACAAACACAAGGTTCCCGTCTTGCTTGGAACAGCTATGAAGTCCTCGTTCTTGCCCGACCTATCTTTGGCGTGGGTCTGTCGCGGCGAATGGGTGAATCTTAAAGATGGCGATGTGGTGCACGAGGCTTTTGCCAAAACGAATAAGATATTTCAGCTTGAGCCCCAAATATCCTTCGTCATGGATGTGGCGTTCGATTGTGGAGATTATCCCGCCCGGAGATTCCTGCGAACGGTAGAAGACCACATCCGCCGGGATGTTCTCCCCAAGTTTGAACCATTTTTGAGTTAATGTAGTCATCTCTTACCTGTCCGTGCTGACGGGATAATTACCTATATGGTTTCTTAATTGGGTATGTCCAAATTCAAAAGTCGTTCAAGTACGCGACTTTACATTGTGCCAGCAAATTGAAATTCGATTGGGGTACCGGGGGGTCGCCCCGCCATTAGCGGCCGAAAAAAATGCGCCGAACGGCGAAACGCGGGCTTCCGGCCGCGCCCCTTCGGGCGAATCGCGCCAACGTCAAGCCGGACACCCTGCCGGGCCGTTTACACGGTCGCCGTGTGCTCGCGCCGCCGTCGCCCTGGGCGCTCCATCCGTTGTATCGGTTGATGTCATTGGGGGGATATCGCCCGCGAGTCGAGCGGAAGGAATGCCGGGCCGGTCGCGGTCCGATGCCGCTACCCAGTCCAGGGAGCGCCGCACGTCGCCGATGCCGGTTACGCGCCGCTCGCACGCGCCGTCCAATCGGCCGTCCGGGTTCGCCCTGCCCGCCTTACTCGCCCGCCGTGCTCGCCCGGATCATGGCCAGCATCGCCGCCCGGATCGGTTCGGGAAGGGACGGCCACGCACGGGCGACACATGCCAAATCGGGCGTGTCCCGCTCAAAAAAGGCAAGCAAATCGACAAGCATCGGCCCGGCATCGTCGGAAGTGTTTGCAATATCGCCGGTTACGGATTCGTCGCAACGGACTGAAAATCCGTGTGTCGCCGGTTCAATTCCGGCCCTGCCCAGTCCCCTTCTCCCATAGATCGACTGATCCCTCACCGGGCCTCTTCCGCCGTTTTTCAGCAGCCGCGCGGTCGCGCTGAACTTCTACGCGGTCAAACATCGTCGATCCAGATTTTGTCGTCGCTGGTGCCTCAATCGTGGCACGCCCGGCGGGAGAGTAGCCGTCGCACGTTCGCTGGACAGCAGGTGCGGGCCGCGTGCCTGCCGCCACGGCTCGCCCGATCGTCGGGATAACCCGTCAGAACGAGTTAGGCGCCAAGCCCAGCTGCGCCAGCTTTCCGGCGATGGTACTGAATCGCTGACTCCCGCTCATCTGCGAGAAATCCTGCTCGAAATACCACTCGTAGAATTCGCTCCACGCTTCGGCGTCGATTTCCTCCTCGCCGCTGCCGAAGCCGCCCATCATCATCATCTGTTGCTCGCACTCGTCGGGGATGCCGTTTTCGTTTGTGTCCTCCGACAGTTCCGCCGCGATGTCGCAACTGTCGGGCACGCCGTTCTCGTTGCAATCGGCGCAGGCCGGATCATTGTCGCACGCGGCGATGTCGCACTCGTCGGGAATGTCGTTGTCGTTGCAGTCGAAGCTGCCGAATGGCGGCGGCAGTTCCAGATCGCACGCATCCAGGTAGCCATTCTCGTTGCAATCATTCTCTTCAAGCTCGCAATCGTCCGGTACCTCGTTGCCGTCGCAGTCATCTTCGCACGCGTCGGGAATCAGGTCCTCATCGCAGTCGTCGATCTCCTCGCAGTCGTCCAGCACGTCGTTGCCGTCGCAGTCGCCAAATTCCATCTCGCATTCGTCGGGAATATCGTTGGCGTTGCAGTCCTCGCTGGTCTCGTCGGCGATATCCTTCTCATCGGGAATGCCGTTTGCGTTGCAGTCCGACTCGCAGCCGTCGGGAATGCCGTTCTCATTTGTATCACCGCACGCCGGATCGCTGTCGCATTCGGCGATTTCGCATTCATTGAGAATGCCATCGGCATCGCAATCGCAGTGTCCCGCATCGATATCGACATCGCAGAGCCGGATATCGGTCGCATCCCACACGCCGTTATCGTTGCAATCCGGCATGGAAAGGCCAAGTTTACAGTCTATCTCGCAACCCTCACCGCCCAAAAGCACCTGGACGAAACAGGTCACGTCATCTTCGTCGAGATCGCCGTCGAGGTCCATGTCACTGAGCACACACATTCCCTCCGGCGTCGTGTCGATCGTCGGGCCGTGTATCATCCAGCAATCGGTAAATGGCTGGATATCGCGCCCGTCGCGCAGTTCATCGTCGTTCGGGTCATGGAGATTACCCAGCAGGTGATATTCGAATGAACCCATATCGACGACGGGGTCTCCAGCCCCGACGTCCGCGGCAGTCGGCTCGTCGCGGTCCCGGCGCAATAGCGTTAGGTCCGGCGTCTTCTCTCCGCTGTTCGCGTCTTCGTCCACGTCTTCATTGTCTGTCGGGACCGCGTTGGTATTCGCGGCATCCAGACACGGTGAACACGTCGATAGGCGAAAATCTCGTCGAAGCGGAGCGACAAAGATGGGGTCCAGATCGATGTTGAAGCTGGTGCTCCCGCCAAAGGGAAATGGTGTGACACCGGGCGTGCCATCCTCAATGCACGAATAGGTCACGCTCAGATTGCTGGTCGGGACATCCAACTGCTGGACCTGCACGCTGAAGCCGGTGCTGCCGACGTTTCCCCACAGAATTGAATTGCTCATGTTCAACGTACTGCCGACGATACCGCCAGGAACCAGCGCCAAACCGCCAGTCAGGTCCGACGTGTTCTCGGCAATGGTGCAGTTGATCAGCTCAGCCGCGACTCCCGCGCCGTGGATGCCGCCGCCCTGGGCCGCCGCATTGTGGGCGAACAGGCAGTTGATGAGGTGCGTCTCTTTGCCGACGGACAAACCTCCACCGGACCCGGCGAGACTCTCGCCGGGCGTCCGAATCTCGTTGCCGATGAAGCTACAGTTGATCACAACGAAGCCGGGCAGGTGCAATCCTCCGCCCCGCCAATCCCCAATGGCGTCGACGGTCAGTCGATTGTCGCGAAAGTGGCAGTTGATGAACCGCGTCTCGTGTCCGCCTCCGGAGGCGTTCACCGCCCCTCCGTCGCATGAGGTCGCAGAGTTTTCCACGAATTCGCAGTTGCGGAATACAGGAACTCCGCCGTTGACCATGACCGCTCCGCCGCCGCCAGCCAGATTCGCGACCGGCTCGATGGAATTGTTCTCAAACCGGCAATTCCTCACAACCGCGTCGCAATTGAGTCCAATGTTCATCGCCCCGCCAGATGCTCCATCGGCAACGATGTGATTCTCCGTGAAGAAGCAGGAGTCCACAGTGGGTGCAGAGAACACGTCGATGAACATCCCCGCCCCCAGCGGCTCAGTGCTACTAGTGCTTTGATTGTCTCGAACAACGAGGTTCCTGAACGTGCCGTTGGAGAACTCTGTGCACTTGATCGCGTGAACCTTCGCGCCGCGAACGGTGAAGCCGTCGAAGACATAGTCGTCGTCGCTTGAAGGAGCGAGGACGACGATTGCCGCGTTGTCGGAAAAATCACTATCCTCGTCCCAGTCTCCTGAAAGGATGGTCTCGTTGGCCACGAAATCGCGGGCGCCGGGCACTGTAGGGTCAAACGTAGACGGGTTCTCGTTTCCGGCGAACCCACCGAATACTTCTACACCGGATTCAAGTTCGTACCGCTGCGGCGATGCGGTCGGTGGATGATACAGGCCGGCCTTGACCCAGACCTGATGCGCAGGGCTTTGGTCTGCCAGAGCGGCACCGATGCCCTCTTCGACGGTCTTTTTAGCCTGTGCCCAGCTCATGCCGTTGCCACTGGACGATACGTTGCCATCGACGTACCAGACGGTTTGGGCCAGAGCGGACTCGGCATTCCAGCCGCAAGCCAAACAAAGTGCCAACAAGGGGATAATCAAACGATGCATTTTAGGAACTCCTGAAAAAGGGGTTTCACTTACCTCACGGAACGTACGCGGGTATAATCACGCATGACGCGTGCTGGACTTGGCATCATCCGATAACGGACTGGTCTTAATCATGAAGAGTGCCTGTCAATCTTTTCCGCTGCTGATTATCACGCTTGTTGCGCCGTTGCCTTGCTGGGCGATTGATATCGAGGACTGGTCGCTTGGTACGTCGGTGCACGTGGGTCAGAGTGACACTCCCAATTCAAATGATCCAGTGAATCCATTTATTGCAACGCAAGTCGCTGCGGTTGGCGTCTCCACGGCCTCGACATCCTACAATCATGCCTGGTCGGCTACTCAGGGCCACTTCCTTGCAGATGCGGAGCACGCCGTGATCGGTGGCAGCACAAACACTCCAAGATCGCGTTCATCCGGTTTCATTTGGATCTCCTCACAACTCGATCTGCTGCTCACGATCGACAGCGCCTATTCCTATGACCTGGGTCCCGGTGACCGGGAAGCCAGGCATCGCGTAACGATTACTCACGCCGATGATCCGGCCGATTTTCTCTTCGATTTTTCCGAGATTGCCTCGCCCATCACCGGAGAACCCTCTTCAGGCACTTTCGCGACAAACGATACAGTCATGCTTCCCGCGGGGCCGACCTACCTAATCCACTACACCATGCAGCTTCTGTCGTTTGGCGGCAGCCCGGAAATCCTGTCTTTCGGAGAGGGGCATGTGAATTTCCACCTGCAAGTCGTGCCGGCTCCTTCCACCGCCATGCTCGTGCTGCTCGGCGCGCCGATCGCGCTTCGCCGCCGGTGCCGCTAGCGTTCTCTCGGAGCTTCCTCCGCCGGCTGACGATGCCCGCCTCATCATCAAGAAACCTCCTGCCGACGATCCCACATAGCGCCCCCCGTATACAAAAAGACATCTGCGCGCGAGGCGCTCAAGAATTCCCGAACAATTTTCATGAGGATTTTTGCGCGGCAGCTCGGCCGTTTTGCAGAAATGACATCGAATGCTTTATCGATCAGTAGGTTGCAATTCGCGCTGCTGCGCGCTGTGTGATTCGACAGTGCATCCGCTGTTCGCGCCGCACGGCGATGCGTGCGGTGCACTGTGTGTGCAATTTTTTTTGATTGTCACATTCGCCAAGTGTCACAGCCCGTCACAGTCCGTCACGCGCGGGGGGTGATTCGGGGTCGCAAGTGAATCAAACCGAATCAAACCGACAAAGCGCGCGTTAGGCAGGCGCGCCCGCACCGGCGATTTTTCTACACATTAGATTAGTTCACCGTTCCGTGAGGGAGCTGGTTGTACGACGCCCGGCATGCCGACGCGTAACAGTTCTCCCAGGAAACGAGAGCGACGGGCGCGGGGGTGACTTCCAAGTGGTGAGCTTTGCCGGTGTGGCGTCGGCATGGCACCCTGCCATTGTGTCGCCGGATGGTGTTAAATGACAATTCGGAAAAAAACTCGCCATTCAGTTTCGCCCGTGCCGATCGCCACAGTCGAAGGCCGACGGGCCCCCGCACTTCCGGCAGATTGCGATCGGACAAAAAAAAAGAGCTCGCCCCCCGAACACGGAGGCAAGCTCCCCTGGCTCTCCCCGCTCGACCAACGTCGAACGCGGATGCCTGGCCCCGGGCGCGCTCCGATCTATCGGAGCCACCCGGGACCGACGTCGTCAACCGGCGCCGGCAAACCGCCGCCGGGCGCCTGCTCCGGTGCAGGCGACGTCTTCGTCATACCCTCCACTGGCCCGGTCTATTTTTTCTCTTTCGGCGCGTTGCTGGCACCGCGAACGCATTTGTCCACCGCCGCGCCATTACGCGCCTGTTCAATCCTCCAGGTCACGACCGGACTCCGGCACCACGCAGTACTCATCTCCGCGCAGTTGCAGCGCCGCCAGGGCGGGCCCGGTCCACTGTGCCGCCCTGCGCCGGAAGCCCAGCTGAAGCAAATAGACTTCCGCCTGCTCCACCGTCACGTGCCGCCCCTTGTCCGTTGCCAGGCGCTGCCGCACCCGATCGATGTGAATCTGGAAGATGCGAGTCCTATCCACCCTGTCCATGCCTGCGGGACCTTCTCTCGTGCCGAACCCGGATCAAAAGGCCAATCGGAGCGGCAGACCCGCACGGTGCGGCGCCGCTCCGGCTGGCAGGAGAAATTCCGCTGCGGGGAAATGCCGGGCCGTTCGGGACAAACCGACATCTCTCAGTAGACAAAAAGACATCTGCGCGCGAGGCGCGCAAAAATTCCGGACTTTTTTTGAAGATTTTTTTTCCCCGCGACTCGCCACACCGCTCGTTATTTCCCCGCCGGTCGACTAAGTCTTTGTCCACAGGAAAATTACGGCATTCGGCTCCCGCGCCCGGCCCGCCGCCGGCATGGCGTCCTTCGCGGCTCAATCGCTCGCGGCCGCGCCAAGCGCGGTGCCCCCACCCCGGTGTGCACCCCCCCCCCACCCCATCGGGTAGAATTTGGACATGTCCTCGCGGCGAAGGAGGACGCATGTGCCGCAAAGCGGGGCCTCCGGCCACCGAGCCCCAGGGTATGGAATTGGACCAAATCCGCATCGAACAAAGCCTGCTTGTGCACGCCGAGGACGTCGAGCGTTACATCTCCTCGCACCTGCCTCAGCGGCTGCGGCTCCGCGTCAGCATCGAGGACGTGCTCCAGGAGGTCTGGGCCGACGTTTTTCGCAACCACGAGCGTTTCCCCCTGATGGATCCCGAAGCCACGCGCCGCCAGCTGCTGAACCTGGCCAAGTTCAAGCTGCTCGATGCCGAGAAGCAATACGGCCGCCTGTGCCGGAGCGGGGGCCTGATCGGCGAGCGCCGGGTGCATCGCCCCGGCTCCCTGAGCGGCATGCTGTCCAGCCTGGCGCACCTGCAAATCACGCCGAGCAAGGATGCGATTCGCACCGAGGCGGAACGGCAACTTCTGGAACGCGTGGACCTGCTTCCCGCAAATCGACGCACGGCTATCCGCCTGCGTTATATTGAGGAGCGATCGATTGACGACATTGCCAACATGATGGCGGTCACGCGTTCGGCGGCGCGAAGCCTGGTAGCCCAGGGCCTGCGCCAACTTCGCCATATGATGGCAGAATAGACGCCGTCAGCACCGTCGTCGGCGCTTCATCCCGGCCGGTGAAGACTGAAATGAATGCAACATGAACCAGGAGCACTCATCGCCCGCGGATCCGGCGTCGGTCCGGCACCTTCAGTTGATCCGCGCCGCGGCACGGCGCGTCGAAGACGAATCGCGCGCCGACGCCGATGCTATCGAGGACCCGTCGGCGCAGCTCATCGCCCAGCTTCAGCCGTATCTTCCCGGCTACCACTTTATTCGCGAGCTGCCGGCCGGCGGTCAGGGGCGCGTATTGCACGGCATACAACTGTCGACCGGGCGACTGGTGGCGGTGAAGGTGCCGGCCAACGGTGCCAGGGCGACGCCCAGCGAGCGCGAGCGCTTTCTTCGCGAAGTCCGGCTCACGGCCCGCCTCGATCATCCCAACATCGTCCGCGTCTATGACGGCCCCTGCAACGCCCCGATCCTCTTTTACATGATGCAGTTCGTCGATGGCGTGCCCATCGACGCATGGATCGACTTCCGCAAGCCCGCGCTCGACGAGATCGTCCGCCTGTTTATCCAGATGGCCGACGCCGTCAGCTTTGCCCATCAGCGGGCGGTCATTCACCGCGATCTGAAGCCGGCGAACGTTCTCGTCGATGACGAAGGCACTGCGTACATCCTCGATTTCGGCCTGGGCCGCGCCCTCGACGACAGTGCCGAGCGCCGCGTCAGCGCCGCCGATCACATCCTGGGCACGCTGGATTACATGAGCCCCGAGCAGGCCTCCGGCGCATCGGCGGCCGCCGACGTGCGCACGGACATCTACTGCCTGGGGCTGATCATGTTCCGCATCCTGACGGGGCGGCCGCCATACCCGTCGGGGCTCTCGATTGCCGAACTGTGCACGCACATCATGCAACGGGACTTGCCGTCGCCGAGGGCCGCGATGGGCGACGCCGATGGCGGGGGGCAGGGACCGTTCCGGCCGGCCGCGATCCCGGACGATCTGGATCTCATCGTGCACAAGGCTACCGCACGACACCCCGACGATCGCTACCAGTCCGCGGCGGCTCTTGCGGACGATCTGCGCAGATTCGCCGCCGGCGAGGCCATTTCCGCGCGCGCCGACCAGATCTGGTACCAGATTCGCAAGACGCTGCGTCGCTATCCGAAAACGAGCGTTGCCGCCGTCCTGGCCTTCGCCATCATCGTCGGCCTCGGCGGCTTTTCGACGGCACAGTGGCTGGAGGCCCGCGCCCAGCGCCGCAACGCGATCGATGCCGCCGGCCTGGCATCTTCCACGCTCAGCACCGTCGTCGGCCAGATCGACACGCACATTCAACCCCTGGTCGGCGGCACCACCGCACGCCGCGAAATCCTCGGCGTCGTCGAAGACAAGCTCGCCCAGCTCGCGCCGCTGATGGAGCGCGACGAGGAACTGGCCCCCATCTCGCGGCGGCTCATGCAGAATCGCGGGCAGATTGCCTACCTCCGCGGCCGGCCCGAAGAATCCCGGGAGCTGCTGCTCAAGTCGCTGCTCATGCTGCGCGCGTCGCCGGCGTACGGCCGAAGCGACGTCGACGCCATGCTCGACGAGGTGCGGCTCGAGGTCGCGCTGGCCGGAATGACCGACGAGGACGACGCCATTCACCAAGAGGCCATCGCCCACGCTACGGCCGTCATGCAGCGCGCGCCGAGCGCCGCGGCCGTCTGTGCCTATCGCGAGGCCGTCACCGCGCGGCTGCGCTATCTCTTTCATCGCGCCCGTTTCGCTGACGCCTACGACCTGATCGCGCTGGTGCCTGCCGCGTGGGAGCCGGTTCCGGCGGACACGTTCACCGACTGGCAACATGCCACGGCGGCTGCCGACTATCTGGAACTGAAGGGAGAGATCCTGGTGAGATGCGGACGGGCCGCCGGCGCCGCCACCGAACTGGATACGGCAATGGCCATTCGTGCTTTGACCTGTGCCTCCCAGCCTGCCAGTGCCCTGGCACGGCATCGGAAACTGGTCACCGCCTGTCGACTTGCCGCCATTCTCCGAGACGAGGGCGATCTCGACCGGTCGATTGAGCTTTTACAGGGCGCGATTGCCGATGGAAGATTCCTTGTGCACGCCGACGCCAGCAGCGCCATCTGGACGCGCGACCTGGTCCAGGCGCTTTTGCGCCTATGCCGCACTCGCGTCGAAATGAACGAGCACGAGGCGGCATTCCGAGCGGCCGACGAGGCCCATTCGATCCTCGCCGCCTTCGCCGCGCCGGTTGAAGAATCGCGAAGCTGGAGGATGCTGAGCGCCGATTGCCTCGACGCGCGCGGCAAATCCCTGCTGAAGCTGCAAAGATACAACGCGGCCATCGACGATCTGCTCGCAAGCAACCAAATCTCCGCCCTGTTGCTCGGCGAACATCTCGACGACGGACTTTACCTGGAGCGATCTCAGATGCACGTGCTGCTGGGCATGGCGTACACGCGCATCAAGGATTGGGATAGTGCCTACTTCCATTACCAGGCGGCCTACGAGGCCCGCACGCAGATTCTCAACCGCAATCCGGATTCTGCATCCATCAAGCTGCACCTGGTCGGCGCCTGCAACAATCTCGCGAGCTGGCACCTGCGTCAACGCAAAGCGGCGCACGACGAAGCCGCCGCCGGTTATCTGCTCGAAGCCGAACAGATCCTGGACGAACTCGAAGCGGCCGGGCCTCTGGCCAGCCATGCAAACACCATCGGACGCCGCCGCTGCGAAGTCGTCACCAACCAGTGCCTGTATTTGGATCGAGTCGAGGCTCGTGCGGCGGGCGCCGCCGCTCCTCTTGCGGAGGCGCGCAGCGCCCGCTGATGCCTCATCAAGACGGCCGACCGGTCTCAACGATCAGCCGCGCGAGGCAGGACTCGATCACGCTCAAGACCGCATTCCGCTCGGCCGCACCGATCCACTGCGCCATCTCCTCGGGCAGCTCCTGCGGGCGATAGTCCGATCCGCCGGGGATGCAGGCCACCAGGTCATTGAGCAGCCGTTGGGCGGCGGCCAGCCGCAGGGCACCTCGGCGTACCCGTTCTTCGCGAATGATTTGTGCGTCACTGCTTGAAGTCATATGCCTGATCCTTCCTGTTGTGCTGGTTGGCCGCGGCAATCCGCCGCCAGCCCGCACTCACCAGCCCTCGTTCAATGGCAGCCCCAGCTCTATTCTCTTCGAAACCAGCAGCATGAACTGCTCCTCGCCATCCAGCGGCGAATCCGGTCCCCAGGGGCTGCTGAGAACCCATTCGTAATACTCCGCCCATGCCGCTGCATTGTCGCTCGGTGCGCTATCGCCAGCCTCTTCCCACGACACGCCATTCAGCCCGATTCCGGCGACCGATGACTGGTGCATTTCACCGCCCTGGGCCTGCATGGACTGACACTCGTCCGGCACGCCATTCAGATCGAGATCCTGGCTGATCTCGCTGATGATGTCGCACGAATCGGGCAGGCCGTTCTCGTTGCAGTCGCCGCACGCCGGATCGCCGGAGCAGCCGGCAATGTCGCATTCATCCGGAATGCCGTTGGCATTGCAGTCGGTGCTGCCCAGCGGCTGAGGAATTTCCATGTCGCACGAGTCGGGGTACGCGTTCTGGTTGCAGTCCGGCCAGACGGTATTGTCGCCGTCGGGGTCGGAAGGGTCCATGTCGCAGGCGTCGGGCACGCCGTTCTCATTGCAATCATCGTCACACGCATCCGGATAGCCGTTCTGGTCGCAGTCCGGATCGATCCATTCGTCGCCGTCAGGATCGCCGACATCCACGTCGCACGCGTCGGGAACGCCGTTTTCATCGCAATCCGGGTCGCACTCGTCCGGCACGCCGTTGGCGTCGCAGTCGCTCGATGCCGCGGTGGCGAGATCGTCATCGTCCGGCCACGCATTGTCATTGCAGTCGGGTTCGCATCCGTCCAGCGTTCCGTCTTCGTCGCCATCCAGTTCCGGATCGCCGGCGATTTCGCACTCGTCCGGAATGCCGTCGCCGTCGCAGTCGTCGCTGGTGTGTTGCATGATGTCGCCGGGATCGGGGATGCCGTTCTGGTTACAGTCAACTTCGATATCCGGGCACGCCTTGTTGAGCAGCCGCGCGACGAAGCAGGGTGCGTGACGATGGATGTCGTAATCGCACTCCATCAGGCAGGCGTCCACGAATGGTTGTATATCGCGTGCGTCGGTCAGGCCGTCACCGTTGATGTCATACGACGGAATCGCCAACGGCACGTCGTCATCTGAATCGTCGCTCTCTGCCGGTTCATCAGCCCCGGAGTCCTCCGGCTCCAATTCACCGTCCAGCGTGAATTCGTAATCCAGCAGGGCCGCGCCGGGCGGCGGCGTGCCGGACGATCCCTCGACGAAATAGTCGAGCGACGCCGTGGCGGAGCCGCTCTCCACCTGCGCGTTTCCCGATATCCCCGGCGGCTGGCAGAACTCCCCGATCGCCGGCTGCTGAGGATCGGCATGGTTGACCCACCAGAGACCATCGGGCGTGTCGACCACGGGCGTCGCGTCGGTCCACAGGTCGTCGCATGGCAGCGTCTCGCCCCGACGCCGGATCGATGCGTGTTCCACGCTCCAACCAACGGAGTTCCCGTTTGTGGCCGTGGCCTGCAATTGCAGCCCGATGCGCCAGGCATCGCCCTCCTCGGGCGCCTGCGGATCGATGGCGATCCGAAATCGCAGCGCCGTCTCCTGGCTGGTCGCCTGCGCCATGACGTTCGCCGGCACAACGAACAGAAGCAGCGTGAACAATGGAGCGCGCATGGTCCTCTCCCTCGACGGCGATCGATGCGCGCACACTCCCCGGGCGCGGTCGTCGCCGCGTAACGAACGGATCACGTGTTTGCAGGTGGGTGCCTGCCTGGTAAGCGCCGCAGCCGGTATGCCGTAATCGCCCCGCCTGGCGCATTCGGCAACGCCGACGTATACCAGAAAGACATCTGCGCTCTGCGCGCTCAGCGAATCCGGAATTTTTTTTTGGAAATGCCTTCGCGGCCCTGGAATCGCGATTCTGATGAGTGCAGGCGCGGTGGGCGGCGATTGCGAATTCGGTCGGCGCAACTGGCGTCATGCCCGCCGCGAAAATTTCCTCAGCGGAAGTGAAGGGCTTATTCGCTCAATTTCGTAGTTGCTCTTGTCGGCCCGCGACTCAGGCGCCGGAGAGTTGCGCGGTGGCGGCGCGGCCGCCGTCCGGCTGGATACGATCAAAAGGCATAGCGATCCGGCGCGACCGGCAGCTGACGGGCTTATCTAGAGGAGCGAACGATGACGCGAATGACGACCAGATGTTCAGCAACAATCCTCGCCGTGGCGCATCTGCTGGCTTCGGCCGCACCCCGAGCCAATGCAATTAACGATCCTGGACCATCCCATGCAGAAGCCGCATCGGTACAACCTGAGCCGGCCGAGGCATCGCCTAAGCTCGCCGGCGATACTGCCTCCAATGCTGAAGCTGCGATTGACGTCGTCGCGAGTGCATCGGCCACATTCGATCCCAATGGACCGTTCGACAACGATGGCATCGTCAAGCTTGACGCGGGTCCCGGCGACGCAGAGCTCAGTGCAGATGACATGCCGCCAGAAACAAACGACCAGGCTCCCGCGGAGCCCGGCGAGCCCGATCCGCGCGGCGGCACGCCGCCGCCCAATGACGCATGCAGCAGCGGCACGGTCATTCCCGGGAACGTCGCCATCTACAACCCGCCGCTGCTCAACACCACGGGCGCGACCAACGCGCCGTGCGAAGCCGGCGAAGCGTGCGAAGCCGGCGGCGCGGGCACCAGCAATTCGGTCTGGTACAGCTACACGCCGGCCTTGTCCGGCCGGGTTGAAATCAACACGTTCGGCAGCAACTACAACACTGTTCTTTCAGTATGGCCCGGCTGCGGCGGCGGAACGCCGCCCTTCTGTCTTTTTCCCACGCAGATCGCCTGCAACGACGACGCGTCCTTCGGCACCCAGTCGCAGCTCTTTCTCGACGTCGTCGCCGGATCGACCTACCGCATCAAGGTCTCCGATTACAATCTGGCCGACGGCGGAGGCATTCTCAACTTCAACCTGCTGTGGTATCCGCCGAACGACCAGTGCGCCGATGCAACCGTCATCTACGGCGTGGCCCACGACGCACCGGCCTATCCGACCCAGGCGGCCGTCACCGAGCTTTGCGAGAATCAGGAATCCTGCGAAGTCAACAACGTGGGCGTCAGCAACACGGTCTGGTATTCCTACGTCGCACCTTGCGACGGCCTGATCAGCCTCAACACGAATGGCTCCACCTACGACACCGTGCTGTCCGTCTTCGACAAGTGCGGCTTCTTTTATGCCGTCGATTTTCCGTGCAACTTCGGCGAGACCGCGCCCGTTCAACTCGCCTGCGACGACGACAGCGGTACTGGCGTCAACTCCCAGATCCTCGACCTGCCGGTCATCGGCGGTGAGACCTACCTGATCAAGGTCTCCGACTACAACACCTCGAGCGGCGGCGGCCTGCTCGACTTCAACTTCGTCTTCAGCGGCAGTGAAACGCCGGTCGCCGCCATTACGTCGCCCAGTGCGCTCGAATGCGTCTGCGGCGTCGTCGAGGTGACGGGCTCGGCCCACGCCGGCGCGGGCCCGGTCGTCCGTACGCTCGAATACCAGCTCACCGGCGCGTCCTCGTGGGAACTGATCTCCTCCGCCACGACGCCTGTCAACGCCGGCCTCCTGGGAAGCTGGAACACAACGGGTCTGGCCCAGGGGTATTACGTGCTGCGGCTGACCGTGCAGAACGCCTGCGGCATGACCGAGACCGCGGTGGCCCTGGCATTTGTCGACGCGACGTTCGATACGTTCGATCTTCGCGCTCCGCTCGATGGCGCCCTCGTCGGCGGGACGACCTGCATCGACGGCACCGTCTGGGATCGCTGCTTCGACAGCTACACCGTGGACTATCGCCCTGCTGGAGTTGGCGCGTTTACACCAGTGGATCCAACAAATCCCGCGTATCCGGCACCCGTCATTAACGATCCCCTCGCCGGCCCCGGATGGAACACCACCGCGCTTGCCGACGGCGACTATGAGCTGCGCATCGAGGGCCTCGATCAGTGCGGTCATTCCGCGGCGGCGACGCTCACGGTCACGGTGGACAACACGCCGCCGGTCGCCGAAATCACCAGTCCGCTTTCGTGCAGCCTCGTTGGGGACGCCGTGGAGATCATCGGTACCGCCGACGACGCTCACCTTGCCGGCTGGGCGCTTCAATACACCGGCGGCGACGAAAATGGATGGGTCACCATCGCCAGCGACGATACGCCGGTGATTGACGGGGTGCTGGCCGTCTGGAACACGGGCGAACTCCCGGCCTGCGCATACACGCTTCGCCTCATCGCCACCGACGCGACACCGCTGAACTGCGGGCCGCTGCGGGCACAGGCCGAGTACACCGTTACCGTCGACCTGGGCACGGCGACGTCGTGCTGCGACATCAACCACGATGGAAACAGCGACGGCCTAGACGTGGCGCCATTCGTCAACTGCATCCTCAACGGCGTCTGTCCGTGATTGCGCGCGCGTCCGCGCGTTGAACATTCATGCCGCTCGAAGTGCCCCGGGGGCCCAGGTTGCTCCGGGGCACTTTTGCGCGCGCAGTCGTCACCAATCCTGGCACGAACGCGTGTTACCCATCAGGATGTTTGCAGAGCAACTGGCGGGAGAGCCTGCTGCCTGGCACCGACGTGTGCGCGATCGGAGCGGGGAGTGCGGCTGGAGTGAATCGATCGGAGCCGTCCTTATGCCGGGACGGTTCGGTTGCCCGGAGGTCTTGGCACGGGTAATCTCTGTCGATTCGACGCGATACCGGCGTTGCCCGGCGGCGTGTCGGGGGAGCGTCCGGGTTCCTGGTGGGCCCCTCGGTCTTCAAAGCCGTTGAGGCGCCGTTTACGGCGCCTGGTGGGTTCGATTCCCATCCGCTCCCGTGAACGCATTCACGTCTAATTCAGGGCAATGCACGGTCGCAACTGCGACCGTCGATGCCGCCTTCACGTCGGCAGCTTGATGGTGGCATCTTCATCGTAGGTGATGGGCAGATCACCCGCCTCCAGCAGATTATTCCTGAGTGCCAGGCTGAAGCGCTGCATGTGGCACAGGAGCTGCGCCGTCGTTGCCCGAGGCAGAAACCGCGTCGCCCTGAGTTCCCCGAACAATCGACCCTGACGCCTCGCTTCGTCGACGCCGTTGGCTTCGACGGCGTAGACGGAAATCAGTTCACCGCCTTCGCGGAAAATCGAAATGCCCACCGGATAATATCGCTGTGTATCCAGCCCGATGTTCTGAAAGAAGTTCGACATGCCTCGGCGCGATGTCTTCTCCCAGTCGCAGCCTACCTGCCCGATCCACTCGTTGATGTGCGCAAGCGGTTTCAGAATGGCCATGACAACACCCGATGTGGCTAAAGATGTGGTGTGCCGCGGGACAACGGTTTCTCGACGGCAACTCGACCCGAAAGTCATCCGCCAATCATACCACCGCCCGAGTCTGTGGCCAGAAGAATCCGGAGGATTGCGGGCTATCGAAAACCCCTACGGGAAAACCCACATACCACCCATGCGTTTGTTTGAGCCATGGACGTGACACGCAGATGTTCAGGTTATCACGCGCGCGAACAAGCAGTGCGTTTAGGGCTGCACTGCCGAAACAGGCCCGGATGTGCGGAGATTTCCACCGTGCGTCCAGCTTAATATCGCCGAGCCCGGCATCAGGACGTGCTCCTGGCCCGCACCCGCAGAATCCAGCCGCCATATCGTCGCGTTCAACGCCTCCGGGCTGAACAGATCCCATTCCAGGTGCACCTGGAATGGCGCTGACGGTGGAATTGGATAGCGGAGCGATAGTGCCACGCGGCCGGACCAGAAGCCCAGCCGGTCCGGCACGGCTACGTTGCCCGCATCGAAGCCATCGGGCGGCAGGACCTCGTCCGCAGGTGCGAGAAAGACGACGCGGCCAAGCTGTTGCGCAACCAGGGCATCGGCCGCGCGCAGTTTGATTCGCGATGCAACCAACTCCCTGAACTGCTGCGCCACGGTCTTCGCCTCGTCTGCATGAAGGAAATCGACTTCGCGGCGCGGCAGCGGCATGAACGTTGTCAACGTGGTCAACGGCATGGACACCGTAAGCACCAACTCTTCCGCATCGCTGCGAACCGCGGCCTGTATCGCCGTGAAGCGCTCTGCCGAGGCGAAAAACGCCCTGCATTCATCCCGGCCGGCAGGGCAACCACCGTTGCGCACGTCCGCGATCTGCATGGATGGCAAACCGAATTCCACCGTTTCCGCGTTCCCGCGGCTGGTGAGCTGCACCAGGCGTTCCGTCACATCACCGGCCGACATGACCGACAGCACGAGTTGAGAAGGGCCTGCCGCATTCTCATCCGCGATCGCCTGCTGAAATGTCAGAAAACGCGGCGGACTTGGCAGGGGGAATTCCAGCGAGTACTTCGCCGTCAGCCGCTTCAACTCCGAAAAGCCCACTCGTTCGCTCCCGCCCGCTTCGAATTGCATGCCGTTGACTTGGCCGCCCAACCGATTGCCCGCCGCGTCCCGCAGGATGAAGCGTTCAAGCAGGCGATCGCGATGGCGCTCGGCCGCTGCGCGAACGTCGCTTGCATAATACCCGTCGGCGGTTGCCCGGATGCGATAAAGGTGGAGGAAATCCTCGCCGCCGATTTCCAGCTCCACCGACACCCGATCGTCATGCACGACGGCCGACCCGCGACTGAGCAGAATCGTATGCGCCTGCGCTGGAGGCGCAGGAAACAGGACGGCGAACATGCCCGTCGCCACCCATGCCTGAGACTGTCGCAGAAGCCTCATCCGAAGCCTCGCACGCTCAATCAATCGCACATCTGCCGCAAGCCTGCTGACAGGCCGGCATGCTCATTTCGCGTCGTAAATATCGATCTCTGTGAAGAAGGTTCCCTCGCCCATGTCTTCGGCCACGAAGAGCAGCCAGCGGAACGGCCCCAGCGGCGCGTCATCCTGTGACGTGATCGACGAGCCGTGAATGCCGCCCTCGCCCAGCTCCTTTGAATTCACCGCGGCCAGGAGCGTCCAGCCGTCGTGCCGACCGGGCGCGATATCCGCCGACGGCATCTCGGTTGCGTTCGATGCCCAGACGCTGAACCATTGCGGCGCGCGGTTACTGCGATGCCACGAGTACGTGTTGATGCGATCGAGTGTCACTCCCTTGCCCAAGTCGGCATAGAACCGACCGTGACAGTCGTACCACACGCATCGCTGTGTGTCATCGTGGTTTTTTGCCACCTCGCCGTCGACCAGACGCGTAAATGCCCCGTTCACGACTCCGGACGCGCGGTTTGGTCGATAGCGGCCGCCTGCGTCGTACACCGTGAAAATCACGTTGTTGCCGGTCGACGCATCGGCGAAATCCTGCGAACTCGGCGGCCCCATCACCAGCGACGTAAAGCTGTCCTTGCGATCGATCGTCACCTTGCCGGCTGGCGTAACGCCGGTGTAGACCGTGGGCGGCGGCTCCGGATAGCGATAGCGCAGCACGACCGGCTGGCGCTGCGAGAAGTCGTCGTAAAGCGGCGCGGCCGCGCGAATCGTGTCGTTGGGGTTCTTCGCCAGCGTCAGCGCCACCAGCTTAATCTTTGGATTGTCCGGCAGCGTCAATGTTGTGGCACCAGCGGGCACCTCCAGGCCGTACTTGAACAGGTAGCTGAACTGGTAAGACTCGTTGCCGCGCTTCGGATGGTGGCGATGGGTCGCGAACCAGGCAATCTCGTCGCGCTTGATGTAGCCGGTGTTGAAGCCGACCACCTTCCCTTCGCAGCGGAAGTCCACTTCTTCAAATTCGCGGTCGAAGATGCGATCGTCAAACTGCCCGACGAAACCCGTCCATGCCTGGATGCTCAGTTCCTGGCCCGGCGCCTGGCCGACGCGAAATGTGCCGCGCGTGTCTTCCGACGCCGCAGCCAGCAGGTATAGCCGGTCATGATCGCCGGCGGGCAGCGCGATCTCCTGGCCGCGGCAACTGATCGCCTGCGTTTCGCCCGCACCGGTCGGCCCCAGCTCGAACCGGATGCCTTCGCTCACGATGAGGCGCGGCAGCATCTCCGCCGGAATGCTGCGACCCTCGGCATCGATTGCACCGTCGCCGGTTGCCCCGTCGGCGCTGACGATGTCCGCGTCGTAGTCGAGCTTCACGATCCTGCAACTCGGCCCATCCAACCGGGCCGGCGCCTGCCCGAAACGAACTGCGAAGCTTCGCGGGCTGTTTGGCGACAGATCGACCACCAATCTGCCATCCTTCAGCGCGCTGTCTGACTGGGACGGGACGCGGCGCTCCTGACCATCCACCTCCCACGCCTCGGCCAGGGGCGACGGGAACGAGACCGTTATGCCGGTCGCGTCTTTACCCCAGAGTTCCTGTAGCCGGACAATCGTCCAATCACCGCGCTCCGCCTGCTTGATGGCGCGGATGTCGACCTGCGGCGAACTCACGCGGGCGAGCGAAAAATTCCTGCCCAACGGTCCGCCGCTCGCGACGTTTCCGCGGCACTGGAATGCGATCAACGGCTGGTTCAGCCGCCGGCCCTGCCACTCGCTGCGGCCTTCGCGCCAGTCGCCACTGTGACCGTACAGACCGTACACCATGTCGTGCCGTCCCCAGTCCTGGCTGTGCTGGTCCTTGTAGTTGCCGCGCACGCCGGGCGTGTAGAGCAGCGTCAGGCGTACTTCGTTGTCGGCCGGCTTGTCCGAGCCGAACTTGCTGTCCTCGAGAATCGTGACGCCGAACTTGCCGCTTTCGTCCGTCAGGTCGAACCACTCGTGCGACGGCACTTCGTACTTCGTCGGCTCATTGTTGCGGCGCTCGATCGTCCCCATGCCCCAGTTGTACGTTGCTTTTTCGTTTGTCGCCGCAAGCGGGAACGACGCCTTCAGTGCACACTCGGTGCCCTGCCAGTCGATGACATTGGCGATCTCGACGCGTCGGCCTGCATCGCCGCGGGCGAGGCGGATGCGCTGCGTGATGATGGAATCTCTCGCGGTGCGCTCCACTTCGATTGCCACACGCACCGGCCCATCCTCGACAATGCGAATCCTGGCAGGCCCCTCCACCGCACCCACGGGTGGATTCTTGCGATCGGCCCAGTCCATGTTCCACGCGGGATAGTGCTGAGGCTTTTCGTAGGTGAACACCAGCCGGGCCGGGCCTGCGAGCAGTTCGCGATTGCCGTTCGCCTTGTCCACAACGCTCGCGATGTCGCCGGCGTCGTTGATCGTCACGCGGTAATGCTCGTTCTCGATTGTGCGCTCGGCCACTTTGAGCCGGCCCCTGTCGGAGAAGGCTTCGTCGGCCGGGCGCACGTCGTAGACGGCCAGTCCGACCGAGGGCACCTTTGCCAGAAAGGCGACTTTGACGCCCGGGTCGCCGGCATCGAGCACCTGCGAAGGCACTTCACGATTATCCGGCCCGAAGACACGAACGTCGTTCGGTGCAGCCCCGTCAAAATGTACGGTGCATTCGACCACATCCTCGCGATCGATTGCCAGCGGGTTGTACACGACGATGGGAATGCCCTTCGCCGTGGTGTCCAGTGCCCGTGCAAATGCGCCGACGGAATCCTCCAGCACGGCGGCAAAGCCGTTTGATGCCACGATCTCGTCATTCCACGAATAGCGATAGGCCCGCGGAATGCTGGTGCCGGGCAGGATGTCATGCATCTGGTTGGCCAGCAGCCGCACCCAGCTCCTGTACAGCTTTTCCTTCGGGTACTTGGCTCCGCCCAGCCAATCCGCGGCCACGGCCATTCGCTCGGCCGCATCCGCCAGGATCTCGTTCTTGCGGTTCCATCGCTTCATGTAGGACTGCGACGTCAGCGTGCCCGCTGAATGCTCGGTCAGCAGCAGATCGCCCCTGTATTTCGGCAGGCGCGCCTTCTGCGCGGGCGTGATGTCCTTGTACATCTGGTCGGACGAGACCAGCGCGACGATGATCTTACTGTCGGGGTTGCCCTGGCTGGCCAGATAATTGGCCACGTCCTCCGGCTTTGGTGCCCCGCCCATGTCACCGACGCCGTAGTAGTGATAGTCGGCGAAAACGCCGTATTGCCTGCCGTTCTTCTCCACGCGTTCGACCCACTGCGGATTCGTGTCCACGCGGCCCTTGATCGCGCCGACATACGGGCCAGGATCGAACGCGGCGATGATCGACTTGCCGTCGAGCCCTTCCCACACGCCGATCTTGAAGGGAATGCCGACGGCCGAGCCCCACGTCAGCTTCTGCGTCGAGAAGCCGATCAGGCCGCAGTGCGCCCAGATGCTCGGCATCGAAGCCGGAAAGCCGAAGCAGTCGGGCAGCATGAAGTCGACGCTCTCCTTCCCGAACTCACGGCGGAAGAATTCGTTACCGAGCAGCACCTGCCGGATGATTGCCTCGGCGGATGGCACGTTCACGTCGCCCTCGTCCACCGACGAGCCGCTGACGAACCACCGCCCCTCGGCGATATGCTTCTTGAGCTGTTCGTATTTCTCGGGGTAATACTCCTTCATCATCTCGTAGCGCACCGAGCCGGTGAAGTTGAAGACGTAGCCCGGGTGCTTCTCGAACAGGGCGAAGTTCTGATCGAGGGTGTCGAGGATGTAGCGATCGATGGTCGTGCAGAAGTCCCAGCGCCACTGCGTATCCAGATGGGCGTAGCCGACGCAGTAGAGCACCTTGTCCTTCGACAGGTCGTACCTGGGCTCTTCCGCCCGCACGGTGGACCGGGCAAGCACCAGAAACATAAAAACTGCGGCAAGCGTGCGAATCGCGTGCATGTGACGACCCCTTCTTTCCGGCGACGACGATGTGCGACCCGCGCCGCATGGAGCAGGCGTGTGAACGGGCCTGGGAAGGGCCCTTCGACGCGGTGCGGGTCCGCTGAGAAAACCAGTCTGCGGTTCAATGTACCACGGCGCGTCGGGGCGACGCCACCGCGGGGCGATTGGACAGGTAAGGCCTTTTTAGCAGAAAAGGGGCAGCCGCTGCACGAAATGCTCAATTTGCCGAGCAAAAAAAACGGGCGATTCGGCCCGAGCTCGCGCGAGCCGAAACGCCCGTATGAAGACTTCGCCGCGCTGCGGCGCATTTGCGGTGCCCTGACCGCCTAGCCGCCCAGCCTTGCGGACACGAACGCCGGCACGTCGCGGCCATCCGGCAGGCCGTCGCCGTTCAGATCGCTGCGTGCAACGTATGCGGCATCGCTTTCATCGCCGATCAGCACCGAGATGAACAGCGCCTGGTCGACGTCGTCCAGGTCTCCGTCCGCGTCGATATCCCCGGCGAGTCCGGTCGAACCCATCAGGATCTGAACCACGCCCTGGCTCATGGCGCTGGCCCACAGGTGGCCGTCCGCGTCAAAGACGGGGCTGGAGACCTGCCAGTGCGTCAGCGGCGAGTTTGCGGTGGTGTAGTGCGTCCACTGGCCGGTCTCCCCGCGCACGCTGATGCCGCCGGTGTAGGGCCAGGTTTCGGGCTGTTGGGTGGTGACCGCGAGCCTGCCATCGCTTTCACGGACTGCCACACCGGTGACATTGGTGCCGGGCCAGCCGGCCTGGGCGACTGTCGTGGTCGTCCACGTCGTGCCGTCAAAGTGCAGCAGCTTTCCGGCAACGCCCACCCAGATGCCACCGATCGGATCAGGCTCCAGATCAAACAGCGAGCCCAGCGTGAGCGGCGAATTCGTCGAATCCCACGTCGACCACGTGCCGTCGGCATTGCGCCGATGAAGCTGAACGTACGTCAGCACCCACAAGGTGCCGGATGCATCGGTCGCCACGTCCAGCACATCATTCATCGTCCAGCCGGGCGGCGCCCAGGTGTGCAGGACCCATTGAAGCGCTTCGGCGTCGTAATGCCAGACGCCAACGTACCGCTCGCCAACCCAGATCGTGCCGTCGCCGTCGCGCGTGATGCCGGTCGAGATCATTGAACCAAAGCTGGAATTCTGAAAATTCCAGAAGCCGGAGAAACTTCCCGTCTCGGGCTCCCACCGCCCGACGCCATTGCCGGCCATCCATATATTGCCGAATTCGTCCTCGCACATGGCGTAAATCGGCTCGCTGCCCGCCCACGGATAGGGCTCCGACTGCTCGTTGTGATTGCCCCAGTTGCGCCAACGCGCCGGTGCGTAGGCGTCGTTACCCGCCATCATCGACATGCCGCCTTCGCCGGTGGCAAACCACATGTTTCCGGCCGAATCACACTGAATCCGATCGACGAAATAATCCGGCAGGCCGCTGTTGTAGGTGTTGAAGATTTCGAGGAGCTGGCCCCAGCTGTCGAAGTGGCGCACGGCGCCGAGTACGCCGTTGCCGCCGTAATTGTTGATCCAGACGTCGCCATGGGGCCGCGGATGAATGGACCCCGGGATATCTTTCGCGTTGACGAAGAACACCGGAAATTCACCGCCGCTCATCTGATAGATGTCGCCATACCACGCCCCGGCATAAACCAGTCCGGTCACCGGGTCCATTCCCAGGGCCGTGACGGTGCCTTGCGAGCCGAGGTCGAACGACTGGAACGACGTGCCGTCCCATTTCCACAGGCCGGCCTGGCTGGTGGTGATCCAGACGTTGCCCTCCATGTCTTCGAGCATGTCGTTCATGGGATATGGGCAGTCTCGCAGCACCCAGTTGCTGCCGTCGTATTCGGCCATGCCGCCCAGCACGCTGTGGGTGACGTACACCCGCCCGCTGGCCCCCACGTGAACGGAATTCACGTTGTACCACGGAGGACTCCACGGTAGCTGCTGACCGACCATGAACTGCGTCCAGACGCCGGTGCCGGGGTGGAAGCGAAACAGCGCGCCACTGGAAAACTGCGGGCTGACGTTGGTAAGCCAGAGATTACCCTGTGCGTCGATGTCGACCGAACGTACCTCGTCGAGGATCAGGGGGGAATTTGCGGCATTGAACGTCTGCCACATCTGGTCGGGCGCGGCGTTGCGATCAAAGCGTGTCAGCCCCCCGGCGCTCGCCAGCCAGATGATGCCGTCCGGGGCGAAGGCCATGTCATGCACGAGCACGGATGGAATCGGATGGTGCACGCTGGACCAGACGTGCCATGCGCCCGCGTCGAATCCGCCGCCGGGAAGCGGCGTGTAGGGAAGCTCCGACGCGGGCAGCATGGCAAGCCCCACTTCTCCAAAGAATAACATGCGGCCCACGATCCAGAGGTTGCCCTCGGAATCGAAATCCAGCACGCGAATTTCTTCGCCCGGCACTCCGGTCGTGCTGGGTTTAATGATGTTCCATTCCGGCGACTGGCCAAGTCCTGCCTGGCAAAGTGTCAGTGCAATTGCAGCCGCAGCCAGCCCGTGTCGAATCTTCGTGTGACGTGTCGGATCGAGCATTTAAGCCTCCTCGCCCATTCATGAGGGCCGCACCTCATGCCGCCTGCGCCTCAGTGCGCCAAAAACGACTCCACAAACGGTTGAATGTCACGTCCGTTGGTAATTGCATCCCCGTTAAGATCGCTGCGCGCGACGTACTCGGCGTTGGTATTCGCGCCCAGCAGCACGTCCCGGAATAACTCAGCGTCGAACAAATCGACGTCGCCGTCGCCGTCAATGTCACCCGTCTCTGCCGGCAGTCCCGGCAGCACGGTAAATGGGCCGCCGGTGGACGATGTTGTCTGGAAGCGAAGATCGCGCGCGATGACGCGCACTCGCACTTCGTCCACGCCGGCGCTGGCCGGCAACCGCCAGGGGTAGGACGTGCTGTCGCCCGGCAGGTCGCGCGCGACGATGTGCCACGTGCGACTGCCGTCGTACGAAGCCTGCACGTCGAACGAACGCAATGCCTCGTCATCCGACGCCTCCCAGCTGACGGGCACGACGGAGCCGCCGGCGTAGGACTGCCCGGCCGAGGGCGCCAGCAATTGCACCGCAGGGGGCGCATCGCCCAGCGACGCGTCGGGTCGAATTGAGAAATAGTCGGTGAATTCCCAGCGCCAGCGGCCGCCCGCGCCCGATGTGTAGCGCACGCCGATGCGTGCCAGGTCGGTGCTGACGGGTGGCACCGTCATGCCGAGCGACAGACAGGTGACACCGGTGTGCGCGCCGCCCAGCGAGTCCAAGTACATGTCACTCTCGATGAACAGGACAGCATCGACCGAACCCGAGGAGCCGGGCAACACGTCGTAGCAGATCGGCACGTGCTCGCCGGGACGGAAGACGCCGGCGATGGGATGCGGGACAACACTGCCGATAAAATCCGGGTACGGCGTGTCGAACATGATCTCGTCCCAGCCCTCCTGCCCGGCATTGTCGATTGCCGTGACGCGAAGGACCGATCGCGCGTTGTTTGACGAAGGCGGGGCCGGCGGGACGACGATCTCGACGGACCGGGCGCTGCCGGGAATGCCGTCGAGAAGCAATTCAAGCGGCGGGTTTTCGCTGTGCGGCGAGTAGTCGACGCGGAAACCCGTGATGACCGCGTCGTCAAAGGCGGTCCAGTGCAGGATGACTTTCCGGCCTTCCTCGAGCAGGAAGGCGTGTTCCTCCAGACGCACGACCGGCGGGTGATCCCCGACGTTGGGCGCTTCCGTGCGGAATGGCACGACGTGCGCGAAGCCGTTGACGAGTTCTCCCTGGCCGCCGGGATTGCTGAAATGGACGGGGCCGCTCGGGTCGCCCCACCAGTTGTGAAGCGCGGTCGCGGAATAACTTAACGGATTCTGCACTTCCAGCGCCACCGCGTTGCTTTCGAAGAAGTTGGGATTGGTGTCGCCATCGAGGTTGGCCGAGCCGCTTCCGAAACCCGCCGGCACGCCGGGCGAGGTGCGAAGGCCGATCCCATTGTCAATGAACTGACACTTGCGCGCGACGATGTGGCCCCGGGCATATGCCGCCGCTCCTTCGCCGTTGCCTTCCATGCGGCAGGATTCAAGCCGAACCACCGTCTCGTCGGCTCCGAAACCCCACGCCGAGCCGCGGACGATGCAGTGCTCCATCTTCGGCCGCGTATTCGTGCGGAAGGAAATGCTCTCCCACTCCTGCGCCGGATCGAACCGCTCGAAGACGATCGGCGCGTCGGGCAGGCCTTCGGCGATAATCGCCGATTCGAAATAGCTGAAGAAGTAGGCGCCCGGGCCGAAACGCACCGTCGCGCCCGGATCGATCGTCAAAAAGCCGCTGATCTGGGGGAACGATGGATCGAAGTCGATGCGATACGGCAGGCCGGCGTCGGCGAAGGTGACGCGTCCCAGGAAGCTGCCGATGCCGCCGTGGACATAATTATTGATATTGCCCGACAGAGGCAGCGTGCTGCCGCGGGCAATGCCGCCGCCGACCAGGTGCACCGGATACAGGTTGCCGGAGATATCGTTGTCCGGGCCGAAGAAGTAGTCGTAGCCGTGCAACTGGAACGGCGCCTCCTGTGTCACGTTCGTGGCATCAATGTGGTTGAGATACAGCGGTTGACCGGGGTGCCAGCGGAACGACTGGAGCACGCTGCCGTTCATGTTGACGTTGTCCAGCAGCACATAGCTGTCCAGCACTTCGACCGTTGGGCCGGCAAAGCTGGTATTGCGGATGGCCAGCGATCCCTCGCCGATGCGTACATCGCCATCGCCGGTGAAGCTCGAGTTGTCGATCACGATCGTCTTCGTGTCTTCGCCGTAAAGCACTTCATTCCAGTGGACGAACACCGTGAGATCGGACTGGACGTGGTCGAGTCGTGCCGTGCCGCCGGGGGCGATCTCGAGTCCCTTCCCGAACCAGCCGCCGACGCCGCCGGTCAGCGTGATTGGCGATTCGCTTGAACCCAGGAACTCGGCGACGCCCTCGACGCGCAGGTTGGCAGTTGACTCGACGGCAAGCTGCGAACCCGGGCTGAAGTGAATGGCCCCGAGCACGTACAGGACCGCGTTGTCTTCGATCTGCACCTGGACGCCGGGGTCCACGATTACCGTGCCGCCGGCGAGAATCGACGCGTCTGAACTTAATACGATCGGGCTTTGTGCGCTCGTCCAGTGCACTGTCTCTCCGGGGGCAGGCAAGGCAGGGCCGGACGGCGGCGCCTGATTGAGCGTGAGCGTGTCGATGCCCACGTACGAAGCAAAACAACCAAAATTGCAGGCGTCGTTCACGACGTAGCGAATTGCCAGCCGGCCTGCGCCGGGCAGGTCGACGGTCACGGGCGTCCAACCCGTCAGCGGAATGGGGTCAAATTCCGCAAGTAATATCGAAAAATCCCCCACGGCGGTCGGGCCCGAGCCGGTGCCGGTGCCACCGCCGGGCGAGTACCGAACCTGGAGGACATCCTGGTTGCTCGATGAAAAGCGCCGAAAATAAAACGTGAACTTGTCACCGGCCGCCTGATTCGGGATGCCGGGCAGGATCATCCACTGGCTGATGTCGCCGCCAAAATCATCGGTCGAATCGCTTTGGACGCAGAGATACCCGGCACCATCGCGCGGGGGAAACCAGTCGTTAATCCCGGCCTGCCAGACGCCGCCGCCGGCAGGAGCGCTCTGGTTTCGGAACATCCAACCGGCATCGACCAGACTTTGTGGACCCGGCTGTTGCGGGGAGGTGGCGCCCACGTTGTCGAAGCCCTCAGCAAAGTCTGATTGTGCATATGCGCTTGCACAGACCAGGACCGTGCCGACCAACGCCGCCAGCACTGGGACGCTGTTGGGACGCCTTGTGATTGCATGGCTTCGCATAGGGTTGCTCCTTTTCCGAACATCCCGGCGCGCCGGGAGCCGTTTTAACCGGGGTCCATGGTTGGCTATATCTGAACAGCGCGAGGTGTCGCGCGAGGTTCGGTTGGTCCGGCGCACCGTGCCTGCGATAGGCAACTGGCGTTCCGCGATTCGCTGCTGGACGCAGATGGCGAACCGAGCGATTTTCGAGACGCCGCCTGCCGGCGCGAAAGTTCGTTTCATTAATCAAAACAGCAACGGCCGGCGCTTTACGCCGTCAAAATGCATAGGAACTTACCTGAGTGCCCAAACGCCCATCTCGCTAACCCAAGCCGCTCGGGATACCGGACGATGCCACGCTGTCATTGAGAAAGGCACATGGCACCGGCGCTGGAATGCCGTTTGCTTAGCCAAGCTACGGCGAGCGACGCCAATCCCGTACGCGTTTGAAGATTGTCCGAATCGAAATCCGCGTTGCTGAGGCGATTTGGGCGGCGGTACGAGACTCAATCAAACCGCTACCTCGTGCGGCCTGCCGCGCGGGCCCGATCCGCACCGGGTGAAAACACACAGTTTTCAGTGGTTGCTGTGGATTTACACACATGCCTGCCGTTGCAGTTGAGTCATGTCCATTGTTTCTGACGGGCGAATTCTCACGCGGGGCGACGACGCATCCGATTTGCGATCCCCGCAGCCCAAACGCAGGCGTCAACGACCTGTTTTCGCTCGTCTACGATGAACTTCGCGAGATGGCGACAAAGGCATTTCAGGCGGTGCCCGGCGAGCACACGCTGCAGCCGACGGCCCTTGTTCATGAGACCTTCCTGCGATTGTCCCGAGCAAGCGCGCAGCCCTGGACCGATCGACGCCATTTTCTGGCGGTCGCGGCCATGGCCATGCGTCAGATCCTGGTCAACCACGCCTATGCGCGGACGGCGGCAAAACGTGGCGGCGGCAGACGGCGAATTCCCCTGGATAGTGAAAGCGTCGCCGCTGGCGTGACGGACGACGTGGTGCTGGCGGTCGACAACGCCGTGAAGCGGCTCGCGGAGCTGGACCCGGAATGCGCTCGCGTCGTCGAGATGCGCTTTTTTGGCGGGCTGACCATCGCCGACATCGCCGACGTCCTCGGCAAATCGACGCGATCGGTGGATCGCTGCTGGCAATTCGCCCGAAGCTGGTTAAAGCGCGAACTGACGAGGGGGGATTGAGATGGCGCCGTCGCGATGGCATCGCGTGAGAGCGCTGTTCGAGTCGGTGTACGATCTCGATGCATCCGCGCGCGACCGTCGCCTGGAGGCTGCCTGCGCGACCGATCCGTCGATGCGCGACGAAGTCGAGTCGCTGCTCAAGGCACATCGTTCGACCGGGGCCCTGCTCGACGAGCCGATCTTTCAAATGCCCCGCGCGGCGGAGCCGGAGGACGACGCAAACCGCTGGGTGGGGCAGTGCGTCGGCGCCTACGAGCTGACGAGGCACATTGCATCGGGCGGCATGGGCCACGTATTCCTGGCCAGACGAGCCGACGGGCAATTCAAGAAAGACGTCGCCGTCAAGTTGATTCGCCCGGAACTTCTGACGCCGCAGGCCGTGCGCGGCTTTCATCGCGAACGCGAGGCGATGGCGGTGTTCGATCACGCGAATGTCGCCCGGCTCCTGGACGGCGGGATGGCGACCGGCGGCATTCCCTATCTGGTAATGGAGTACGTCGAAGGCGCGCCCATTACGCGATACTGCCGAGAGCGGCGTCTGCCGATTCGCGAGCGGCTCAGGCTGTTTCTACAGGTGTGCGATGCGGTGCAATATGCCCACGAAAACCTGATCGTGCACTGCGACATCAAGCCGGCCAATATTCACGTCACTGAAGACGGCCGGTGCAAGTTGCTCGATTTCTCCATCGCCAGAATCCTGAGCCCGGCTCCCGAAAAGGAGGTCGCGGCGACCATGACGATGCGGCGCCGGCTCACGCCGCAGTATGCCAGCCCGGAACAGATTCGCGGAGAAAACCCTACCACGCGGACGGATATCTATCTGCTGGGCCTGCTGCTCTATGAATTACTGACTGGCGCGCCGCCCTTTCCGGATCTCGGCAATCCCGTGTACGCGATGGAGCGGGCGGTGTGCGAAGACGATCCGCAGCGGCCGAGCACGGCCATGCGACGAACCGCCGAATGCGATTTGCGGCAAATGAACTGGCGCGAGCGGCTCGTCACGCGACGCCGCCTGCGCGGTGATCTTGACTCCATCGTCATGATGGCGCTGCGCAAACAACCCGATCAACGCTATCGCTCCGTTGAACAGTTTGGCGACGACATTCGTCGCCACCTGGACGGCCTGCCGATTCGCGCCCGGCCCCATACACTCGGTTATCGCCTCGTCCGGTTTGCCGGCCGCCATCGCGGATCGGTCGGGTTTGCCGCAATTTTTGTGCTTGCGCTGGTCGGCGGCACGGCGGCCACGGCATGGCAATATCGCATCGCGTCGCTCGAGCGCGACCGCGCCGTGCGCGCCCAGCGCGACGCCGAACAGCATGCCCGCCTTTCCGCTGCCGAGGCACGACGGACCGACGCCGTGCTCCACTTCTTTCAGCAGATGCTGGCGAAGGCGGACCCGGCGAACGGCGGCCGCGACTTAACGGTGCTCGATGTCCTGGAGTCGGCCTCGCGCGGCATTTCGCGTGAATTCGCATCCAATCCCGATCTGGAAGGCGCGATCCGCTCGGCCATTGGCACCACGTATGTTGGCCTGGGGCGTTATGACGACGCCAGGCAGCATCTTGTGCGGGCAATGGACCTGGCCAGCGCCGCCGGTGACGATCGCCCGGCCGACCTCGCCCGGGCCCATCGCGACCTTTCCGTCCTGTACTACCACACGCAATCGTTCGCGGAGGCCGAAGCGCATGCACGTTCAGCCCTCCTGATCGATGAGACCATTTCTCCGGACGGCTCGTCCAATACCGCGCAGGATCTGAACAATCTCGCGGCCATTTGCAGATCGCGCGGCGAACTGGACGAGGCCCGGCAACTGCTGCTTCGCGCGCTCGAGATTCGCGAGCAACTTCATGGCGAGGTGTCGGTCGAAGTCGCCGAGACGTTGAACAACCTGGCAAACAATCACCGCATGCGCGGCGAACTGCCTGCCGCCGAGCAGATGTGTCGCCGCGTCGTGGATATCCGGCGGCAGGTGCTGTCGGTCACCCATCCCTCGACGGCCGCCGCGATGGACAACCTCGCTGTCATTCTGCTTCAGCAGAATCGGCTCTCCGAGGCGGAGCCTTTTCTGGTCGAAGCGATTGCAGCCCTGCGCGAGTGCTATCCCACCGGCCATCCCGATCTGGCGATCTCGCTCATGAACCTCGCCGCTTTTCACGGCCTGAAGGGGCGAGTCGAACTGGCCGCACAGTCGGCCCGCGAGGCCCTCGATATTCGTCTGCGTCATTTCCCCGAGGCCAATCCCGGCGTCACGCTGTCCCGTGTCTATCTCGCCGAATGCCTCGTGAAGCAGCGTCAGATCCCCGAGGCACGGGCGCTCCTATTGAAGGCACAGGAGGCGTGCGAAGGCGAATCGGCCCAGCATCCATCCATGAAGGAACGCATTGCCGCCGATCTAAAACAGATCGAGCAGCAATGAACGAAGTACATGCCCCCTCCCCCGCCACAACCGGCCCGGCGCGAACGCCTTGCTTGAAAAATGCCGGCCGCAGGGTAAAAATCCCTGTCCCACAAGTACTTGCGCCGGTAGCTCAGCAGGACAGAGCATCGGATTTCTAATCCGACGGTCGGGGGTTCGAGTCCCTCCCGGCGCGATTGCCAGCGCCCGCCATCTCAGAGGCGCGCGACGAGATCATCTCCCCATGCCGACGTCTTCCGACGCGCCATCCCGCGATGCCCCGCTACCGCCCGAATCCGCGTCTCGGCCCGGCATCCTTCCCGCCCGCTGGCTGCTCGCCATCTGCCTCATCGCCGCGCTCACCCACGGCCTGGTTTGCATGATGCCCACCGGTACCGCGGCCGATGTCGAGGCCCTCTCGAACGATGAAAAGGAATACGTGCAACTTGGCGAGTCGCTGGCCCGTCGCGGAGAACTCCGCCTCGCCGATGGCGTCGCCGCCAAGCGTATGCCGGTCTATCCAGCCCTGCTGGCGCTGTTGCGCCGCAGCCAGCCGGCCGATGCCTGGCTCAGCGCTGCCTATATCGTGAACTCGTGGCTCGCGTTTGCCGCCACCATCCTGACGGCGCTGATCGCCGCGCGGATCGGCGGCCGACGCGCCGCCCTGCTTGCCGGCACGATTGCAGCCCTTTACGCACCCCTTCTCTATCTCGAATTGCAGCTCTTCTCAGAGCTTCCCGCCATCGTGCTGCTGCTCGGCGCGATCTATTTCTGCCTGCGTGCGGATGAATCGCCAGCCGCCAGCCCTGGCAGCGCCGCCGGCCGACGCCAATATGCCTACATAGCTGCCGCGGGCCTGACACTCGGCCTCGCGGTGCTCACTCGCGCAAACCTGCTGCTGGCCGTGCCCGCCTGCGCCGCGCACCGACTGGTTTCGCCGGGCTCATGGCGCCGCCGCGCGGCCCTCGCCGGCCTGCTGACCGCTCTTGCCCTTACTCCGCCCGCCCTCTGGTGCCAGCGCAATTCCGCCGCCATCGGGCGATTCAGTCTCTCCTCCATCGGTGGGCTCAACTTCTACCTCGGTCACAACCCCGACTTCGCCCGCATCGGCCTGCACGGCGCCGATTACGACGCCTTCGACCGGCTGCGGCGTCAGGACGGCCTCTCCGAAGTCCAGGCCGATCGTGCCCTCTATGCCCGCGGCTGGGCCTTCATCCGGGCCGAGCCGTGGACCGCCGCCGCAAACATCCTGCGCAAAACTGTCATATGGATGACACCCACCACGCGTCCCTTCGGCCCCATGCTTTATGCCCTCGCCTTCGGCATGCTCGCCTGGCACGCCGCCCGGCTCGCCGCCAAGCCCGAGGGGAAAAAGCGATTCATCGTTCTCTGCACTGCGGCCATCGTCCCGGCCCTCGTCGTCCTGAAAATTCTCTTTGATCTCTCCGCCGAGGCCGGCGCGCCCATCGTCCTGCCCATCGTGGCCGCACGCGATGTGCTCATCCTCGGTCTGCCCGCCCTCTTTCTCGCGCGTATACCGCAACATTCCCGCCGCCTGTTGCAGTGGGTCTTTATCTCTCAGTTTCTCGCCGCCCTCGCGTTCATTCCCCTCTCGCGACTGCGCTGGGTCGTGGATCCGCTGCTGATCGTCGCCCTCGCCGTTGCCATCGATCGGATCGGCTCACGTTGGCGCATCGAAGACCCGCCCGCCGCTCAATAAACACCAGCCACCGCCCCTCGCCCGTGCCGACACTTTGATGCCTGCATCTACCGCGACTATGCTGACCCGGTGCCGCGCCGCGATGACGCCGAAGATCGGGATTTGACCATGCTGACTCTCACCAATGCCGCGACCGACGCCCTGCTCGAACTCCTCGACGACGAACAGGCAAAGCCCGGTCAGGCCATTCGCCTGGTTTATAGCGCCGAGGAGGGTCTCTCGATCGCCATCGACGACCTTCGCCCCGGTGATGCCGTCATTCGATCGGGCGATCGTCCGGTCATTTTCCTGGATGAAGTCATGGCCGAGGCCCTGGCCGACGAAACACTCGACGTCTATGCCGGTGATGATGAGCTTCAGCTCATCATCAAGTAAGCCATTGCCCAAAAGAGCCGGCTGTCTCCAGTGCCCGGCCAGCCATGCCCGATACGATCGACATCATCGACCTGGCCATCGTCGGCGCCGGCGCCGCAGGATTGATGGCTGCCATCTCCGCCGGTCGTGCCGCGAAGGCGGCATCCCGGCCCATCCGCATTGTCGCGTTCGACGGGGCAAAGCGTCTGGGTGCAAAAATCCTGGTTTCCGGTGGTGGCCGCTGCAATGTCACCCACGACGCCGTCGACGCCGCTGCCTTTGCAGGCTCGACGCCCAACGCCATTAAAAAGGTCCTGCGGCGCTTCGACGTGCCGCAGACCGTCGCCTTCTTCCGCGAACTCGGTGTCCAATTCAAGCGCGAAGAAACCGGCAAGCTCTTCCCGACGAGCGACGATGCCCGCACCATCCTCGATGCCCTGCTCCGCGCCGCCAGCGCCGCCGGCGTCGAGCTGCGTCATCCCGCCCGCGTCGAGCAGATTCGGCTGATTCAGCAGAAACCAGAAAGTGCCTCAGCACCGGCACCGCCGATCCCCATCGCCGCGCCGACGACCGATGCCGCGCCCGCTCCGACTTGTTTTGAATTGAATGGTCCCTTCGGCGAATTGCGCGCGCGGCGCGTCGTTCTGGCCACCGGCGGGAAGAGCCTGCCCAAGACCGGCTCCGACGGCGCCGGCTACGAACTTGCTCGCCGCCTGCATCACACCATCACGCCGCGCATTCTCCCCGCGCTCGTTCCGCTCGTGCTCGATTCATCCTGCTTCATTCGCCAGCTCTCCGGTCTCACCGTGCCCGCCACGCTCGAACTCCGTTCCGGCACGCGCAAGCGCATCATCGCCTTTACCGATTCCACTTTGTGCACCCATACCGGTCTCAGCGGCCCCGGCGTGCTCGACATCAGCCGCCACTTTCTCGACGCCCGGCTCGATGATTCTGCCGCGACGCTTTTCATCAACTGGCTGCCGGGTGAGTCGCCTGCCTCGCTCGACGCCGCGTTCATCGAGCGCTCGGCGCGCGGCGAGCGCGGTGGCCCGGCTCACGTGCTCGCCGAGCGCCTGCCGCAGCGCCTCGCCCGCGCCTTGTGCCATCAGGCCGGCATCGACCCCGCCGTCCCGTTCAGCAGCCTTGCCCGCGACGGCCGCCGCCGCCTCGTCGCCGCCGTCTGCGAGATGCCGCTGCCGGTCGTGGGCGATCGCGGCTTTGCCGTCGCCGAAGTCACCGCCGGCGGCGTGCCGCTGCGCGAGTTGCACCTCGATACCATGGAGAGCCGGGTCTGCCCGGGTCTATATCTTTGCGGCGAAATCTGCGACGTCGATGGACGCATTGGCGGGTACAATTTTCAGTGGGCATGGGCCAGCGGTTATGTCGCCGGCACGGCCGCCGCCCGCGCGTAATGCTGCGGGCGACGCGCGAAACAGCCATTCGCGCCATCTTTTTGTTTGACAAAAGCCGACCTGTTGCCGGCCCGCGAACGTAGGAAGTTCGAGATTTGCACTGCGGTTCGCAGAAACAATCTTACTGCATTTCGCCCTGGCCTCCGTGAACATGCGGCTGATTTCATGGAACTCACCCCGGCAACCATCCTCCGCCGCTTCGCCCTCTGGACCGTCGTCTGCTGCATCAGCGCGCTCCCCAGCTTTCTCTGGGCTGCGCACGAGTTCGACCGCTACGCCATGGTCCTCGGCGTCTTCGTCTTCATCTGCATCTATACCGCCGCCACCTGCACCGACGCGTTCGAGCAATTCCACAACCGCCCGCACATCCGCAAGACGCTGTACGCGGGATATACCACGCGGATGCTGCTGTCGCTCGCCTTCCCCATCGGCATGGGACTCGACCTCTGGCCCGGCATGATCAGCGTGCAGATTGTCCAGGGCATCCTGCCACAGAATCACAGAGGCTTCACCGGCACCCTCCTCATCACGGCCATTCAGGGTGCCATTCTCAACGCCATCGTCGGCGTGTACATGTTGTTCGTGTACGCCCTGCTTCGCTACTTCAGCAAGCCGCTGCCAGAGGGGTTGTGCAGGGTGTGCCGCTACGATCTTCGTGCCAGCCCGGTTCGCTGCCCCGAATGTGGCACCCCCGTACCGCCGAATCACACGGTGCAGCAAGAGGCGCGATAGCCCTGTGCTAACTGTGTAATCTGTCGACAGCACCGCCCGGTATTAGCAATCGCCCAATCTGTATCACCTGTGGATCCATTCCCGTTTCTTCCGGCTATTCGCCCATTCCCGCCCAGCCCTGCCACGCAAAGAACGCCAGCGTCGCCGCCAGCACCGCATTCGTCAGCCATCCATTGCGAAAGGCAGCACCGACCCACGCCGTGCGATTGTTCATGAGCAACAACGCCGCCGCCAACAGCGGCATGAAGCACGCGCCCAGCACGGCATAGACAAGCTGAATCTGCGTGACCGTCTGCCCGAGCAGACACAGCGGCAGGATGGCGATGGCAAGTTGATACCATCGATACGCCGGTGTTCGCGTGAAATCGAGGTCCCGCCGCACCTCCGCAGGCACGCGACGGTGTAGCGCCCAAAAATCCGCAAACAGATACGGCGCGCTCTGCCATACGCCCAGCAGGCTGGTGAAGACGGCGCCCCAGAAGCCCGCGAGAAAAGCCCACTTGCCAACGGCCCCCCACGAACCCAGCGCCCTTTCCAGCTCGCCCGCGAGTGTCAGCCCGATGGCGGCTCCCTTGCCCTCCAGCGTAATGCGCGAGCCGATCACGATCATCGCCGCTCCGAACAGGCCCGTCAGCAGGTAGCCCGCGCCAAGGTCCACGCGGCATAGTGCCAGGCCGCTGGCTCCGCTCCGTCCTTGCTCGCGAATCCAGTACCCGTAGCAGAGCAGCGTGACCGTTCCCCCCACGCCGCCGAGCACGCCGAGGATCCACCGCCGTTCGCCCGCCGTGACCGGCAGATGCGGCGCCGCCAGCCCCCGGCCGATGGCCACCCAGTCCGGAGAGATGAGCAGCGCGGTCGCCAGCACGGTCACGAACATGACGCCGACCAAAATGGCCATCACGCGCTCGAAGAGTCGAAACCCGCCGGCCCGGGCGATCGCCAGCCCCGCCATCGAATGGACGACGGCCCAGATAATCCGCGATGACTTCTCACCGGCACCAAAGGGCAGCACGCCATCGAGCGGCAACAGCCCGTGCCCGGCGACGCCGCACGCATTTGCCAATGCGGCGCCTGTCGCCAGCATCCATACCACCAGGTATGCCAGAAACCCCCATCGAATCCACGCCCCCAGCTTCTGCGAGGCTCCCTCCAGCAGTGTCGTGCCCGTCGCCATCTGCCACCGGGCGACGCCCTCGTTCAGAAACCACTTGAGCAGCGCGCCCAGAAGGGCGGCCCACACGATGGCGACGCCAAGCCTGGAGCCCGCAATGCCGGCGGTAATGAGATCGCCGGCCCCGACGCCCGTCGCCGCGATAAGGATGCCCGGGGCGAAGCGCGACAAAAGTGACATTCGCGAAGATGAGCCACGCATGAATGATGAGCATACTGAAGATCGCGCGATGTCGCGCGTCTCATGCCCCGGCTGGCGAAATGGCGCATGGCTGTAACCAGTGCGCGCGAAAAGGCCCCGCTCGCAAAAGCGAACGGGGCCTGGCTGTTGTCAAAAAATTGACGCCTGCGGCGATCAGGTGCCTTCGGCCGCCGCCGCACCGGCGCCTGCGCCGGCCAGCTCGGCGTCCGCCTTGCCGATCTGCACCGCCTCAATGGCGATCTTCTTGTCGCCATTCTCATCCTCGGCCGCAGTGACCAGCAGCTTGCCCTTGTCCTTGAAGTGGCCGCGGAGCAGACCTTCGCTGATCGGGTCCTCGAGCAGTTGCTCGATGGCCCGGCGGAGCGGACGGGCGCCAAACTTCTCATCGGTGCCCTTGGCCAGCAGAAACTCCTTGGCACTCTCGGCCACTTCCATCTTCATGCCCTTGGCCTCGAGCCGCTTGGCCACTTTGCCCAGCTCGAGCTCAACGATCTGCACCAGTTGCTCGTGGCCCAGCTTGCGGAAGACCACGATCTCGTCGATGCGGTTGAGAAACTCGGGGCGGAAGTAGTTCTCAAGCTCGCCCTTGAGCACGTCGACCATCCGGCTGTAGCTGGTGTTCTCGTCGCGCTTTTCGAAACCGAACGTCGTCCGGTTGGTGATCTTGTCGGCGCCGATGTTGCTGGTCATGATCAGGATCACGTTGCGGAAGTCCACGTGGCGGCCGAACGAGTCGGTCAGGCGGCCTTCCTCCATGATTTGGAGCAACATGTTGAACACATCGGGATGCGCCTTCTCGATTTCGTCGAGCAGCACGACGGCATAGGGCCGCCGGCGAATACGCTCCGTCAACTGACCGCCCTCTTCGTAGCCGACGTAGCCCGGCGGCGCGCCGACCAGGCGGCTGACGTTGTGCTTCTCCATGTACTCGGACATGTCGAGCGTGATGAGGGCATCATCCGAGCCGAACATGAAGTTCGCCAGGCTCTTGGCCAATAGCGTCTTGCCGACGCCCGACGGCCCGATGAACACAAAGCTGCCCATCGGCCGGTTGGGGTCCTTCAGGCCGCTGCGCGAGCGGCGGACGCTCCGCGAGACGGCGCTGATGGCCTCTTCCTGGCTGACGACGCGCTTGTGCAGCTCCTTCTCCAGTTCGAGGAGGCGCTGGGCCTCTTCCTTTTCGAGACGCGTGAGCGGCACGCCGGTCATGAGGCTGACGACTTCGGCGATGACTTCTTCATCGACGACGCCGTCGATCTCGCTGCGGCGGTTCTGCCATTCGCGTTCCAGCCGCTCCTTTTCTTCGCGAATCGACTGGGCCTTGTCGCGCAGGTTGGCCGCGCGCTCGTAGTCGGCATTGCGGACGCTCTCGTCCTTTTCGGCGTTGAGCCGCTTGATTTCGGTATCCAGATCGGAGAGCCGCGACGGCTTGGTCATCGCCTTCAGCCGCACGCGGGCACCGGCTTCGTCGATCACGTCGATCGCCTTGTCGGGCAGCACGCGCGACGGCACATACCGCATCGACAGCTCGACCGCGGCGCGAAGGGCCTCGTCGGTGATCTGCACGCGGTGATGGGCCTCGTAGCGATCCCGCAGCCCCTTGAGAATCTCCATCGTCTGATCGGGCGAAGGCGGTTCGACGATGATCTGCTGGAAGCGGCGCTCCAGCGCGCCATCCTTCTCGATGTACTTGCGGTACTCGTCCAGCGTGGTCGCGCCGATGCACTGAATCTCGCCGCGGGACAGGGCCGGCTTGAGCACGTTGGAGGCGTCGATCGCGCCCTCCGCCCCGCCGGCGCCGACCAGGGTGTGCAACTCGTCAATGAAGAGGATGATGTTGCGAGCGCGGCGGACTTCGTTCATGACCGCCTTGATGCGCTCCTCGAACTGGCCGCGGTACTTTGTACCGGCGACCATCATGGCAAGATCGAGCACGACGATCCGCTTGTCGGTCAGCAGCTCGGGCACATCGGCATTGACGATGCGCTGCGCCAAGCCCTCGACGATGGCAGTCTTGCCAACGCCGGCCTCGCCGAGCAGCACCGGATTGTTCTTGTAGCGGCGGCACAGCACCACCAGCAGACGCTCGATCTCGGGCTGGCGGCCGATGACCGGATCGAGCTTGCCCTGGCGAGCCATCTCGGTCAGATCGCGACCGAACGAATCCAGCGCCGGGGTGCGCGACTTGCCGCCCTTTCGCTGGGGATCCGCCCCGGTGGCGGCGGCTTCCTCATTCTCCGCGCCGGCGCCGAGCAGATTGAGCACTTCCTCGCGAACCTCTTCGAGCTTGATGCCGAGGTTCATCAGCACCTGGGCGGCGACGCCGTCCTGCTCGCGCAACAGGCCGAGCAGCAGGTGCTCGGTGCCGACGTAGTTGTGATTGAGGTTGCGTGCCTCTTCAATGGCATACTCGATGACCTTCTTCGCGCGGGGCGTCTGGGGAAGCTTGCCCATGGTCACCATGTCGGGACCGCTCTTGACGAGCTTCTCGACTTCCAGGCGAACCTTGCGCAGGTCAACTTCGAGATTCTTCAGCACGTTGGCGCCGACGCCGCTACCCTCCTTGACCAGGCCGAGGAGGATGTGTTCGGTGCCGATATATTCATGGTTGAAGCGCTGTGCCTCCTGGTTTGCCAGCGCCATGACTTTTCTTGCCCGGTCCGTAAAGCGTTCGAACATGCCTTCGGCCTTTCTCTACGCCACTTCGAATGATCGCCGCGCCCGGCGACATTCCGCCGCGCACAACCGACGCCGGTTGCACGTCTTCGTCGCACCTGCGAACGGCATCGATATCGCCCGCCCGCGACGGCGTTGAATCTGCGGGAAATCGGGCTGTATCGCGCAACGAAGACGAACACCACGCCGTGCGATTGTAGCCGTGCCGGTACAGCCCTTCAACGCGGCCCATACCGGACGATCCCAGCGCGCCCCCGCGAGATTACTATCGGCTTGCTCCGCTCCCGCGTGAATGGTGGCGCGCATCAATTCGCCGATGGGCATATTCCGCGCGGCGCTGCCGCGCATCCGGCGGCCACGATGCCAGCCCCGGAGTGGCCGACACATTCGCCGATAATTGCGCACACCGGTTCCCCGATCGGGCGCCAATGTGGCCAGCGCATGCCCCGCAGAATGGAGAATGGGACTGTTTGCCTAGCGCGGGCCGGCCTGCCGCGATTCGTCGAGCCTCTTCTGCAATCGCACCGTCTCGACGTTGTCCGCCTCAAGCTCGGCGGCGGCCGCCAGCTCGCGCCCCGCCGCCTCGTGGTCGCCGCGGGACAGCGACATGCTCGCCTCGGTCAGCAGCCCCTCGACGGTTCGAGCGCGACGGGCCAGTTGTTTGCCTTGCGCCCAACAGAGGTACTGCGACGCGAGCCAGCAGGTGGCGCCGAGGGCGGCGGCCAGAACGGTCAGCCAGGTGGGAACGGCGGCCGGCGCAATCAGCGCGCCGGCGATCGCCATGTTGATGCAGATTCCGAATGCCAGCGCAAGAAAAAGGCCAAGCCATTCGCGCCGCCGCAGCACGAGACCGGCCCCGGGCAACAGCAGGTTTAACGCAATCGCCATAGGCAAAACGCATCGGGGCGGCAATTTGCCGTCGCATACGTGCGAGCCGGCATTGTATGAGCAGGCACTCTGGAGATTGCCTTCATATTGACCCGCCTCATCGATCTTTCATGTCAGCCGGCAGGATGCACATTTCCTGACGCACCGCTTCCAGACTTAAACCAGTGTTTGTAAGCACCCGGGAGGCTATTCCGTTGCCGTCGCGAATCAGGCCCGCCAGCAGGTGTTCCGTACCCACATAATTATGATTCAGCGTCATCGCTTCTTCGATGGAGAATTCAAGGACGTGCCTCGCGCCCGGGTAAAGTGGAAGTTTGGCCGCGGTGAACGCCTCGGGACCGTAGTTCACGAGTTTCTCGATTTCGCGGCGAATGGCGTGCAGATCCACCCCCAGCTTCCGGAATACGTGGGCGGCGCCGCCGCCGGTCTCCGCGATGAGTCCCAGAAGGACATCCTCGCTCTGGATGGATTCATGATTGGCGCGCTGGGCCTCCTGATTTGCGCGGCCGAATACGTCTCTCGCACGCTTGGAAAACAGCTGGTACACGCGAGTCGACATGGCCGTCACCCGTCGCCGATCAGTATCGTCTGCGCCATTTTCATCCACACCACCAGGAACAGCGGCGCACACGACATGACCAGTGCACCGGACATCAGCCCCAGCCACGAGTGGCCCTGCCGGCTGTTGCGCTTCTTGCCCAGGCTGGTGAAACCCAGGACGCCCGCCAGACCACCGACCCCCAGCGTCGCCGCCGTCGTGGCATAGACGAGATATGGCCGGATGCGGCCGCGCATCTGCTTGGCGTTGTAGGGAATGACCTTGTTCTCCCAGTCCATGTTCCACGTCACGGAGAACGCCAGCAGCGCCAGCATCGCAAAGCCCGCCAGCCCCAGCAGGATCGAGGCGGTCGCCTGCGTATCCGGCAGTCGAAAGTTCGGCATCTTCATACGCGAGAATCCCCCGGTTTCATGCAACTCGGGAGGCAGGATTCCGCGCGGCGCTCACGCCGCGCAACCAATCCCGCCAGGTGCGAAACGACAATTTCACAATTTTACCCGCCGGCCCCGGCACAGCCAATCCCGTCGTCCTCCGGGCTGCCCCCTACGACCGCTCGCGATAAGATGCCGGCGCCCGCTGACAAGCCAAGCGACAAAGGAGAGACGTGTTATGTCAACGTCGGCCCCGCAGATTCCCGCCATCCGGGTCATGATGATGCCCCGCGACACGAACGACCAGGGGACCATCTTTGGCGGCGTGATCCTCAGCTATCTCGACCAGGCCGGCGCCATCGCCGCCCGGCGGCTGGGCTGCCCGCGAGTCGTCACCGTGGCCATGGATCGCGTCGAATTCAAACACCCGGTGTATGTGGGCGACGTGCTCAGCTTCTATGCCGACGTCATCCACATCGGCCGTACGTCGGCCCGTGTCCGCGTCAGCGTAGAGGCCGAGCGCCACAAGCCGCCCTGGCCGCACGAACCCGTCACCTCGGCCGAGTTGGTCTATGTCGCCATCGACGAGAACCGCAAGGCCGTCCCCTACAGCGCGTGCAATTCAGCGACATCGCCATGACACCGAGATGGTGCCCGCCGCCGTCCTCCGGCCCAGGCGGCACCGCGATCCTCAACTCGCCGCTCCGGTCAGCCCCTGGGCCGTATCGGCCGCTTCCCGCTCGGCGATCGGGCGATGCTCGCAGCGCTCTTCAACGCGCTTGGGCGAGAACCATGCGCGAAACATGGCAAACCGCCGCTGATCGGCCAGCGCCTTGAGCGCCTCGTCGCGCTTCGTGGACTCGTACTGGGCCGAATCCACCGGCATGGCCGAAATCAGCTCGACGACAAACCACTTTTTGAGTTCGGGCGCGCGAACCATCTGCAACTTGGGCTCCGGCTGGGACGCCGGCTGGGTCGTGGCATTCATCAGCCGTTCGCTGGTCACTTCCCCGACCGCCGGATTGGTCCAGTCCGGCCGCGTCATCTCGAAACAGGCGTCGATGAATGCCTGCGATTGCCCGACCGTGGAAACCGTCGCGACCTTCAGCGGCAGCTTGCCCTCTTCGACCAATTCGTCGCGCTTCTCGGGATCCGTCTCAAGGGCGAATCGCGCAAACGGCGGTGCGGTTGTCGGCGTCGCCGTCATGCCCTTTTCGCGAAGATCGGTGAACAGCGGCACGGCCTTGTCCAGTCCCAGGTGCCGCGCGACCGCGTAAATCTCGCGAACCTGCTGCTCCATGCGGTTCATGGCGTGGAGCATCCGCAGATCGCGATCGACTTTTTCGCGTACCTCGGCCAGAGATGCCGGCACCGCCGACTCTGCCGTCTCGACGACGCGGAAGACGACGTACTTTTCGACTTCGCCGGGGATTTGGACAATCTGCTGGTTCTGAAAGGTCCAGGTACCCGGCTTGTTGACGGTGAAGGCGGGATTCGGCGTCTCGAACAGCTGAAGGTAGAGCCCCGCGTCGGTCCCGCGCTCCGGCGTGTAGAAGCCCGGCACCCGGAAGGCCAGCTCCGGCAGCGGCAGCGGCATGCCCTTTTCGCCGGGCGTCGTCGCCCCCTTCAGGGACGCGTGCTCGGCAAGTTCCTGCTGCGCGGCAAGCGGCGTCTCGCCGTATTCGATGGCAACGTTGAACTTGGCGGCCATTTCGTTGGCCGTCCGCTCCAGATATGCCGGATCGTCCACGCCCGCCGGAATCTTCTTGAATGCCGCATCCTCGCTGATACCCGATCGAACCCAGGGCTTGATCAATTCGTCCGCAAGCCGATCGGCGATCTGCCGACCGGTCTTTCTTGCCTTGGCCTTCGCGAGGTCGCGCCGCACATCCGGAATGGCTTCGCTGAATTCCTTGATTCGTTCCTCCGGCACCTTTTTGGCTTCAAACGGCTGCGTATCGGCCGGGGAACCCGCCGGCACATCGTCGACGAAGATCGACTTCTTGTAGTTCTCGCGGTTTTTGCCGGCACGCCAGTATTCGCGAATCTCGTCGTCGCTGACGTTCATCTGCGGTTCGAGCGCCGCGAGGCTGATCACCGCATATTGCACCTTCACCCTTTGCGGGTACTTGTAGCCCATGCCGTTCTCGCTTTCGGAGGCGAGACGGTCTTTATACTGATCGAAGTGCGCCTGGGCCTCTTCGTCGCCGATCACCTCGGCCGAATCGACGAACTTCTCGGCGTCCAGCGCGGCAAACTTGACCTGCACCTTGTCCTGCGTCGCCCTCACGTAGTGCCGCATCTGTGGCTCCGAAGGAATGGCGGCATCGCCCAGTCGGCTGAAGTTCTTGTCAATCAGCAGCATCCGCCCGAGGGCACGGCGGATCATCGGCCGCGAGATCTTGAATTCCCGGCGAAGATCGTCGAGCGAGCGGTTCTGCTGGTTGAGACTCGCCTCCATCATTTCGATGCGCTGTTCCACCTCGTCGTCGGCGACCTGGATGCCTGCGCGGCGGGCCTCCTCCGACAGCATGAGCAGGTGTATGGCGCGCATCTCCGGGTCGTAACGCCATTGCATGCCCAGCGTATCCAGCGTATCGACGTCCTGCTGGACCTCGAGAAGTTCGCCGCGCGTGACTTCACGGCCAAAAACCTCCATGTACACTTCCTTCGTCTGGTCCGGCTGAAGGACCATCATCAGGCCCTCGGCGCCGACGAAGGAAAACATGGCCAATAGAACGACCACGACCATGATTTGTTTGGTGTGTTCACGAAGCCATTTCATGAGGAAAAACTCCACGCGTGGGGCAATTTTGACGGTCGAGAACCCCGTAACATAACGGGCACAAAGGCCGGCGGCAAACCTGCGGTTACCTCACCACCCGGCCGAGTTTCGCGGCACGCGGGCCGTGCCGCCCGTCGCCGAATCGGCCCGAAGCCGGGCCTCCTTGAATCGTGGAGTGGATCGAACGCCGCTGGGGTGATGCAATGACCGGCGCAGCAGCCGGCGGCCGCGACGCTACCATTCTCCTACGCGGGCCCGTCGGCGGAGTTCGGCCGGGCCGGCGGTGCTCGGCCGGGCTGACTGCGGTTGGGCTCCCAGCGCCTCTGACCAGCTCGGCCGGTCGTTCAAAATGGCTCGCGCTTTGAGGGTGCATGCCCCGTGCAAGATCAGCATTCATCCCGTTCGGCGCCGAAGGCAGAGGCGACCTGCGAGAACGAAGCGGCGGAACTTCTGCGCCAATTGTGGGATGCCGGCGCGCTGAAAGACGCCATCCAGCATGCGCTGGACACATACCCCCGGGAATGCTGCGGATTCATCCGCCGCTCGGGCGTCACGCGTTGCGAGAACGCCCAGGATACGCTGCGCGCTCAGCAACCTGATGCCTTTCCGCGCGATGCCCGCAGCGGCTTTGCCCTGTCCGCCGAAGATCACATTCGACTTTACGAATCGGCCGGCACAGCCAATCCGGTGCTCGCGGTCTATCACTCGCATCCGGACGGCAGTTCCTCGATGAGCGAACTGGATCGGCAGAGCATGTGCTTTGCAGGGCGTCCGCTGCTGCCGGGCATACTCCACCTGGTGATTGCCTGCGACGCGCACCGCATCCGCGCCGCCGCCATTCACGCGCTCGATCGCCCGCCCTCGGCGCCACGCACGTCCCCTTGTGATCCGCGGATCTATTCCGAATTGTGGCGCTGGCCTGCGGCGATGTCCCGCCAGGAATCGTCAGCCGAATGATTGCCGGCCGATGGCATGCGCCGGCGAAAGTGCCGGACTCGCGGCACTCGACGCCGCGCCGCCCATTCACGGCGCGTCGTGCACGTACAGCACAAAGGAACGCGATCTCTGCATGGCAGCGGAATGCCGCCGGGGCGCCAGCCGGGCCCCCGTGGGGCTGACGAATCGACGCATCAAAAGAGCCCGCCCCGGGCATCCGTCAAAAGTGCATTTGCGGTCGGCCCGCGCGACAGGGCCGAATGTACTTGCCATCGCGACTCGACAAGAGCCACCACTCGCCAATCCGCTGCGGAATTTCGACCACCGACCCGGCCAGGGTATTGCCGGGCAACAGTCCTGTGAATCACAATGCAGGTATTAGGGGCGCGGTGAGCAGGTTCCCGCAAAGCCGCATCCGTCGACTTTTTAGCATGTAACCTTCTTTTTTGTATGCACTTAACGCCGATTTGGTTCCAGCAGCGCAGCGTCGCTCCCCGCCCCGCGTTTTTCCCTATCTTCGTATGAGGGAAGGACTTGAAGCGCGGAGTGGTCTCAAAATCGCACGCCCTTTTCGCTTGCAGAGTTGAAACTGTCTGTATTAGGATAGTTTACGTAAATTCCGGGGACGCAATCCCGAGCGCAGTGCCTTCCCCCGGAATGACCGGCAGCCCTACCGGGTTTAAGGTCGACGAGGTTCGCCGAACGACATTTTCCGGGCAGGATTCTTACATGCGCACCGTCACCAAGAAAGAACTCATCGATCGCATCGCGGACAAGACAGGCCAGAAGCGCGTGGTCGTGAAGCGAGTGATCCAGAATTTCCTCGACGAGATCATCGACGAGCTGGGGCAGGGTAACCGCTTGGAATTCAGGGATTTCGGCGTATTCGAGAGCAAAGTTCGCGCCGCCCGGATTGCTCAGAATCCAAAGACGCTCGAACGTGTCACCGTCCCCGAGAAGCGCACCGTCAAGTTCAAAGTCGGCCGCGTCATGAAGATGAAGCTGGCCGGCGAAGAAGTCGCAGCCACGGTCGACGACGACGAAGAATAACACCTGCGCTCCCGCCTCCTCTTAACCCGCCGCTTCCCGCTAACTACATTCCGGCGATACAGATACGCGCGTGCGCCGCTACGGGCTTCCCGCCGACGCAACCGTCTGACGATGCAAGCTGGTGTTATTCTTATTGACATGTCGTTGCCGCTCCAATACAACGATATAGGCTATTGAGATTGAGTCTCAACTAGGCCAAAAATCCGCAGCCGCCGTCATGCAATCGGCGGTTCAACCTGGGTTTGCCCCATGCCACGCCCGCTCGCCACCCTTCGACCCGGAGAATTCGGCCTCGTTTCCGCCATCGGCGGTGCGGCAGACGTGCGTAACCGCCTGCTCGAAATGGGTTTGACCCTTGGCACGCGCGTCCGCCTGGTTCGCGTTGCGCCACTGGGAGATCCCGTCGAACTTCACGTTCGTGGCTATCGACTCAGTGTGCGAAAGCACGAAGCCGCTTCGGTCATCGTTGAAAGCGCGTGATGGCCTCCGCCCGCAGCCTTGCCGCCGAAACCGCCACGCGGCCCATTCGCATCGCCGTCGCCGGAAACCCCAACTGCGGAAAGACCTCCATCTTCAATCGCCTCACCGGCCTGAGGCAAAAGGTCGCAAACTATCCCGGCATCACCGTCGAAAAACGCGAAGGCGTGCTCTCAGACACTCACGCCACGCTTCTGGATCTGCCCGGCACCTACAGCCTTTCGGCCCGCGCCCCCGATGAAGAGATCGCGCGCGACGTGCTGCTGGCCCGCATCCCCGGCATCGACCGGCCCGATGCCATCCTGCTGGTTATCGACGCGGCCAATCTTGAACGCAATCTGTACCTTGCCACGCAGATTCTCGAATTCGGCACGCCCGTCATCATCGCCTGCAACATGATGGATGTCGCCCGCGAGCGCGGCATCGAACCCGATTGCAAAGCCCTCTCCCGCGAACTCGGCGTCCCCGTCATTCCCACCATCGGTCGCGACGGAACAGGTCTCGATCGTCTGCGCCAGGCGCTGGCGAACCCGCCCGCGCGACAGGCGCGTGTCCGACCGTGGCGGCTCGCGGAGCCGTTCGAGCGCGCAGCCGAACGCATCGCCGCCATCATGCAGGAGTCCGGCGCGGTGCCGGAATATGCCGTCCGCGGCGGGGCACTGTTGTGGCTGATGGATTATCTATCCGGCGAGGAGCGCGCTCTGGCCTCTGCGGAGCGGTTTCTCAAGAAGCTCACGCCCGAGCAAGCCGGTGGTCTGCGGCTCGCCGCCTCGGACCTTGCCCACGAAGTCCAGGACGCCGCGGCAACGGCCATCGAAGCGCGCTACGCGTGGATCTCGCAGCTGGTGCAGCGCGTCTGTCGGCAGGACGACGCTGCCGCTACGCCCCGCCCCAATCTGACCGACCGCATCGACCGCGTGGTCACCCACCGCGTGTTCGGCCTGGCCATCTTCGCCGGCATCATGTTCGCCCTGTTTCTCTCGATTTTCTGGCTGGCCGAGCCGCTGATGGGCGCGATTGAGTCCGGCCAGCTGGCTTTGGCCGCCGCCGCCCGGCGCATCATTCCCGATGGCGCGTTGCAGTCCCTGATTGCCGACGGCGTCATCGCGGGCGTGGGCGCCGTCGTCATCTTCTTTCCGCAGATCTGCATCCTGTTCCTGTTTCTGTCGATTCTCGAGGACACCGGCTACATGGCACGGGCGGCATTCCTGATGGACCGCCTCATGAGCCGCGTGGGGCTGCACGGCAAGAGCTTCATCCCGCTGCTCTCCAGCTATGCCTGCGCAATCCCCGGCATCCTCGCGACGCGCACCATCGAACACCCGCGCGACCGGCTGACCACCATCCTCGTCGCACCGCTCATGAGCTGTTCGGCCCGCCTGCCGGTGTACATCATCATCATCGCCGCCGTGTTCGGCGATCGGCCGATGCTCAAGGCCGGCGTCCTGTTCGGGCTGTATTTCATGGGCACCGCCACGGCCCTGCTGCTCGCCATGATCTTCAAGAAAACGCTGTTCAAGGGCCCCGCCCCGGCATTCATCCTCGAACTGCCGCCCTACCACCGCCCGCGGCCCCTGTCCGTGCTGCGCACCATGTGGGACCGCAGCAAGACGTTTCTCACCGGCGCGGGCACCACGATCGTCGCGGTCTGTGTCGTCGTGTGGGCACTGGGTTACTTTCCGCGCATGGACCGGGCGCAGCCGCCGAAAGAAGTGGCGGCGAGGCTGGCGGTCCTGCCGGCCGATGACGTTGAGGCGCGCGAACACCTGCTGGACGCCGAACAGCAGCGCCAGAGCATCCTGGGCCGCATGGGCCGGACCATCGAGCCGGTCATCGCGCCGCTGGGATACGACTGGCGCATTGGCGTGGGCATCCTCTCGTCCTTCCTCGCCCGTGAGGTCTTCGTCGGCACCATGGGCGTCACATTCGCGCTGGGCGAGGCCGATGAGTCATCCGAAGCACTGCGCGACAAGCTGGCCGGGGCGACGTGGCCCGGCGGCGGCCCGTTGCTCACCATTCCCGCAGCACTCAGCCTGCTGGTGTTCTATGTTCTGGCGTGCCAGTGCATTGCCACACTCGCCGTCGTTCGCAAGGAAACCGGCAGCTGGAAGTGGCCGGCGTTCATGTTCGCATACATGACGGTGCTGGCCTACGTCGCAGCCCTCGGCGTCCACCAGGCCGGTCGCCTGTTCATCGCGTCTTGAGCACGATGGGTGCCGGTGCACGGGGTGCCAAGCCTGAGGAAAGTGCAGGCATGGCGGACGCGAAAAAGCAGGACAACTCTCCATCAGCCGCACCCAGCATGCCTGCGCTTCGCTTAGGCATGGCACCCAACGACGGATGGTACGAACGTGGCACCGACCCGGCAGTCGCCCGATTCGAATTTTTGCTGTAAAATCTACCTTTCCAAAGCACGACGCACGCGAAAGCGCACCTGCACGCGCCCGTTTGCCTTACCTGGAGTGGCCAGCCCGCACCGCCGCCGGCACTCGCCCGCGGCCCGGCGCTGCAAATTCATCGCAATTGGAGACGACATGAACGCGGTCGAACTCAACGAGGTCGATAAGACCTTCGGCAAGACCCGCGCCGTGGTCAACCTGTCGCTCGCCGTCCCGCGCGGCAGCGTTTACGGCTTCATTGGCCCCAACGGCTCGGGCAAGACCACCACGCTTCGCATGATCATGCGCATCTTTCATCCCGATCGCGGATCGATCCGCGTGCTCGGCGAGGACGTGACGCAGAGCGGCGCGGCGTCGGACCGCGTCGGCTATCTGCCCGAGGAGCGCGGGCTCTACCGCAAGATGCGCGTTCACGACGTGCTTCAGTTCTATGCCGCGCTCAAGAATCACAAGGTATCCATCCGCGAGATCGACGGCTGGCTCGAACGCATCGGCCTGCCGGGCGTGGGCAAAAAGACGGTCGACGCCATGTCGAAGGGCATGTCGCAGAAGGTGCAGTTCCTCTCGGCCATTCTGCACGAGCCCGAGCTGCTCATCCTCGATGAACCGTTTTCCGGGCTCGACCCCGTCAACATGGACGTCCTTCGCGAGGCGATTCTCGAACGCAAGAACGCAGGCGCGACCATCATCTTCAGCACCCACGACATGGACGTCGCCGAGAAGATGTGCGACTTCATCTTCATGATCTACAAGGGCGAGAAGGTGCTGGATGGCACGCTGGGCGACATTCAGCGGCAGTACGGTCAGGACACCTTGCGGGTGCGCATCGACGGCAACGGCGTGGACTTCGCCCGGCTGCCGGGCGTCGAGCGCGTCAACGATTTCGGCCGGTTTCAGGAGCTGCGTATGGCCAACTCGGCCGATCCGCAGCACATCCTGACGGCCCTGGCGGCCCAGACCCGCGTTCACCACTTCGAAATCGCCAGCCCCACGCTGCACGACATCTTCGTCCGCATCGCCCGCCCCGCCGCCGAGCCGGCAGAGAAGGAGGCCGCCCGATGAGCAAGGTCTGGACGATCGCCCTGCGTGAATACCGCACCAATGTCAAGACCAAGGCATTCATCATCGCCGTGGTGCTGATGCCCGTCTTCATGGGCGGCAGCATCCTGGTGCAGGCCTACTTCGAAAAAAAAGGCGACCAGAGCATCAAGAAGCTCGCCGTCATCGACTACACCGGCAGATTAATCTCCGTGCTCGACGAGCGCGCCGCGCAACGAAACGAAAAGGAGATTTTCGATCCCGACAGCGGCGCCCAGGTACAGGCCACGTTCGATATCTTTGAAATACCTGCGACGGACGAGCAAAATCCCCAGGCTCGCCGCCTTGCCGTCTCCGATCGCGTCCGCTCGGGCGAATTCTTCGCGTTCGTCGAGATCGGCCGCGACGTCTTCGGCGACGATCTTTCCTCGCCCGACGCCCAGGTGCGCTATTTCTCAAGTCACTCCGCCTATCGCGATTTGCCGCAGTGGATCCGCGGCGTGCTGACCGACGCCGTCACCGAATCGCGCCTCGAGCGCTACCAGCTTGACCGCGACGCCGTCCGCCGCGCGCTCGCTCCCATCTCGGTCGAGCAGCTCGGCCTCGTGGAGAAGACGGAGGCCGGCGAAATCAAGGAAGCGCAGAAGGCCGACCCGGCCAGAACGTTTCTCGTGCCGTTCGCAGCGCTCATGCTGATGTGGATGCTGCTCATGGTCGCCACCCAGCCGCTGCTGCACGGCGCTCTTGAAGAAAAGATGCAGCGCATCGCTGAAGTGATGCTCGGCTCGGCCCCGCCGTTCACCATCATGATGGGTAAGCTGATCGGCCACGTCCTGGTCGCTTTGACGCTGCTGGCCATTTACCTGGTGGGCGGCTTCATGGTGGCGGACCGTTACGGCTACGGCGATGCCCTCGATCCGACACTCGTGGCCTGGTTCCTCGCCTATCTCACCATCGCCGTGTTCATGTTCGGTTCGCTGTTCCTGGCCGTCGGCGCATCCGTCAACGACATCAAGGAGGCACAAAGCCTGCTCCTGCCGGTCATGTTCCCGATGATCATCCCGATGTTCTTCATCATCCCCATCATCAAGGACCCGTCCGGTGCCGTGGCGACGACTCTGTCGCTCATCCCCTTTACCGCCCCGCAGACGATGATCATGCGGCTGGCCATGGAAACGCCGGTGCCGCCGTGGCAGCCGGTCGCCTCGATCGCCGGGTGCATCGCCGCCACTCTTCTCTTCGTCTGGGCGGCCGGCCGCGTCTTCCGCGTCGGCCTGCTCATGCAGGGCCAGGCGCCAAAAATCGGCACGCTGATTCGCTGGGTGGTACATGGCTGATCCCCGACCGCGCCGCCCCATACCAACCCGAAGCGCCAGCGAGGGCGTGCTGGCCATCCAGCTCGCGCATACCCGAAGCGCAAGCGAGGGCGTTCCGGCGATTAATCCCGCGACTCGCCCGCCGCCACGCCCCTATCATCCCCGGTTGCCCCCGCGACGCGGCGTGACCGCTTCTTCAGCCGGATCGTTCACATGCAGGCATGGACCGTCATCCCCGGCAGGCAGGGCTCCGCCCGGATCAGCTCCATGCCCGAGCCGCCGGCGAGCGACGGCGCGATTCTGCTCGAAGCATTGGCACTGGGCGTCTGCGGCACCGACCGCGAGATCGTTGGCGGCCTGTACGGCGCCGCGCCGCCCGGCGAAGATCGCCTCATCCTCGGCCACGAGTCGCTCGGCCGCGTGGTCGAAGCGCCGCCCGGCAGCGGTCTGGCGCCCGGCGATCTTGCCGTCGGCATCGTGCGCCGGCCCGATCCGGTGCCCTGCCGCAACTGCGCCGCCGGCGAATGGGACATGTGCCGCAACGGCCGCTTCACCGAACGCGGCATCAAGGAGCGTCACGGCTTCGGCTCGGAGCGGTTCCGACTGGAGCCCGAATTTACCATTCGCATCGATCCCGCCCTGGAGCACACCGGCGTCCTGCTCGAACCCGCCAGTGTCATCGCCAAGGCATGGGAGCACATCGATTACATCGGCGCCCGCGCCGTGTGGGCCCCGGAGCGCCTCCTGGTCACCGGGGCCGGGCCCATCGGCCTGCTGGCGGCCTTGATGGGCGTGCAGCGCGGACTCGAAACGCACGTACTCGACCGCGTGACCGACGGATTCAAGCCGCAACTCGTCGGCGATCTCGGCGCGACGTATCATTGCGGCACCATCGCCGAGGCGTGCAGCGGGGCCGACATCATCATCGAGTGTACCGGCGTCGGCCGCCTGGCGTTCGAGGCGATGCTGAATACCAGGCACGGCGGCATCGCCTGCCTCACCGGCATCTCCTCCGGCGGTCGCAGCATCCGCATCGACGCCGGCGAACTGAATCGCGAACTCGTGCTCGAGAATGACCTCGTCTTCGGAACCGTCAACGCCAATCGCCGCCACTATCTTCAGGCCGCCGAGGCCCTGGCCAGGGCGGACCAGGACTGGCTCTCGCGGCTGATTACGCGCCGCGAACCGCTGTCGCGATGGGAATATGCGATAAACAAATCGCCGCAGGATGTGAAGGCGATCATTGATTTCAAACGCTAAACGCCAAAAGGCGGACCGACGTGACGCGACCGATTGAAGACTATGCCATGATCGGCGACTGCCAGACCGCCGCCCTCATCGGGCGCGACGGTTCGGTGGACTGGCTGTGCTTTCCCCGTTTCGACAGCGGCGCCTGCTTCGCGGCGCTTCTGGGCAGCGAAAAGCACGGTCGCTGGCTGCTTGCGCCGCGCGGCGACGTTCGCCGCGTCCGCCGGCGATACCGCGAAGGCACGCTCGTCCTCGAGACCGACTTCCAGACCGACGTGGGCGAGATCACCATCATCGACTTCATGCCGCCGCGCGGCCGGGCGCCCGATCTGGTGCGCCGCGTCGTCGGCCGGCGCGGCCGCGTGCCCATGATGATGGAGCTCATCATCCGCTTCGATTACGGGGCCGTGGTGCCATGGGTCCGCCGCAAGGACCACGCCCTGCTCGCCGTTGCCGGCCCCGACAGCCTGCTCCTGCGCGGCGACGTGCCCACGCACGGCCACGACTATACCACGGTGGCCGAATTCGACGTCGCCGCCGGGGAAACCCGGGATTTTGTCCTGACTTGGTTTCCTTCGCACGAGCCGCCGCCGCCGTCGCTCGACGTTGATGCCGATCTCGAGGACACCATCCGCTGGTGGCGAAGCTGGTCCTCCCGCTGCACCTACGATGGCCCCTGGCGCGATGCCGTCGTGCAATCGCTGGTCACGCTCAAGGCCCTCACCTATGCCCCGACCGGCGGCATCGTCGCCGCGCCGACCACGTCGCTGCCCGAGCAGCCGGGAGGGGAACGCAACTGGGACTATCGCTACTGCTGGCTGCGTGACGCCACGTTCACGCTCTTTGCCTTCATCAACAACGGCTACACCGACGAGGCCTGCCACTGGCGAGACTGGCTGCTGCGATCGGTCGCCGGCGATCCGTCCAAGCTCAACATCATGTACGGTCTCGCCGGTGAACGGCGGCTGCCCGAGCTCGAGCTCGACTGGCTGCCCGGTTACGAAGGCAGCCGCCCGGTGCGAATCGGGAACGCCGCCTGCTCTCAATTTCAGCTCGACGTCTATGGCGAAGTCACCGATTTGCTCCACCAGGCCCGCCGCGCCGGTCTGCCGCCCGACGAAAACGCATGGCGCATGCAGCGCGCCATGCTTCAGTTCCTGGCGCATGCCTGGCGCGAGCCGGACGAAGGCATCTGGGAAGTGCGCGGACCGCGGCGACACTTCACGCATTCAAAGATGATGGCATGGGTCGCCTTCGACCGAGCGGTCAAGGATGTCGAACAGTTCAAACTTGCGGGGGATGTCGAACGCTGGCGAATCTGCCGCGACGAAATTCACGCCGAGATCTGCGACAAGGGCTTCAACGAGAAGCTGGGATCATTCGTTCAGTACTTCGGCGGCGAGTCACTCGACGCGAGTCTGCTGATGATGCCGCTGGTCGGCTTCCTGCCGCCGGAGGACCCGCGCGTATCCGGCACCGTCGATGCCATACAGAAACACCTGTCCACCGATGGCTTTGTTCTGCGCTATCCGACGATGCCGCACGTCGACGGCCTTCCGCCGGGGGAGGGCGCATTTCTGATCTGCTCGTTCTGGCTGGCGGACAACCTGCTCCTCCAGAAGCGCGAAACGCAGGCGCGCGAGTTGTTCGAAAAGCTCCTGTCGCTGCGAAACGATGTCGGGTTGCTCTCGGAAGAATACGAACCCGTCGCCGGCCGCATGCTCGGCAATTTTCCCCAGGCCTACTCGCACGTGGGCATCATCAACACCGCCAGCAATCTCTCCCGCAGGCTGGGCCCGGCATCCGAACGGAAATAATCAGGTGCCACTGCTGTGTCAGCCGAACGAAGAAGGAGGGTGCCACTGCTCTATGAGCAGTGTGGATGCCCTCGTAACCAAGCGAAGCGATGGAACCCAAACTTCACTGCTCACAGAGCAGTGGCACACCTTTACTTATGCAGAAGTCCCATTGCCTCCATCCGCGTCGACGGATTCGATGCGCATACACCGCGAATCGCACTGGTCACCATCACGCTGCCCGGCTTCTTCACGCCGCGGCAGGTCATGCAGGTATGCACCGCCTCGATGACCACGGCCGCTCCCTGGGCATCCAGCTCCTGCATAATGGCGTCGGCAAGCTGTGTCGTCAGCCGCTCCTGAACCTGTGGCCGCAGGGCAAAGGCATCGACGACGCGGGCGAGCTTGGACAGGCCGACCACTTTGCCATCGGGGATGTAGGCGATGTGGGCCTTGCCTTCGAAGGGCATGAGATGGTGCTCGCACATCGAGTTGAACGGCACGTCGCGCAGGACGACCATCTCGTCGTATTTTTCGGTAAAAAACGTGCGAAGCTGGGCCCGCGGGTCCATGTGCAGCCCGCGAAACAACTCTTCGTACATCCGCGCCACCCGTCGCGGCGTCTCGCGAAGTCCCTCACGATCGGGATCCTCTCCGACCGCGATCAGAATCTCGCGCACGGCGCGGGCAATCCGCTCGAGATCAACCGGCCGCTGCGATGTCAAACCTGTGTCACCAGATGCCATGTGAACGCTCCGCCATTTCCCCGACCGCCGCTCCCAAACCTCTCCATCCCTTACCCCTTACCCCTTACCCCTTGCCCCTTACCCCTTACCCCTTCCTATTGGTATTTCTCCGACGTCGCCAGATCGAACCCCTCGTGGTCCGGATTATAGGCTGCGCCGCGATACTCCGCGCGACACCGGTAGCACACCGTCACCTTGCCGACGAAGAGAAACAGTATCGCGTCGACGACCACCAGCGCGGCCAGGGTGCCGAAGGTCGCAAGAATGTTCTCGTAATAGTAAAACGCCGTCGCCGCCAGCCCGAACCCCACCACCAGCGCCAGCCCCAGCCGCTGCGGAAAGTCCCTGCGCACGAAGAATTCCCGCCCCGGGCAGGCGGCGCAGCGAACCACTTTGCGCTCGTTCGCCAGTTCCGCCGGCACGTCCAGCGCGATCTCTTCGCCGCATGCCGGGCAGCGCACCTCGACCCGCCCCGCGCTGGCCACATCGGTGCGGATCGGCGTCCGGCAGGGCGCCTTCGGACATCGATGTTGAATGCTCACCGCATTCATGGCATGCCCGCCCTCCGATGGCGCATCCAAGTGCGTAACATCGACTTTGTCGGCGCCGGCGCGATCCAACATGGAACTCTGCATTCAGCGTTCAGCATTATGGAAAAAACTTCAGATGTTTAGGAACCAGGATCGGGAATGAAGACTTTGTTTTGTGTTAATTCTGCATTCCGCATTCTGCATTCTGCATTCAGCATTACACCGTCAGCCCCTCCGTCCGCATCAGATACTGCGCCGCCCCCTCGCCGATCACCACCAGCAGCATGGATAAATAATAGAGCGCCGTGGCCGACTGCGTCGCCCGCCGCTTCACGCAGTCCCACACCATCCAGGCGAAGACGCCGGCCGCGACGATGCCGACGCCGATCCGCACCAAGAGGGCCAGCCAGAAGTAAAGCGGGCTGTCCTGCGGCGTAAAACCATCCGCCCACACCGGCCACGAGGCCGCCAGCACCCACAGCCCGCGCGCGACGATCACTCCCACGTATATTCGCGTAAGCCAGCGCAGGGGATCGATCGGCATGCCCGTGTCCGTCAGGTAGCGATGCCCGAGCAGCATGGCCGCCGTGGCCGTACCGAGAAGGGCGGCCGCCAGCGTCGTGCTGATCGCCGCCGCCGCCGCCGGCCACACCCCGGTCTCTCCGCCGGGCGGCCGCGCGTCTAGTGCCATACTGATGGCAGCCACCAGGCACGCGGCGCCTGCCAACGCCGGCCAGAGCCGCTGCGAGTTGCGGATGGAATCAAACTGCGCCGCGTTGACGAACAGCCAGACGATGCCCATCGCCGCCCCGGCGGCCAGCCCGAGCATGCCGGCGTCGCCCCGCGTCAAACCCGCGGCCCCTGCCTCGCGAAAAAGCAGGGCGCCGGCGAGCACCGCGATCGATGTGGACACGATGGCCAGCAGCCGCAGGTAACGCGGCCCGCTGCGGCGAATGTCGGACGCGGCGATCGCCAGAAAACAGCCGGCGGCGTATTGAGCGAGAAAGGCTGGGAACATCGGGCTCCGGAAGATTGAGCGGCTATCCGTCGTGTGCCACTGCTTCAGGCTGTGAGACGGCTCGGGTGCCACTGCTCTGTGAGTCGTGGGGGCATGCGAACGTCGCACCACCTCTCGGGTGCCACTGCTCTGTGGGCAGTGAGGGATGGCAGGGATCCACTCACTCTGGTCGGCCGCGAGGGCTTCGCACTGCTGCCACCGCAGTGGCACCCGAGCAGCCCCCTTAACCCTTTCCCCTTACCCCCTTACCGCTAACCCCTTCCCCCCAAACATCTCGCCCCCGCCCTTGATGTGCTCGCGGAAATCTGCAATCAGCTGCTTCGTGATCGGCCCCGGCCGGCCATCCCCGACTGCCCGCTTGTCGATCTCCCGCACCGGGCACACCTCCGCACCCGTCCCGGTAATGAACATCTCCTCGCAGAAATACAGGTCCTGCCGCGTCAGCGTCGCCTCCTCGGCGGGGATGCCGCGCTTCCTGGCGAACTCCAGGATCAGCCGCCGCGTCACGCCGTCCAGCAGGCCGCAGTGCGCCGCCGGCGTCCGCAGGATGCCGCGCTGCACGATGAACAGGTTGTCGCCGGTGCACTCGGCCACGTAACCCTCGTGGTTGAGCATGACCGCCTCGAGGCAGCCGGCGTCGATCGCCTCCAGCTTGGCGAGGATGTTGTTCAGATAGTTCAGGCTCTTGATCCGCGGCGACATGGCGTTCGGATGGTTTCGGGTGGTCGCCGCCGTCACGATCTTCATGCCCTTCTCGTACATCTCGTCGTCGTACATCTGGATGGTGCTGACGATGATGAACACCTGCGGCGCCATGGTGCGGAACGGGTGGATGCCCAGGGTGCCAACACCCCGGCACGCCACCAGCCGCACGTAGCCGTTGTCGATGCCGTTGGCCTTGCGTGCCTGTTCGATCGCATCGATGATCTGCTGCCTCGTAAACGGAATCTCCAGCCGGATGGCCTTCAGGCTGTCGTAAAAACGGTCCATGTGGGCCGTGCCTTCAAAGACCCGACCGCCGTATATACGAATGCCTTCGAATACGCCGTCGCCATAGAGCAGGCCGTGGCTGAACACGTTCACGTTCGCCTCGGCCACCGGCACCAGGCGACCATCGAGCCACACCTTCAGGTTCGGATTGGGCGTGTAGTCCTGTACGGCCATGTTCACTTCTCCCCGGCGCCGCGTCTCCCACGCGCGCAAACGATTGCACCAAACGACCGGCCGCCGGCGAAGCTCGTCGCGGTTCGAATCGGCGCCAGTGCCTCGAATCTCATTCTACACGACCATCCACCAGATGCACCACACGATCGGCCTCCGTCGCCAGCTCGCGATCGTGCGTCACCATGACGACCGTCTGTCCACCGCGGTTCAGCTCGCGGAGCAGCTCGAATATCGCGCGTCCCGTGCGCCCGTCGAGATTTCCCGTCGGCTCGTCCGCGAACAGAATTGCGGGGCTGTTGATCAGCGCCCGCGCGATCGCTACACGCTGGCGTTCGCCGCCCGAAAGCTCATTGGGCCGGTGCTTCAGGCGGCTGGCCAGCCCGACCCGCGTCAGCAGTTCCACCGCCCGCGCCTCCGCCTGTGCACGGTCCGACAGCCAGCCGCCGATCGCCCGCCCCACCATCTGCGGCAGCATGACGTTCTCAAGCACGTCGAACTCGGGCAGCAGGTGATAAAACTGAAACACAAAACCGAAGTAACGGTTGCGCAGATCATTGCGCCGGATTTCGATCAGCCGCAGATGCGGCGCCGACGGTCGCGCGGCGGCCGTCCGCGCGATCGGCCCGCGGGCGTTGCCCGATGCCGCATGTTCCGCCGAGAGCTCCGCGGCCTGCACAAAGGTTCCATCGCGGCCGACCGGCAGGCGCCGCTGCCCCTCGGGCTCGAACAGATCGTCGCCGCGAAAATACACCTGGCCGCGCTGCGGTACATCCAGCCCGCTCACGACATGCAGCAAAGTGCTCTTGCCGCTGCCGCTCGCGCCGGTAATGGATACAAACTCCCGCTCCGCGATGCGCAGATCCACGCCCCGCAGCACCGGCAGCGCCGTTCGCCCGAGGATGTAGCTCTTGTGAATATTCTCGGCTCTCAGCATAGACCTTCCGCCGCGCTCGGTTCCCTCTCCATTCTTCCGAATTCAGCATTCACTGATCGTTATTCACTCGCTACTCATATCTCAGCGCCTCCACCGGCCACGTCCGCCCGGCCCGCAGCGCCGGAATAGCCGCACCCGCGATCGCCGACACCATCGACAGCCCGCAGATCCACAGCACCTCGCTCATCTTCCACTGGCTGGGAATCTTGTCGAAGGAATACGTCGCGGGGCTCCACACGCGCCAGGCGGGATTGATCCGCGCCAGGATATCCTGAATATCGTTGATGTGCGTGACGAAGGATGTGCCCAGCAGCGAGCCAAGGATGCTCCCCACCAGGCCGATCGCGGCCCCATACACCAGGAACACCGCCACCACGCCCTCGGTGCTGCCGCCCACGCTCTTGATGATGCCCACGTCGCGCGTCTTCTCCTGCACGATCATGTAAAAGATGCACAGGATCAGAAACACCGCCACGATGCTGATCACCCCGAACATGATCAGCACCAGAAACTTTTCCTTTTCGATTGCCGAAATGAAATCGGCCTGCATCTCCTCCCACGTGTTGATTCGCAGATGATCCATCATCCGCCCCTCCCACGGGTCGGGATCGATCAGGCCCTCTGCAATGAGCTTCTCCCACACCGAGGCAACCTGTTTCTTCTTCTCTTCCAGCACCGCGCGCGGCCAGCTGAACTCGTCGCGCAGCTTGATCATGACCTGGCTGCATCGCGGGCTCGTGAAGCCGCCGTCCACCCTTTCCTGCGGCCCCATCGACATGATCGATTGCAGCATGTCGAAATCGACATAGACCGTACGCGAATCGATCTCGTGAATGCCCGTCTTCGAGTCATCGATATAGCGCAGCCAAGGCGCCGGCGGCGATTCCTGCGAAACCGAGCCGTCGCGCGAGATGGGCAGCACCGTCAGCCGGCAGGCCGTGCCCAGGTACAGCTGCGAATCGCGCTCGTATTCACCCGACGCGCGCCGGCGGAACAGCACATCGCGACCGATGATGATGCCGGGATACCCGTCGCCGATGAAGTCCACCCGGCACTCCGCCCCGAAGCACGGCTTGAACACACCTGGGCCGGCATACCGCTCCTCCGGTGCGCGCCGGAACCGCTTCAATTCCTCTTCGCGTTCCTCCGACGGCAGCGACGCGATATACCGCTGATAGTGCTCGTCCATCGCGACCGGATCGGGCAGTGGAAGGCTCGGCACGACCGCCGACAGCATGTAACGATGAATGTACTCCGGCCACGAGCCCGGCAGATCGGGAACGCCCCGCGCGTCGGGTCGATACACCGGCTGACCGCGAAGCCCGCCCAGATCATATGGCCCGAACCGGTTGCGATAGAAGAGGTCTTCGCCGAAACGGTTGACCTGCACGTACTCGTCGAGCTTGATGCCGCGGATCGCCACGGCGTGCGTTTCGCCCTCGGGCAGTTGCAGCACGCCGTAGGAATGGATGACGGGCGTCGCCACCTGCACCACCGGCTCGCCGGTGTCTTCGTCTGTAAGCTTGCCGATTTCCGCAATGAACTCGCGATAAAACGGAAAGCCCTGGAGACTTCCGTCCACCACCAGATCGCCCAATAAGCCGTTGGCCCGGTCGCGAATGCTGTCGACGAAGCCGCCCATGACGCTGATCACGATGATCATCATCGCCACGCACAGCGTCACCGCGCCGACACTGAAGAAAGCAATGCGCTTCCGCTGAAGCAGCCGCGACGCCAGAAACGCGACGTAGTACCGCGGCCAGCCGAGAAATGGGCTCGCCCGCCATGCCGCCCACCAGACAAACGCCGCCGCCCCGGCCAGCATCATCCACAGCGCCGCGTTCAACAACCACCATTCGGGCCGCGCGTATCGCAGGATTTCGGCGCCCAGCCACCGCGCCGGCGACATGATGGTAAACCAACGCGGCATGTCTTCCGGAAAGAAGAAACTCGCATATGCCGTTACCGGCTCCCAGGTCACCAGCAGGTAAATCGCAACGAACGCCACGCAAACGCGCAGCAGCCACCAGCCGACCCTCAGGACTTGATATCGCAGAATGGCAAATGTGCCCGGCCATCGCGCCAGCACCAGGGCCACAAACAACAGCGGGCCAAGCAGGAGCCGGCTGTGCGCCAGGCCGTCATCCGAAAACTCGGCCGGAAAGAAAAACCACGGCAAGCCCGTGATGCGCCGGCACGTCATGACCGGCAGCGAGTCGAAAAACTCTCGATCGCTGGCGAGCTGATCGCGGAGGATCCGCCAGCGCGGGAAGACTTCCTCGCGATGTTCTTCGATCTCGCGAATCAATGCCTGCCGCCGCTGCTGCATCCGCGGCGGAAGCGCGTGTAGTTGCCGGTCCCGCAGCGTGAACTCGACAAACACCTCGACGCTGTCCTGCCGGATGCCCTGGCCAATCCACGACAGGCCCGCGGCTGCGTTCAGACACGTGGCCACGCACCAGATGGCCACCAGTGACCAGATGGTCCCGATGGCGAACGCCGCGGGCACGCGTTGCACGCCGGTCTGCCAGTGCCCCAGCCAGCACATCAATTGAAACAGCCCGGCCCCCGCCGCAAGCAACAAGTGTGCCGCCGCCGCAAAGGGTGCGAGCACCAGCACCGGCACGGCCAGCGCGGCCATCTGGCCTCGGGTGAGGCTGACGGGGCGACGCAGCAGTCTCGCCAGGGATGCCTCGATGACGATGTAGAACGCCCCGCCGAGGAGATTCGTCACTGCCAGAAACAGCACATACACCGGCACCGAGATCGGCGCCAGCAGCGTAAAGACCAGCATCCTTGTTCGCGAACTCACGGGCGGAATCTACCTCGATGTTCGGCGACTAGCGTCAGGTTAGGCGGGCGGACCGATATGCGAAAGGCCGAATGGCCGTTGCCGGGCAATTCGGCGGTCGATCGGCCGCATGCATGGGATAATCACGATATAATCTAACTGCGGCACGGCGCGGTCGTCGGGCCTGCGCTGCACCCTGGTTGTACAGAACGTCGGCCGCCGGGTTCGCGCCGAATCGGCCGATGGAGATGCAAGGATAGGGAGATGACTTACCGGGGACACGTCAAGAACGGGCAGATCACGCTGGACGAACCTGTTTCGCTTCCGGAGGGGACAAAGCTGAACATTGAGATCGTCGATTCGCACGAGCAGGAGCCGACAGTGTGGGAGAAGCTCCTTGAACTTGCCGGCTCCGTCGAAGGCCCGAGCGACTGGGCGGAAAACCACGATCATTACATTCACGGCACCCCCCGGCGGGAGTCATGAGATTCGCCGACACGTTCTATTTTCTGGCTTTATTGAACCGCCTGGACGACGCGCACGCCGCCGCAAAGGCGATTAGCAAAGGTCGGCATGTCATTACAACGACCGATCGGATCCTGCTGGAGCTGGCCGATGCCATGTCATACCGCAACAAACGAGCAGAATTCTGCCGAATGTATCACTTGCTGACGTCCGATCCGCGCATCACTGTACACGCCGCAACGCGCGATGCGTTGATCAGGGGCATGCAGCTTTTTGAATCCCGCAAGGACAAGGACTGGTCTTTAACCGATTGCATCTCATTCGTGATCATGCAGAACTGGGCATTAGCGAAGCGCTGACGGGCGATCATCACTTCGAACAAGCCGGCTTTCGAGCCCTTCTGAAGTAAGCGCGGATTCACTCCTGGGGCCGTTGCAGCGGGAACAAGATCACATCCCGGATGCTCGCCGAGTTGGTCAGCAGCATCACCATCCGATCGATCCCCACGCCCAGCCCGCCCGCCGGCGGCATCCCGTGCTCCAGCGCGTTGAGAAAGTCTTCGTCCATCACGCGCATCGTCTCATCCCCCTCGCCCGAAAGCTGCGCCGACAGCGTTTCGCGCTGCACGATGGGATCGTTCAGCTCCGTGTACGCATTCCCGATCTCCATGCCCGCGACGTACGCCTCGAACCGCAGGGCCAGCGAGTCATCGCCCGGCTTCCGGCGCGTCAACGGGCACAACTCCGCCGGGTACTCGGTCACAAACAGCGGGCCCGCCAGATGCGCTTCCACCGTCGTCTCGAACAGCTTGTTCGCAACGACGGCGTCGTCCATTTTCGGGCCCTCGATGCCCAGGGACGCCGCCTTCTTCCTCACCGCCGTCGCGTCCTTCAGGTCGACGCCGGCATGCTCCGCGAGCAGCTCCGAGTATGTCTTCCGCGGCCACGGCGGGGTGAAATCGATCTCCAGATCGCGGAACCGCCGCTTGTAATTTCCATCCAGGGCGTGAATCGCTGCCGCGAACATGCCCTCTACGTGGCACATCATGTCCGACAGATCGCCGTATGCCTGGTAGCACTCCATCATCGTGAACTCGGGATTGTGTTGCGTGCTGATGCCCTCGTTGCGAAAGTTGCGGTTGATCTCAAACACGCGCTCGATCCCACCCACCAGCAGCCGCTTCAGGTACAGCTCCGGCGAGATGCGCAGGAACAGATCCATGTCGAGCGTGTTGTGATGCGTCGTAAACGGGCGGGCCGCCGCCCCGCCATAGATCGCCTGGAGCATCGGCGTCTCGACTTCGACGAAACCCTGATCCTGAAAATATCGCCGCACCGCCTCCACGATTCGAAACCGCGCCTTGAATGTCTGCATCACCTCCGGGTTCGCAAACAGGTCCACGTAACGCTGACGATAGCGCGCATCCACGTCGGTCAATCCGTGCCACTTCTCCGGCGGTGGCCGCAGGCTCTTGCAGAGCAGTGTCAACGCAGTGGCCCACACCGTCGGCTCCCCGGTCTTCGTGCGCCCGGGCGCGCCATCCACGCCGAGAATGTCACCCAGGTCCAGTTGCCCCAGCAGCCCCCAAGCATCCGGACCCACTTTGCCCTGCGAAATGCCGATTTGAATGTCCCCGGTCGAGTCGCGAAGCGTCAGAAACGCCAGCTTGCCCATCACCCGCCGCAGCACGATTCGGCCCGCCGCCCGGCAGGACTCCCCGTGGGCGGTCTGCCCGGGCTCGAGGCCCTTTTCACTAATCAGATTTCGTAAGTCCGAATTCGCCCGGACGCCGTCAAACCGACTTCCAAACGGGTCCACCCCGGATGCAGCCAGGTCATCCAGTTTTTTGCGACGTTCGCGGTAGTATTGGTCCGTGACCAAGGGTCTAGTCCCTTCATAGACAGTGTTTCAGCCGTCGGCGCGATTTCGTCCACCGGGGCAGCGCCATGCTATGGCCGATCCAGATTCACGACAACGACGCGTTATCGGCCGCGGTCACTTTTCCGCCCCGCGCTTGCAACGCATCGACGCTTCGGCGCAAATCAAGGAATAAAACCACGGCTGGGCGAAGTTTAGAAAGTGGCAGCGAACGGTCCGTCGCTCGTCACTTCCAGCCGACCCCTGGAGGGTCGATGTCCGGCAGGATTTCGCGAAATTTTGAAGATGCGGTGCTGTGCCACATGGACCTCGTCTATCGGATGGCCCTCAAGCTCTCCGGCGATTCGAACGAGGCCGAGGACCTGGTCCAGGAGACCTTCCTTCGTGCACACCGCTCGTATCAGAAGTTCGAATTTCGCGAGTACGGCGCTAAGCCGTGGCTGATGCGCATCCTGCACAACGCCTACTTCTCCCGGCGTTCGCAATCGGCCAAGGCGCCCTCCCTGCTGGAGGACCTGAGCCTGGATGAAATCGCCGTCGAGCTGGATCGGCCTTCCGCCGGTTCGCTTAAGCCCGGCGAGGTGGATTGGGATGGGTTTGATGAAGAACTGAAGTCGGCCATGATGGGCCTGCCGCCCGAGTATCGCGAGATCATTCTGCTCTGGGCGATCGGCGGATTCAGCTACAAGGAAATTGCCGAGATTGCAGGCTGCGCCCTGGGCACCGTCATGAGCCGTCTGTTTCGCGCGCGGCAGCAATTGGCACATTCGCTGGCAAAGTTCGCATCAGATCGCAGATACCCCGGCACGATCGGGGGCGCAACATGAATTGCAAGCAGGTTCGACAATATCTTTACGCCTTTGCCGACGGCCAGATTGACGTCCGCGCCAACTGCGAAGTGCTCGACCATCTCAAGATGTGCCCGCCGTGCAGCGATGTTGTCGGCGAACAGCAGGCCCTCCGCGATGCCATCGCCCGCAGCGCAGCCCGCATCAAGGCGCCCCCCTCTCTCGAAGCCCGCGTCAAGCTCGCCATTCTCTCCGGAGAATCACCCGAAAATGCGCGCCGCGCACCCGCGGGTCGCCGGGTCCTCAAGCTCGTCGCCCTCGCCGCCTGCCTTGCCCTCACCGTCATCGCTGCATGGCAATACGGCGCACGTGAAGGAGCCGGATGGACGGTCACTCCCGCCGACCCGCTGGCCGTTGCCAATGCGACGCGCGAAGTGGCCTCCACCGTCGTCATTCGCCACAACAAGTGCGTCGCCAGATGCGAAAAGCAGATACACCAGTCTGAGACGCTGCCGGCTGAGCCGAACGAACTGCCGACTGCCCTCTGTGGGATACTCGGCAACAATGTCTTCGCCGTCGTCCCCGATCTGACGCCCTTCAACTACGAATTCGAATCCGCCAACATCTGCAAATTCCAGGGCGAAGAGGGCGCCAACGCCGGCCATCTCATGTACGTCAACTACCAGTTCGGCACGCGCCTCTCGCTATTCAACATGCCGCACTGGTCCGGCATCGATATCGCACGCGTGGCCGCCCCCGATCAGCCCTTCATCAACGAAATGCCCGGCTGCACCAACAACCTGTCGGTGGTCGCCTGGCACAGCGGGGAAACCACCTTCGTCCTCTGCGGTCCTCTCGACGTGGATGACATGCGAGAAGTCGCCGAGCTCGTACAGGCTCAGATCGCCGATCGGCGCTAGGTCCGCCGGCGCTAAACGTGTGCCACTGCTCGGCAATTCGGGCGGCCGTGTGCCACTGCTTCAAGCAGTGCAAAACACTAGTGTGCCACTGCTCTGACGGCCGTGTGCCACTGCTTCAAGCAGTGCAAAACACCCGTGTGCCACTGCTCTGTGAGCAGTGCGGACGGCGAATCCGTGTGCTACTCCCCTTTGAAGGGTCCCTCATTCCGCGTGATAACACGCGGGAAGCCGCCCGCCGGCGGTCAGGGGCTTCGGCTCGCCCAGCGCTCGCTGAAGGATGCGGAGCCGGGTCAGGAGGTGCCGAAGTTTCTGGCGAATTTTGAGTCTGGTCGATCTGTTCCGAACGGCGCTCACGCAACACCCCCTGGTCAGGCGTAGGGCGAGGAGGATTTCCTGCCGTGGATGCATGCCGCGTGCCAACGCCGTTGCCGATGCACTCTGGCCGCGGCCGCACCTCAATCGGGCAAATCGACCCAACACTTCAAGGGGCACAAGGGCGAATGTACGCAGGCTTGGCTCCGCTGCCGCTCGCAGGCAGGCACGTGACGGCTGCTTTCCGGGGGGAAGGCGCGCAAGACGCAGCATGAGTACGGGTTAAGAGGAACGTTGCAGAGAATTGTGGCAAAATAGCCCCGCTGACCAGTTGGCTGCGCCTTGGCAGCGCCATATACTGGGATCAATCAGGTGGGCATGGGCGTAGATGCGACGGAACTCGCGTATCTCCGCCATCAATCCATTAAACGCATCTTCTCGCGTTCCGAACTGCTCCGCCCCAACCCGCCTTTCCAGATAGCCGAATAATGCAAATAGCCGGCTCGGGCCACCACGGCCCCCGCTGGAAGCAAAGCGCAAGGCGTTTGTCGTGCGAGTGGTCGCCATTATTCGGCCATCGCACGCCGCATTGGCGCAAAATAGGGTTGCCCCGCTCCACGAATCGTCGAGCGATCGGCAGCCACTCGCCGCGCAGGATCGTCTCTCGCAAAAAGGGCGAGCCATGACCCGGCAGGAGTTATCGCACCTGGGGCCAGCGCGTCGTAAGGAGACGCGCGGTCGCGCCGCCCCTGAATGAGTCGTTATGTCCAAGCGCCTCGAATCGCTCATGTTTGTTCGCGAACTCGGTACCGGCGCCGGCACCAAGGTCGCACTCATGCGCGATCTCCGCGACCACAAGCTCTACTGCAAAAAGTACGTTTCGGCCGGGGCCGCCAACTGGGAATCGCAGATACGCCAGCTCAAGAACGAATTTGACGTTGGCGTCGGCAATGACCATCCCGTCCTGCGCAAGAGCCACGAATACGGAATCGTCAAGCGTAAGCTCCGTGCCGTTGAGGCCTATAACATCCTCGACTACGTCGATGGCATCCCCCTCGACAAATTTGCCGAGAATACCTCGCCCCGCCTCATCACCAAGATCTTTTACCACGTGGCCGACGGCCTGCTCGCCCTTCACAACCGCGGCTTCGTCCATGCTGACATGAAGCCGATGAACATCCTCTGCGCCCGCAACGGCCGGCCTACTCTCATCGACTTCGGCCAGGCCTGCCCCATGTACACGCGAAAACAGCGCATCCAGGGCACCAAGGACTTCATCGCCAAGGAACAGGTCGACCGGCTCGCCCTCGACCAGCGGACCGACGTCTTCGGCCTCGGCGCCACCATGCACCGCATTCTTCTCGGTCGCTCGGTCGAGACCGAATTGAACAGCAAGGCCGTTACCAAGTCCGGCGTCTCCATGTACCGCTGGCACAACGACAAACTCGACCTGGCCGAGGAGCTCGATCCCGCCCTCCTCAGGTTGATCGAAGACTGCTGCCAGCCCGAGCGCGAGAATCGCCCCAAGAACATGCAGCTCGTCAAGGACCGCCTCGAAGTCTCGTTCGAACGGCTTTCCAAGACGGGCTGACCGCCTCACCGGCGCGATCGCCGCACAAGTCCCGCCTTCGAATCCAGGTTGCTCCACCGAATTGTTGGCGCCCGGTCTTTGGACCCGAACCCGACAATTCTGCTATAGTGAAGATGTTGCGGCTGTCGGCGTCTCATCTCTTGCGCCGGCTCGAACTCGCGAACGCCCATTTCGCCGTCGAGGGTCCGTCTCGTGCCCGATGAAGGCCCTTCCAGGATGACGTTGTGTCTCGTCGCCGACGACGAAGTCATCGAGCGCCTCCCTTCCGCCGTGCGCTATCTCCAGGTCGGCATGCTCGACGACGCCGATGTGATCCTCGCCGTTCCGGAACACCCGCGGGCCGAGTCCATCCGCACCGGCCCCACCGAAATGCTCTGCTATCGCACGCCGCCCTGGCCGCTGAGCCTCTTTTCACGCACGTCCGCCATGAGCGGCATTCGCGAGCGGCTCGAAGACGCCCGCCGCGACGGCCCGCTGCTGATTCACGGCCTCTCCCTGACCAGCGCCCCGGCCGCAAGTGCCCTGGCCGCGTCACTCGAATGCGACTGGATCTGCAACGTCGCCTCGGTCGATCCACTGGCGTCGCACGAAATCAGCAGCCGGCTGCGTACGGCCTCGCGCCTCGTCGTGCCGGCGGCGCAGTTTGCCCGCGCCCTGGGTGAACACCATTTCCCGCTCGAGTCGGTCCGCACGATACGGCCCGGCGTCGTCTGCTCCGACCGGCCAGCCGCCTTCCGCAGCGAAGCCGCCGCCGCCCCAACCATCTGTTACGCCGGTCCGCTCACCGAGTCTGCCGGCGTGGCGCTTCTGATTCATGCCACCCGGGCAGCCCTGCGCCACCATCCGCGCCTGTTGCTCTTCATCCTCGGTAAGGGGCCCGCCGAGTACGAATTGCGCCGGCTCGTCGAAAGCCTGGATATGTCTGCCGTCGTGACCTTCACCGGCCGCCTCGATGACGTGGAACGCCCCCTGGGTGCCGCCGACATCTTCTGCGTGCCGCGCGCACTCACCGCCTTCCGCGAAGAACCGCTCATCGCCATGGCCCAGGGAATGGCCCTCGTCGCCGACGAAGACCTGCCCTGCGAGGGCCTCCTCCACGACGAGAATGCCCTCCTCTTCTCCGGCGATGATGCCGATGAGATCGCCGGCCACCTGCTGAACCTGCTCGAGGATCCCAATCGCGGCCGCCGACTCGGCCACGCCGCCCAGTCCCTCGCGCGCTCACGATTCACCGTCTCCGGCATGGTTAGCGGCTATCACGACATCTACCACGAACTCACCGCCCGGCGCAGCACCCTGAAAATACCAGTCACCCCGTAGCACGTGCTGGCCGCCCTTCGCAAGCGCATCCGCAACGAACCACACGCGCACCGCACGAACCAAGGTGTCATTGATATGACATTGACACCCGTGCAACCGCTCGATTCTCGCAACCATACGCCGCGCCACCCCGTCGCCAATCTCGTGTTTGACAAGCGTAGCCGCTTCCCCGACCGTTATGTGACGCCGTTCGCATGGCGGCCCCGCCGCCCGGCCGGCGACGCCTGCTGGCCCTGGAAAACATGCCCCGCAGAACCCGCCAATCCCGCCCAAGGGAAAGCCTCCGCTCCCCGCCGCCACGCGCCGCTGAGCAGCTCAGCGCGACCGGCCTGCCGCGCGTCTGGATCACCATCCTGGGGGCCATCGCCGCCGCGCTCGCGTCCGTCGCGCTGCTGGTCCTGACGCTGCGGCCCTCGGGCATGGCGGCCGCGATGCTCCATTCCGAGTTCAGGAAAGTGGATGCCGCTACGCGAGCCAGGGCCCGATCTCAGCCGACGTGGAACACCATCTTCGCCGACTATGACCGCCAGGTCAGCTCCGGGCGCGAGGCCGAATGCCGCGCGGCCCTGGCCACGCTGCTCGATCTGCTCGATCGCGTCCGCCGTTCCGCCGTCGATCCCGCCGATGCCACCAAGACGGCATCGCAGCAACTGGAACGCGATGCCGACAACCGGCTGTCGCGCCTGGTGTATGCCTGCATTCAGGACCAGTTGTCTCTCCAGCAGGCCAACGCGGACATGGCCGCGTTCGACGTGCAGCGCTTTCAGGCCATGAGCGACATCATGGACGCGCCGCCGGCCGCCGCCGATTCGACCCTCTACACCACCGCCCGCCTGCGCTTTGGCGCCCTTCAGCGACACTTTCACCGGCCCGATGTCGCCGCCTCCATCGCCGCCGCATACCCGCGGATAGAAGTGACGCAGCACATCGAGAATCTCCCCCACTTGGCCCGCCGCATCTCGCGTCTCGCTGACTCCCTAAATGCCCTGGAACGTCCCGCCGAGGCCACGCGCTGCCGCGACTGGTTCGTCCGCACCATGCTCGAGCTGGTTCGCAATGAGGCCAGCGCCGAAACCCGCCTGCTCTGCGCCGATCTCGCGGTCCGCATGCTTCCGCCGGACGCGCCCGCCGCAAAGGCCCTTAACGATTTCAGCGCCGCCTACCACCGGGCCGCCGACGCCGCCGGCGAAGACCTGTGCGGGCAGGCAAACACCAAGGGGCCCACCCCCGCACCGGATCATTTTCACGCGGCAATCATGCTGTTGGCCGCGGCTGGCGCCCTCTCCGCCGCCGCCTTCGGTGGCGCCATGGCACTCATCCTTGCCGTCGTGGCCACGCCAGTTGCACTGCTCCGCGGAGGCAGCAAGCCCCTGGGCCCACCCTCCCCGCTGCCCACACGTCTTCACGCCCTCTTGCTTGCTGCCGCGCCAACGGCACTGGCCGGCGCAGCCGTCCTCGCCCGCTTTCATTGGCACCTCGCCTTCTCCGGCCTTTGGCTCACTGCCATGACGGTATTGCTGATTGCTGCCGGACTACTGACATCGCTCGCCCTCGCGCACGCCACGCCGGCGTCGACAACGACCTCCCGCCGGCGGTGGCTCATCCCGCTCGCACTGGTCGCCCTGTTCGCCGCCCTGGCGCTCGCCATCCATCCCTATCATTTCACGCGCGCGCTCCGAATGCTGCCTTACGCGGAGGTCATCGTCCTGACGCTCGCCATCGGCCTCTTCGGCACCCTCGCCATCGCCACGCGACCATCCCTGCGCCGGCTCGCCCGCGCCGGCCTCGTTGTCTGGTGCGTGAATCTCGCCCTCGCAGCGACGATTTATGTGGCGCACCACGTGGCCGACCGCATCTACCAGCCCGTCGCCGCCGCGGGCTATCTCGACGAAGTCACCGCCCGCCTGGGGCCGGACTGGCAGCAGCAGTATCTCGGCGCCGCCTTTGCCGCCTACGACATGCGCCCCGCGCCGCCGCCAACGCCCAATGCCAGCAGGAAAAATCGATGAAGGCCCATCTCATCAGCATCGGTAACGAATTGACCTGTGGGGCGACGATCGATACCAACTCGCCCTGGCTGGCCCGCGAGCTCGCGGCCATCGGCATCGTCTGCACAAGGCACATCACCATCGCCGACGAGCTGGACCCGATTCGCGACGCGCTGGTCGCCAGCGCCGCGCGGGCGGGGCTCATTCTCGTCACCGGCGGCCTCGGCCCGACGCCGGACGATCTGACCCGCGATGCCCTGGCGGCGGCACTGGGCGTGCCGCTCGTCCTGCACGAAGCCAGCCTCCGGCGCATCGAGTCCTGGTTCGCCTCCCGCCGCCGCACCATGCACGAGGGAAATCGGCGGCAGGCCATGGTGCCTCAGGGCGCGCAGGTCCTGGATAACGACTGGGGCACCGCTCCCGGCATCCACGCAATCATGGATCGAGCGCAGGTCTTCGGCCTGCCGGGCGTGCCCTACGAAATGAAAGCCATGTTCGCGGCCCGCGTGCTGCCGCGGCTGCCGGCCGGTAGCGCCATCGTCCTGACGCGCACCCTGCGCACCTTCGGCATGAGCGAATCCGAAGTCGGCGATCGCATCAAGGACCTGATGCGCCGCGATCGCAATCCGACCGTGGGCACCAGCGCCGCCGAGATGATCATCAGCATCCGCATCGTCGCCCGGGCCGCCAGCGCCGCCGACGCCCTCCGCCTGATGGAGGCCGACGCCCGCGATATATGCCATCGCCTCGGCACCGTGGTCTTCGCCGACGAACCGTGTGCCACTGCTTCAAGTAGTGCGAATACCAGCGACTCTCCTCCGTCTGCCACTGCATCAAGCAGTGCGACGACCAGCGACGCCCCCGATCGCGAACTCACCCTCGCCGACGCCGTCGCCCGCCTCCTGATCGAACAGCACAAGACCCTCGCCGTCGCCGAGTCCTGCACCGGCGGCCTGCTCGCCAGGTGCCTCACCGATGTCCCCGGCGCCAGCGCCTTTTTTCTCCAAGGCGTCGTCACGTACTCGAACGAATCTAAAAAGCGGCTCTTGAACGTCCCTGCCGAACTCATCGCCGCCCATGGCGCCGTCAGCCCCGACGTCGCCGAAGCGATGGCAACCAACTGTCGCCGCCTCGCCGGCACGGACTATGCCCTCGCCATCACCGGCATCGCCGGCCCTGCCGGTGGGACGCCCGCCAAGCCCGTGGGTCTGGTCTATGTCGCACTGGCGACGGCGGAAAAAACGATCGTCAAGGAGCTTCGCCTCGGCGAAAATCTCTCGCGCGCCCAGATTCGCGACCGGTCGGCGAAGGCGGCGCTGAATCTGCTGCGAATGCACGCATTGAAGTCCGTCAGTTGATCGTCACCAACTACAAGGTCCTGTCTCAGGCATGCGCACAATACAGCGAGCGGCGATCACTTCAGTTAGCCCACCAAGTCCGCACCGCAAACGCCGCGTTCCCTCGCGCGCCACGCTGGTTTTATTCCTGGTGATAGCGGGAACCAATTTGGCCTCTATAGCACTGGCCACATCGCAAACTGTAGCCTATGGCCTTTTCCGCACCTGCTGGTTCCTCAGCCCGTCCAGCCGTCTCGTGCCGATTCTCGATTATGCGGATTTTAACAATGCTCCTGCGGACATTGATTGGGAGACTCTGAAGAATGCGGCTATTCCCCTGGTAATTCTAGCGATACTTCTTGTGCTGCTCGTAAGAATGCTTTTTGGACTCTGTTTCTTGGCTTACCGTCGGCTCGGATGGCCGCCATACATTTCCAACCTCGATCGCGGCCCGCTGCTTCAGGCTGCCTGGCATCGAATGGCCAGACAATCTGTATGGATTTGGCCATTCTATGTCACGTTCTTCATCATAACCGACGGCCTGAGCTACTCCTCGCATTGGTGCGGCTTTCCTCGCATCTCTGTAGATGGAATGGTGCCTTTCCTCGTACTTGCTGGCGTCGTTTTGCTGTACTGGATCTTCGCGTCGAAGTCCATTACGTCTCACATCTGTTCGTCGTTGCCGACCGACTCTCGATGTTGCGCTGGTTGCGCCTATTTGCTGCGCGGCCTGTCAGAGCCGCGCTGTCCGGAGTGCGGCCGGACATTTGATCCAACCGGGCCAATTACATTCCGTCTTCGAGGGCCGTTTCGCAAATGCCCCCGACTCATATCAACAATCTTCACAATTGTGGTAGCCCTATTGTTCTCTTCCCCTGTCTGGACGCCGAGGCTCTTTGACTCATTACCCAAGTCATGGGCGGCGCGCATTCCTCGCGCACTGGTTCCGGCGCAGATGATGGACCCGCTGTTCAGAACTCACCTGCCGCTGCGTTACGGTACTATCTGCGTGATTCGCCGAGGCGATGAACTTGCCGTGATTGAACTGGCACCGAAGTATGATCCCAAACTTGCATGTACCGTTCGAATCTGTAGGGAGAGCGCGGGCGCAACACCTGTGGAGACCTGGCGCTCACAGTTCTACCCGCTGCATGACTCGCGATTTGCTATCGAAAATCAATCATGGCGACTTGATTTCACGACCGGGCCGAGGCGACACATCTGGCTCGCCTATCCGGGAAAGGACTATGACATCAGGGGATACCGCCCGGACGAACTACCCGGACAATTTCGGGCGCTAGCGAATTCGCCGTTACCTCCAACACCATGATTTCGCCGCAAATGCTCCTCTATCTTTGGACCCTCCCCAACACCCTCCTCGGCCTCATCCCCGCCGGCCTCGGCCTCTTCACCGGCGGTCACGCCCGGCTCGTTCGCGGCGTCGTCGAGGCCCACGGCGGCCTGGTCACCGCCCTGCTCCTCCTGCCCGATCGCCTGCGCTTCGGTGCCTCGCCGATGGCACTCACCCTCGGCCACGTCGTTCTCGGCCGCTCCGCCGCCGCGCTGGATCTCACTCGCGAACACGAGCGCATTCACGTCCGCCAGTATGAACGCTGGGGCCCCTTCTTCCTGCCGGCCTACGGCCTGTCCAGCCTGCTCGCCTGGCTTCGCGGCGAACACTTCTACCGCGACAACCGCTTTGAACGCGAGGCATACGCCGAAGCCGGTTGAGCGCCGGGATCACTCCGACCGCCGCGGCTGCCCGTTTACCGCCGGCCGCTCACCGTCTGCCGCACGGGCCGTTCACCTTCTCCCCCGCCGGCCCGCCATCCGCCTCCTCAATGCCATCACTCCGACACTGATCCACAGCATCATCGCCGGCGCGCCCATTCCGCAGGCATCCCCGCATACGCCCGTCGGCGAGCCCGGCGCCAGCGTGCACGCATCGCCGACCCCGTCCCCGTCTGCATCCGACTGGTCGGCGTTCGCGACGTCCGGACAGTTGTCCTCGCAGTCGAGCACGCCATCCCCGTCCGCGTCAACATCCTCCACGCCGCAGCCGCACACCCCCGGCGCCGTCTTGCCCGCATCCTCCGGGCATTCGTCGCAATCATCCGGCGTGCCATCGGCGTCCGCATCGGCCCCGTCGTCGAATCCGGCGCACGCGTCGCATTCGTCGGGCACCGCGTCGCCGTCCGCGTCCAGCGCGTCGTCGAATCCCTCGCAGGCGTCGCTCACATCCGCCACCCCGTCCCCATCCGTGTCCACCAGCGCACTCGCACTGCCCACGCCGCTGTATGCGCCACCCTCCGGATTGGATGCCGTCCACGTCGCCTCCCGCACCATGTCCTCGTCGATCTGAACCTTCTGCGTCAGGAATGCCGACGCCCCAGGCGCGAGCATGAAAGCGAAATCGTTGAGAATCGTGCCCCCGATCGAGTCCTCGAGATCGTGCCGCGTCAGCGGCGTCGGCCCCGTATTCTCGATCTCGTAGCAGAATTTCACGTCGGTGCCCGGCGCTACCACCAGCACGCTCACAGTGCCGCAGACTTCCACGCAATCCGGATCGACCAGATCTCCGGGGTCCGGCATGCATTCCGCCACCGTCATTGTCACGCGGATCGACGGAAACGCCGCATCCCGATTCACGCCCAGCGCCGCCAGCATCGTCTGCGAATCCCCTTCCGCCAGGCTCACGCGCTTCTGAAAGCCGGCCGTGGCATTGCCGGGGCCGAACGGCGCGCCGCCATTGTTCAGGTTGGTCGCCGACCCGTCGCCGAACGAGTTGCGCAGGCTCGAAAACCCCGTCACCTGAAAGGCGTCGGCGTCCTGAACCCGGTAATTGACGATGGTCCCGCCATCCGAAATGCGGATATGATCATTGGCGTTGATCAACGCCGCCTGGTCGCCGACGGCAGTTGCAGCCGCATCGACATCGCAATAGTGAAAGAGCTCCATTCCAAGCATACCGCCGGTATTGTTCGTCAGCGTCATCTCGAACAGCAAGTTTCCCGATGACCCACCGGTATCCTGCACCGTCACCCGCAGCACCGCGCCGAAGTTGCTGCCATTCACATTGTTCCACGTCAGTACGGCAATGTTGCCCGTATACACCTCGCTGTCCGGCGCCGGAAAGAACGTCTCCTGCGTATCGCCATCGATGCGGTACCACCACCACGTCTGAAACAAATGGTCGGTGCCGGTCGGAACTTCAAAGTCGGCGCTACCCGGCGTCGCACTGGGGTTGAACTCAAATCGAACGCCTCCATCCGTCAGCACGCCGGATGCCGCGGCGGATCGCGGCATGACCGCCGCGGCCACAATCGCCCCCACGATGGTCAGCACGCGCATGCGTCGCCTCGAATCGAAGCCCCTCCGAATTGACATTGGCCAGACCCCTTCGGCTTCAGTTCTTCGCCGGCAAAGTGCACTCGAAAATGGAAAACGAAACACATTGCCGCCGAACGCTCCGGTTCGTGGCAGTCGTCACCGGCCGCACTGCGCCGAATTCATTGTATCCGCTCCGCGCGCGGAACACGGCATCACTCGCCGTCTTTCTCATACGTAAACGCAACTTCCTTCGTCTCCCCTTCACCCAGCGTCACCATCTGCGTACGCTTACCCCACAGTTCGTGCCAGATCTCCAGTTCGTAGCTGCCCGCCGGCAGGCGCGCGATCTCAAAATTGCCTTCCTTATCCGTCACCGCAAAGAAGGGGTGCCGCATAACGCCGGCATAGGCGTCCATCCACCCGTGCACGTCGCACTTGAATTTGACCATGATTTCGGGCCGCGTGAAAGTCCGCGTGTGCTTGTTCCCCTTTTGCGGCTGGCTGATGTTGAACCGCTCGTTCCGCGTCGCCAGCGAGTTCACGTTGTGCGCCGTGTCGTCGCTGTTGAGGATTTCCAGCGGCTGATTCACGAAAATGCCGAACACGTGCGGCTCGTACATGCACCCATGCTGGTCGAGCGTCACCGGCGTTGCAGGCGTGGTGTACTCCCCTTCGATACCCTTCTTCACATGGACGAACACCCACGGCACGCCGCCATCCTCGGCAATCTGAAACTTGGGCGCTGACGTCGCCCTGGCATTGTTGTGGCAGAACGCGTCGCCGCCCATCTGAATGGGTCGCATGGGCGGTCGCTTTCCTTCAAAGCGCACGCGGCCGCGAACCGCCGCCGTGCCATAGTGATCCTTCGGGACGTTGACCGCCGCGCCATCGCCTGAGCCGTTGCCGCCATCGGCCGGCGCCACGGGTTCGCGCTTGGCGGCCGGTTTGTTGTCGCAGGCCAACGGGAGCAGCAATGCCAGTAGCGCTAGGTGCCGAATCAATGACATGTAAAACCCCTTTTCTCGAGCAGGAACAAAGGAAGCACCGGAAAGCGTAAGTGCGCGGCGACGCGTTTTCCATCGGCGCGTCATTCACCCGCCCTGCCGCCTCTCGTGCGCACGGCCTCAAGCTATGAGCCTATCTCAATAACCAAAGCCGCACCGGCTATTAGCCGGTGCCACACTGTAATTGAGATAGGCACTATGTCGCGCCGAAGGATGGATCGCGCCGAAGCCGCAGCAGCAGGTGCCGGATGCGGTCCAATCGCTGCTCATCCGGTCCCCGCCGGCCGAACTGCGCCTCGTAGAACCATTCGGTGATCGCCGGCATTTCCTCCAGATCGGCCGACGCCCGCGCCAGTTGCAGGGCAAACTCCCGCGGTGTCGCGCCCGGCGGCTTTACGTGACCGCGATTTTCCAGAAGCGACACGATCCGGTCGTAAAATCGCGCCTCAAACCGGCGAACCTGCGCGGAGCGCCCGTTTCGTCGCGCCGGAAAGTGCGCCCGCACCATCAGCCACAGGATCCACAGCACCCGCACCACCAGCACGATCCACGTGACCAGCAGCACCAGCGTCAGCCAGTAGAACACCCGCTGCCACATCTCCAGAACGTCTGGTCCCCAGAGCAGCGTCGCCAGCGTATGCTTTATCGAGCGCGGCTCGCCCTCGCCCTGTGCCAGCTTGCTCAGCCATGCCCGCAGTCCCTCCGCCAGCGCCGCCCGGTTCTCGGAATCGAACGACACCACCAGCGTCGACCACTTGAATCGCACGAAGTCGACGAACCGCTGCGCATCGGCCCACAGCGACGCCACCGGCCGGCGCCGCTGCGTGACGTTCGCCGGCGTGGGATCGAACGTCGTCCAGCCGCGATCGGCCAGGAATACCTCCACCCACGCGTGCGCGTCCCTCCGGCGAAACTGGAAGAACGAGCCCACCGGATTGAACTCCCCGCCGGCGTATCCGTTCACCAGCCGTGCCGGAATGCCAATCGACTGGCACATCAGCGTCATCGCCGAGGCGAAGTATTCGCAGTGCCCGCGCCGATTGTGCAGTAGAAAGTCCTCCATCGGGTCCACGCCCGCCGCCATGCCCGCCCGCCCCCGCGACAGCGTATATTCAAATTCCCGCGAAGACAGAAAATCGACCATCGCCGACGCCAGTGCCTCGTGCGTGCCCGCATCCTGCGGATCCAGCTCGCGCTCCTCCGCGAACGACTTTGCAAATTCCCGCACTGCCGCCGGGATGTCGCTCCAGCCCTCGCGCCGCGCGCGTCCCAGGTGCCGCAGTTGCCGGCCCAGCATGCCTCCCGGCCGCACCGGCGTGAACACCGTGTAGTGGGCGCTGTTGCGCGACGACGAACGCGTCTTCAACACAAGATCGCGCCGATCCAGCTGTGCGTCCTTGATATCCGGCGAACCGAACGCCACCGGCGGATAAACCGAAAAGAGCAGCCCCTGCCCGATCGAGTCCAGCCAGACTTCCTGCCGAAGGTAATTCGCGCCCTCCACCGACTCCACCGCCTCCATCAGCGGCATCGGTTCATCCACCGGCGCCGGCTGGATCTGCCGCGGAAACGGCGTCGGCCGGCGATTCCACCGCCCTTCCACGTAGCGATCGAACGTCAACCCCCGCAGATACGACTCGAAAGACTCATCCGTCACCACCACGCCGTCGCGCACAAAGCGGACCCGCAGAACCAGCGAATCGTCCTCCACGATGTCGTTGTTGGTCAGCGTCACCGCGTCGTCGACCCCGGTCACGCTGGCCGGCACCAGCCCCTGCATGCGGCTGAACAGGCCGCCCTTCCATCCCCGCGGCACGCAGATGAAGACCAGCGTGCTCACCATGCCCAGCACGATCGCGCACGCCGCCGCCGTCCTCGTGAACGAGCTGCCCGCGGCCTCGCGCAACTCGTCCCCGTCGTTAAAGGCCGCGGCAGCCGGACCGATCGCGGCCAGCCGCCGCGCGCACACGCCGTACATCTCGCGCTGCGCGTGAAAGGCCATCAGCCACGCCAGCCCCAGCGTCAAATCCACGACGATCACCAGCGCAAACAGCGGGCTGGCGGTGACCAGCGAGCTGATCACCATCAACAGAAACGAAATGACCGCCACCAGCCCGACATCGCGATAGGTCTGCAACTCAAAGAATTTGCAGCAGCAGAGATAGATGATGAAGTGCGCCAGGATGACGATATGCACCTTCGGCTCGGCCCCCGGAACCGCCATCTGATAGACCAGGTGCCCCGTCGCTGCGAATATGGCCACGTAAATGAGCCAGCGCGGCGCGGCCTTGCCGCCCGACCACTTCGCATATACCAGGCTGAAGACCGCGGCACCCGCCGCGATCAGCAGCACGCCCCACGAGTCGTCGGCTTCGATCGCCGGCACCATGTTGAGAATCGCAAGTGCCAGCAGGGTGACATGCGCGGCCCCCGCGGGTCGCAGCGTGGACGGAACGAGGCGCAAAGCGGTGCTGGTCATGCCGCGGCGACCTCCGGCTCCGGCAGCACCAGCGCCTCGAACGCCGGCGTCCCCGGAACATACAGCCCCGTCGGCCCCAGGCATCGGTGCAGCGCCCGCGAGGCCTCGCGCAGATTGTCATCGTTCGCCGCCCCGAACAGCATCACCGGCCCCTGCCAGCGCGGCAGCCACGAAAGCCGCCGGAGATGTTCCGCCAGGTTTTCGTCCCGGCGGCCCTGTATGAGCGCCAGCTCTCGCAGAAGCCTCGGCCGATATGCCCGCCCCGAGCCCGGCGGCAGGCGCACCAGTCGCTCGCCCCCGCAGATCAGCCCCACGCGCGCACCCTGCTCCAGCGCGCTGCACACCGCCGTCGCCGCGGCGCTGATCGCATCCTCCAGCGCGCTCACCTGCGCCCGATCGCGAACGTCGATCCGCGCGCTCACCGCGCACCAGACCTGCTGGCTGACCGTCTTGCTCATCTGCCGCACCATCAACTGCCCGGTCCGCGCGCTGCGCCGCCAGTGAATCCGTCGCGGATTATCCCCGGTGCGATATTCGCGAATCCCGTAAAACTCCTCGTCGCCGCGGCGATGCCCCTGCCCCGCGTTCGAATGCCCCGACGCATCGCTGCGACGGCTCGACAGCCGGATGTCGCCGCGAAGCCGGCCGACACGCGGACAGACGATAACCTCCGTCCGCTCGCCCTGACGCGTCCACTTCGTAAAAAGGCTGAACGGAAAGCGCGTCGCCAGCCGCAGGTTGGAGAAGACCAGCCGGCCCCGCGCGTGCGACAACACCGGCACCGACACGGTCACCGACTCGCCGGCCCGCAATAGCGGAATGAACGCCTCCGGATCGGCCATCCGCGGACGGCCGAGCAGGTCCCGCAGATGAATGCTCCGCGCCCGGCCCCAGCGCCGCCTGTTGGTCACTGTATATCGCACCACGAACACCTGCCCCGCAGTCGCCGTCTCCGGCGCCAGCCGCCGGACGGTCAGCGCAAAAAGCGTGCGCCAGCCGTGAAAGGCGTTGATCGCAAACGCTCCGGTGCAGAGGCCGAAGATGATCAACAGCAGGTTGATGTCCGCGTCGATCGCGGCAAATCCGATGAGCAGCGAGCCCAGCACAAACCAGATGCCGCCCGGTGTGATGGTCAGCCCGTAAGGGGCGCGTCGCCAGAGGGAAACGTTGAACCACCGACCGGCCATTCGATCCACGACTCCATCACGCCTGACGGCGCGCTTCGAACCGGCCCGGATCAGGTGCATCGTGCGACGCCACGCCGCACGGACACAAAGCAGCCGGCGCCATCCATTATAAAGCCGTGATGCCGCTCAGTCCTCGTTCTTCTTCTTCTTGCCGCCAAGCAGGTTCGATACGCCCTTGCCGATTTCGCCGGGCGCGATCTTCAAGCCCTGATCCGACAGCCCGGCGCCGCCGAGCTTGTCTCCGACAAGTTGATCCATGCGGCGCAACAGCTCGTCTTTGCCGGCCTGAGCGAGGGCCTCTCGCATGTTGGCCCGCATGGCGTTGCTGTCGAAGACGAGGCGCGGTTCCGCGAGCGGTCCAACGATGCGGAGCGTGGTTTCCAGGTTGCGGAGCAGCTTCATGGCCTCGCCCGAGATCTGCGGATCAAGACCGAACAACCCGCCGGCGGTGGAGGCCGCGAGGTCCTTTGTCTTCACCCGCAGGGCAAGGTCGATCGTCTCGCGCGTGATGCGCCCCGAGACAGTCGCCGATGCAGTGCCGCCATTGAGTACAACCGGGTTCTTCGGATTAAGCTGTTTTTGGAATCGCCTCAAATCGATCTGATCGAATGAAGCAGTCACGTCCACGGCATCATCATCCTCAAACCGGCAGACGACTTCGCAGGAACCGGCGCCCTGACGCGATTCGATTCCAATGATGATCGGTTTAAAAAGGCTTCGCGGCGCATCGCTCAGATTCTGGCAAACCACGGCACTTTCACCAAAGGCCTCGATCGGTGGCGTCACCGGCTCGAGAACGAGCCTGCGAACGACGAAACGAGGCGCACCCGAGCCGGGCGCGCGCGCTGTTAGGTACGCAAAATAGTGCTCGGGTACCGTTGGCCCGGAATCGGCCTCCCGCCAGGGCAGCCATTCCCGCAGTTTTTCGGTCCACTCGCGAACCTGCTTTGCCTGGCCCATATACGTTTCCAGCCTGGCGACATCGAACTCGGAAACGGAAAACGCGGTTGGGTCGAAGGCAGGAAGTTTGGGCAATTCCGGCCGCTTCATGACATTGCCCGGCGCCTCGCGGCGCGTGTCGAATCGCACGTCGGACAAGACGACTTCGTCGAGTTCGACCCGCCCGAGCAAAAGCGACCACAGGCTGACGTCTGCCGATACTTCCTTGATTGAAATGCGATTGTTCGCCGGCTTCTCAGGATCGGTGGCGCGAAGCTCGCTCGCATTCAACCGTCCGCTGAGCGGCAGAACCGCGAACCGGTCCAGGTTGACTTCGGCGCCGTTCGCCACCGTCAGCGACCTTTCGGCATAGTCGGTCAGTACGGTGTTTCTCATGTAATATGCCGTAGCGCTGAAGGCGATGAGGACCACGGCTGCCAGGATTACGCCGGGCAGTCGCACGAAGCTGGCTCGTTTCTCGAGCACTGCCTTCACGGCACGCGACCTGCCGACCAGAATCCGATCCAGCCACCGCACCCAGGTTTTGGATTGCCAGCGGCGGAGGGCTTCGGACTGGTTCTCCAGATTGAGCCAGGCGCGCCGGTATCCATGAACGAGCAGTGCCAGCGCGGCGCCCAGAATCAATCCGAGTACCGGACCCAGCAGCAGGCCACCCAGCAGCGCGTAGCGCGAAAAGTCGGAGATGCCGAGAATCGGCACCGATGCCACAGCGCCGACGAAGCCGGGCGCATTCTCGTGAACCCACACGCCGCTGTGATACAGCAGCGGCGCAGCGGCAAAGCAGAGCGACTTGCCCAGCGCGGCGAAAATCAGAAACATGCCGAGATTCACGTTGATCACCAGGGCGAGTGCGATCAGGCCGACATGCAGGCCGTAAAACCCCGGCATGAGGCCGAACCAGAACCCGAACAGAACCGAGAGCAGGATGAGGGCCGGCGCCACGTCGCCGCGAAAAACGGCGAGCCACTTGCGAAGGGATCCGGGCAGGATCATGGATCGTCTCCTCCGGTCACTGTTGCCGACGGCGACAAGATCGAGCCACACCACACGGAGCGGCAAGTGCCACTAGGACGACCAGAAAAGGTTGAAAGCGCCCGCCATTTGACATCGACTCGCGTCGTCTGCGGAACTGGACGTGACCCTGAGCTTACATCGGTTCATGGCCACGAACAAGACTGGCGCCCCGTGGAGCCTCACAGAGCTTTCCGAGGCACTGTAGCGTGGTGCGAACCCGGCGGCACCGCGGGATGGCGGCGCATCCGAAGACGGCCGGCGGCGATGCGCCTTTGATGCTACGTGCGACTCTACGATGGCACCGGGATTCCCTCGAGAATCTCCAGCAGCACCTGTTCAGCCGTCGCCGCATGTCCATCGCGCAGGTAAGACTTGCTCACCATGCGGTGCCCGAAGCACGGCAGCACGAGCAATTTGAAATCGTCCGGCACGCAGTAGTCGCGCCCGCCCAACAGCGCCGATGCCCGCGCCGCCCGCAGCAGCGCCAGCGCCCCACGTGGCGATATGCCCACCTCAATCGCATTGTGTCGCCGCGTGGCCTCCACGATATCCTGAAGATAGTCCATCAGCGCATCGTCTACCTTGACGCGATCCGTCATGTTCTGAAGTTCGATCACGTCCCGCGCCTGCATCACCGGCCGCATCGCCTCCAGCGGCGCCCGATCCGGCTGATCGCGAAGAATCTGCCGCTCGTACTCGCGGGCCGGATAGCCGATGCTGATCCGCAGTATGAATCGGTCGAGCTGATTCTCCGGCAGAAAATAGGTACCCTCGAATTCGAACGGGTTCTGCGTCGCGATCACCATGAACGGCTGCTCGAGCGCTACCGCCTTGCCCTCGACGCTGACCTGCGCCTCGTTCATCACCTCCAGCAGTGCCGACTGCGAACGCGGCGTCGTGCGATTGATCTCGTCGGCCAGCACGATGTTCGCGAAGATGGGGCCCGGCTTGTACTCAAACCGGCCGGACTTGTCGTTGTAGATGCTGACGCCCAGCACATCCGACGGCAGCAGATCGGGCGTCATCTGCACCCGCGAAAACGTGCAGTCGATGCTCTTCGCCACCGCCCGCGCCAGCACCGTCTTCCCCACGCCCGGCACATCCTCGATCAATACGTGCCCGCGTGCCAGAAGCCCGATCACCATCTGGCTGATGGCCTCCGTCTTGCCGATGAAGACCGATTCAATATTGGCGCGAAGCAGTTGCAGCTTGTCGAGCAGCGGCGCGGATTCGATGAGCGTCATGCGGCGGGTCCCTGTGCTTCGTAAGTGGCAATTATATGCGCCTGCCGATGCGCAACAAAGAAGGCCCGTTCTCGATTCGTCCCCGTCTCATCCCCGCGCCCGGCCGCGCATCAGATCGATCAGTACGACGGCGATCTGTACGCCGAATGCGGCCCCGAATACCGCGCCGGCGCCCGCCAGCACGTAGACAAACGGATCTGCCAGTCGCGCCAGCCACCATCCCGCAAAATCCAGAACCAGCGCCAGCATCGGCAGCGGCGTCAGCATCGCGCGTATCCAGCGCGGCGACCGGCTCATATAGAACAGCGCGGCCACGATCAGCGTGAACAGCGGAATGGAGAGCATGTGGATGTGCCCGACCAGCACCAGCCGCGACACCGTGTACTGCGGCGGCACCCGCGCCATCCCCCCACCTTTCGCCGGCAATGGCGCCGCAAGATGCGCGAACATGGCATGCTCGACCGTCATGTCGTCGGGTCCGAACGGCGACGTCCGGGCGATCTCCTCGCTGGAAGTTTGCGCATGACAGCGCAGACAATTGCGCACGAGAATGCGCCGCGGCGTGTGGCGGCCCTCGCCCACGTCGAGCCCCGCCTCGCTGCCGCCCTGCGTGAGCCAGCCCTCCAGTATCCCGAACTCCGCCTCATCGTCGACGTATTCGCGCATCGATGTGCGCAGCATCGTCAGCATCCGCGACGGTACCGACTGATTCTTCTGCACCGTCAGCCCGCCATACACGGCGCGGACATCGTTCATCGACAGGCCGGGCTCGCCGTCCGCGTGCCGATGCGTGTGGTAGATGTTGACCAGGGCAACCAGGTAGCCCGTGCCGATGATGATCAGAAACCCCGCCAGCGTCAGCCGCAGCGCGGCCGGCAGGCCCGCCAGACTGCCGTGCCATGCGTCTGTCATATCAGGCGCCTGCTTCATTCACAACGTCCCATTCGTCGAATTGCATCGCCAAACGTCGCGGTGCCCGGCCGCAATTCGGAGACGACGCAAAGCCATCCGGCCCAGCCGTGCTCGCATCAAGGCCGCGGAGCGGCGGCAGACTAGAGCCCACGGCGCAAGCCGTGCGGATAACGCGAATCAGTGTATCAAAGCCCCGGCAGGGGCGAAAGAAATGGTCCTCGCTTCACATCGCTAACCACCATCTTCTGGCCCCGCCGCCCGCAACAAAGATCATGCCCCCACCTTCGGTGCCGCCATCACGGCCTTCAACACCGCCTTCACCACATCCCGATACACCGCCTCAAAATCCCCCCGCACCTTTGCCCCTGCCGCGCACGTATGCCCCCCGCCGCCGAACTGCCGGGCGATGGCCGCCACATCCACGCTGTGCTTGGCGCGAAAGCTAAGCCGCACCGGCGCATCCCCCTCCGGCTCCACCGCCATCACGCTCACGTTCACGCTGCCGATCCGCTGAGGCTCGTTGATGATATCCTCCGCCATCGTTTCATCCGCCCCGCAGCGGCGCAGCATCTCGCGCGTCAGCCGGTAGATCGCCAGCCTGCCCTCCGCCAACAGCTCGAAGCTCCGCAGCACCTCGCCGATCAGACGCAGCCTCGCCTCCGGATCGCCCATGAACAGCCGCTCGTACAGCGCCGTCGGCGACGCCCCCAGACCGGCCAACGCCGCCGCCGATGCCAGCGCCGCGGCATCCGTATTGGAATGCCGAAACCAGCCCGTGTCCGTCGCCAGCCCGGCAAACAGCAGCGTCGCCGCATCCGCATCGATCGGCCAGCCCGCCTCCTGCGCAAGGCTCGCGATCATCATCGTGCACGACGCGCTCGAGACATCGACCCACGCCTGCGGCACGATCGCATCGCGCGTGGCATGATGATCGATCGCCAGCCGGTTCTGCGCCGATACCACCGCCTCCGCCGCCGCCCCCAGCTGCGCTCGTGCGCACGTATCCACCACCACGGTGCAGTCCCATTCGCTCGTCGCCTCCACCCCCGGCGACGCCGGCCAGGTGCGCGCCGTGCCCGCGTCCGGCAGAAAGCGATACCGCCCCGGCACCGGCTCGTGCAGATACACCTCCGCCTCCCGCCCCGACGCCCGCAGCACCCGGGCCAGACCAAGTGCCGAACCTATGGCATCCCCGTCCGCCCGCGCATGCGTTGTGATCAGCACGCGCTGCGCCCGCGACAAGCGCTCGATGGCGCCGCGCCGATCGATGAGCCGCGGCTCGCCGCCCTCGTTCATTGCTCCTCCAGGGATTGTGCCCGCGCCTCGGCGCCGGCCTGATATTCCTTGACCATGCGGCCAATCTCCTCGATGTCCCGCCCGATCTGCGCCGTCAGCCCTTCGCGATCATCAAATCGCCGCTGATCGCGCACCCGGCCGATCAAGCCCAGCCGCACCCGCCGCCCATAGTAGTCGCCCGACGCCTCCAGCAGAAATGCCTCCACCACCAGCGACGTCCCCCCCAGCGTCGGCCGATGCCCGATGCTGACGGCGGCAACATGGTGCTCGTCCTCAAAGTCCGCCAGGCCCGCATAGACGCCCTCGCCAGGAATCAGTTGATCGCCCGCTGCCAGATTGATCGTCGGATACCCCAGCTTGCGGCCCTCCGACGCGCCGTGCACGACCGTGCCCACCAGCGCGTACGGTCGCCCCAGGCACTTCATCGCCAGCGCCACATCGCCGCCCGACAGCGCCGCGCGAATCGCCGTGCTGCTGACGACGAGAACCTGCCCCTCAGCCAGGTGCAACCGGTATGGCTCTACCTCGTGTACCTGAAAGCCGCCCCTGGGCGAGGCCTGCCGCAGCGTCTCGATATTCCCCGCCCGATCGCGCCCGAAGCCGAAGTTCGGCCCCTCGACGATGTAGGAGGGATGAATCTGCCTGATGAGGATATCGCGAATAAAGTCTTCGGCCGATAGCGACAGCAGCGACCAGTCCGTGTGCAGCTTGACGATGGCGTCGGCACCCGCACCGGCCAGTTGACGCGCCTTCTCCTCCCACGGCGTCAGCCGCGGCGGCGCCTGGCCCGGCCGCAACAGCGTGATCGGGTGCGGCTCGAATGTCATGGCGATGACCGCGGCGCTGCTCACGTGCGCCAGCGCCCGCGCCGTGCGCAGGATGCGCTGATGCCCGAGGTGCACGCCGTCGAAGTTTCCGACCGACAGCACCGCTCCCCGAAGCGCCGGATCAATGGCGGAGGTGTTGTCGTAGACCTTCATATCCGACTCGTGCCGAAGCTCGAAGAATTCCGCCGTGAAGCTGGCGTCCGGTAACAGGCACGCTGCGAAGTACTACAATCACCGGATGTCAAATCTCAAGTCTTCTGCATCCTCTTCAATCGCAGCGCATTCAGCACCACCGTCAGCGAGCTGATCATCATCGCCCCCGCCGCCAGGCTCGGCGCCAGCCGCGCCGTCGCCGCAAGCGGTATCATAAGAATATTGTAAAAAAACGCCCAGAACAGGTTCTGCCGGATGATCCGCAGCCCGCGCCGCGCAAGCTCGACCGCCTCGGCCACCAGCATCGGCGTCGAACCCACGAGTTGAATGCCCGCGGCGTCGCTCGCCGCCTGCGCACCGGCCGCAAAGGCGATACCCACGTCCGCGTTCGCCAGGGCCGCCGCGTCGTTCACCCCGTCGCCCACCATGACAATACGCCGGTTCCCCGCGTGATGCCGCTGCTCCGACACCAGGCGGGACTTGTCCTCAGGCAGCGCCTCCGCAAACACCCGCGATTCCGCGATGTTCACCTCCCGCGCAACCGCCAGCGCCGCGCCCCTGGCATCGCCCGTCAGCATCGCGCTGTGCACCCCCAGCCGCGCCAGCCGCGCGATCGCCTCCCGCGACGAAGGCCGCACCGGATCGCTCAGCACGATGCCGCCCGCGAATTGGCCGTCGATCCACACACCTGCCCGCGATTCGTGCCGCAACTCGCCCGACGCGTCCACGCCCGATTCCGGCGAGTCCTTTGCCTTGCCGGCCCCACCCGCCTCTTTCGCGCCCTGCTTCGCCGCCAGGTCCGCCTTGCCCACGATCACCCGCCGGCCCTCAACCTCTCCCGAGACCCCACGGCCCGCGTGCAGATCAAATCGCGTGGCCGACGACATCGTCAGATCGCGCCGCCGCGCCTCGCCCACGATGGCCTTCGCCAGCGGGTGCGACGAAAACTGCTCCACCGCCGCCGCAAACCGCAGCACCGTCGCATCGTCGAAACCCTCGGCCGACTCGACGCGTACCACCGCAGGACGCCCCGCCGTCAGCGTCCCCGTCTTGTCCCAGATCACCAGATCGACTTCGCCCATCGCCTCCAGCGTCGCCGCGTCCCGCACCAGAATCCCGCGCAGTGCCGCCACGCCCGATGCGACCATCACCACCGTCGGCGTCGCCAGTCCCAGCGCGCACGGACAGGCGACCACCAGCACCGCGATCGCCGCAACAGATGCCTGCGGTGCGGCACTCATCCCCCCGACGATCAGCCAGCCCGCGAAAACCGCCACGGCGATGACGATGACGATCGGCGTGAAGACCCCCGCCACGCGATCTGCCAGCCGCTGCATGCGCGTGCGGCTCGTCTGGGCCCTCTGCACCAGCTCGAGAATGCGCCCCATCGCCGCCTGCCGGCCCACCGCCGTTGCCCGGATGACGAGTTTCCCCTCGACCACCATCGACCCGCCCAGCAGCTTGTCCCCCGCCACCCGCCGCAGCGGCATCGGCTCGCCCGTCATCAGGCTCTCATCCACCGCCGCCTCGCCGTCGATGATGTCGCCATCCACCGGCGCCGCCTCGGCCGCCGACACGCTGACTTCGTCGCCCGGCTCGATGCGCTCCACCGGCGTCGACATCCATTGCCCGTCGCGCCGCACCAGTGCCTCGCGTGGGGCACGCCGGGCCAACGCCGACATCGCCGACACCGCCCGCGCCCGCGCGATCGCCTCCAGATAGCGCCCGACGCAGACCAGTGCGATGATTACCGCTGCCGCGTGAATATGGATATACGCCGCGTCCCGCCCGATGAACACCCCGTAGATGCTGCTCGCCAGCGCCGACAGAAATCCCATCGAGATGAGCAGGTCCATGTTCCCCGCCCGGTGCATGATCGCCCGTGCCCCGCCCGCCAGGATCGGCCCCGCCGCCGGCCCGAACATCAGCATCACCAGCAGCACCAGCTGAAGCACCCGCGCCGGAACCTGCTTCTCGAAACTGTGCCCCCACAGATGCGGCATCAGATGATCCAGCGCCAGGATCGGCAGCGCCGCGAACCCCACGGCCTGGATCATCGCCACCCGGTGCCGCCGAAGTGACTCCTTCTGCTCGCGATCCAGCGCCGCCGCGTCGATGCCCCGGCCGCCAGATGCCACCGTCTCGGCATCGTACCCCGCCGCCCGCACCGCCGACACCAGATCGGCCGGCGCCGGCCCCGGCCCCGACGGATCGATCTCGCATGCCGCGCTCTCGGCGAGTAGATTTACATTCGCCTCGCGCACCCCCGGCACGCCGCGCAGCGCCTGCTCGACGCGCGCGGCACAACCCCCGCATGTCATGCCATAAATGCGAAGATTTGACTGGACCGCCGCGCCACCGCTCACGGCGAGGCCTTTCCGCCCGTCACCGGCCCGAAGCCACTCACCCGGTAGCCCGCCGCCTGCACGGCTTCCACCGCCGCGGCAATCGCCCCCTCATCCTCCCGCAGCTCGATGTCCGCATGCCGCAGATCGTCGTAAACGCGCACGTCTGTCACTACGTCGCACGAGCCCAGCGCCTCCGTCAGCGTCCGGGCGCAGTTCTCGCAGTGAAGACCTTCAAGGGAAAACAGGTATCGCAATGGTTCGCTCCGCCCAACGAAGTCCTTCAACCACGGCCGCCGCGCAACGGGCCTCACACAACGAACTCCTCGTGGCAGAGCGATTCTAGCATGTTCTCGAGCAGATCGGCCGCGTTCACCGCCGTCCACAGATCGATCTGCCGCGACCTGTCACCGCCCAGGGCCGGCTTCGTGCGGCCCGCGTCGCGCCCGCCGGTCGACACCTCCAGCCGCATTCGCGTCTTCATGAATAGCGCCGGCCAGATCAGCCCCGCCAGCCCCACCGCCGCCTGCACGAACGTCTTGCCGTACGCCGGGGCGTCGTCGCACTCCAGCGCATGCTCAAGGATCCGTGCCGTCACTTCCCCGGTGCGATAGCCGCTCGCCGCCAGATGCGCGATGTGCGACTGATCCAGGCACACCAGCTCCGTCACGTCGACCGGCGCGACGCTGACCGGCAGGCCCGACGAGAGCACCGCCGCCGCCGCAGTTGCGTCGCGCCGGAAGTTCGCCTCCGCCCCGTCGTGCCGGCCTTTCGCCCAGACCGCCCCGCCGCACACGATTATCCGTGCCACCGCTTTGACAGCATCCCCGCCGCGCCCGATGAACGTCGCGACATTCGTCAATGGCCCCAGGGCGACAATATGAAGCCCGCCGCCCGCCTCCGACGCCGCCCGCTCATAGACCTTGTCCCACGGCTCCGCCGCCGCCGGTCGCCCCAACTCGAAATCCCAGCCGCCCAGCCCGTCCTCGCCGTGCATGGCGGCACGATCGAGCTTCACCGGCGCCTCCAGCCCGCGCCCGATCGCCGGTCGCTTCGCCGGACCGAGTGCCTCGATGACTCGCGCGACGTTCAGCACGGCCTGGTCGACGCCAACCAGGCCGCCGCTTGCCACGATCGCGCGAAGATCGAGCGCTTCGCTGGCAAGTGCCAGCGCGATGGCAGCCGCCGAGTCGGCGCCCATGTCGGAGTCGATGAGGATCGGCGTCGCCATGCGCCTTCCTTTCGAGGTGAGTCCGCAGCATCCGCCGCGGACGGCGCCCCAGCTGTCTCCGCATTATCCAAGTCGCGCCCTGCGCGGTCAACAAATCCCGGCCGCACCGCCGTCCTGTGCCAACGGACACCGCGCCGGCGCTTCTTCCCGTGGCACCGGCGTCTTGCAGGTGCCGGCCGCGGCCCCCGTACAACCCCTCGTCAATTGTTCGTGGGATCAGCAGGTGCCGCCATCGGTGTCAGCACGTTGACACACGACCCCTCGCCGATTCGCACCGCGGGAACTCGAGTCGCGATGTTGTCGCCCGCATGAACGCCATCCATCAATGAAGTTGCTCGCCGTTCCCCCGAGGCACGCCGCTCGTGCCGGAGCGCCCGATTCCTCGCGGAACGAGGGGCAAATCTATTGGTTGATGAATGTCGCCCAAACGCCCCCTAGTCCGAAGGGCCCCCGGCGGCCAACCCGCGGGGCGCGCTCCGCTTTGTTCCGCTTTGCGCCGGGCAAAATTGCGTCTCACCGCACGCTCGCCCACGCACGCCCCGCCCAGAATCCCCGACAGCCCCCGCACAAATTGCGCAAGTCTGCCGAAATTTCGTGGCAACTGCGCAAAATCTCGCGCCCATCGCCCGTCCATGTGCACTACTGCACTGCCAGCCGGACTTTTTCGCCTTTGCCCCGCGCCCCCTCGCGACTATCATCCCCGGTTTAATTCGCCGGTCGGGGTTGGCCGGCCGTCATCATCCCGCCCCCGCGGGGGCACAGTTCATTCACAGAAGGCCCTTTCCTGATGTCAGCCAGCTTCCCCTCCGCAGAACAGCCCAGCAGCACGCGCATCTTCGCCGACGCAATCTCATCCGCCGAAAAGAGCCTTTCCGACCTGACGACCTCTGCCGGAAAAAGCCTGAGCGACCTTAAAACAAGCGCTGAAAAGAGCTTTTCCGATCTCAAGACCAGCCTGCCTCGCCCCCGAATGCCCGAATTGCGCCGCCCGCGCATCCGCGAGCGAGTCGCCTACGCCATCGTCTCTCTCGGACGCTGGTTCGACAGCAGTGTCGCCAGCCACCGCTTCAGCGCCACCGACGAGCACAAGATCGACTGGGTCCGAATTATCCCGTTCATCGGTCTTCACCTGATGGTCCTGGGCGTCTTCTTCGTCGGCGTCTCCCCGATCGCCCTCGCCGTCTGTGCCGCCATGTACTTCGTCCGCATGTTCGCGGTCACCGGCTTCTATCACCGCTACTTTTCCCATCGCACCTTTAAGTGCAACCGTTTCTGGCAGTTCATCTTCGCCCTGTGGGGCAGCAGCGCCGTCCAGCGCGGGCCCATGTGGTGGGCAGCCCACCACCGCGATCATCACCGCCACTCCGATGGCGAAGAGGATGTGCACAGCCCCCACCGCCACGGCTTCTGGTGGAGCCACGTCGGCTGGATCACCAGCAAGTCGAACTATCACACCAAGGTGAAGGCCGTGCCCGATCTGGCCAAGTACCCCGAAATTCGCTTCCTCGATCGCTACGAGACGTTCGTGCCGGCGCTCACCGGTCTGACCATTTTCCTGCTCGGCATGTTCCTGAACCGCTGGTGGCCCAGCCTCGGCACCAGCGGCATGCAGATGCTCATCTGGGGCTTCTTCGTCTCCACCGTCATCCTCGCCCACGCCACCTTCACCATCAACAGCCTTGCCCACCTCTTCGGCAACAAGCGCTATCGCAGCAAGGACGAAAGCCGTAACAATTTCTGGCTCGCCCTGCTCACCCTGGGCGAGGGCTGGCACAATAACCACCACTACTACCCCGGCGCAGTGCGCCAGGGCTTCTACTGGTGGGAAATCGACATCACCTATTACGGCCTCTGGATCATGTCCAAGCTGGGCATCATCCACGATCTCAACCCGGTCCCCCACCGCATCCGCGAAAGCAACCACCTCACCGGAACGTGAGATTTCAGATCATCTCCGATTTGTAATTTCAGATTTGAGATCTACTCTCTGAGATTCGAGGAATGCGATTTGCGATCTAAAACCTCAGATCATCTCAGCTTTGAGATTGAGTTCGCCAACCCGGTTCATGTTCTGAATTCCCGCTAGACTAGGCCGCCCCCGAGGTCACCAGCCGCATGCTCGGCTTTCCGACGCCCGGCAGCGTCAGCACGATGCGCGCGCCGCGATTGTACGTCGCATCGAGTTCCAGCCGCCCGCCGTGCGCCTCGACGATCGACCGGCTGATCGACAGCCCCAGCCCCATGCCGGTGGACTTCGTCGTGAAGAACGGCTCGCACAACCGCGCCGCCGAGTCGCCCGAAAAGCCCGGGCCGTTGTCGTCGACCACGATCAGCACGTGATTGCCCGCCGCCCGCGTGAGGATGCGCACGATCCCGCCCGTCTTCGGTGACGACGTGATGGCATCGAAGCTGTTGCGAACGAGATTGAGCACCACCTGCTCGATCTGGACCACATTCGCCTGGACCTGCGGCAGCGCCGCGCCGAGCTGAAGCCGCAGCTCGATTCCCGCCCGCCGCGCCTCCGAAACCACCAGGGCGGCCACGCCGCGAATGGCGTCGTTCACTTCCACCGGCGCCCGACTGCCCGGCTCCTTCTGGAGGAACGCCCGCAGGCCGCGGATGATCTCCCCGGCCCGTCGCGCCTGGTCGGAAATGTGCTGCAACGCGCCGCGGATGTGGTTCAACTCGGCCAGCCCGGAATCGATGCGGCGGATGCCGCCGCGGGCATACCCGTTGATGGCCGCCAGCGGCTGATTGAGCTCGTGCGCGATGCCCGACGCGAGTTCGCCCATCGTCGCGACGCGATGCACGTGGGCGAGTTCCTCGAGATGGCGGCGGTTCTTGCGGGCGATGTGCCGACGGCGCTGCACTTCCAGCTTCAAGGCGCGGTTCGCCGCCACCAGTTCGCGCGTGCGTCTATTCACGCGAAGCTCGAGCTCTGCCAGCATCTTCTGCAGCGCCTGCTCGGCCACTTTCTTCAGCGTGATGTCGTGCGCCACCACGATCAGCCCCACCACGGCCTCGCTCCGCGTCATCGGGGCAACGCGGCAGGAGTACCACGTCGGCGGCTCGATCGGGCTCACCGAGCGGCACTCAAAATCCACCAGGGCCAGCCGCGACCAGGCCCGCTCGATCGCCTCTCCGGCCCGCCCCCGATCCTCCGGTCGGATGAAGTCCAGCACGCACCAGTCGCCGCCGGCCACTTCGCCCGTCGGCGGACGGCGGTTCGAGAAGCGCACCGTCCCGTCGCGATCGGTAATGCAGATCAGATTTGGCGCATTCTCGACCAGGGTGCGCCATCGACCTTCGGATTCCTGAAGGGCCTCCTCCGAACGCTTGCGCTCGGTAATATCGCGGCCGATGCCGATGACGCCGATGGTGCGCCCGTTGGCATCCTTCCGCGGAAACTTGTGCACGAGATAGGTGCGGCTGGTGGAGTCCGAATTACGGAACTGCGCCTCATAGACGTGCTTGGTGCCCGTGACGATGAGATGCCGATCGCTGGCGCGGATCCGAGCAGCCACGTCCGGTGCAAAGAAGTCGGCGTCGGTCTTGCCGACGATGTCGCTGACCTTGGCGCCGATGCCGATGGCGTCGGAAGAATTGATGAGCACGTAGCGGCCGTGAAGGTCCTTGACGAAGATGGGATCGTCGGTGCTCTCGATGACGTCGCGCAACAGCTCCTGGTTTTCCTTGAGCCGCCCCAGGACGCGCCGCCGGCTGACCGACGCCACCAGAAGCGCGACGATGATGGAGAACACCGCCAGCAGAAAGAGGGCGCCGGACCAGTAGTATTCCCAATACAGCTCATAGTTGGTGAATTTGCGATTGCGCACGAGGCTGTTGGCAGGCAGATCGGATTCGTCGAAGCCCCATTGCTTCATGCGCTGCCAGTCGAAGACGTTCACGTTGAGATTGTCCGTGACGATCGGAATGGCAGAAGCCCGTTCGCCGCGCAGGATGCGCCGCGCAAGTACGGCGGCGGCACGGCCCTGGAGCTTCCCGCTGGAGAGCTTGCCGCCCAGAATGCCCCTGCCCAGCAGCGTTTCATACACCGAATAGACCGGTACGGCCGAGGCATCACACAGTTGCTTCAGGCGCCCGCTGTCGCTGGGGATCGGATGTTCGTTGATCTCCGCATGTGACAGGAAGAGCACCGCGGAATCCGCCGGGGCTGCACGCACGATCTCGAGCAGTTCGCGAAAGCCCGCCTGCCCGGGATAGCTGGCATGGATGGCCCGCCTGATCTTTCCAAGCGCGCTCTCGGCGGCATGCGTCAGGGCGCCGCCATCCCGCGCGTCGTCGGCGATGACGATGAGCCGCCGAAGGTCCGGCTGAAGCTCAATGGCCGTCTCGATCGTCTCCTTCAGCTCCAGCGTTTCGACGACGCCGGTGATCTCGCGATCGCGCAGATCGAGTTCCCAATGCGGCAGGTTTACAGCGGAGAAAACCACGGGGACGCCGGGGAAGAGGCGTTCGCCGCGCTCGAGCATGAACTGAAAGGCAGGGCCGTCGGTGGTGATGACCAGGTTCGGCATGCCTTCGCGATAGCGATGCGCGAACAACTGCTCCTGGAGGTCCATCAACCGCGGCGTGACGGCTCCCACGCAGTTGAGGTTCTCGACATGGATCACGGCATTAAGATCGTCGGCGGCAGCGAGAACTTCGTGAATGGCGCTTTCCTGCGCCAGGGCGTATCGATTCGCACGATCGTAGGAATGAATAATGAGGATGCGATGGCGAACGAATCCGTCGGCGCGGACCTGCGCGACGGCCGCGGCCGTCAGAAACGCAGCGAAGACGAGTTGGCGGAGTTTCGTGCGCGGGAACATTCGGTGTACCGCACGACGGGATGCGAGCCATGCCGGCGCCGGAGCGGATATGAACCCCTGCCCGGCGAAAGGCGCGGCCATTTCGGGCGCACAGAATCCGTCGCAAGGCGTAACATCATAACATGCCGGACCCGATCAGGATACGGCAGGCTCCCGGAACGGCCTGGGCGGGCATCGGTGCGGCGTCGTTAATCGTTGTGCTTGAGGGCGTGGTCGGAAAGCGTCTGGCCGACGTGGCGCTCGATCAGCCGGACGATTTCGGTCGGTTTCAGGGGCTTCTGAACGAAGGCGTAAGCCGTCTGACGGACGGCCTCAATCGCCATGGCATGTGACTCGGGCGTGTCGTCCGCGATCATGATGGCAGCGACGCCCGGGGTGATGTTGCGGATGGCCAGATACAGATCGAGCCCGCTGATCGAGGGGAGCCGCGTTTCGATGAAGATGACGTCGAACCGGATGCGCCCGATCCAGTCGAGTGCATCCTGCGGCGAATCCGTCACCATAACGCGGTAGCCGCGCTCGCGGAGCATGCCGCTGAGCGTGTGGGCGAGAGGGGCATCGTCCTCGACGATGAGTATCGACGTACTCCGGATATCTCCGATGAGCCTCACGACCTTTTCCACATCCAGCGGCTTGGGAAGAATGGCGATGGCGCCCTCCTCCAGGGCCTGCTGGCGAAGCTCGGTAATGGCAAAGGCGCTCATGAGAATGATGCGACTGTCGGGCTGGGACTGCCGAATGCGCCGCAGTGCCTCGAAGCCATCGATGCCGGGCATTCGAATGTCCATGAGGACGACATCCTGCGGATCGCCGCGGCAGATGCCGACAGCCTCTTCACCGCTGGAGGCGGTGGTCACACGGTAGCCTTCCAGGGCGAGAATATCGGCGAGCGTCTTGCGCATGTTCGTCTCGTCGTCGACGATGAGCACGCGCAGTGCCGCCTTCGTGTCGCTGGTATTCGCCGTCATGACAATCCCTGCCTACCCCTGCGCCGCCGACTCAGGCTGCCGGGGCAGCCGTATCATGAAGACCGCACCGGAACCGGCATCTTCGGCGCACACGAGTTCGCCATCGTGTTGTTCGATGATCAGGCGGCACAGTGCCAGGCCCAGCCCCGTACCTTTCGCCTTGGTGGTGAACAGCGGTTCAAACAATCGCGATCGATGTTCCAGCGCTATGCCCGGTCCACTGTCCCGAATCTCGATTTCATCATACTGGTTGCCGCTGCGGGCGTCCACGTCGATGCGGCCGGCGCCCTCCATCGCCTGAATCGAATTGGTCACCAGGTTGGTGAGCACCTGGCGAAGCTGAATGGGAGCGGCCCAGACACGCTTGGCGCGCGCCTCGGCGGAAAACTCGACGGCGACGCCGCGCGGCAACTGTACGATACCGCACACCTCGCGCATCAGATCGTATAACCCCACCGACGCGCGGTGCAGCCGTTCGCCGCGCGTCATGTCCATGAGATTGCTGATAATGCGATCGGACACGGCTACTTCGGCATCGATGATGTCGAGATATTCCCGAAGCGTGTCGTCCATCGCGCCGAAGCGCTGCTTGAGGTAGTAGGCGGCATTCCGCACGGCCCCCAGCGGATTGCGCAGCTCGTGCGCGATGCTGGCCGAGACCTGACCGACGGTCGCAAGCCGGGTCTGGGCGACGAGCTGCTTGCGTGCCTTCGCCAGTTCCACTTCGACCCGCTCCGTTTCGAGCTTCTGTAGTTCGAGCAGCCGCTGCTGGGCCTCGCGGGCGGCCTCCTCCATCTTGCGGAGCGCCTCTTCGGCCTGGCGCTGCTCGGTGATGTCGGTGATGAAGCCCTCGAGAAACCGCAGCGTGCCGTCGGGTGCATATACGCCGATGCCCTGTTCCCATGCGATGCGAAGGCTGCCGTCGGCATGTCGAAGGCGATACGTCAGCTTGAAGCGGCGCCTTTCATGGAGGGCGTTCTGAACCTCCTGCCAGACACCCTCGCGGTCTTCCTCGACGATCAGGTTTCCGAAGTGAACGCGGCCCTCGCGTATGTCTTCGCTGGGATAGCCGGTCAGATCGCGCGCGGCATCGCTGACGATATCCATCGGCCATTCGGGCGTGTTGAGACAGCGGTAAACCATGCCCGGCAGATTCGAGACCAGCGAGGCCAGCGAGCGTTCGCTTTCGGCGAGCGCGCGAAGGGATCGGAGGCGTTCCAGTTCGGCGGCGGCGCGAGTGCCGAACAGCCGGACGACGATGAGCGGATCGAGTGATTCGTCGATCGGGCCGTCGTGAATGACGCAGAGAATGCCGACGGCCGCACCATCGGAGTCGTGCAGCGGCACGCCGATGAAGCTCTCGGCCTGCGCCGATGCCAGCAGCTCGTCACCGGCAAATTGCTGCCGGACGCCATGGCGAAAGAACTGGGCCTCGTGACCACCAAGCACGGCGGTCACGCATGGCGAGCGACTCAGCAGGTGCTCGACAGGCTGGACGATCTGGCCGTTCACGCAGCAGGCCAGCGTCTGGAAGACGCCGGTGCGGTCTCCGGGCAGTTCGCCGACGAGTGCACAACGCACGCCAAGCGCGTCGCAAAGACCACGGGAAAGAGCGCTGAAGAACGCCTCGCCCGTCGACGCTGTCGCGCCGAGAAGATGACGCATGACCAGTTCACTGCGGCGGTGTGCCGTGGTGTTCAACTCGACGCCGACCGCCCCGCGCATCTCGCCCTCGACGCGCAGCGGGGCAATCAGGCGATGGATCATGCGGCCGTGTCTGCCGAGCCCCGGCCCGATTTCTTCGTTGACGCATTCGCCGGCGATGGCCCTGGCATTCGCCTCCTGCCATCGGTCCGCGCTGTCGCGCGGCGTCGGCGCCACAGGCGACGGGCCAACGGCACTGTGCCCGACGAGATTGCCACGGCTGCGGAGGCAGACTGGATTCTGGTATTCAAGCCTGCCATCGCCGCTGCATATCCATACATCAAACGGCAGGTTGTCGAACGCAGCGGCCAGGCGGGCCCGGTGGTCCAGGGCGCGAAGCTCGCGATCGCGCAAGGTGTCGATGACCGGCCGCAGGGCCCGGAGGCCGATGACGCAGAAGATGGAGATCAACAGCGCCACGCATTCCTGGACGATCGAGGGCACGATGTGTGGCTCGGCGATGAGCTGCGCCAGGGCAGTGGCGCGCCGCATGGTCATGAAGGCCATCGCCAGCGTCAGGAAGACCCAGAGGCTGTGCCGGCCGGTGAGTTTTAGCAGGCGAATCGCAAAAACGGCAGCGAGCAGTTGCAGCAGAAGGGATGCGACAATGATAGCGGCGACGAAGGCGGTAGACGCCGAAACGCCGGACGCGAATGGTAGCCCGCCGCTGCCTGCGCGGCTTGTGGCGGCGCCGATCGCCGGCGTCACAAGCGCCGCCACAATTCCGGCGGCACCGGCCAGTACTGAGCACGCAGATGAAGTGGATTGCACGCCGAAGCTCCCAACAATCGCGGGCGCCGGCGCCGATACGAGTCGATGCGTGCTGCCGAGGCCCGCTGTAAACATCGCTGCCTTGCCGGCCTGCAAGCATACTCGCTGGACGATAGGGTGATATACTAGGACCGCGATCGGGCGTGTGCGGCAGCCGGGGCAGCGGAAATGGGCAGTTCGGGCAATTGACCCCGGCTCATGTAACAGGCACAGCGAACGCAGGACAGGCGCAAATGCACGAACACGCTGAACAGCGGCTGAATCGTGTGCTCGTCGTCGAAGATGACGATGCGCAGCGCCGCACGCTGGTGGACCTGCTCACAAACGAAGGATTCGACGTGACGGGTTGCGCGACGGCGGCCGAAGCGCTGTCGGTAACGCGGTACCGTACTTTTGCAGTGGCAGTGCTGGACCTGCGCCTTCCTGATCTGGACGGAACGCGGCTTGCAGAGCAGATCTGCGGACAGGACGGCGAGATCCGCACGATCATCCATACGGCATATGGCTCGTTCGATTCGGCCCGGGATGCGATCAACCTGGGCGTCTTCGCCTACGTGGAAAAAGGGGGGCCGCCGGAGGCGCTGGTCGGCCAGGTGCACCGGGCCATGCGCGCGCAGTATGCACGCTACGCCCACGATCTCGAGCGTGCCGTCGCCGAGCAGACGTCATCCCTTCGCGAGAGTGAGCATCGGTTTCGGGCCATGGCGGAGAACAGCGGCGTGGGCATCTGGCAGATCACGTCCGATCGCCGCACGATGTATGCCAATCCGGTCCTGCGCGACATGCTGGAAGTGGATTCGCCCGCCGGCATCGAGGGACAGCCGATCGTGCCCTTTTTTACGCCGGAGAGCATCGCCACGATGGACCGCGAGCACGAAAAGCGGGCGCGCGGCATTGCCTCGATGTACGAAGTCGAGATGATCGGGCGCCGCGGCAAGCGGACGCACGCGATCGTCTGCGGGGCGCCGATCCTCGGAGAAGACGGGCGGCTGGCATCGATGATCGGCACCTTCATCGACATCACCGAGCGCAAGCGCGAGGAACACCTGCGTCTCCAGCTGGAGGAGCAGCTGCGGCAGGCCCAGAAGCTCGAGGCACTGGGCCGGCTGGCCGGCGGCGTGGCGCACGACTTCAACAACCTGCTGACCGTGATCCAGGGCAATCTGGAACTGATCCGCGACGACGCCTCTCAGACGGAGAAGATCGGCGCGGCGACGCGCCAGCGCCTGGAACAGATCGAGTCGGCGGCCATGCGTGCCGCATCGATGACATCACAGCTGCTCGCCTTCGGCCGGCGGCAGAAGGCGGCGCCCAGCGTCATCAACCTCAACCGCGTGCTGCGCGAGATGTCCACGCTGCTTCAGAGCATGATCGGCGCGCGGGCCACGCTTGATCTGTTGCCGGACGAATCGGCCCCGCGGGTGCGGGTAGACCGCGCCCTGATTGAACAGGTCATCATGAACCTGGTGGTGAATGCCCGTGACGCTTTGAAGGGGCGCGGGCGCGTCGTGGTCCGCACCCTCGGCCAGGCCCTGGACGAACAGCAGGCAAACGCGGCCGGCGTGGCGCCGGGGCAGTACGCGGTCGTGGAAGTGGCGGACGAAGGCGAAGGCATGCCGGCCGAAGTGCTGAAGCATATCTTCGAGCCGTTTTTCACGACCAAGGATCCCGACCGCGGCACCGGCCTCGGGCTTGCCACGGTATATGGCATCGTCAAGCAGGCGGATGGCCACGTAAGCGTCGCCAGCGAACCGGGGCGAGGCAGCACCTTTCGCGTGCTCCTGCCGGCCTGCCTGGAGCCCGAAACGCCGCGCGAACCGGCGCCGCAGACGGCGCCGGATGGCCGGGGAGAAGTGATCCTTCTGTGCGAGGACAACCGGCTCGTCATGGATGTGGCGCAGCGGATGCTCACCGCGCGGGGATATGAGGTGCTGGCGGCGGCCTCAGGTGCTGAGGCGCTGGCACTCGCCGAGTCATCGGTCAAACCCATCGATCTGCTGCTGACGGACGTTCGGATGCCGGGCATGGGCGGCCGGGAACTGGCCCGCCGGCTCCGCGAGCGAACTGGTTCGCTGAAGGTGCTGCTGATGTCGGGATTCGATGCGGAATTGCCCGAGGACGAGGCGACCGATGACTATCCGTTGCTTCACAAACCCTTCCGCATGAGCGAACTCGTGCAGCGGATCCGGTCGCTCCTGAACGACTGATCGTTCGCAATGCGCGGCTGGGCCTCAGTTCGTGGCCCGCGAGCGCGGGGGCGCGTGATCTGGATTCAGGGCGACCGCCATGCGCACCAGCTCTGCGACGGAATCCACTTCAAGCTTGGACATGCTGTTGGAGCGATGCACGTCAATGGTCTTGGAACTCAGACCGAGCTGAAACGCGATCTCCTTGGTGGAACGGCCGTCAACCATAAGGTCCACCACCTCGCGTTCCCGCGGGCTGAGGCGATTGAAGCGTTCGCGAATCTCGGCGAGCTGCTCCCGGCGCTCTCGATTCTGGGCGTCTTTCAGCAGTGCCTCGTCGACGGCAGCAAGCAGATCCTGATTCTGGAAGGGCTTGGGAACGAAATCGACGATGCCACCGCGAAAAGCCTCCCGGGCGACGTTGATGTCGCTGCCGCCGGTAAGAACCACGATGGGAATTTCGACGCGCTCCTGGGTCAGCCGCCGCTGGAGTTCAAGACCGCTGATATCCGGCAAATTGATGTCGAGGACCAGGCAACCGGGCTGGTGGAGATCGTAATCCTCGAGAAAGGCGCCGGCCGTCGTGTAGGTCTTGACGTGATGGCCGTGGGCCGGGAGCAGGTCCGCGAGCAGGCGGAGGATCTCGGGATCGTCGTCCACGACGAAGACGGTAGGTCCATCCATTTCTGGCTCGCTCCTTTGGATAGCCCAGTTTTTCGAGCCGGCACCGCGCCACGATTGATGATAAAGGCCAGTGAATTATTCGCGAGTCGCCCGCGAATTCAAGACATATTCGGGCGCAGCAGGGCCGGGCGCCGGACGCTATCCCATTGCTGGAAAATTATTTGCAGCCACGCTAGCATGGCCCGCAGGCGCCGGTGAAGGCAGCATTGCCTGCCGCGATTCCGGAGGGGTCTAGAATCTACCGTGCCGGCCGGTCACGCGACCGATAAGCCTCAAGACTACAGACTGAGATTCATCCAAGGCCCGAGTTCTTTCCCAGGAGCCGATCATGAACTTTGCGATCAGGACGCGCGTGTCATGTTGTGTCATCGTCGGGACATTGGTTTGTGCAGCGGTGCAAATTGGGTCGGCCGCACCGATGAGTACGGTGCGCCTGGCCAGCGGGCTTGCCCGCCCGGTCTCGGCCGCGGCTGCGCCGGGGGACGAGAGCCGGCTGTTTATCGTGGAGCAGGCGGGCGTCATCCGCATTCTCGATCTGACGAGCAACGAAGTGTTGACAACGCCGTTCCTGGATATCAACTCACTGGTCGTGAATCTGGCCAACAACGGCGACGAGCGCGGCCTGCTTGGGCTGGTCTTTCATCCGAACTATGCGCAGAACGGATTCTTCTACGTCAACTACGTCAACAACTCGCAAGTGACGATCATCGCCCGCTACCAGGTGTCGGCCGACCCGAACGTCGCCGATCCGGGTAGCGCACTGACGCTGGTGTCGTATTCGCAGCCGTTTTCCAATCACAATGCAGGCTGGATGGGATTCGGCCCGAACGACGGCTATCTGTATATCGCCTCCGGCGATGGCGGCAGCGGTTGCGATCCCAGCCAGCGGGCCCAGGACATCACGCAGCAGTTGCTGGGAAAGATGCTGCGGCTCGACGTGGACGGCGATGATTTCCCGGCCGATCCCAATCGCAACTACCGCATACCTCCCAGCAATCCCTTCGTCGGCATCGCCGGGGACGATGAGATCTGGTCGTACGGCTTGCGCAACCCGTGGCGATGTGCCTTCGACCGGCTGACGGGCGATCTCTACATCGCCGACGTGGGCCAGCAGGCGATCGAAGAGATCAACTTTCAGCGATCGTCGAGCAACGGCGGCGAAAACTATGGCTGGGACTGCCGCGAGGGGAACGCCTGCGCGAATACCGCCAGCTCCCAGCAGTGCGGCGGCACGGCGAATGGATGCAGCTGCGGCCAGGCCGGCCTGATCGATCCGATCCACGTCTACAACCACACGCTGGGCGTCTCCATCACCGGCGGATATGTCTATCGCGGGTGCCGCATCCCCGGCATGCAGGGCACCTATTTTTTCGGGGACTATGGTTCGGCGCGAATCTGGACCTTTGATTACTCCGGCATCGGCACGGTTCCGCCGGGCGACGTGACGCTGCGGACCGGTCACACCGGCGGCACGAATGAACTGGTGAGCGCATTCAACATCAACCAGATCTCCTCGTTCGGCGAGGACGCCGCCGGCGAGCTCTATATTCTCGATCGCGGCGCGGGCTCGGACGGGCAGGTGTTCAAGATCGTGCCCGCCAACGACGGGGCCGCCGATATCAACGCGGACGGGGCGATCGACGAGCTGGATGCCGGGATTCTCGTCGACGTGCTGCTGGGCCTCGACCCGGGCGATCCGGCGCTGGCGTGCCGGTCGGATGTCAACGGCGACGGCCAGTCCGACGGCAGGGACATTCAGGCTTTCATCGACAACATCTGATCGCCCGTCTGTGCAAGTGCCATCACAATGACACTGTCGCCGAACGCCTGCGCGGCGAATGCGGCCGGCCTAATCTTCCGGAATGCCCAGCACCGGCCGCCGCATGCGCCGATCGATCGCGCCCACCAGCACATTCATGATGATGATGGACCAGTAACACTCGCCTTCGAGATGGCCGTAAAGCCGCATGAAGATGGTGAGTACCCCCACGCCCAGCCCGAAGAGCATCTGCCCCTGCACGCGCATCGGCGAACTCTTGACATCCCCGGCCAGGAGAAACGCGCCGAGCACGAGCTGGCCGGCGGTAAGGTGGTACAACACGTAAGCCAGGCCCACCGATCGGCCGTTTTCGTGCGCGAACACGGGAAACCAGTCGTAATCGCCCTGCAACTCAACTGGCAAAACCGCGGCGGCGACGAATGCGCCGGCCAGAACCGTGGCCGGCAGCTGCCAGCGCAGAAAGCCGCGATAGATGAGATATATTCCGACGACGATGAGCGCGACGGTGTTGGTCTCGCCGATTCCCCCGGGCACCACGCCGAAAAGCGTATCCGTCCACGGCGGCAGGCGATCGCGCAACAGCGGCTCGTAGCGAAGATCGCCCTCGGCAGGGAAACCCGACTGCGCGAACTGCCGCAGCAGCTGCACGGGACGGCGCGTGCGAAAGCCGTGTTCACCTTCGGCGGGCTGCGACTCCAGCCATCCGATGTAACGCTCCGTCACTCCCGCGTTGTTGATGTTCCCGAAGAGGAGATAGGCCGGCGCCAGGACCGTCGACGTGGCCAGTGCGCCCCCCGGTGACAGGCTGAGGGCATTCGAGAAAAGGAATTGCACCATGACGCGGCCGGTCAGGGCCGGGTGGATCATGCTGTCAAAGACCCAGCGGCCGACGCTGATGGCGATCATGGCGCCGATCATGGCGACATACCATGGCGCCTGCGCCGGCAGCGTCAGGCCCAGGAGCAGCCCCATCAGCGTGGCGCGGCTTAGCCGGCCCGTGGACGGCCGCCTCGTCGAGAGCACCATCGCCATTTCCGTCAGCAGCGCCGACACGGTGCTGACCAGCAGGATGACCAGCGCCGCCGGGCCATAGACCACGGCGCCGCAGGCCCCGACAAGAACCGCGGCAAGTATCCAGCCGCGCGTGATCTGTCGGTGCGAGATGCCCCCGCCGCGATGCGGAACGCTGCCGCTCAGCACGTCGGGCTCGGTCACCCATCCGCCGGGCGTCATGAGGGGCGGACCTCCTGCCGCTGCGGAACCCGTGTGCTCGTCGCCTCGCCCTTCATGACGGCAGTGCCTCCTTTACGGCACCATTCGATGGCAGCAGGCGAAGCCGCGTCCGGCGGATGGTCTCGGCGAGCGGCAACTGCGACGGGCAGATATGGGTGCACAGGCCGCAATCGATGCAGGCCTTCAGATGCGCCGCATCGACTTCGCCGATGCGCGCGGCGCTTTCGAGCTGGATGAGCCACGTGGGATCGACGCCGACCGGGCAATCCTCGATACACCAGCCGCATCGCACGCACGAGACCGCCTCCGGCTCGCGCGAGGCGCTGAAGAGCAGCAGCGCGTTCACGTCCGGCGTCACGACCGCATCGGGATGGCCCAGCGGAACGCCGGTCAGCGGCCCGCCGCAGAAGATGCGCGCCGCCGGGGCCAGCAGGCCGGCGTGCAGGCCCACTTCGCGCAGCGGCATGCCGACTGGCACGCGATAGGTGCCCTGCCGGTCGACCGCGTCGCCGGCGACCGTCATCACGGCGTGCGTGATCGGGCAGTCGTCGAGCAGGGCCTCAGCCGCGCCGCGAACGGCGGCCAGCGGAGCCACCAGCACGCCGGCATCGAGCGGCGTGCCGCCGGGGACCACTTCGCGATCGAGCACCGCCTTGGTCAGGATGACGGGATGACACTGCGGATAGCGATTGGGCAGGGCGACCACCTCTATGAAGCGGCCGCGGGCATCGGAGGCGAGCCGCTTGAGCGTACGGCGATGGCGGTCGGGTGCCGCAATGATGGCACGCTCGACGCCGACGGCATCGGCCAGATCGCACGTCGCATCGACAAGCCGCGCCGGCTCCTCGACCAGCGTACGAAGATCGGCCGTGAGAAACGGCTCGGTCTCCATGGCGTTGACGATGAGATCGTTGACGCGGGCGGCGATGGCCTGCTTGAGCACGACGTGGAGCGGCGCGCGCGGCAGCGGGCAGACGACGCCGCGCTGGGCAAGCTGAACGATGATGGATTCATCCTCCCAGCCCTGTCGGCGGGGTGCGGCATCGGCGCGGCCATCGGGCGCGAGGACCACGCCGGGGACGAAGCCGTCAAACGGCGTCCACACGCGCTCGAAGCGGACCACCGTGCCCGAGGCCGGTGCATGCACCGGCACCGAGTCGTCGCTGATCGAGACCGAGAGGGCCTGGCCGCGGGCGACGTGCTGGCCGACGCGGACGATGGCGCGCGTCTCCAGATCGCGACGGACGGTGAGCGGAACGTGGAGCGTGCCGGCGGGAAGGATCGTCTCGATCGGCCGGCGGGCGATGCGCGACTTGTGCTCGGGAAGGAAGAGCCCGCCTTCGAAGCGCTGCCGGGGGCCGATGATGGACGAGAGAAGGGACATGGAGGGAGCAGGGATTAAGGGAATCAGGGATTAAGGGATTGAGGGAAGGGGCGAGAAGTTAGCGTCAGGGGAAAAAGGGTGCGCGGCCGTGGTTTCGGTGTCATCATCGCCTGTCCCTCTATTTGATCAGCATTCAACGCGTCGAGTGTCGATGCCCCGCCGCAAAGCGGGCATTCTAGCGAACGGCCCGGGGGTACGAAACGGACGCCTCGCCTCGCTGCCCAGACGCTCAGTGATAGCGAACCCAGCCCTAGCGTTTTGATTTGTTGACGTTTTGACTTTTTGGCGTTTCAGGCTTGAGACGGGGGCGGACGCCGAGGTGGGGCGTGCCCGCGGGCGTGTCAACGTGGACGCAGAAGCCCCAGTCGCCGCCGCCCTGGTTGATCTTGAGGAGCAGCGTGTTTTCGCCCTTGTTCAGGCGGACGGGCACGCGGTCCTGCTTGCTGGTGTAGGGGCGGCCGCGGTCGAGGCGGTGCACTTCTTTGCCGTTGAGCCATGCCACGACGCCGTCATCGCTGCCGCATGCGAGGACGGCATCGGTGTCTTCGTCGGCGTCGAGATAGGTGAAGGCGTAGACGACGGCGTTGTAGACGCGTTCGCCGAAGACGTCGTCGAAGTCGATGAAGAACTCCTGCGTCAGGTCGTCGCCGGGCTTGATCTCGCGCTGAACGACGCGCCACTTGATTTTGTTATTTGGTGTGGCACCGGTTTCCAACCGGTGACCATCCTTGCGGTCGTACTCGGCGGAGAGGTCGACGCCATCTTCGGGCGGGAATTTCTTTGCGAGGCTGGTTTCCATGGGGCCGGCGTCGAAGGGGCCGGCGATGTGCCAGGCGTTGATGGAGGGGAGGATTATGCTCTCAAGCGGCACTTCAACGTCAAACGAATCGCTGAAGATTCGGAGGCATGATCGGATGACACTGGTGGAACGATTTGCTTTGGATGTCAGCCTCACATGTTCACTAATTGGAAATTTGTCGAGTGGTGGCTTGAACGAGCGCACGCGAGGTCCGATGTGTTCCAAGCCTTCAGTGCCTTCAATCTTGATGTCGAGCCCCAACGATTCTTTTGCCTCGCTTGGCAGTGTGCAATCGAATTCGATGTCGAGAATCATTTGATCCGGAGCATTGAAATCAAACGAAACCGACTGTTTGTAGTAAAGCTGATGCAGCCGAATCAGCCAGCGACGCACCACATCAGACTGCGTAAAGAGGTCGCGCAATAACGCGTCGCCGTACATAAGGTAATAATGGAAAACTGTGCCCGGCGAACCCCACTCGTGGTTTGGAACAATTTTTCTCGACCAGTACATGCTGCCTTCCACTGCATCATACGTGACTTTCGGGTCCTCACGTTGCATGCGGAGTACGTCAAGTTGAGCTATTGCATAAGAAAGTCCCCTGAGTCCGTAGCGAAGTGAAGCCAATTCCTCTTCGCCGGCGTAAGTAATGTCCACCTGACAGGGAGCATCGATAGGTACATTTCCGGTCGGGACCGACATGCCAAAGATGCGGCCGCGATAGTATTCCTCTTCAAATTGGTCAAGAAACTGGCCGTTTACTTCGACTTCGGACTGGCCAAAATCCCGGAACCGCACTTCGAACGCGCGACGCTCTTGTAAATGTGCATTCTCTATCTCGGGCGGCCCGATTACGACCTCAACCTTCTCCTTTCCTACATCGCTTCGAACCGGTGTCCAGAAACAACCGTCGCGCGGGCGATCCGGGGTCTCGGGCTGTTCTTCAAATACGCGTGCCTTCCCTTCGTAGCCGGGGAAAATGTTAAGTACAAGGGGATCCGGCACAGCCGAGACGTGTTGGTCGCTGCTCGGGATAATTGCGCCACCCCGGACGAACAACGGAATCTCATCCAGGGGGACTGCCATTCGTACGTCAGCGGGCCCATCGTACATTCTGCCGGTGAACCAGTTCGTCCACGTCCCCGGCGGCAGCCAAACTTTCACCATCGCCAGCCCGCTGATCGGATCGGCCGGCTCCGTCACCGGCGCGACCAGCAGGTCGTCGCCAAACATGTACTGCCCGCCATGCTGGTAGGCCTCGTCCAGCTCCGGCCATTCGTAATACAGCGGGCGACACAGCGGCAGGCCAGTGTCGTGGCATTTGCGGGCCATGGTGTAGATGTAGGGCAACAGCTCATATCGCAGGTGAATCGCCTTGCGGGCGGCCTCAAACACCTCGGGCGGGAATTTCCAGATGCGGCGCTCGGCATCCGGGTTCTTCGTCGTGTGCGTGCGCAGGATCGGGCTGAAGCAGCCCCACTGAATCCAGCGGGCATACAGCTCGCCGTCGACGGGGCCGGGCTGGTGACCGCCGATGTCGTGGCTCCAGTAGGCGTAGCCAACATTGCCTGCCGTCGCGGTGAAGTAGGGTTGAAACGCAAGAGATGACCAGTTGCAGAAGGTGTCGCCGGAGAAACCAATCTGGTATCGATGGTTGCCCAGGCCGCCCCAGCGGGAGAAGATGAGTGGGCGGCGGCCGGTGTCAGCCGCGCGGCGCTCCATGTCGTTCCAGTGCAGCCAGTTGAGCATCCACAGGGGATCGAGACCCGGAATCCCGCTCTGCGTGCCCTGCTGCCAGTCCATCCACCAGAAGTCGATGCCGATTTTCTCCAGTGGATGGTGCAGGTGTTTGAAATAGGCTTCGACGTACTTCGGATCGGTGCAGTCGAAGGGAATTTTCTCCGTTGTCTGTGGATCCAGCCCCATCGTTTCGCACATTGGGGGAAAGGCGGCCTCGTGCCGGCCCACGCCGTCGGCGGGGTGCAGGTTGAGCGTCACCTTCAGGCCCTGTTCGTGCGCCCATTTCAGGAATCCCTCGGGGTCGGGGAAGTATTTCGGGTTCCAGGTGTAGCCGGTCCAGCCATCCAGGTGCCAGTCCATGTCGATGACCAGCACGTCCAGCGGGACGTCGTGCTGCTTGAACTCGGCGACCAGCTCGCGCAGCTCGGCGTCGCTGTAGGCCCAGTAGCGCGACCACCAAAGACCGAACGCATAACGCGGGGGCAGCGGAATCTTCCCGGCCACCCGCGTGAAGTCGTACAGGGCGAGCTTGTAGTCGTGACCGTAGCCGAAGAAATACCAGTCGAGCGCATCCTCGTTCTGGCTGCCATTACTTCCTGAGGCACCGGCTTCCGACCGCTGATCTGCGCCTCCCTGATCTGTGGCATCGGTTTCCAACCGCTGATCTGTGGCACCGGTTTTTAGCCGGTGACTGCCTCTCGGCCTGGGCCAGGTGTCCGCCTGAAGAATCGGAGTTTCCAGCTTATCGAACACAAGCGACTTGCTGTCGTCGATCAGAACCCAGCCGTCCCGCGAGAGAATTCCCGGCTCCAGCGATGTCGCACCGCTGACACCATCCAGCGTCCGAAAGGTGCCCTTCAGGTTGCCGGTGTCGGGCTTGCCGGGATGCCAGGTGTAGAGAGTCTCCTTCCGGCGGGATTCGATTTTCAGATTGTCGGCCGTGAATCGCCTGCCATTGCCGGTGTAGGTAAGCCTGAGCGCCGCCGTCTCAATTGTCAGCGCACCATCCTCGCCGCGTGACTGCTGGAACCTGGGCACATCAAGATCGCGATTGACGAACACCTGCGAGGCACGGTCCTCAAAGACGCCATCGGGCGACCATTCCATGCGAATGAGCGAGTGCGAGAGGAAGGTAAATCGCGCGTTACCCACGACCACCACGGCGGCGTCGCGGGCCCGTGGACTCCATGTCTCCCCGGCTTGCGCAGTCGCAGTTGTGATTAGTGCAAATCCTGCTGGAAGCGCGATGGAAAACGCTCGGAAAACGTTCATTACGAAAATCCTCATTCAGGAGTGGGCCGGCATCTCTGTGCGACGTGTGGGTCGGATATGTAGCTATTGCGACCAGTCCACGACGCCGAAATCCGGTATCCTCGCAAAATCAGAATCGCGGGTTACCAGAACGGCGCTCATGGCCTTTGCCGTTGCGGCAATCCACAAATCGCTGTCGTCAAGCCTGCATCCCTTCGCCTCACACGCGGTCTTGTATTCGGCATAGAATTCGGCGGCTTCAGCAGGGACTGGCTGGCATTCGACTTCTGAGAGTATTTGCCTCACGCGCTGCTCAAAGTGAATGAGCTTCCGGCCGGCCGAAAGTCTGCGAAGCCCGTATAAGACTTCGCCAAGCACAATCGTCGAGACAAGAATTTTGTCGGGATACGCGACAGCACTTAAGCGCGCAAGCGTCGCCTTCTGTTCGCGCATGATGTCGCTGAAGGCAGTTGTATCGAGGTGATAATCCAACGCTTATCTTTCGTCGTCAAACATGCCTTCAAAATTGATCGGCCGCTTCGCTTCTTGCAGCACGCGCTCAAATTCATCCATGGTTTCGTCGTCGGGCCTGGGCGAGCGACTCAGTGCCTTCAGAATGGCCGCACCGGTGCCGCGATCGGATTCACCGCCTTCCGAAGTGACAGAAACGTTTATCACCTGCCCCTCTTCAAACGGTAGAGGCTCGTCGAATTCAATTGTGCGTCCATGGACTCGACCACGCAGCGTCATCGGTACACCTCCACTCGATGCCATGCTCATTTATTATACAACGGTGGTCAATTCGTCGTCGTGCAGCTATGCCAGTGCCGCGCCCAGATGACCACAAACCAGATGCCGCCAATCCCGTAGGCCGCGATGACGTACCACAATTGCTCGGGCCATTCGTGCGACATGCTCTCCGCCGCAATGCTCGCGGCGATCACGTAGAACAGCAGGAACACCAGCAGAAAGCTGCCGAAAAAGTAGCGATCCGCCGAGCGCATGCGGTGGTTGCTCTCCAGCCAGCTCTCCCAGGTGACGAGACCGTCGATGTGCGGTTCGACGTGGTCCTTCAGGTACTTGCCGGCGCGGACAATGCTGTTCTGCTCGGTGATGAAGGCGAGCATCAGCACGATGAGAACGAAGGGCAGGCTGACGGCGGCGAAGGTGTTGTCGAACTGGCGCGCGGCCAGGGATGCGACCGGCACAAAAAGGGTGGCGATGACCACGAGCGCGAAGACGCGTGCCTTGCTGGTGCGAATCTCGTCGCGCAACGTGAGATACTGCTGTTTCATGAATTCTTCCGTCGCCATGAGAAGCTCCTTATCGTTTTTTCTCTTCAGACCGGGCCGATAAGCCCGACGGGGAAGTGTCCGGCGCCCGAGTATATCCGCCGCTACAGAGAAAACGAACAGTAGGAGCGGAGCCGGCGGCAGCGCGCATGTACCGGGGAGGCGACTACGTATTACGGGCCGACACCGCCAGGCTCTGCGAATCGGCGTGCGAAGTGGATCGCGGCGGACGAGGGGCTGCCTCTCCGCGGGCCTCAAATGGCGATGTCGGCGGGCGAGGCAAACGTCGCCACCACGGCATCGCCCTCCCGCCAGGCGCACAGCCGAACGCACAGAGAGCGGTCGCGCTTGTCAAACCACCAGCCTTCCGTCCGCATTCGGGCCCGCTTCTTCTCCACCAGGCGGGGAAGCATGTCGCCGCGCGCGGCGATCTGGACAGGCGCCCTGCATACGCCGCGGAATCGCAGCAGATAGGCCGGCGGGGCGAAGCGCTCATCCCCTTCGCGCGAGACCAGGCGAAGCGTGAAGCGCTCCTCATCGAGGCGCGAAACGTAACGTTCCTCGAGATAATCGCCTTCGCGATAGGCGTAGGTGCGACCGTCGTCGTTGTAGTAGTGCCCGCCGCCGTCGCCGGGGAAGATGTCGAGGATGAGGCTTTCGACCGGTCTCTCGTCGGTGTACTGGACGACATCGCGGCTGGGGATGACGCTGCCGGCACGGGCGAACAGCGGAATGGAGGAAAGCCGGACCGGCAGCGAAAACTCCTCCCCGCCGTCGAATCGGCAACCGGTGAAGTAGTCGTACCAGGTGCCCACCGGCAGCCGCAGCAGGCGCGCCGCGGCGGCCTCGTACACCACGGGTGCCACGAATAGTGCATTGCCGAAGAGAAACTCGTGCTGTACGCGATGGGCGTCGGCGTGGTCGGGATAGTCGAGCAGAATCGGGCGCATTAGCGGCAGACCCGTGCGTTCGCCATCACGCATCTGGCTGTAAATGTATGGCAGGAGCCGATAGCGAAGCTCGATGGCGGCGCGATTGATGCGCAGGTGCTTCTTGCCGAATGAGGCGGGGTCCTGCTCTTCGCCGTCCTTCTTCAGGCCGCCGCAGGTGTGCGTGCGGCAGAGCGGATAGAAGATGCCAAGCTGAAGCCAGCGGGTGTACAGCTCGGCTGACGGATAGGCGCGGAAGCCGCCGATATCCGCACCGGAGAAGGAGAGTCCCGAGAGCCCCATGTTGAGCAGCATGGGAATGCTCATGCGCAGGTGTTCCCAGCTGGACAGGTTGTCCCCGGTCCAGACCGCGGCGTAGCGCTGCACGCCGCTGTAGCCGGCGCGCGTCAGTACGAACGGACGATCGGCCGGCTTCAGGCGGCGAAGTCCCTCGAACGTCGCGCGGGCCATCTGCATGCCATAGACGTTATGCGCCTCGCGATGATCGGTCGGCACGCCGTCATTGTCGTGGCGCAACGTGAGTGGCACCGTGCCGTGGCTGAACGTGAAGTCGGCAGGCTCGTTCATGTCGTTCCAGAAGCCGGTCACGCCATCCTGCACGTATCCCTTGTACAGACCGCCCCACCACTCGCGCGTTTCGGGGCGGGTGAAGTCGGGATAGACGCTCTCGCCGGGCCAGACCTTGCCGACGTAGGGCTTGCCGCTGCCGTCGCGGCAGAAGTGGTCGCCGACGACGCCTTCGTCGTAAACGAAGTAACCCGGATCGTGCTTGATGCCGGGGTCGACGATGAGCACGACCTTGTAGCCCAGCGACGCCAGTTCCTTCATGAGCCTGGGCGGATTGGGAAAGCGCTCCCGATCCCAGGTAAAGCACCGAAAGGCATCCATGTAATCGATGTCGATATAGATGGTGTCGCAGGGGAGGCGGTTCTTCCGCAGGCGGCGGGCAATCCAGCGGACCCGCTTGGCGGTTTCGTAGCTCCAGCGGCACTGCTGATAGCCGAGGGACCACAGCGGCGGCAGCGGCGTCGCGCCGACAAGCGCGGCATAACGCGAGACGACGTCGCGGGGGGCGGGGCCGGGCAGAAAGTAGTAGTCCATCTCGCCGCCCGGTGCGCCGAAGGAATAATCTCGTATCGAAGTCTTGCCCAGATCGAACGTCGCACGCCAGGTGTTGTCGAAGAAAATGCCGTGGGCGTGGCCCTTGTTCACGACCAGGCAGAACGGGTGCGACTGGTAGAGTGGATCGGTCCACGAGTCGTGTTCGGCGGCGTCGTGGTTCCAGTCGACCAGGACCTGGCCGCGCTTGTCCATCGGGCAGCCGCGCTCGCCGAGACCGAAAAAATGGTCGTCGTCGTTCAGCGACTTCCAGCAGCGGACTTCGCCGTTGTCCCATGCCATGCCCTTGCTGGGATCGTCAGCGCAGATGAGGCCGCCATCGGCCGCGAGGAAGCCGATGCGGCAAGGCGAGCGCTGGATGCGGACGCTGGCGGATTCGGCGTGAAGGAAGATGGCATCGCCGTTTTCTTCCACGCGCCAGGGACCGGGGCCGTCGTCCTCGCGTGCCGCCACGACGGCCCACGAATGATCGCGGCCGAATACGCCGGTCGGTGCAAGCCGTACGCGGATGATTCCGCGGCGCTCCGGCGTGATGCGCACCTGGGCCTCGCCGCAGTCGAGAAGAAGCCCGTCACTTTCGATGGCATAGTTGTTGACGGGCCCGAGCGACCGCCAGCCGAACCCTTCGGCGATGGCGTTGGCGGCGACGTCTTCGTTGCTGATTGAACCCATAGGGATTGTCCAAAAATGACGAGGCTATGGCCGTATGCCGATGATCCTTGGCTGGTAAAACATTTTATCATACCGTCAAACCGGCAACAAGCGGCACAAACGGCAATATGTGAGATGGAGATCCGGGTAGAGACGATGCCGCACCGTGAACGTGGGCTCGATTAACGATGTGAGGCTTGGCGTGCCTCAAAACGCGCGATTTCTTCCTTGAGCTGATTGATCAGCCGCTTCAGCGATTCCATTGTCACCTCGCGAAGGCGAGGGTCTTCCGACCCGTCCGACCGCAGCGCCTCGTAGTCGGCTTCGAGCATGCGCAGCTTGGCTCGAGTGTTGGCGAGTTCTTGTTCAGATTCGAGGCTCAAGGAACTAGCTCCACCATGCTCTTCGCAATGCCCTTGCGGTCGGTCGCAAAGTACACCTCGACGAGCTTCTTAAATTCGCGTTCCCGGACCAAAGCGATCTCAAGGAAGGGAAGGCCTTCGCGTAATTCGTTCTCCGCGGCAGCATCAAGCTGTTGTCCAGTTCCCGCAAGCAGAACACAGTCGACATCATTGGGTTCAATTATATTGGTGACAAAACTGCCGTTCAACACGATCCTTTGAACGCCGGCTCGCGCGGCAAGCTCCACCATCCAGATCAGAGACTCCATCTGAACCCGGCGCAGCTCAGAATACATGCCAAAACGCTATCTGACTTCATCGAGTGTTGCAGCATGCAAATCTGGCGGCAAGAAACCGTGCTCGTCAAATGGTGGGATCACCGCTCACCTCACAATGAAAATTCCGCCCGTCAGCCCTTCACACCGCCCAGCATCAGCCCGCTCACGAACTGCCGCTGCGCCACGAAGAACAGCACGATGCACGGCACCATCGTCACGATGCTGGCCGCCATCAGAAAGTGCGCATCGCGGAAGTCGCCGTACTGGTTCTGAAAGCTGTTGAGTGCCACCGCAAGTGTCATCTGCTCTTCACTTTGCAGGTAGATCAGCGGGCCCATGAAGTCGTTCCACGTGCCGATGAAGGTGAAGATGGCGGTGATGGCGATGACCGGCTTGCAGATGGGCAGCATGATCTGAAGCCAGACGCGAAAGTGCCCGCAGCCGTCGATGCGGGCGGCCTCGATCAGCGCCTCGGGCACCTGGGCGAAGAACTGGCGGAACATGAAGATGAAGAACGGCGTGCCGAAGAAGAGCGGCACGACCAGCGGCAGAATGGTATCGATCCACCCGAAGCTGCGGAACATGATGAACATGGGGATCATCGTGACCTGCATGGGGAGCATCATGGTCGCGATCATGATGATGAAGAGCGCGTCGCGCCCGCGGAACCGCAGTCGCGCAAACGAGTAGCCCACGAGGCTGCACGACAGGACCTGGCCGATGACGCACAGCGTGGTGATGACGACGGTGTTGGCGAGTGCGTCGAGGAAGCTGATCCAGGGAATGCTGCCGATGCGCCTGAGGGCCGCGGGATAGTTCTTCCAGTTGGCGACGGAGGGCCAGAGGTTCAGCTCGGCGCCGGACATGGAGGCCTCTTCGGCGGTGGAGAGGCTGGTGACGGCCATCCACCAGAAGGGGAAGAGCATGGCGAGGGAGCCAGTGAGGAGAACAAGGAGGATCAAAATGGAGGAGACACGTCGGTTCATGTTATTCAACGATTCGCTGCCGGCTGGTTTCGAGACGTTGCCGGCTGCATCGGTGCGATCACTTCCACCCTGAATTCCTCACGCACAGCAGCCTTGTAAGGGCCGACCGTTCGGCCCCGTAGGCGGCGAACCATTACGCGGTGGGCTTTGATCTTCGCTCCTTCGTGGCAACGCTACGCCTTCAACCCCTCATAATGCACAAACCGCCGGCTTCCGCGCATCACCAGCAGCGTGAGCACCAGGACGATGATCAGCAGCAGCCACGCCAGCGCAGAGGCGTAGCCCATCCGGTGGATGTCGAACGCCTGCCCATACAGATACACCACGTAGAATCGCGTCGCGTCGCCGGGGCCGCCGCCGGTCATGATCCACGCCTGCGTGAACACCTGAAACGACGCAATGATGGCGATGATCACGTTGAACAGGATCACCGGGCTGAGCATCGGCAGCGTGACGTGCACGAACTTGCGCCAGCCGACGGCGCCGTCGATGTCGGCGGCCTCGTACAATTCCCCGGGGATACCCTTCAGCCCCGCCAGATAGACCATCATCGTACCGCCGATGGTCCACAGGTTGACGATGGCAAAGGCGGGCACGGCCCAGGTGTCGGCATCCTTCTCGAACCACGCGGGCGGATGCCATCCAGATGGCAGCAATTGAACGAGCACGCTGTTCAACAGGCCGTGCTCGTGGTGGAAGACCCACTTCCACATGACCGCCATGCCGACGCCGGCCAGCACGCTGGGGAGATACCAGACGGCGCGAAAGGCGCCGATGGAGCGCCAATCGCGGCTGAGCAGCCACGCGGCGCCCAGGGCGGCCAATTGCCCCGTGGGCACGGCGAGGAAGGCATATTGCGCCGTCACCCACAGCGAGTGGTGAAAGCGGGCGTCGTGCAGGGCCATGGACTTGAAATTGTCGAGACCGACCCATTCCGCATGGGACAGCGCGCTCATGCCGCTCCAGTTCATGAACGAGAGCAACAGCGACATCACGATTGGGAACGCCGTGAAGGCGAAAAAGCCGATCGCCCACGGGCTGATCATCAGCAGGCCGGCCGTTTCTTCGCCAAGTGCCAGCCCGCGCGGGCGACGCTTCCACCACAGCCCCGCGCCTGCCGCCGCGAGCGCGACAAGCGGCAGCACGAGGCTCCACGTCAGAACGCGCCAGTTCACCCGGGAATAGTGCTGTTTCTCCAGGTTGGTGCGATCGTTCTCGCGCCAGGATGCGGCGACCCGCGGCAGGATGGCGTCGACCGGATTGTCCTGCTTGAAAATGCGCTCCAGCCCGATGCGGAGCTGCTCGAGATAGCGCGGATCGGCCGGCCAGTCGATCGGCCGCGCGAACTCAGTCGCATCGAGATACACGCGCCAGTTCTGCGGCCGAAGGTGCTCCTGGCTGAAGGCGGAGCCGTACGCCACGCTCTTAAGCACCGGAATCGCAAGCCCTGCCTCGCTCATCAGGGCCTGTCCGCGCGGGCCATTCAGATATTTCACAAATCGCCACGCCTGCTCCTTGTAAGGCGTGTCGCGGGCAATGCCCCAGCCGGTGGTGAAGATGCCGTTACGCGGTGGCTTGCCGGCGGCGTGCGGCAACGGGGCAAAATCCCAGTCGAAGTCGCGAATCAGCCGGTAGGTCGGCACCTTCCAGCGACCGAATGGCCCCGCAAGCCCCACGTTTCCCGCGAGAAAGGGCTCGAGATGTGTCTCAAGCTGCGTCTTGGCGGAAACGAGCGTGCGGCGTTCGTTGTGAAACCAGCCGCGCAGTTTTTCCAGCGCGGCGCGAAGTTCGGGATCGTCGAAGTAATATTCGCCCCAGTCGTCGCTGGCAAATTCGCAGCCGTGCGTCCAGGCGAAGATGCGGACCATCGATTCCCACGTGACGAAGTCGGCCCCATAGCAGCCGGGCAGCTTCGCCACCGCGCGGGCCGTTTCGATTAACTCCTCCCACGTCCAGCCCCCTGCCGGCGGCTCGGCCACGCCGGCGCGACGAAGCAGGTCCTTGTTGTAATAGAAGCCGGCGGCGGTGAAGTCCTTGGGCAGTGCCACAAGCCTGCCACTGCCGACGCGTTGCGTCGCGTCGTCGAACTGGAAGCAGCGCACCACCGACGGAAAATAATCGCTCAAGTCAACCGTCGCGCGGCCGGCCGCACGGTCCTGGGCGATCAGCTCTTCCACATCGGCAAGCAGGTTTTTCGATGCAAAGTCGGCGACTTTCTCATAGCCCAGATAGAACACGTCCGGCGGATCGCCGGCGGCGAACATGGTCTGAAGCTTGGTGTTGACGGCGGCGGCCTGACCCAGGTTCACCCGCTTGATGCGGATGTCCCGGTTTTCGGGCAAGCTCTCAAAATCCTTCACCAGCTGCGCGACGATCGCATCCTCGTTGTCCTCGCCCCACTGGATGACCGTGAGCTGCACCTGGCCAGGGGCGAGGCCGCGCGCCCGAAGAGGGCGAATCACGAACACCCAGCTAAAGGAAAAGACGAGCAGGGCCGCAGCAACAAGGGCAACGGCGAATCGTGTTCCGCGTGCCAGTTGCGTCAGAGAGAGATGCATCGATGAACAGGATGAACAGAATAAGGGGAAAGGAGATCGGAGCCTTTGTGATCTGCTGATGTGGTGATCTGCTGACGTGGTTCCATGCTCGCCATCTCAAGACTCTAATTATATTTAGAATTCAGATCCCAAATCTCAGATCTCAAATTTCACATCTCAACTAACTCACGGGTCAAAACTCACGTTTCATTACTCACATCACGTCTCGCGTATTTGCATTTCAGAAATTCGAGGGTCCATCTCAGCTTCTGACAATAAGTTCGCTTTCAAAATCAAATTCAGGCGTCAGGGTGCGTGTCGCGCGAAGATGGCAGCCGTGCGTCCCGCGAGCGTGCCGCCCACCAGTTTGCCATCCTTGACGTGCCATTTTGACGAAACCCCGGGCCGGACGCGAATTGCCGTTCGCGACGCAGAATCGTCCGCGACCGCCGCGACCAGCTCCGCTTGTTCGGGATCGTCGAGCCGCACGATCCGGGCGGTCTCGGGCCAGTCCACCGGTACATTGACGCGGTGCGATTTGTCGGAATTGTTGATGAACACGACGACGCTCTCGTCGCCGAGGACGCGGGCGTAGGCATACACCCTTCGCCGGTCGTCCGTCATGAGCGTGTGAAATGCGCCGAGTTGCAGGGCGGGACAGGCCTGGCGGATGGCGATCATGCGCCGATAGTGTTCAAGCAACTGCGGCTCGATGCGCTCCTCGGGATCGTCATTGGGCAGGTCGGGCCAGATCATCGGCTTGCGATCGGATGGATCGTCCGCACCGTACATGCCCACCTCGTCGCCATAGTAAATCATCGGCGCCCCGGGAAAGGTCATCTGAAATGTGACCATGGGCAGCAGGCGGCGATAGCATTCGGATGTCGGCCTGGCCGTGTTGTAATTGGGGCCGTTGTCCTGGAGCCGATTGGCCTGGTCGTACTCGAGGTCCGGGTTCATGAACATCGAGGCCACGCGGTCGGTGTCGTGGCTGTCGAACAGGTTCTGAAGGACGTAGTTGACCTGCGGCGTGTACCAGGCGAGCTGCTCCCGCAGTTCCGCGTCGAACCGTGCCGGCTTGATGGCACGCTTGTTGTTCACGAAGAACCGCTGCGCCGAGCGGGCGAAGGGATAGTTCATGACGGCGTCGAAGGTGCGGCCGTCGAGCCAGGCCCGGCTCTCCTGCCATAGCTCGGCGACGATATAGGCATCGGGATTGATCTCTTTGACAAGTTTGCGCCAATCCTTCCAGAAGTGCTCGTTGATATCACTGGCGACATCGAGGCGCCAGCCGTCGATGCCATCGGAGGGGTCGCCGTCGCCATCGGGATCCATCCAGCGGCGGGTGACGGCGAAGATATGTTGGCGAACCGGCCGGGCCAATCCCAGGGCATCGTCGTGCTTGAGCCGCGGCAGCGAACCGTCATCGCGATCCCACGCCTTGTAGTGGAAGGGCTCGAAGCTGACGATGTCGAACCAGCCGGCGTATGGGGACTTTTTGCCTTTCTTGAGCACGTCGCGAAAGGCCCAGAAATCGCGCCCGACGTGGTTGAACACGCCATCGATGATGACCTTGAAGCCCTGCCGATGGGCTTCTTTCAGGAAAGCCAGAAAAACCTTGTCGCTCTCGGACCACTGCCACGTATGCGGGTCGGCCGTTTCGCCGCGCACCTGGGCGAGAGAATTGTGCACCCCGAAGTGATCGTCGATGTGGCGATAGTCCGAAGCGTCGTATTTGTGCAGCGACTGGGCCTGGAAAATCGGATTGAAGTAGATGGCGGTGACGCCCAGTTCGCGCAGATAAGGTAGCTTCTCCTGCACCCCCTGAATATCGCCGCCGTATCGCCGATCGTAAATGAATTCGTGAAACTTGCCCTTTTCCTCGTAGCTCCACCGCGCGCCCTCATTGGTGCGCGATGCCGGTCTGCGGTGTGGATCGCGGTACGGCTTGAACCATTCGTGCGTCCAGGGCACGGTCGTCCGCGGATCGTTCGATTTATCGCCATTGCGGAACCGCTCCGGAAAGATCTGGTACCAGACGGCGGTCTTCGCCCAGTCGGGCGTCTGCCAGTCCGGCTGGATGGCCGCCTCGAACGGGGCCGGTGACGTCGTCGTGGCATCCTCGGTCGAGACGATGCCGCCCGCCCCGAGGACGACGCCGGCGGGCCCGTCGAACGCCTCCAGCCGGTAACGCACGCGTTCGCCGCCGCAACGGAATGTGGCGGACCAGAACTGGAAGCCGGCCGAGACCGACTCCGGAAACAGCGGATAGCGGGCAAGCTCTTCGCCCTCGGTGGAGAGTATGGCCAGTGCCGCCCTGGTGACATCCTTGTCCAGCGTGCGGAGCCGCAGGCTGGCGAGGCCGCGCCCGAACGGCGAAAAATACCAGTTCGAAGCGGGATCGTGCTTCAGCCCGGCCCGCACGATGCTTCCCGGCTCCGGCGGGCCCATGGTGCGCGCGTCGTCGCCCACGATCAGACCGCTGTTGAAGCCACCGTTGCCGTCCGACGCACGGAGTTCGCGATCGGCCGCCGGATCCTCCAGATGAACCACGCCGTTCACCAGGAATTTGTAATGGTGCACGCCGTCGGGCAGCTCGATTACCGACGAAAACCGGTCGGCCGTCTCGCGGCGCAGCGGATGCGCACCGGCCCGCCAGCCGTTGAAGCTGCCGACCAGCTCGACCCGTTCGATCACGAAGTCCTGCGGCAGGCCCTCCATCGCCTCGCGATCGAACTGGAATGCATGCCAGCCGTTGGCAACGGTCGTCACGTCGAGAGTCTCCACATCGAAGCGAACCAGCAGTGGTTCGTTGGACTGTTCCGCTTGAATGGTAACGGGCAATGGCCGGGGAAGGGAAAAGCCCCGAATGGCCAGCTTCTGCGAAGTGTTTGACGGAACGACGCCGCCCCACGCCGTCGCAGAAAGGCGTTCGAGCGGCAGGATGAATTCGCCGGTCGCGGCATCGACGAGATCGAAGGCATCCCCCAATTGCACGGCAATCCCCGTACGTTCTGCGCCGCGATCGTCGCGAACCGCGAGGTTGATGTTATAGACGCCGGCGGCAGGTATCGTGAGGCGAGCCGTTCGCTCCGACAATTTCTCGACCTGAATGCCGGCGCCCTGCGCGACCTCGCCGCCGGCCGCACTGGCCGTAAACTCGAAGTCAACCGCGCCGCCGCCGCCGGGCAGCACGCTTCGCGCGGCGCTGAGTTCGTAAGTGTCATGACGGAGGCATCTCACATCCAGTACCGGGACGGGCCGCCGCGGCTTCGCCGGCTCGATGGTCCACGCCGGCGGCTCAAGCGACAGGCCGATCCGGTAGTAGCCGGACCGCCGGATGACAAGCGCGATGTCGCCGCCCGGTTGTGCAAGGCGGCCCCCACCGGCGTCGCCCAGATGCCGGTTCCACGAGCCATCGAACACAAACTTGAAGCTGCTCGCGCCGGCATCAAAGAACCGGTCCAGCGCGTACGATCCGTCGCCGGTCTTTTCCATCCGCCATGTCGAATCGCTGGTCGCCCAGTTGTTGAAGGTGCCGGCCAGGTTGATCGACTGTCCCGCGACAGGCGCGGCCGAACAGGCTGCCAGCGCCATGACCGCCAGCACAAAGCTGCGCGCACCGTGCATGCGGGAAGGCATTTGCCGATGGAAAAGCGTTTTATCATCCGGCGCCAAAAAAAGGACGCGGTTCGTCCCATGCATGCAGCACCTGCCTTCCATCGCGCGGTTCTTCCGTCGGGGCCTCCGATTGTATCGTGAGTCAGCGGCGCGGGGGACATGCGCTCTTGCGCATCGTCATACGCACGGGATGGACCTCTTTCACCCGGCTTGCCTTGCCGTTGACCAGTTGGAACAGCGCCTCGCAGGCGCGCTGGCCCACTTCGAACAGCGGCGTGTGCACGGTGGTCAGCGGCGGATCGCAGAACTCCGCCAGGTGCATGTCGTCGCAGCCGATAACGCTGACATCTTCGGGCACTCGCAGACCCATGCCCTTCAGGCCGGCGATGGCCCCGATTGCCATCTTGTCGTTGCCAGCGAGGATGCCGGTGATGGATGGCGTGTGCTCGAAAAGCCGTCGAGCCGCATCGGCTCCGCCCTCCTCCGTGTAAAGACCGTCCTCGACCCGCGTTTCAGGAAGGCTGATCCCCGCCGCCTTCAATCCTTCTGCAAAGCCGCGGCGCAGATCGGCCACCGTCTGCACCTCCGTCGCCCCGCGAATCAGGGCGATGTTGCGATGGCCCAGCCCCGTCAACAGCTCCGCCGCCAGCCGACCGGCCTGGCCGTAGTCGCACACGACGTGATTTAAGTCGATTTTCGGCAGGTAGTTGTTGACGATCAGGGCCGCGTGTTCGCCGCCGGCAAAGTCCTTCAGATACGCATCCCGGTTGGTCACGCCGACGAGGAGCACGCCGTCCACGTAATCGCGATAGAAAAGTTCGAGGTGCTGTTTTGTCGCAACATATTGCTCATGCGCGACTTCCAGAATGACCTTGTAGGCGTGCCGCGATGCCGTCTCCTGAATCGCACTGATGATCTCGCCAAAATAGGCGTCGGCAAATGCATGCCGCAGTTGTGGAACGATGACGCCAAAGAAGCCGGCTCGGCGGCTCTGAAGACCCTGTGCGAGGCGGCTGGGACGATAGCCGAGCCGCTCGGCCGCTCCCATGACGCGTTCGCGCGTTTGCTGGCTGATACGGCAGGTCCGGTTGTTCAGAATCAGCGAGACGGTGGTCAGCGATGCCTTGCTTTCCCTTGCCACGTCGCGAATGCTGACCGATTTGCGCTTTGCCATGGTTAAAATCGACTGGCTGGTCGCGGTTGAGCCATTCCTGGGCGGCCGATGGTCGCGGGGCCGTGCCCGCGGCATGATCGAGGGGAATAATACCGATAACGGCGTCGCGGCAGTACGAGCCCATTGCGGCAATAGCCCGGGGTCCTGCACGACAAAACGCCTGAACGACCTGCAAGATAACATCAGAATGGGGCTAGTAAAAGGTTTTACCGCCCGCTAGAATGACGGCGTCGAGACGACGGACTTACAAAGGATGTCGTGGCCATGACTCCGAACCACTTGGGTACGAACTCGCGCGGGCCGGTCTTCCGCTTGCGTCGTTCCATGCGGCATGGCGCCCGCCGGACGGCAGACATCGGACGTCGCCGCGGCACCGGTTTCACGCTGATCGAGCTGCTGGTCGTCATCGCCATCATCTCCCTCCTGCTGTCGATCCTCCTGCCGGCCCTCTCCCGCGCACAACAAATTTCGAAGCGTACGGTCTGTGCCTCAAATCTGCGGCAGATCGGCCAGTCCTTCCTGCACTATGCCGGCGACAACGATGGCGGCTGGTTTCCGGCCAAGCCGAAGTTCAACGATCCGTACGCGAGCGTGGAACAACTGGCGACGGTGCAGCACCAGTCGGCCTTCCAATGGGGGCCGAACTTTGCCGGCCTGATACGCGATGTGGTGGAACGCAAGCTGACGCGCGAGGGCGGCTCGTATCCAACCTATCTGCCGGAGACGAAAATCCTCCTGTGCCCCAGCGACCAGGGCAACAACGCACCGCAGGCCTCATCGCCGCCCATCTGGTCGACCGCGAAAATTGAGAATTTCGAACAGTTGCCCAAGACCGCCGGCGAAGAGGCGCAGCTTCAAAAGTCGTTCATCAGCTATTTCTACGTGTCCCTGTGGCGGACCGATGATCGTGGCGACTTCATCCTGATGGCCGATCAGAGCAACCAGAATGACACCACGGTTCAGTCGTTCACGCGGCTGGAAAAGGACGACAACCACGGCCTGTACGGCATGAACATCCTGCTCGTCGACAGCCACGTCGAGTGGACGCCCGCGCGCAGCGGCAGCTTCGAGGACATGCAGCAGGTGTCGAGCCGATTCTGGGGCCCGATTGTCGCGTCGAAGCCGCGCTATCCAGGCACCAATGGCTCGAACCGAAGTTCAGAGGTTCAGACGATCGAATAGCGGACCATCCCCGCAGGGCCCGCACCAACATATTCCTGCGCACGGCGCGACCTGTCCCGCTCAGCGGCTTGGGGAAGGCAGGAACGCGCCGTTACAATAGCCGCATCTCGACTGACGCGGCGTATGCCCGTGCCGCCACCCGGCGACGGCACCTCGGCTCGATTCCGCCGGACTTCGAAATTCCCCCGGCCGCGAGTTTGAAAAACCACAAAGCTGTCACGGAGGTGGAAAGTGATGCGTCTTTTGCGTGTCTCCGGCTGTTCGTTCACCGCCTGTGCGATCATTTTTGCGTCGAGCCACAAGCCCGTGTCCGCAGGGCCCGGCGATTGTTCCGGGCTCCCCGCCGTCACCGGCACCGACATCCCCACCAAGTATGCCGGCAGCCCCAGCGCCGTGCAGGACAATCCCACCGGCTTCGGCGACGTGAGCCCGCCCAATCCGCAGCCCTCCGAAGGCAGCGAGCTCAATGAACTGTTCCTGTTGAACGACAACACCAATCTGTACATCGGCATCACCGGCAACACCCCGCGCACCGACGATCAGGAAAACACCGTCCTGGTGTTCATCGACACCGGCGACAACGGCGGCACCGCGACGCTGAATACCTTCAGCGCGTCGACCTGCTGTGTCGCCCAGGAGACACCCGGCTGCGATGACGGCCCCTGTCAGACCTGCGTCTGCGGCATCGATCCGCTTTGCTGCGATGCCGGCGGCGCCTGGGATCAGCCCTGCGTCGACCTCGCCTTCACCGACTGCGCCGGCACGTGCCCCTGCGCCGGCACGGATGCGTCGGCCGCCCTGCGCAACGTGCACGGCGTCACGCTCGATTTCGCCCCCGAATACGTCATCGCCATCTGGAACGTCGAGGGCGTACAGAATGGCCGCCTCATCGATTTGCGCGATCCCGCCCCACAGACCGGAACCGTGTTGACCGAGGGCGTGCACTTAGCCGTCAACAACGACAATCTGGAAGGCGTCAATGACGAACCGGCCAATGATCCCGGCCTGCAAACCGAAAACGCCCAGTCCGCGGTGACCGGCGTCGAACTCGCAATCGAACTTGCGGATCTGGGGCTGACCAGTTCCAGCACCATCACGCTTCAGGCCTTCATCGCAAGCAACTCGGGTTTCATCTCCAACCAGTCCCTCCCACCGCTGAATCCCACCAACCTTGGCAACGGCGGGGGCGTGAGCTGCGTCGGCAATCACAGCCCGCTGGCCGAGCCGCCCAACGTGATTGACTTTTCAGACGACAACGCGTGGCCGGGTTTGCAGAGCCTTCAGTTCGGTCTCAGCAGCCCGGGTTCCGCGCCGGCCGGCACCCTCGACGGCGTCCTGAAACAGACCGATATCGACGGCAACATCATCGCCAACGACTACGGCCCGCCTGTCTCCATCCAGAATAATTTCACCTGCTTTGCCGATGCGCGGCCCTTCGAGCCCGTCGCATCAAACGGCAGCGAGATTAACCAGCTCTGGGTGCGAAACGATGCAAGCAAGCTCTACATCGGCGTCACCGGCAACATCCCGTCGGCCGAGGCCGATCGCAACACGATCATCGTCTTTATCGATGTAGGCGATTTCGGTTCCAATGTACTCAACACGCTCAGCCATACCGACAATGATCAGTTGCCGCTGTTCAACATGAACGGCGTCACATTCGACGATGGCTTTGCCCCGGCCTGGGCTGCCATGTACTGGCGCGGCAACAACCAGCATAACGGGCTGTTGCAGGCGACCGAGTTCTCGGGCGTGAAGTTTCCGCTCTCATTCCGCATCGACTCGTCAGATCACACCGATCCGGGGTTGAATGCCTTCTCAGCCGATCTCAGCAATCTCGAGGGCATCACCGGCATCATCGGCGACGATCCCATCCGGCAGGAGGACCTGGCAGCGACGGCTGACAGCGGCGTCGTCTTTTCCCTGAGCCTGAGCGATCTGGCGGCCTCGCCTTTCAGTACGATTCGCGTCTCCGCCTGCATCGTGAGCGCGAGCGGATTCATCAGTAACCAGTTCCTGCCGCCGCTGAATCCGACCAATCCGGTTCCGGAGCAGGAGACGGTGAACGTCACCGGCGCCCCCCTTCCGCTCGCGATTCCCGACGATGCCACGCCCGCGGCAGATAGCCGCCTCGTGGACCTCGCCGGCCCCATCGATCGCGTGACCGATCTCAACGTCGGCGTGAACATCACCCATCCCGACATCAGCCAGCTCTCGATCTCGCTGCGTCACGAGGAGTCGGCGCGCGAAGTGCTGCTGCTCGAGGAGGGCACGGCCGTCGGATCAAACCTGAACATCGTCTTCGACAGCGAAGGTGCGCCCGGCGTGCAGCCAGCCGAGTCCCTGCTCACCTTCAACGATGTCGATCCCAACGCCACGTGGACCCTGACGGTCACGGACACAGTGAGCGGCGTCACCGGCACGCTGAATTCCTGGTCGCTCGCGATCACCGAGTACTCCGGCGGCACCGTGGCCTGCATCGGCAATCATGCGCCCGCCGCCGACCCGCCCAACATCGTCGATCTGGAAAACTTCCCCGGCGACCAGTTCCTGTCGGTTGCACTCAACCCCGGTTCCGGCGCGCCGCTCGCATTCAACGCACAGAACATTCCGTCCGCATTCCTGCCCGCCGCCCCGCTGGCCACGCAGAATAATTTCTCGTGCTTCGGCGACTCGGTCGCGGTTCCGCCGGCCAATCCGCCGGGTTCGGAACTCGATCGACTGTTCGTGAAAAACACGAACGATCGGCTGAAGATCGCGGTGACCGGCAACCTGGAAAACAACCAGAATGCCTGCATCCTGCTTCTGGATACCAACGCGGGAACCGGCAACCAGACCATTGCAGGCATCACTCCGCCGCCGGGCCCGCTGGGCGGCAATGGTGGCAGCGAACCGGGGCTGAACGGCCTGTCGCTCGATACCGGCTTCCGGCCCGATTATGGCCTGTTGATTCAGCGCAATGATCCCTCGGCGCCGGCGGACATGTTCACGATCTATCTGACCAATCTGAACACCAATTTCACGCGCACGATCGGTCGAACCGCCCGCAACAGCGACAGCGGAGAGCTGCTGCCGCCGGTGGCCAATGGCAACGGCAGCGAAATCAACCGGTTGTTTGTGCGCAATGACCTCAACAACCTGTACGTGGGCCTTACGGGCAATCTCGAGGGCAATGGCAACGTGGTGTTCCTGTTCCTCGACACGGTGCCGGCCCAGGGCAGCAGCGTCTTTGCCACCAACATCCCCGGCTTCCCGGGCGAGTTGACATCGATCAATGGCGACGCGCTTGATCTGGACAACGAGGCCGACTACGCGATCATCCTTCGTCGGCCGGGCGGCAATGCCTCGGCGCAACTGGTGGACCTGGTTAACACCTCACCAGTCAGCATCATCGATCTGACGCTTCAGTCGAGTGTGGGCGCCAACGTCTTTGCCGTGGATAACTCCAACGGAACGGGCGTCAACTCAAACTCCGCCGACGACACGGCCGACGACGATACCGACGGATTGACCAATCAGGTCGAGAATGCGGCCCTGGCGGTGTCGGGCTTTGTGTTTTCGCTGTCGCGGGCCGACATCGGCGCACCGTTGGACGGCAGCCAGATCAGGCTGACCGCGGGTGTCTGTTCGAACAGCGGGTTCTGGAGCAACCAGGTGCTGCCGGGCCTCGGCGGCGGTGTGCCCAACCTGGGCAACACGTTCAACCTGCCCGCAAATGCCAACAGCCAGACAGCCACTTACAGCGTGGCGATGAACGCCCAGTACTTCACACCGGTGACGTTCGACGGCTCCAACATCCCGTCGCAGATCGGTGGAACCCCGCTCGCCACGCAGAACAACTACACCGAGTTCGGCGACGTGACGCTGCCGCCCAACGCCGGCAATACCAACTGCATGCAGGTCGCCTTCAACGACAGCAACCTGACCGGCGTCACCAACGCGCTTTGCACCCCCGGCAGCAACACCATCGGCGATCCGCTGCTTGCGGAAACCGGAATTGAGTTCGACATTCCGCTCGTCGATCTGGGCCTGCCCAACGTCGACTCCGGCGGCGATGGTCTGCCAGTGAGAATGCTGGCGCTGGTCACCGGACAATTCGGCTACCTGTCCAACCAGTTCCTGCCGCCACTGGGCACCGGAGCTCACGGTAATCTCGGCAACGCCACCGGCGTGAACCTCGGCGACAATCTGCTATTCCCCGGCAACCAGTTCCTGAGTTACACGCTCGCCCCGCAGACGTGCGGCAACAATCCGGCGGATATCGACGGCGACGACGACGTCGACGAAGACGATATCACCGCGTTTGTCGGCGTGCTGATTGGCACGAATACAAACGTGTGCCCGCTTCTGAAGTCTGACGTGAACGGTGACACATTCACCGACGGTCGCGACGTGCCTGCGCTGGTGGGCATCCTGCTGCCATGATGACTCGGCGGCAGTTCAACACACGTGGCTCAGGCGTTCCGCAGCGCCATGAGGAGATTTGTGGCATCATGAGACTTGTGTGCGCTGCCATGGTCGTCGCATTGGCGCTGTCTTCGGCCGCCCCGGCCGCAGCCGACGTGACGATCATTCAATACTTCGAATCCAAATGGGATTCGATCCGTTATCGCATGCCCGATATCTTCATGGCCGGTTACGACGGCACCTGGCTGCCGCCGCCGCAGCGGTCGGCCGCCGGCGTCAATGGCATCGGCTACGACCTGTTCGACCGGTTCGATCTGGGGACCGACGCCAATCCGACGCGCTACGGCAGCGAATCGGGGCTGCGTCTGCTCGTCGAGCAGTACCATCGCGCTTCTGCCCATGTATACGTCGACTGGCTGATGAATCACAACGCCGCCTGGGACAACACGTCCGGTGGCGATCCATTCCTGAACAACGGCCAATCATTCATCCAGAATGGCGGCTATCCCGGCTTCGCCCTCAGCTATTCGCACGACGCCTACGGCGACTTCAATGCCTACACCAATCCCTGCCCGCAATCGACCAATCCGGGCAGCGGCTGCTACGACCTCTTCAACGGCCGGTTGCTGGGGCTGATCGACATCGACGTGTCCCACGGCGGCGCCGGATACGAGTGGATTCGCCATCCTGTCGCCGCCGATCCCGACAATATTCCCATGCCGCCGACCGCGATTCGTAATCTGCCCAATGCCGCCAACGCCCGGCTCTATCCCGACCGCGATCTGCCGGGCTATTCCCCGGTAAATCCCGGCACCAGCCGCAATCCCGGCCCCCCGCAGTACACCTTCTATCCATACAATGCCATCGATCCGGCACTTGGCGACGCCGAGCCCGAGAGCGCCACCTTTCTGTTGCTGCGGGCCACGCAATACTACCTGGAGGTGCTCGGCGTCGACGGCTTCCGTCTCGACGCCGCTAAGCACATGCCCACCTGGTTCTGGGACAACCTCTGGGACGCGTCGGTGCACAACCGCTGGATCGATTTCGACGGCAACGCGAAGATTCCCTACTCCTTTTCCGAGTCCGTCGAAAGCAACGGCAACATGGTGAACTGGGTGCGCAAGCCCGGCGAGAACGGCGGGCCCGGCTGGCCGGCGGTCGGCTGGGAGTTCGGCAATCGCGACGCCCTCGACTTGAACGAGGCGGGCCAGCTTCGCGACATCATCGGCGCCGCCGGCGGCGGTCACTGGGACAACGTGCTGGGTGCGTCAGTGGACAATATCGACGGTTTCAACAACGGTACCATCGGCGTCCACCACGTGACCAGCCATGACAACAGCTTCCCCAATGAAGACATCACGGCCCAGGCCTACGTGCTGATGCGTACCGGGCCCTGCGTGGTCTATCACAATGCCCTGGAGTTCGGTGCCGGAGACTTCCCCCGGCCCGACAGCCGCAAGGACGCCATCGGCCTTGGCAGCAGCCACATCACGACTCTCGTGCGGCTGCGACACCAGTACGGACGCGGCTTCTTCATCCCGCTCAATGCGAACCGCGCCGACGTCATGGTCTTCACCCGGCGCAGCCCCGGCAGCGAGGACAACGTCCTGGTGGCCGTCAACGACAGCCACGCCAATGGCATCAACACCCTGAACGTCACGACGGCCTTTCCCCAGGGCACGCGCCTGCACGAACAGACCGGCAATGCGGCCGATCCGGTGGTGGATCCGCTCAACGCCATCCCCGAAACAATAATCGTCGGGGCCGCCGGCGCAATCAACAACCTGGCGGTACCGCGCCAGCGCAACAGCAATGGCACCTTCCACGGCCGCGGCTACGTCGTCTACGGCCCCGCCGTGCCGACCGGCACGCTGTCCATCGCCAATGCCACGACGACTGTCGCGCCGCCGGATACGCCCGGCACGCCCGATCCTGTGCAGCGCGTCAATCCGGTCACCATCGTTACGTCCCCGACATTCGACATTCTGCTCCAGACCGAGCATACCGATCCCCTCGATCCGGACACCGACGACCTGGCCGTCTTCCGGATCGACTCCGGCTTCGCCGACGACAACGGCAACGGTGGTGTCGATTACTTGACACTGGGCGAGCCGCTGTACGGGTTTGAGGACTTCCTGACGGAAAACTCGCCTCGCTTTACCGGCGGGAGCGGTGCCTATCGCCAGACGATCGACGCCGCGGCCCTCGGCGAGGGCTATCACTACATCACCGTCCGCGCTTTTCGCCATCGCCCCGCCGGCACGCAACCACTGTTCGGAGAGTTCCGCATCGTCATCTATGTGGACCTGGCGGAGCCGGATTTCGACCTGGTTGCCCCCGGCGACACTTGCGACGGCGACATCACGTCGCTGCCGGTGAACTTCGTGGTCAAGGCGACCGAGACTTCGGTCGACCGCGTCCACATCTTCGTCGACTTCCAGGAAGGCACCGACCTGGTCGCCAAGGCCCTCCAGGGCATCGCCCGGGCCACGCGAAACTTCGATACCTTCACGCTGACGCGTGGCAGCCTTCTCGCGGGCAATCATCGAGTCGATGTGGTCGCCTTCGAAACGCTGCCCAACGGAACGACGCGCGTCGCCCAGAAGGCCTACACCGGCATCCAGTCGATCAGCGGAAACAGCGGGCCCGGCGACGTGAACCACGACGGGCAAGTCAACCAGAATGATATCGCCGCATTCCTGTTCTGGATCCTCGCCGATCTGGAGACATTCGAGCCGGCGGCGGACATGAACTGCGATGGGGCCCTGAACGGGGCCGATATCCAGCCGTTCGTGGATGTGATTCTCGGCCCATGAGTCGGCCCTTCCGGTCTCCGGATTTGGCAGCACGGAACCTCCTGCGGGAGCAGAGGATCGACTTGCCGGAGTCCGGCTACAGGCGCGAGAGGATGCCCCCGCGCACATGGCAGTGAGGAAAAATCCGCGGGCGGTTGACGGCCCTGAAAACCAGCCACTTCCGCCGGCGATGAAATGCTTGTATTCCGCAATACAGTCGCGGTAAAATGTTTTTGCAGAAGGAAAGAAGCGCCCCTGGATCAATTCACGCCGGTCGCTCGACCGGATCCAACGCGCTTCCGGGCTCGCGTCAGCGAACTGATCGCGCCGATCTCGATCGGCGGGCGCTGGGCATCCGAGTACGCAGGTATCAAGGAGACTGGAAATGAAGAAGCTACTGGCAGCCGCGTTCGTGTGTGTCGCTGCGGCGGCACCGGTTCACGCCGACCTGTACAACGACTCCGCCGGCGATACGTTCCCCGGTGTGGGCGGCGGCGGCATTCTCGACATCCTCTCGGTCGAAGTCACCAACGACGCCACCGATCTTTATTTCACCTTCACGTTGGGCGCCGATGTTGAGGCTACAGACTGGGGCAAGTACCTGGTCATCTTCGATACGACGCCCGGCGGCGATCCGGCCGGCAACGGCTGGGCACGGCCGATCAGCATGCCCGACGGCGCCGATTACTGGATCGGCAGCTGGGTCGACAGCGGCAACGGGGCCGAACTGTACAACTACACCGGCACCTGGAACCGGATCGAGGCCACGTACGATCCCGTCCCCAACAACGACATTACCATCAGCAAGTCCGGCAGCACTGTGACGATCAGCACGCCCTTCAGCAACCTGGGACTGGGCATCGGCGATAAGTTCTGGTTCGATGCCTTCTCCAGCGGCGGCGGCGGTGGCGACGGCGCCATCGATTCGCTGGGCAATCCCAATCAGCAGGTGGCCGACTGGGGCGAGGCTTCGGACGCCCACCCCCTGTCCTACACGCTGATTCCCGAGCCTGCCACGCTCGGCCTGCTGGCCCTGGCCGTGGTCGCCATGACGCGACGCCGGCGCTGATTGCCGACTCGCGCGTAGACTGTTCATCACGCCACAAGCTTCTTCTACGACCTCCGGCTTCAGCTAGAAGGCGGGGGTCGTTTTTTTTGCCTGTGCGGAACGTCTTCGCACAGGCGCTTGACGGCATTCCGATCGCGAGGACGATGATCCGCCGTGAGTAGCCGCTCATCCGATGCCGACGCCGCCACGAATGCCGCCGCGCCAAAGCCCGGGCCGTCGCCGCGGCGCATCCGCCGCCGCCGGCTTTTCATCATCATCTGCATGTTGTTTCCGTTCCTGCTTCTCGGCGTGGCCGAGGGCCTGTTGAGGCTTTGCGGCTACGGTGGTTTCCCGCCCGTCATCGTCGAGATCGGATCGACCGCGGCCGGCACCATCTGCATCACCGACAATCCCGGCCCCGCGTCCTATTTCGATGCCCGGCGCAACAAGCCGGGCTCGATCAACACCTTCACCTTTCTGTCGCCCAAGCCCGCCAACACGACTCGGATCGTGCTGGCCGGCGGATCGGCGATCAAGGGCTTTCCGCAGCCGATGGGCCTGGCGCCGTCCGCATTCCTGGCGGCCATGCTTGCCGATGCCTGGCCCGATCGGCGCGTCGAAGTCATCAACCTCGGCACAACGGCCGTCGCCAGCTTCCCCGTGCTCGACATGGCGACGCAGGCTTTGGAATACGAGCCCGATCTCGTCGTCGTCTATTCGGGCCACAACGAATTTTACGGCGCCTACGGCGTGGCCTCGATGCATGCCGCCGGCCAGGCTCCGTGGGCGCTTCGCCTGCACCGGGCAATTCGTGCCACGGCACTGTCACAATTCACGGGCGGGCTCCTTGCGCCCGGCGGCGAGGCCGCCCGCGGCGATCGCACCCTGATGGAAATGATGATCGGCAACGACAGCGTCGCCGCCGACGATCCCCTGCGCGCCGCCGCCGAGCGAAACCTGCGGGAGAATCTGATCGAGCTGGCCCGGCGGTGCCGCCGCCGCGGCGTCGCCGTGATGCTGTGCACCCTGCCCTGCAACGAGCGCGACCTTGCGCCCCTCGGCGAACCGCGCGTCGACCATTTGCCGCCCGCCGACAAAAACAAGTGCGACGCGCTGTTGGCCGGTGCGCGATCGCGCGCCGCTCTCGATGCCGCCGCCGCTGAGGCCGACGCCCGCGCGGCACTGGCCCTTGCCCCGGATCATGCCGGGGCCCACTTCGAACGCGGCCGGGCGCTTGTATGGCTGACACGGGAGCAGGAGGCGCTGGCCGAATTCCAGCTCGCCATCGATCTGGACCCCATGCCGTGGCGGGCCCCGGAACCCGCCGATCGCGCCATCCGGCAGGCAGCCGGGGAAACCGGGGCATGGCTCTGCGACGTGCGAAAGTCATTTCGCGACGCCAGCCCGCACGGCATCGTCGGCTGGGAACTCATGGACGATCACGTTCATCCCAGCCTCGCCGGACAGGCCCTGCTCGCGCGCTCCATCGCGCGACGCCTCGTCGATGTGGACGGCCCGCTGAAGATCAGCGGCGCGGCCTTCGATGCACTCGCCACCGACGAGGTGTATATGAACAGGCTGGGCGACAATCTGTACGATCGCTACGGCGTCGCCCACACCCTGCGCGTCCTGTGCGATATTCCGTTCTATCGCCGCTCGAATCCGGATGCCTTCGAGCGATTCGACCGCGTTGCCCGGGAACTCGAAGCCCGGATGCCGGCGGACGTGCTTGAGGCGGCGCGCAAGTGGCAGAGTCCCGCCTCGCACCCCGGCGCGAGGCGGCCCATCACCGGTATGGTCGGTCGCGTGCTGATACGCCGCGGAGAACTGGCCGACGCGGCGGCGATGTATGCAATCGCCCAGCGCAATGTCCCGCTCTACACATCGTGGCAGATCGAATACACCTACTTCGAGCTGGTCTGCCGGCAACAACTGTCGGGCTCGCTGAGCGCGGACGACGAGCGCAGGGCCGACGAGGCGATCGAGCGCGGCGAGTTTCTCCTGCGACACGGCGCCGCGTCGTCGGGCCAGACCGAGCGTTACTGCGGCCGGCTCCACCAGCTGCGCGGGCGTTACGATCGTGCCCTGCCGCTCTTGCTCGCGGCCCGCAAGAAGCTCTACGAGAATGATCGCGTCGCCGTCGATCAGGCGATCATCATTTCCTATCTCAGGACATCGCAACTCGACAAGGCGCGCGAGCTCGCGCAGGACGGCGCGGCGAACGCCGGCCGCTTCGCGCCTGCCTACCGGCGCTTCCTTGCCGAGCTCGATTCGCCGACCGGCGCGTTGATCGACGCGGGCGATTGATGCGCGGGCGGCATCATTTCTGGACAACGCTATCCCGCGTCGTTAGGATGGGCCACGTAACGGTTTCAGTCCTCTTCCGCATCTCTGCGGAGCCATCGGCGCGAGCGCGGGATTCATCGCCGCGGCGGCGCCCGTTTGCACGGCGGCCGCCGCCGCGAACCTGACATCTCTTTCTGAAACCGGGGAGAACCGAATCATGGGCGTGCTGGAAGGCAAAGTCAGTCTGGTCACCGGGGCATCGCGCGGCATCGGCAGGGCCATTGCGCTGGCATTGGCGCACGAGGGGGCCGACGTGGCGCTCAACTACGCCCATCGCCGCGAGCCCGCCGAAGACGTCGCCGCTGAGATCCGCAAGCTCGGCCGCCGGGCGGAGGTCTACCAGGGCGACGTGTCCAAGCACGAGGACAACGACCGCATGGTCGCCGAGGTGCGGAATGACTTCGACACGGTGCAGATCGTCGTCAATAACGCCGGCATCACGCGCGACAAATCGTTCGTCAAGATGAACCGCGAGATGTGGTACGAGGTGCTCAACGTCAACCTCACCGGTCCGGCCATGGTCATTCACCGGCTCATCGGCCCGATGATCGAGGCCGGCTGGGGCCGCGTCGTCAACATCACCAGCATCGTCGGCCAGATGGGCAACTTCGGCCAGGCCAACTACGCCGCCGCCAAGGGCGGCCTGATGGCACTCACCAAGACGCTCGCCCGCGAATTCGCCCGCAAGAACGTCACCGTCAACGCCGTCGCCCCCGGCTTCATCGAGACCGACATGACGGCCGAGGTGCCCGAGGCGACGCTCGAATATGTCAGACAAATGACACCCATGCACCGGCTGGGCAAGCCCGAGGAAGTGGCCGCCGCGGTCGTCTTCCTCGCCAGCCCGGCGGCGTCGTTCATCACCGGCGAGATCATCGGCGTGAACGGCGGGATGTACATGTGACCGACGGCGGGTCGCGGCTCGCAGCGCTTCGCCATGCAGGAAGCCGCGAGAACAACGCCTTGTGGCGAGCGGGTCGCGTTGCGAACAGAGCCCCGGGCTGTGCACGGGGCTCCGAGTGCCGATGTGAAGAGCCGTGAGCCCCCCGGCGGCAAGCCGACGTCTCCGGCGCAACTGCCCCCCGCGAATGCTCCTTTCCCCCATGTTGCCACTTCCCGAAGGAATTGTCCTCTCGACGGAATCGCGGGGGTGCAGGCATGGATTTGACCGGCGTCCGTTTTTTTCAATTTTGTGTCACGCCCCAAGTGTCACAGCCCGTCACAGCCCGTCATACGGGCGGTTGATTCGGGGTCGCAAGTGAATCAAACCGAATCAAACCGACAAAGCGCCCGTTAGGCACGCGCGCCTTGCACGGGGGTTTTTCTACTCAATAGATTAGATCACCGTTCCACCAGAAGCCGTGGCAGCGGTAGCTTGGCGCCATGCCGACGCGGGAACAGTGGCCCAGGGAGTGAGAACAACGGTTACGGTGGGATTTCCGGCGTGGGCAGTATTGCCGGGGTGGCGTCGGCATGCTATTGGGTGCTCCACCCTACGGCTGCCCCGATTCGCCTCCGTTGCACCCTCGCTCGTCGTAATCCGCGTGCAGATCTGCTGAGTGCCGGCGGCATTACACCGTTTACCGGTAGCTGTCCCACCTTTACCGTCGGCATCGCAAAACCGGTAAATGTCCCTATTTTCCCGTTAGTGACTTGACAACATGCGCTCAGCAATCCACATGGTTGAATCTTTGTGCGACCGCACGAACGTCGCGTTTACCGGTACACGCAACACAGAATTGTCTGTATTTCCCCACCTCAATGCAATGCTCCCAGTGACCGTCACATGTTGCGTCGTTTCGGGAATACTCATATATAGGTCTAGTTCATACAATGGGCTGCCTATGGCATTCGAAACGGTAACACGGCTTTGTATGTATCCGTCATATCTCACTTCAAGCGGATTCTCAAATAATACTTTATTGGTAATGCTCGCAATTGTAGCCCCGGGCTCAAGTAGATAAATTGCAATCTTGTGCGTGGCGTGCGATACCCCAGAGTGCTTACAGAAACCAATCAATACCATGCCCCGCAAGAGCAAATGCAAGTCTGAGTCACTCAGTTCGCCTGACGTCAAACGCCGCACCACCTCACGGTAGACAATCCGGGCCGACTGCGATGCTGCACTGGCGGGCCATTCTAATAGCCCATCAGCATTAATCGAACACTGGCTCCGATACCGCTGCAACATGCCTAACAGTGCTTTATTACTGAGCTGATTCACCGGTGTTCGCGCAATCCGAATTGTAATTGCGACCGTGGCGACGAGAAAACCAATTATGGCAAGTGCCACTAGAGTGGTTTGGAGTCTGGATATCGGCGTTTTGTAGCTCATGCGCTTGACATTTACATAGGCATTAGAATAACTCGTTGACGCATTCGTAGTGCGGCAATCGGTCGGATAGTGCTATGGATTAGATTCTCCAGATTGAGCCGGGCACTCAATGCATTCATACACTAGTCGAACCAAGCCTCTACTAATTGACTCTTCTCCAGTGGAATTGACAGTTGTGCTTACGCCTCCTTGGAGTGATACAGCACCCTCCCCACCGACAAAGGTCACACTCGTGGTAGTAGTGGTACTGCCCTTGTATGCAACGCCGGCGCTTATGTCAAAAGTAACTCGCCGCTCGTTGTTAGTTGTGAACCATGAGTAGTCTACAGCAGCTGATAGTTCATTACTACTACCGCTGTTCCCCTTCGGTGGACTCCAATAAATAGCACAGTCCTCACCACACTTTAGAGAAACCCTTAGTGAGGCTCGCAGACTCCTAGGACCCTTCCATATCTCTGCAGACCCAGTCCATGACTCGTTGTTATACCATACCATGAATTCGTATCCTATTGGCCCCCCTGACCATTTCCCAGGAGCTCGATATTCCCGGTAAATCCCAGGTAGGAAGTCATCCTCGGTTATGTAATGGGGCTCAAGTAGTACCACCCTGCATTTCGGCTTTTTCGCCGATGGTGTTGGAGCGACACTTATGGAAACCGCAGTATTCACGGCAATGTCATTGGGACCGAGATTGACAACTGGAGCAGTTGTAGGCTGGTTGGCAACAACTGGGCTATAATTCACTAAGAATGAGTATCCAAATCCCTCAATGACATGAAAGTCGGAAGGATCCCATGGAAGCAACCATCGAGGTTCACGGCCGTCAGTGTCGATTACGCCAGTCGGAGCATTGAATACGCCACGATAGAGGTTAATATCCCACTGCTCCTCCGCCGGATCCCTCGACAACCACCTCCCATACTGCGGCTTCAGATACCGATACCCGTAGTAGTACAGCCCCGTCTCCCCGTCGCGGTACTTCGTCGAGAAACGGAACGGGTTCGCCGCCGCCACGCCACTAGTGGGGAAGCTGCCGCTGCCGACCACGGAGAGCTGGCCGCCGAACGGGTAATGCTCGTAGCGGGCGATCAGCTTCGTGCTCGACCAGTTGCCGGTCGTCGTCAGATCCACCATCTGCCAGATGTCGCCATTGCCGTTGCACAAGTACGCGAATTTCTTGTCATCGGAGCCGTTGGCGGTGCCCTGGGTCCAGAGCGTCGCAAGTAGTCCGCCGACGCCGCCCGCGCCGTGGATGCCCGCCGGTGCCGCAGCCGGGGCACTCGTCAGGTTCTGCCCGTGAATGCCCGACAGGTCGAGGCCCCACGTGTACTTCCGCAGCGGGTGGTTGCTGGACAACCCGTCGAGCTCTTCCAGCAGATTCCAGCCATCGTAAACGAACCGCAGATCGAGCACCGGCGTGGTCTGGTACTGACCGCTCACGTAGTCGTAGGCCCGCTTCCGCACGCGGCGGCCAAGATAGTCGTAGTCGAACTGCACCTTGTGCCGCCCGGGCGCGGGGCTCTTCGGCACCACTTCGATCAACCGGTTCTCGGCATCCCAGGTGTACTCGTACGACGGGTCCTCGGTCATGTTGCCGTCCGCGTCGTAAACGAATGTCCAGTTGGGCGAAGTCGTGTGCGTGTACTGGTTCAGGCTGTTCGTCGTGTACGAGCCAACTGCCTCGGCGCCGCCAGTGTAGCTCAGCCGGTTGCCGATCGGGTCGTAGTCGAAAGTGTACTGCTGCGTCGAAACCGCGCTACTGGTGTCTGCGGGGTTGCTGCCGTTGTAGCGATCGGACTCGGTCAACTCATTCCGCGTGTTGTAGTCAAACAGCGTGAAGCGGCTGTTGGCGCCGAAGGCCGCCCCCGTCGTCACCATGTGCTCGCGCCGGCCGAGCATGTCGGTGGCGTAGTCGAACTTCGAGATGCTGGTGGTGCCGCCGTAGGCCCACGCGTTGTCGATGTAATTGAGCACGTCGCGGTCGAGCTCCCAGTCGCGGGTGACGGTCAACAGTTCGGTCGTGTCGCTGGAATTATACCCGATGACGGAGACCAGTGACGAATCCTCCTCGTAGGCGTAGATGGCGCCGTAGGCCGGAAGGCCGGGCCCGGTGATGTACGGTGTCAACGGTCACGGTAGTTGGACGCCCAGCATGCCGGCGCTGCGCTTCGGCATGGCACCCATTCTGGTACCCATTTGGACCGGGGCGTCGGCATGGCACTTGGGGAGATTTAGTTGGTGGATTTGTTCGCTGTCGTGAGAAGGCTGGTGATTTGACGCCCAGCATGCCGGCGCTGCGCTTCGGCATGGCACCCCATACGCGGATCAGGAAGCGACGTAGACGGCGAGGTAGACCAGGGCGGGGTCCTTCTGCGCCTTGAGCACCTTGAGCCGGAACCAGGTTCCCGAGCGGCTGCGGAAGAGGCGGGAGCGACCGACCGGCAGGCCGCGGATCTTGCTGATGCGCCGATTGCCCTCGAAAAGGTCGACATCGACCTCGCCGCCGTTGTCGTCGTCGACATCGCACAGCTCGATCGACACGTGATCGATGAGGCCGACGCGGCGTTCGTCTTCCATGTCGCGCTCGGCCAGCGTCAACGTCAGCACGGGCAGGCCGTCGTCGTCGGGCGTCATGGCGTCGACAAGCTCGGGCTCGGGACGCGGTCGCTCGATCATCATGCGGCGCGGCGGCGGGGCACTGCGGCGCGGTCGCGGCGGGGCCTGGGCGACGCGCTCGCGCACGCGCGGCGGCGGCGTTTCGGCGGTCCACTCTTCGCGCGGCGCCGGCTCTGCGCGGGGGCCTACCTGCGGAGGCTCATCGGCGCTCGTATCTTCGGGCGATGCCTGGGCAATGCGCTCGCGCGGCGGCGTCTCGGGGCTCCATTCCTCGTGCGGAGACGGTTCACCTGCTTCTGACGGTTCTTCCCGCGAAACCGAAGGCACGTCCCGGCGTGGCGCCGCCGTGGCGACTCGCGGGGCGGCGGGCAGCGTGCGCACGCCGCGCTTCAGCCATGCCACGCGCGCGGCATTGATGTCCTGCGGGTGTTCGCGTTCGAGCGCCTGCACCAGGTGCAGCGCCTCTTCCTGGTCGGGACGGATATCGAGGGCCCGCATGCCGGCCTTCCACGCATCGGCATGGCGGCCCTGGCTGTGGGCAATTCGTGCCTGGGCCGTCCAGTAGGTCGCCGCCGTGGGGGCGACGCGACGCATGGCCGAGGCGATCTGCGCGTTGTCCGGCGACGTTCGCGCCGCCTCGAGATAACGATCGTAGGCGACGTGGGCATGGCCCTCGCGCTCGGCCTCGAGGCCCAGGCGATAGGCAGAGCCTCCGCCGGCGCATCCGCCGATCGACAGCGCCGCCAGCGCAAGCACCATGACGATGTAACGGAGATTATTCATGCTCGAGCTCAGTTGCTTCCGCGGAGCGCCGTATCTGTGCATTCTGGGCGACCGACCGGTCCAGCGGATGCTGCCACTGTGCCGTCAGCCGCGGGATGATGACGTTTGCGATGAAACGGGCATTGGTCACGGACACGTGTCCGCCGTCCCAGTCGTGTTCGACGTAGGCGCTGCGCCACGGCAGATTATACACGCGGCGGTAGGCGGCTTCGGCGCGGCGGCCGTACTTTGCGAGGGAAAATCCATTGATTCCGGCGGGCGGCCCGCTGCCGCCGTCGGCATTGACGACCATGCCGCTGAGGATGGCATCCTTTCGGCTACAGGTCGCAAACAGGCCGTAACGCACCCTGGGCATGACCTTGGTGAGATCGCGGCGGGCCGAGACCGATGGCGAGAGCAGGGCAACGGCGTCGACGGTGACGCCCTGCTCGAGCTGTTCAATGGCGGAAAGGGCGACGGCGGTGCCTGCGGAGAGGCCCATGACAAATATGGGGCGCTCCGGATCGGCGGCCCGCGCTTCCTCAATTTTGCGGGCGAGCCCGGCCGCGACGGCGCTGTTCCTGGCGGCGAGCAGATGATCGGTGCCCGGGCCCAGGAAGGTGCTCCAGGAATAGGTGTCGACCTGAGCCGGCACCTTCGCCCGGCGGAAGCCGTCCTTGACGCTGGGGGTGCTGGAGTACCAGCCGGCGCCATCGCAGAAGAAGACCCTGGCCCCGAAGGGCTCCGGGGCGCAGCCGGATGACATCAATATGACACTAAGGAGCAGGACCGCGGCAGAGGGGCGGGCCGCCTTTCCAGCGGGTGTGCGGAAGTATGGCAATTTAACTCGGCAGGAATGCTTCATGGTGCCTCACGCGCGTCATCGGCGTCGTTGCCCGCGGTTGCCGATGTCCCGCCGCCGAAGCGTCAGACACCGCCGGGTTCGGGAATGTCCCAACCCTTTTCCTTCTCCCGCTTCTGGATTTCCTCGAGCGACAGGGCCCCGGGCAGAGCATCCTTCTTTTCGGTGATGTTGGTACCCTTGCTGAACAGTTCGCGGTTCTTATCGGTCCACTCGCGATAGGGCTCGGGCACTTCGTCCTCGGTATAGATGGCGTGGACCGGACACTCGGGAATGCACAGGCCGCAATCGATGCACGTGTCCGGATCGATGACCAGCATGGCCGGGCTTTCGATCTCCCAGAAGCATTCCACCGGGCAGACCGTGGCACAATCGGTGTAGCGGCAGTTTACGCATCGTTCGGTTACGACGTGAGTCATGGCGATAAAAACCCTCTCCCGCCGGGGCGGGAAACTCCTGCGGCCGGCCATAACGGAGGACGTGCGCGCCCGCACGGGCGAGCGCCAACGCCATCGAAACTTTTACGAGTTATTGCACACCGGGCGGGAAACGTCAACGGCGCCCAATCCGCACGGCGTGCCGCCGCCGGCCGGAAGCCGCCGTCGATGCGGGAGTTGCGCTCCGCCGTTTGCCGCGAGGTCAGCCGGGGCCGTTGCCGCCGAACGCGGCAATACCCATGATAGGCCCTTTTTCCCGCCGCCCTGCCCGGCGGGCCGATTAACCGACTAGCAAATGGGGCTGAAGACTTGAACCCACACCTGCCGGACAACTTCCTCGGCCTGTCCGCCGAACAATCGGACTATCGCCGGGCACGCTACGCCGTGCTGCCAATTCCGTACGACGCGACCGTCAGCTTTCAGGTCGGCACCCGCGAAGGCCCGCGGGCCATCATCACGGCCAGCCAGCAGGTCGAACTGTTTGACGAGGAGTTTGGTCGCGAATTCTGCGACTGCGGCATCGCCACGCTCGATCCGCTGTTTCCCAACATGGCGGGGCCGGAGGCGATGCATGCGGACATCTACACCGCCGCCCGGCGAGTGGTGAAGGATGGAAAGGTGCTGCTGAGCCTCGGCGGCGAGCACTCGATCACCAGCGCGCTGGTGCGGGCGGTGATGACGCGGCACAAGAAGATCGGCGTGCTACAGATCGATGCGCACGCAGACTTGCGCGAAGAGTATGAGGGCACGCCGTTCAGCCACGCGGCGGTGATGCGCCGCGTCGTCGAGTACGGCGTTCCGATTGTGGCGGTCGGCATTCGCAATTACAGCCTGGAGGAGCATCGCTTCATGCGCCGGCACAAGCTCGAGCCGATCAGCGCGCGGGAGGCGCGCGCCAATCCGGATCGGGTGCTGGCGGCGATCGAGTCGCTGCCGGAGCTGGTGTATGTCACGATCGACATCGACGGTTTCGACCCTGCTTACGCACCGGGCACGGGCACGCCGGAGCCGGGTGGTCTCGACTGGTACCAGGTGACAGATCTACTCCGGGCGGTGGCCGGCGCGCGTCGCATCATCGGCGCCGACATTGTCGAGGTCATGCCCATCCCTGGCAGCCGGCAGACCGAGTTTCTCGCGGCAAAGCTGCTTTACAAGCTGATTGCGCACGTCGAGGCCAATCGGACGTGATGTCGGGAGCAGATCCGCAATTCAGCGTGCCATGAGCGATCGACCTGTACCGACGAGCGTGCCGGCGCCCATACCCACTTGAAGCGCCAACGCGGACGCATCGGGCAATGACACTCGGCAGGTGCACACCGCCAATGGGCTGCACGCCGTTGACTGAATGTCCCGAATGAGTAACAATGTTATTGGTTCAGGGTTTAACGGATCTGGCATGAGCAGCCTCGGTCGTAACTTTTTCCGCGCATTTCTCGGCCTGGCGTCCCTTGCGCTTAGCGCGCCCGGGCTGACGGCCTCGCTGCATAGCCACGCGGAACACTCGGCAGAAATCCCGGCCGGCGAACTATGCCACGCCCATGCGCGCGGCGGCGACCATCATGCCCCGACCGGCGATGTGCCGCTCCAGTCCCAGGACGAGCACTGCCAGACGTGCTACCAGATCGCCCAGGCGGGCCAGGGCGTCGCGCCGCCGCCCGCCATCTGCATCGAACAGGCAATCGAGCCAGCGGGCGAGATGCAGGCCGTTGCGCTGATCCCGCCAATCCGTTCACACACGCCCTTCTCGTCGCCTCGCGCACCGCCATCTGCTTAGTCATTCTCGAACGATGCCGCTCGCGCGGTTGCATGCGCGCCGGATGCTGCGCCAGCAGCCAGTCCGGTTCGCACGGCGGACCTGATCGCAGCGCGGCGGCGCTTCACCTGCGTGTCATTGCGCACGCGCCTGCGCCGGTTCCGGCGTCAAAGTCACACTGAACTCACGATCCGTTCGGCCTGCGCGCGCACACTCGCGCGCTAGCCCCTATTTATGCGGTGAACAAAATGCGAAGACGAGGTTTTACCCTTATAGAATTGCTCGTTGTCATTGCCATCATTTCGCTGCTGCTGTCGATTCTGCTACCGGCGCTCTCCGGCGCGCGCGAACAGGGCAAGAGCACGAAATGCCTGGCGAATCTGCACAATGCCGGCGTCGCCCTGCACGCGTACTTCAACATCAGCAACGACGTCTTTCCGCCGGCCGAGGATCACGACGAGGGCGGGCCACACATTTCGTGGCTGGACGTGCTCGAGCCTTATTCCGATTCCCGGCTGCAATTCATCTGCCCGTCGGATCGCGCTTCGAACTTTGACGATCCCGACGACCATATCCGGCGACACACCAGCTATGGCACGAACCTGTTCATGAGTCCGGAAGAGGAAGAGCACGACCGGCACGATCACGAGGGCCCTCCGGGGGGTTACACCTCGCAGACGCGCCTGGCGGCGCGGGCGGCGAGCCTCGTCTATGCCGCGGAACTGGCAGAGCAGGATGCGAACGGCCTGCCGGTGCACCTGGATCACTTTCACTCCCACGAATGGCGCCACAATCCCGGCGAGGGGACGGGGGAGAGCGATCCACGGCACTCGCTGTCGGTATGGCGTCATCGCGAGCGCTCAAACTACCTGTATGCGGACGGCCATGCGGAACGAAACGCATTCGGGCAGACGTTTCTGGTCAGTCCCGATGGCGAGCAGCTGATCATCGACCGGTACGACCCGGGTTTTCCGCACTCGCCCGTGGGCTGGTACGGGCAATGAGCCGGCGAGCGAAGGGCGACGCGACGACCGTTTTCGGGACGCACGAGAATGCCGTTTCGATAACACCAAAAAGGGGATTTCGCGGCGGCGGTTTCAGCGATCCGGCTGAGACTGCCAATAGCGGATCGCGCCGTCGTCGCCGCAGGAGTATAACCGCCGGCCGTCGGGGCTGAAGCGCACCACGCTGACCGGGCGGCCGTGGCCGGTGAGCGCGAAGAACTCCTCGCCCGTCGCGACTTCCCACAGGCGCACGCTTTCATCCGCGCCGCAGGTGGCCAGCCGCAATCCATCGGGGCTGAAGGCGGCGCAACGAACCGGGCCGAGATGGCCCACGCATTCGGCAAGCCTGCGGCCGGTGTCGGTCTGCCAGATGTTGACGCTGCCTTCGCTGCCGGTGGTGACCATGAGACTTTCGTCCGCGCTCAGGGCGAGCGACATGATCAGTTCTCGGTGGGCCTGAAATGCGCGAAGCTCGGTGCCATCGGCAGCGCTGATGAACTTGACGCGGCCGTCCATGCCGCCGGTGACGATCTGCCGCCCGTCGCGCCGGAAGGCGAGCGCGCGGGCGGCGCGCAGATGCGGATGGACGGTAAACTGCTCCGACAGGCCTTCGATGTTTACCAGGCTCACGCGCCCATCGGAGAGCCCGAGCGCGATGGTTCGTTCGTCGGGGGAAAAGCGCACGATGTAGGCCGCGCGTTCGCCGAGCGCGGCTTCGGCGACGGCTTCGCCGGTGAGGGTGCTCCAAAGGATGACGCGGCGATCGAGGCCGGCGCTGACCAGCCACTGCCCGCTGGGCGAGATGTCGACGGAGTAGATCGCGCCGGTGTGGCCGTGCATCTCGGCGAGCTGCTCCCGCGTCTGGCCATCCCAGCGACGGAGCACCTGGCCGGTGCCGCCGGAGAGCAGGAAGCTGCCGTCGGCGCTGAGGGCCATCGCCATGGCATTCTCCGCGCCGGTGACGATGAGCGGCGTCTCGTCCGCGGGCGGCCAGGGCCACCACTTCAGCTTGCCGGCAAAATCGCAGGTGATGAGTTCGTCGCCGCGGACGGGATTGCCGGCGAACATGATGGGGTCGGCATGGCCGCGCATGGTGTGCGCCAGATCCCAGGTGCCGACGTTCCAGACGCGCAGGTGCCGGTCGTCTCCGGCGCTGATCAGGTGCCGCCCATCCGGCGAGAATTCGACGGTCCAGATGTTGCCCATGTGAGCCGTCAGTCGCCGGATTTCGGCGCCGGTATCAAGGTCCCAGAGGATGATCTCGGCGTCGAGCCCGGCCGAGGCGAGAATGCGGCCGTCGCGGCTGATGGCGGCCGCGTGGAGCGGCAGGCGATGACCGACGAATGTGTGGACGGTTTCGCGGCGATTCAGGTCCCAGAGCTTGAGCGCATGGTCGCGGCCGACGGTCACCAGGCGTCCGTCGTCATGCAGCAGGATGCGGGAGATGGCAAGTTCATGTGCGTGGGCCTCCCAGAGCAGGTTCAATGCAGCGGTGTCGTACACGCGGAGCCAGCCATCGTTGCCGCCGGCGAAGAGCACGGCTTCATCGCGCGACAGCGCTAACTCGCGGATTCGGTGCCCGTCGGCCCCCTCGCGTACGTGTAAGAACGGCGCCTCCCGATCCGGGTCTCTGCTCCAGAAGCCAACGCCACCACTATCGAGCGCACAAAAGAGGCGAGTGCCGTCGGCATTCAACGCCAGCGCCGCAATAGGGCCAGGCATTCGTTGAGCGGAACGTGTCGTGCGGGCTGCCGCGTCGAACAGCATCAACTCGCCATCCACCCGGCCAATTGCAAGCGAGCGACCATCGCGCGAAAGGGCGGCGTCGGCCACGGCCGGACTGCCGCAACTCAGCGTGGCGAAAGAGCGGTCGGCCAATCGATTGAGATAGTTCCACTCCCATCCGCGCAGCTCGACCGGGCATTCGCTGAGCAGGCGGCGGAATCGCGCTTCGTTCTGGGCGAGCATGGCGGCGTGTGCAAAGCCGATGCGGCTGAGATAGAGGGTGCGGCGGAGCTTGGCGGCCTCGGCATCGGCGCGGTCGCGCTGTTGCGCGCGCTCGGTGGCCAGCCATTCGTTTTCGCGCGCCTGCCGATACGAGACGATTCCGAACGCCGCCAGCGTCGCCACCATGATGAGGGCCACGGCTACGACGCCGCGATAGCGCTTGAGGCTTTTGCGAAGCACGTATAGCGCCGAGTCGCGCTTGGCATCGACCGGTTCGCCATTCAGATAGCGTTGGAGGTCGCTTCCCAGATCGGCGGCCGAGCGGTAGCGGCGCTCGCGCTCCTTGTCGATGGCGCGGGCGACGATGGTCTCGAGTTCGCCTCGATAGTGGGGCTTGATGGCGCCCAGCGCGAGGGGTGCATCGTCGCGGATGATGCGGGCGGCCTCGGGCAGCGACTTGTTGCGAAAATCGTGCGGCAGCCGCCCCGCCAGCAGCTGATAGAGCAGAACGCCCAGGGCATAAACATCCGTCCGGGTATCGACTTCCTCGGGGTCGCCGGCGACCTGCTCGGGGCTCATGTAGGGGATGGTGCCCAGCACCTGTCCGGAATGTGTGTGCATCGTGGTCAGCGGGTGCTCGCCGCCGATGGCGCGAGCCACGCCGAAATCGAGAATCTTCGGCTGCCCGTTCTGCTCGACGAGGATGTTTGCGGGCTTGAGATCGCGATGAATCACGCCGCGCTGATGGGCATGCTGCACGGCGTCACACACCTTGATCATCAGCTCGAGTCGGTTGCGCACGTCGTAACGCTCGGCATCGGCGAATTCGGTCAGCGGCCTGCCGCGGACCAGCTCCATGGCGATGAAGGCCTGGTCCGGCTGGGTCTCGTCGGACACCCCGGCTTCATAGACCTGGGCAATGCCGGGATGGTGCAGCCGGCCGAGGATGTGGGCTTCATGTTCGAAACGGCGGAGCATTTCGCGCGAGGCAAGGCCGCGGCGAATGGCCTTGAGCGCGACGGTGCGGCGGGGAATGGCCTGCTGGGCTTCATACACGGTGCCCATGCCGCCTTCGCCAATGGTACGGATGATCTGGTACTGACCGGCGAGGACGGGAACGTGCGGCCGCAACTGGCTTTCCAGGGCCGACACGCCGGCGGCGCGCGCCATCCCGGCAGCGAGGACCTGTTGACCGCCGCCGGCCTCGGCGATGGGGCCAAGGGAATTCTCGTCCTCGCGGAGAAGGGCCTCGACTTCCTGCCGCAGGGCCACGTCGTCGCCACAACGGGCCAGCAGGAACTGCCCACGCGCTTCGACCGGTAGCTGGCAGGCATCCTTGAAGATCGATACGACGAGATGGAAACGTCCCGCATCCATGGATGTGAACGATCACAATGCCAATGTGCGCGGCGACTTATGGTTGCCGCTACCGTCCTGCGTTTATCTCAGGAACAGGGTTCGAAAACAAGGAAAACAGGTGCGTATGGGCGTCACAAGACATCCCCTCTGTCCCGGGCACACCAGCCGACGGCTGCGAAGCATTCCGCCGGACGAACGACTCGTCCAGCTTCTGGAGTCCGGCTGGGCGCACATCGCGATCGATCAACTCGCGGCACGATTTTACGAGATTTTCTTCTGTCGCCATCCGCAACTCCGGGGCATGTTCGTCACCAGCCTCAAGGAACAGCAGGCCAAGATCGGCGCCACGCTGCAACTGGTGGTCGAGCAGCTTCGCTCGCCGCACTTCGTTTTCCGGACGCTGCGGGAACTGGGACGCCGCCACGCGGTCATGGGCGTGCGGCCTGAGCACTATCCCCTGGTTGTCGATGCGCTCTCGACGGCCCTCGCGGAACTTGCGGGCGATCGCTGGTCGGCGGAGATGCGGGCCGAGTGGCAGGGCGCGCTGAACCTGATGGCCGACATGATGATCGAGGGCCACGCGCAGTCTTCCATCGGGAAAGAGCACAACAATCCCGGCGCGCGCGGCTGACATCCGCCGTGCTTACGCGCCACTGCTCGACTGGAATGAAGATCGCGCTTCATGGCTCGACTTAATCATCAGCGGCGCCGCGGCTCAACTGGACATTGAGCCAGGCGCGGGCGGCGCGCCAGTCCAGTTCGACGGTTGCCTTGGAGACGCCGATCACGCGGGCGATTTCGGCCATGTCGAGGCCGCCGAAGAACCGCAACTCGACGACGCGGTGCTGGCGGGCGTCCAGGCGTTCCAGTTCGGTCAGGGCATCGTCGAGTGCGATGGCGTCGATGAGCTTGTCTTCGTTCGGAATCACCACGTCGCCCAGGCTGACTTGGTCCCAGGATCCGCCGCGCTTCTGAGCGCGGGCCCGGCGGGCATGGTCGGTGAGAATCTGGCGCATGGCCGTCGCGGCCACGGCAAAGAAATGAGCGCGGTCGTTGAACTTCACGCCGGTCCTGTCGATCAGGCGGACAAATGCCTCATGAACGAGGGCGGTGGGCTGGAGCGTGTGATCGGACGGCTGCGCCCGGAAATAACTCGATGCCAGGGCCCGGAGTTCTTCGTAGACCAGCGGAAGCAGGCGGTCGACGGCGGCGGCGTCGCCGCGGTTGACTGCCTGGAGCGCCATGGTCAAGTCATCCTGATCCGCCATTTGCCCGAGCCTCCCGCCGATTATCCGGCCCGCCCACCAGGGATGGGCACATCTTATCCGACGGGGCGGAGGGAACGAACAGGCGCCGGGGAAATCGGTTCAGGACGCGCGAAGGGCATCAATTTGCCCGGGGAATTCGGGCGATGCTTGAATCTGAATTTCATGCATACCTACAATGACGAAAGCAACAGGCGCGGTCGGTCGGCTGTTCTGCCGGTTTCGCCGATGCTGCCTTCCCGTTGGTTCTGCGACGGGGCCCGTCGCCGGAGATCCGCCTCTCGTTCGGCGGGGCGGCGCAGGGCGGATTCGCAGCGCGGCTTCCAACGGATCCGCGGGAAAGACGGGGGGAAGACACCAATGAGTTCCACGCACAGTTCGTTCGATCCCAAGAAGCGCGAGTGGCGTTCGCCCGAGACGGAGAACGCGTTTTACTGGCTGACTGCCGCAGGCACGACACCGGCCAGGGAACTCGAAGAGATCATGCGAAACTACCAGCTGCCGGCTTATGACATGGTGGATGTCGGCCGGCGGCTGCTGAAGGTGCTCGGCATGCCGAAGGCCCGGTTCGGGGGCGACAGCGGCAAGGTCGATCTGCTCGATCTGGCCGAGGCCATCATCGAGTACGGCATTTCGAAGGGCTGGGACGTGGTGGAAGAGCCCGACGTGGCCGGCAGCGACGCCGGCGGCTCCACCTGACGAAACACCCGGCGCACGGTTCTGGCGGCCCTGTCGTCGTGCGACGCACGAGTCGCGTGCAGGCAGCGAGCCGACCAAGACTATCGCAATTATCTCGATGAATGGACGGGGCCTGTGGCCAATCCGCACCCCGGCGCCCGGCGGCTTTTGCGCGCCCGAATCGGCCGTGGTCCACGACAACGGTCTGTCGTGGGACAGCGCGGGACTGTATCATTTCTTGCGCGACGATCTGAACACGTAATGCCGGGGCAAATCTGGACGTGCGTTCCCGCCTGTTCCAGCCAATTGACAACGCATCGCTGGTTGCGTTTCGAATTCTGTTCGGCGCGATCATGCTGTGGGAAGTGACGCGCTATTTTCAGCACGGCTGGATCGGCCGCTACTACGTCGGCAAAAAGTTCCATTTCACGTTTTACGGATTCGAGTGGGTGCGGCCCTGGCCCGGCGAGTGGATGTACGTGCACTTTGCAGTGCTTGGCATATTGGCCGCGTGCATCATGGCCGGGCTCTTCTACCACGTGTGCACATTGCTGTTTTTCGTCGGATTCACGTATGTCTTTCTGCTCGATCAGACGCAATACCTGAATCACTTCTATTTTGTCAGCCTGATGACGGGGCTGCTCGTCTTCGTACCCGCAAACCGGGCAATGTCTCTGGATGTGCGGCGCAAACCGCGGATCCGATCCGATACGGCGCCGGCCTGGACGCTGCTCATCCTGCGGGCACAGATCGGCATCGTCTATTTCTATGCCGGCATCGCCAAGATCACACCCGACTGGCTGCGCGGCGAGCCGATGCGCACCTGGCTTGCACAGCGCCAAGGCTCGACGCTGCTGGGACCGCTGCTGCCGGTTGGACGGCTGTTTACTCAGGAATGGGTCGTCTACCTGTTTTGTTACGGGGGCCTGCTACTGGATCTGGCGGTGGTGCCGCTCCTGATCTGGCGGCGCACGCGCGTCGCGGCGTTCATCCTGCTGGTCCTGTTTCACCTGACCAATGCATGGCTGTTCAACATTGGCATTTTTCCGTGGTTCGCCATGGCCGCGACGCTGCTGTTCTTCGAGCCGCGCTGGCCGAGGCGCATCTTCAACTGGCCGCGCAAGTGGGCCGCGCATGTGCAGCAGTGGCGCACAACGTCGGCGGGTGTCATACGCCCGCTGGGCATCGCCTTTTTTCTGCTGTTCTTCGCGATTCAGATATTGGTGCCGCTGCGACACTTCCTGTATGCCAGCAACGTACATTGGAGCGAGGAGGGTCATCGCTTCTCCTGGCACATGAAGCTGCGCGACAAGCGGGCCCATGCCGTGTTTCAGGTGACCGATCCGGCAAGCGGCAAGAGCTGGATCATCCATCCCAGCCGATACCTGACGCGGCGCCAGGCGGCCAAGATGGCGGCCCGGCCGGATATGATTCTGCAATTTGCGCACTTTCTGGCGGAGCGAATGCGGGCCGAGGGCCGGGGCAACGTGGAAGTGCGTGCGCGGGCGGAGGCGTCTCTCAACGGCAGGCCCATGCAGCTGCTGATCGATCCGACGGTGGACCTGGCGGCCCAGCCGCGCAATCTCCGGCGTGCCGGCTGGATCATGCCGCTGGTTGGCAGCGAACCCACGAGCCAGCGCAGCGACGAGGGAATGGAGGAGCCGGACGAGCCGGTCGAATGAGGCGGCCTGCCGATGGCAGGAGGGGCGTGCACGCCGCCTTTTTGTCCCGATCGTTGAAACTTCCGACCGCATTCGTCCATCTGACATACAATACCGGAGTTCAACAGGATTCCGGGATCAAAGGAGACGAAACAATGCCTGATCGACGGGTATTCCTTTGGCTTGCCGCCGTGGCGGCCCTCGCGGGCACGGCCTGCCGGCCAAGCAGCGCGGACACGCCGCCGGAGGCAATCGGCGGTCGAGAGACATCAGGAAAGGCATCGGAGAAACGAGACATGCCGCGCTATTCGAAGACGGGTCATGACATTACGCCGCTGCCGAAAGAGAAAGTCGCCGAGCTTGCCAAGAAGCTCGATGCCGAGGCATTCGCGATCACGCAGAGCGCCGAGACGGAGCGGCCATTCTGCGGCACTTTGCTGGACAACAAGAAGGAAGGCACCTACGTGTGCGTCGTCTGCGGTCTGCCGCTGTTCTCGAGCGAGCACAAATTCAACAGCGGCACCGGCTGGCCGAGCTTTTACCGCGAGGTCGATCCGGCCCACGTGGCCCGCAAGCAGGATCGATCGCACGGGATGGCGCGCACCGAGATCAACTGCGCCCGCTGCAATGCGCATCTGGGTCATGTGTTCGACGACGGTCCAAACCCGACTGGGGAGCGCCACTGCCTCAACTCGGCCTCGCTGACGTTCTACGAGAAAGGAAAACAAATGCCGTCTGCAAGCCGCCCGATCGAGACGCAGACCGCCTACTTCGCCGGCGGGTGCTTCTGGGGAATTGAGCACTACTTCCAGAAGGGTCCGGGCGTGATCGATGCGGAGAGCGGATACATGCAGGGCAAGGTCGACAAGCCCACGTACAAGCAGGTGTGTTATGAAGACACCGGGCACGCCGAGACGGTGAAAGTGGTGTTCGATCCGAAGCGGATTACGTATCGCCGTCTGCTGGAGGCGTTTTTCGAGATGCACGATCCGACGCAGCTCAACCGGCAGGGGCCGGACGTGGGCGAGCAGTATCGCAGCGGGATTTACTACACGAGCGACGAGCAGAAGCGCGAGGCCGAGGCCTTCATCCGCGAGCTGACGGAGAAGCAGAAGTTCGGCAGCAAGAGAATCGTGACCGAGGTGCAGGCGGCGAAGGCGTTCTGGCCGGCGGAGGATTATCATCAGGATTATGTCGAGAAGACCGGGCGGGCCTGCCACGTGGCGAACCCGTGGTAAGGCTCAGACTGCGGCCGGGTCATGCCTGATCGCCGCGCGCAATAGTTTCCGCAGGTAAACGCGGTCGAGCTTTTCACTGGCGGCCAGTTCTATGCGGCGCATGGCCTTGCCGCGGCCGACCAGTTGTCGTGCAGGATCGGGCAGCGATGCGCCGTGTATGAACGACAAAATCACGCGATCGCCCCGGCAAGCGATGCCGCAGATGTGGCCGCCGATCACGCCGTACGGCATGTCAGGCTTGTAGTAGCACAGGGACTTGAACGCGATCGTCTCGGCGGCGCGGGGTGCACAGCGCAGCACGAATTCGCGGAGTTCGAGCACCCTGTCGCACAGATCGGCCGGGCACCTCGCCAGAAAGTCTGCCAATTCCTGAGGATTGATGCGCGGCGCGGGCACGGTGCACCTCCGCCGGTATTGTCCGGCGCCTGTGGTCCCGCTGCCAGCGGGGCATGCTCGCAAGGCGCGAAGGGCCTGTCTTCATAACCCGAGCCGCACCGGCTATCAGCCGGTGCCACACTGTCATTGAGACAGGCGCCATGTCTGATACGATGTGGGCTGGAGGAAGGTTCCTATGGCGATTCAGGATCCCGACGAACGCGACAACGTCGACGAGGCCATTGCCCGCAATGAGCTGGAAATTCGTGCCGAGTCGATGGGTGTTCAATTCAACGCCGAGTGTCCGACGGAGATGGGCCGCGAGTTTCTGAACTACGTCGACCGCTGGGAGAATGCGCCGTGGACGACGCAATTTGAGCAGCTGGAACGGGCCGGATTTCAATTGCCGCCGCCGGAATCGCTTGACGATGCGGCACTGCACGCCAAGTTGTGGGAGCTGATTCACAAGCTGGCGGAGATGAACACGACGCTCTCGCAGACCGACCATCTGAGCGATCGGGAGCTGTACGCGGTGCTTTATCACGATCTTCTTCGCGAAGAGACGAAGGATCTGTCGGACATTCCCGATTGCCACTGCCATCTCGACATCCTGGGCTCATACGGAGACGAGGAAACGCGGCTGTCGTTCAAGTACTATGCCGACGAGGACGAGCGGCGTAGCTGGATGGAACGATGGCCGGACTATGACATGCCGGCGCACGAGGATCCGCCTTATGATCGCGATCGGCTCCTGCCGTAATGCATCTGCCGGGCGAGGATGTGGACGAGAGGACGGGCGGCGAGTCGCTTGAGGAATGAAGCCGGAGGTGACAGGGGCGTGACGCCGGCTGTCATCGGGCGCAATCGCGTTGCATGTTTCAGGGCGCGGCGGAGTTCCGGCCCTTTATCATTCATCCGGGGAGCAGACCATGGCAAAATCTCCGCAGGACGCCGAAGCCTCGATGATCGCCAATCTGAAGGAGAACACGGGCAAGACGCTCGAGCAGTGGGTGGGCGTGGTGGCGAAGTCGAAGCTGTCGAAGCACGGCGAGATCGTGAAGCTGCTGAAGGGCGAGCACGGCGTGACGCACGGCTATGCGAATCTCATCGCCCACAAGGCGCTCAAGTCCGACGCCGGCAGCGCGGATGGTGACGACCTGGTGGCACAGCAATTCGCCGGGGCCAAGGCGGGGCTGCGGCCGATCTACGACAAGCTGGTCGGCGAGATCAACAAATTCGGCGGCGACGTCGAACTGGCGCCGAAGAAGGCCTACGTCAGCATCCGCCGCTCGAAGCAGTTTGCCATTCTGCAACCCTCGACGGCGACGCGGCTGGACGTGGGCATTAATCTCAAGGGCACGCCGCCGGCCGGCCGGCTGGAGGCTTCGGGCAGCTTCAACGCGATGGTCAGTCATCGTGTGCGCGTCGAGAGCGAGCGGGATGTGAACAAGGAGCTGATCGGCTGGCTGAAGAAGGCTTACGAAGGCGCGTGATCGATTGAAGGGGCGTACGAATTGCTGGCGGTCGTACGCCGGCCGGGCCGAGGAGAACCTGGTTCTGACTTCGCATTGTGGGTGAGTTGTCCGGGCCGAGGACGGCCCGGCTCTGACTACTCGTTTCGAGCCTATGGCGGGCGATTACAATGTCGGCGGATTCGATCGCCGCCTGCTATTCATGCCAACGGAGAATTGCCCGTCATGCCCTGGCTCATCCTGATCTTCGCCGGCCTGCTCGAGATCGTCTGGGCCACCGGTCTGAAATACACCGAGGGCTTTACCCGGCTCTGGCCGAGCGCGTGGACCATCGCCGCCATGGCTGCCAGCATGTACCTGCTGGCGGTCGCGGCGCGAACGCTGCCCATTGGCAGTGCCTATGCCGTATGGACGGGGATCGGGGCCCTGGGCACGGCGATTTACGGGATGATCTACTTCGGCGAGCCGCGCACGCCGGCGCGCCTGGTGTGCATCGGGCTGATTCTCGCGGGCATCGTCGGACTGAAGAGCCTGACGGGCAGCGACGCGCGGGCCGCGGAGCCGGCGGCGGTCGAGTCGAACACGTGATGCCGGGGAAAAGGGGGTAAGGGGTAAGGGCATTCTTACTTGCGGCTGCTCCAGTGCGATCACGTTCGCGTGATCGAAGATTAATGAGTGCCAACGATCTAGCACCCCAGCGTGTTGACCCTTATCCCTTGTCCATGCCGGGAAAAAAGGAGTAAGGGATAAGGGGCAAGGGTTTTCATACTTGCGGCTGCTTCAGCCCTTATCCCTTGTCCGTACCCCTTATCCCTTGCCCTTTCTCCCGCTATCATCCGCACTTTACACCGGGAGCCCGATTCATGAGCACCGCCGCCAACTGGCACGATGACTGCCGCCTTGCCGCCGAGATGTTTGAGAAAGGCGATCACGCCGGAGCCGCCGCCATGTTCCGCGGCATATGCGCCCGCACCGATCTCGGCCAGACCGACAAGGCCCTGATGTACATCAACCTGGCGACGGTGTGCGAGAAGATGGGCAGGCACGACGACGCGCTAAAGGCATTTGACGAGGCCCGGGCCCAGTCGCTTCAGTGCTACTTTTACGTCCAGCAGTCGCGGGGGGTGTTTCTCATCCGCGTCGGCCGGTCGGCCGAAGCGATTCCGCTGTTCGAAGACCTGCTGCGCAATCCGGCGCTGACCGGCGACTATCGCGTGGGTAGCGAGGAGAACCTGCGACTGGCGCGGCAGCATGCCGCGGCGGGCACCAAGCCAGACGCCGGCGGGAGCGGGGCGAAGTTTGCGGAGACGCCGCGGGCATCGCTCTGATGGCGGCGGCCGGTACCCTTGGCGGAACTCCACTGTAAAGGCGCGATCCCGCTCGGCGCGCGTGACGTTTGGCACGCCCGTGCCGTTATTCCCTTCATTGAAACACGAGGCCGCCCTGCCCGGGCCCCGGGCCGACGCCGGGCGGACCACTCCGCACTCATAACAATCAGGGAGTCGCCAGATGAACCCCGAGTTGAAGAGCATGCAGCTTCAGATCGTCCGATTGCGCCGCGCGCTGGTCGGAGCCATCCTCCTTTGGCCGCTCAGCCTGCTGGTGCTGGCGGCGTGGCACCAGGATGAGCGCAAGCCATCCATACTGCGCGCACGCGGACTAATCATCGAAGACGTCAACGGCCGCGAGCGGATTCTGCTCGGCGCGCCGGTGCCCGACTCGAAGCACCGCAAGCGAAATGACTCAATCGCGGCACTGGTCTTCGTGGGCGAGAACGGCGCCGATCGCCTCACGCTCGGCGACCAGGCCAATCCGCAGATCGGCGGCAAGGTGGCCAAGCGTATTTCCCCCGGCATGGGCATGACGATCAACGATGCTGACGGCAACGAGCGCACCGGTTACAGCGTGATGGACATGGGCCGCGTCACGCTCGGCCTCGACTGGAAGGACCGCGAGGCGCTGATGCTCTGCGTCGACGACAAAGACAGCATGGCGACGCTGATGATCAACGGCAGAACCGGCGGCTTCGAGCGTGCCGGCTTATACGTCGATGACCAGACGTCGCTGCTGAAGGTCGCCGGCACCGAAGGACTCGAACGCATCATCATTCGCGCCAACGAGACCGGTCCGGGCGAGATTCTGGCCGTCAATCCGAAGGACCGATCGATTCGCAACGTGCTGTCGGACGGCCGCGAAAAGCCGCAGCCGTAGGCCTGCGGGGTCAATGCGGCGCATTACCGGCCAAGGGTTGATCCCTCAGGAATGCGGAATCCGATGAACACGGCGGACAACGCCCACTGGGGCGACGCGTCCGGACCCCGCGGGAATTCTTGGTAATTCCGCTCGGCCGGCGGTATGCTGCCGTCGTCCGGCCATGTTCATGGACGGTCCGGACCTTGACTGGGAGGGAGCCGCAATGACTCGCCGATTCTGCCTGATCGTGCTGACGTTGTCGCTGACGTCCGCGCATGCCGCGCCGGCGCAGGACATGGAGCCGCCGCCGGGATCGATTCACCGGGCGGTGCTGGGCGAACACACCGACGAGCTTCATCGCATCCTTCAGCGCGACATCTCGCGGCTCAATGCGCGCGATGGGCAGGGCCTGACGCCGCTGCACCTGGCGATCACGCGCAACAAGCCGCGGGCGTTCGACCTGCTGGTCGCGGCCGGGGCGGACGTGCACCTGCCGACGGGCGAGACGATGCTGCGCGTCGATCACGACGGCGGCGTGGTGGTCTTCGTCGGCCAGCGGAAGGACTGGACGCCGCTGCACTTGGCGGCCTTCGGCAACCGGCTGGCGATGCTGCGGGTGCTGCTGGAGAAGGGGGCGGTGCTCGATGCGAAGAATGACTGGGGCGAGACGCCGCTCTACCTGGCGGCGGCCGAGGGGAACCTGTCGGTCGTGCGATTCCTGCTGTCGCTGGGGGCGGATGTCAACGTGACGGCACGGCCGCGGGGCTGGTCGGCCCTGCGGACGGCGGTGCACAAGGGCCGGCAGGAGACGGCCCGCATGCTGCACGCGAACGGGGCGCGGGCGGATGTGTGCGCGGCGGCGGGGCTGGGGCTGACGGCCGAGGTGGACGCGATGCTCTCGAAGGAGGGCGATGCGATCAAACAGCGCGGGCCGGCGATCGATGCGCCGCTCTACTGGGCGGCGATGAACGGGCACTGGTCGATCGTGCAGATGCTGGTCTCGCGCGGGGCGCCCGTTGACGTGCGCGATGAGAAGGGGCGAACGCCGGCGCTGGTGGCGGCGATGAACGGGCACTCGGCGGCGGTGACGTACCTGCTGAAGGCGGGGGCGGATATCAATTATTACGACGATGACGGGCAGACGGCACTGCACCTGGCGGCGGGCGGCGGGTCAAGCGGCGTGGTGAGCATGCTGCTGGCGCGGGGGGCGCGGACGGATATTCGGGATGTGAAGGGGCGGACAGCGGAGGATGTGGCGCGGGAAGGCAGGCATGCGGGCATCGTCGATGTATTTGCGGAGCGCGAGATGGCGGAGGCAGAGGCGATTTCGAAGGCACCTGCATCAATGGAGAGGGATTAAACTGCCTGTTTTTTCGCGGCGATTCGGGCAGTAAGGCTGCGCGTTGCCGCTGACGTTCGCTCACGTATGGTGCCCCAGCATGCCGGCGCTGCGCTTCGGTATGGCACCCCTTCATATACGACTAATCGGCCGGTAACTCCACGGCTCTTCGGACGGTGCGGCTATGCGTTGCAGCGACGCTCGCTCATCCCAGTATGCCGGCACTGCGACGCCTGTATGCGCGCGTCGACCCAGCATGCCGGCGCTGCGACGCTTGCTTGCGCGCGTCGCCCCAGCATGCCGGCGCTGCGCTTCGGCATGGCACCCCGTTCTGGCACCCCGTTCTGGCACCTTGCTCTGTCAAACCGATTATTCAGTGGTAGCTTTCCACCACGCCCTGGTGCACCTTTTCTGAGATCACGCCCTCGGCCAGCAGGTTGTCCAGCGAGCTCTTCATCGACTGCATGCCGTAGCGCTGACCCGTCGTGATCATGTTGCGCAGGTGGAAGGTGCCGCGCTTGCGGATGACATTACGCACCGCGTCCGTCGCCACCAGTGTTTCCACCGCGATGCGCTTGCCGCCGCTGACGGTCGGCACCAGCTCCTGATGCACGACGCACAGCATCGCCTCGGCCAGCAGCGTGCGGATGTGACCGTCGCTGCCATCGGGGGCGTAGGAGAGCAGCCGCTCGATGATCTTGTCGATGGAGATGATGTGCAGCGTGGACATGACCAGCACGCCGGTCTCGGCGGCGGTCAGCGCGATCTTGATGGTTTCGTAGTCGCGCATCTCGCCGATGGCGATGACGTTGGGGTCCTGCCGCAGGGCTGCCCGCAGGCCGCGGGCGAAGGACTTGGTGTCCTTGCCGACTTCGCGCTGGCGGACGATCGAGCTCTTGTTGAAGTGGACGTACTCGATGGGGTCCTCGATGGTGACGACGTGCTTGCGCTGGTTGCGGTTGATGTGGTCGATCATGGCCGACATGGTCGTCGTCTTGCCCTGGCTGGTGCTGCCGGTGATGAGGATGAGGCCCTTGCGGGCGGCGGTCATGCGCTCGACGACGGGCGGCATGTGCAATGCCTCCAGCGGCATGGGATCGCTGGGCAGCAGGCGGATGACGGCGCCGACGGCGCCATCATTGAGGCTGATGTTGACGCGATAGCGATTACGCTCCTCGTCGGAGCGCATGAAGTCGTAGTCGAGATCGCGCTCGAAGATCTCGATCTGCTCGGGCGTGAGCAGGGCATAAGACAGTTCCTTCGCCTGCCGGGCCGTGAGCGGCTCGCGGGTGACGGGCTGAAGATCGCCCTCGATGCGCAGCAGGACGGGGGCACCGGAGACGATGTGCACGTCGCCGGCCTTTTTCTGGCGGGCCAGCTTCAGGATGCCCTGGAGATCGTTGTTCATGATCGCGAACGCGGCAATGGCGGCACGCGGCAGGCGCGCTAACCCACCCGCTTGAAATTGACGCGCTGCATGCGCGTTTTGGCCGAAGGGGCGGTGAAGTCGTACCGGTATTTGGTGTCCGCATCGCCGCGCCTCAGGTAGGTGAAGCTGTACTTCGCACCGGGTTTGAGCATGGCCTTCAGATAGAACTCCGGCGAACCGCCCACGTCGGTCGCATTGATCAGCAGGCTCTGTCCGACACGCGACAGCGGCACGCGGCCGCCGGCGTCGTCCCGCAGATCGAACTTTTCTTCAAGCTACTCGTGCCACAGGGTATTGCCGTTCTGGTCGATCCTGGGGCCGTCGAGGCGAACCATGCCCAGTTCGACGGCCATGTTGAATTCGATCTCGCCGTTGTAGGGATCGCCGAAGGCGATGGCCATGGGCCGCTCGGTTTCTTCGCCCATCTTCTTCGTGAAATAGACGGTCACGCCCGCGCCGATGATGCCGATCACGAACAAGCCGACGATGCCGCGCATGTGTCACCTCCCGCTGCTGCCCCAGTCGTTCGAAGGCAGGCCCGTGTTTCCGGCCCGTTGCCACGGCGCACGCCGCGCTGGCAGTGGGCCGGCTTCCGGGCGCCGATTGTATCGCAAGGCGGGCACGGTTCGACCACAAGGATGGCCAATTCCAAAAATTGGCCGGGCGTCTACCTGCAACCGGGGCTTGAGCGATGGCCGGCGGCTGGAGAGACGGAACTCAGGCAGACTGCCCGGCCTGCACCGGGGCTGGCGCCTGCCGTGCGGGCCGCTCCTTCACGAAGGCGACGATCGTCTCGCCGGGCCGCGGCTCGTGCTGTTTGCGGTCGGTGGGCACGAGGAGCCGGTGGCGGGCATCGACCACGAACATGATCAGGGCCGAATCGCCGTATTGCCTGCGCCAGCCCGCGTAATCGAATTCGTCGGAGAGCTTCGTGGTCTTGACGGTAAATCGATCGAACACGCGTAACTGAATGGCCTCGTAGGTGGCCTCTTTGCCGAACAGGTAGTGTGCGTGGGCGGGGCCGCGGCCGGCGCGTTCCTTGAGCGCGTTCTTTTCGGGAGCGAGCATGTAGCACTGGGCACGGCCGAAGATGTGCTCGAAGCGGTTGACTGCCAGCAGATTCACCCAGTCGTTGGGGGTGACGGCGGCAAGGCGCCCAAGGCCGCCGAGATCGATTTCCTCGAGGGTGCGATCATCGAGAATATTGCCGGCGCAGGTCGTGAGGCTCATCATTCGGGCGGCATTCACATTGTCGCGATTGCTATCGACCATCGTCACGCGGATGCCGGCCCGGCTGAGTGCCGCCGCGACGTCCCTTGCCCAGCCGTGGGCACCGATGAAAAGCACGCCCTGTGGGTTGGCTTCGGCGACGCCGAGGCGACGGGCAGCGATGGGCGATGTGATGCCGTACACCGCCACGGTGGCGATGATGACCGTGAATGTGAGCGGCACGAGCTGTGCCGCCTCGGGATAACGCGGCGCCAGGCGGAGTGCAAACACGGACGATACGGCAGCGGCGACGATGCCGCGCGGCGCCATCCAGCTCAGGAAGAGGCGTTCGCGGATTGACAAAGGCGAACCGACGGTCGAGGCGAAGACGCTCAAGGGTCGAATGACCAGAATCAGCACCAATACGACCGCCAGGCCCTGCGGCCCTACCGCAATGATCTCCTCAAAACTCAGGCGCGCCGCCAACACAACGAACAGGCAGGCAACGAGAAGCACCTGAAGCGTTTCCTTGAACTCCGCGATCTTGCGGACGTCGGCCCAGCGCTGATTGGCGAGGACGAAGCCCATGACCGTCGCCGCGAGCAGCCCGGATTCATGCTGCAACAGATTGGACAGCGTGAATGCCGAGACCACCAGCATGAGCGAGGCCGGATTCTGGAGGTGATCGGCAATCCAGTAGCGCGTCAATACCAGGATCAGGATGCCGGCGGCGGCGATGCCGATCAGCGATCCGAAGGCGGCGGTCTGCACGACGCCGCGAACGGCGATCATCCCCATCTGCGCCGCTGAGCCGACCTGTATGGATTCGAAGATGAGCACCGCCAGCATGGCGCCGATGGGATCGATGACGATGCCTTCCCACTTCAGGATGGGCCCGACGCGGCCGGTCGGGCGGATGTGGCGAAGCAGGGGTCCGATGACTGTGGGTCCGGTGACGACCATGATGGCGCCGAAGAGTAGGCTGAGCCGCCAGTCGAGGCCGATGATGTATCGCGCGGAAATGGTGGCGAGCACGAGCGTGACGATCGCGCCGACGGTGACGAGATTGCGGACGACGGTGCCGACCTTGCGGAATTCCGACAGTTTCAGCGTGAGGCCGCCTTCGTAAAGAATGAGGGCGACGGCGAGGGAGACCAGCGGGGTCAACAGGCGACCGAACATCTCGTCGGGGCGGATGAGACCGAGCCAGGGACCGGCAACGATTCCGTACAGGAGGAGGAGGAGGATGGAAGGCAGTCCCAGGCGCCAGGCCAGCCATTGCGCGGAGACGCCGAGCACCAGGATGGCGGCGATGCCGAGCAGGATGGCTTCGGAGGACATGCTTGGCTCCTGTAAATCTCAAACAGGTCCGGCATCGTCGCGAGAACCGGCCGCTTCGGCAAGCGGCGAGTCCCCGCGGCGGCTGGAGCCGATAACCGACGGGCCGGCGGGCCACGCGCCGCGATTCGAAGGAGGCCGAAGCGCGCTCGCGGAGAGACGCCGCCGTCCGGAAAAATGAAGCGTCAGTAATGTGGCACTCCAAACCGGGAGTCATTCCGACCGGGCCGCGCGACGGCGCTTTTTTCTCGTCCGCTAAGTGTCACATCGATTGCTCCCTGCACGCGCGACTGCGTTGACTTGTGCGCGCAGGGCCTCATAAACTCGGTAGCTGGATCGTTTGCCGGCGGGGGTGTTTTTCCAGCTCAACAGAAGCGTGGAGGAGTAGGCGTCGTGAAACACGTCATGCGCGCGCTTGCCATCTGTATGGCACTATCCGCGGGCAGCGCGGCCCGGGCGGACCTGATTGCCGTAGCGCTCGAGTACAACTACAACGGCGTCGTGCACGCCGGAGAAGCCGGGGTGCCGGACGAGTTCTACGGGTATCGCTCGATTTCCGATCGCGGGCTGGATTTTTCGGCGGGCGTCCCGCCGCATCCAGTGCTGGATGGATACAGCATCGAATCGCAGTCATTCGTGCTGGACATCGTGCACCTTGGCAATCGCACGACGGTGGACAGCGGGCTTCAGCCGTTCGACTTCGAGCCCGACGACGACGAGCGCGGCATTCACCCCTTCTGGCTGGAGGATGCAAACCAGAGCGGCCCGCAGACGACGTGCCTTCCCTTGCCGATTCTGCTGGACGCGACATCGACGGCCGGGTTCATCTTTCAGATCAGCAACGGTGGCGCGGCCTTCGACGTGCGATTTGAGTTCACAACAGGCGCCGACTTCCTCGCGGCGCTGAGTGGCCCTGACTGGTTTGGCCCACTCGACGGGCAGCCGAATATCGGGACCTTTCCCGGTACGCGCTGGGACAGCGCCGAGCCGAGCGACAGCCTGCTGCTGACAGAGGGCGTGATCGACCTCTCGGCGCATGCGGGGCGGACGCTCAAGAAGATCACCTTTGAGAACAGCTCCAATCCGAACGCGGGCATCGCCATTCTGGCGGCGAATGTCGAGGGGACGCTGGTGCCTGAGCCCGGGACGATTGCGCTGGTGGGCATGGGGCTGGTGGCGTTGATCATGCGGGGGCGCAGGCAGGGCACGTGAGAGGGCTGCGTTTGCCGCAGGAGCCCGCGGGCGGAATGACGAACGGAAGTCGGCTCTCCCGCGATAGCCTTGATCGGCGATCAGCGCCATTTGTCCGCGAGTTCGGCGCGGCCGGTCGCGCGGTAGAGTTCGATCAGATCGGTTCGGGCCCTTTCCCAGGGACCGTCCGGCGACCCGGCTGAGGGTTTCACCGCCAGCACCTGCGTCAGAATGCGTTCCGCCTCATCCAGCTGCTGTAACTGCTTCAAACATCGGGCCAAATCGGCGGCGGCGGCCACCCGTTGGAGGTGATTTTCGGGCAGGTGTGCTTCGAAGTATCCCAGCGCCTTGCGCAGCACCGGTTCGGCCTGTTCATGGTTGGACAGTGCCATCAGACAGACACCCAGCCAGTATTCGGCGGCAGCGCCGGTGTCCGTCGAGTCCTGCTCCAGTTCGCGGTAGATCCCGACCGCCTCGCGCAGGGACTGCTCGGCCTCCGCCGCCCTGCCCAGTCGCGTCAGCGCACGGCCGTATCCCAACAGTGCGCTGGCGCGCGAGGGGTGACCGGTGGGCAAACTGGCATCGCGGATGCGCAGGACCTCGCGAAAATGGCCGCGTGCAGCCTCGAATTCGCCGCGATTCTCGCACAGGGCCGCGAGTGTCTCCAACGTGGTCGCCACCAGCGGATGATCCGCACCATGAATTCTCTTCTGCGAAGCCAGCGCCTCTTCGAGCAGCCGGCCGGCCTCGTCGAATTCTCCCTTGCGGCGGAGCAACTCGGCCAGGCTGCGCAATGCGCGCGACAGGTCGGGATCGCGCCCGCCGGGCAATTGTCGCAGGCTTTCGACGACGTCGCGGATGATCGGTTCGGCGACGTCGAGCCGCCTGGCCTGTACATGCGCGCCGGCGATGCTGTGCAATGATTGAATGCTCAGGGGATGGGATTCGCCGAGCATCGCGCTGCGAATCGTCAGCGCTTCCTGATAGCGCTCGATTGCCCGGTCCGGCCGGCCATTGGTCTGGTCGAGCACGCCGAGATTCTGAAGGCTCTCCGCCACCAGCGGGCTGTGCTCACCGAATTCCGCCCGGCGGACAGCCAGGGCGCGCGTGTGAAGCGCTTCGGCTTCATCCAGCCGGCCCAGCGAGCGCAACGAAGCAGCGAGATTGTTCAGCGCCAGCCCCACGTTCGTATGCACGCCGACGGGCAGTGTTTCGTGCAGGTGCAATGCCCGCCGGAAGTGCTGTTCGGCCTCCGCAAAGTTTCCCTGCGCGTACGACCACTCGCCAAGGCTGTTCAGGCTTCGGGCCACTTCCAGGCTCTCGTCGCCGAATTCTGCACGGCGGATGGCAAACGCCTCGGCCATGAGTGCTTCGGCCTCGGTGTGCAGTTGCAGGTGCTGGTAAACGCGGCCGATGGCATCGAGCAGGTTTGCGCGCAGGTGTGGGTCGGTGCTGAATTGCCGGCGAATGCGCTGAACCTGCTGGTCCAGCAATCCCCGGACCGCCTGCCGCTCCTCCGGCGATCGCAGGGGGGCGGACACGAGGAAGGCGTCGACCAGGAACGCCGCCATCTCGTTGGCCGACTCTGCTTCAATGGCCGCGTGCCTGCTTTCCAATTCCGCAAGAATCCCAGCCTGCCTGGCAGCGTCGCGCTGGCGGCCGGCCCGTTGCGCCTGCCACGCGGTGGCAATGGTGCCGCCGGCCAGGGCCAGGACCAGCAACAGCGCCGATGCCGCCGCCAGGCGGTTACGACGGATGAACTTTCCGGAGCGGTAAAGGAACGTATCCTTTCGGGCCAGGACCGGCTGGCCGTCGAGATAGCGCTGAATGTCGTCCGCGAACTCCTGCGCCGACGAATAGCGCCGCGAGGGCTCCTTGCGAAGCGCCATCATGACGATGTTATCGATGTCGCCGCGCAGGCCTCGCACCAGCCGGTCGGCCGTCGTCCCGCGCCGCGTCGCCACTTCGGCCAGGTTGACTTCGGCCGTGTCGCGGCGCTTGTCGTTTCGCGAGCGTGTCAGGCTGCGCAGCCGCGTGCTGGGGCGCTGAGGATTCTCGAGCTGAATGATCCGTTCGATTTCGTTGTAGTGGCGGCTGGTCACGCGATAGGGTTTGCATCCCGCCAGCAACTGGTACAGGATGATTCCCAGGGAATAGACATCCGTCTCGGTCGTGATCGGCCCGCCGGCGAGTTGTTCGGGGCTTGCATAGTCGATGCTGAGCATCTGCTTGACCGTTTCGGTCCGGTCGGCGGCGGCGGTCGGCTGCGCAGGGTCGAGCACTTTGGCGATGCCGAAGTCCAGCAGCTTCGGATCGCCGTTTTCGGTCACCAGGATGTTGCTGGGCTTGAGATCGCGATGCACGACCAGGTTCTGGTGCGCGGTGTGCACCGCCCCGCATACCTTTTGAAAAAGTGCCAGCCGCTGCGAAATGCCCAGTCGCCGCTCGTCGCAATAGCTGTCGATCGGCTGCCCGTCGATGTACTCCATGACCAGGAAGGGCAAGCCGTCCGCCGTTACCCCCGCATCCAGGAGCCGCGCGATGTTGGGATGGTTCAGGTTCTGCTGTGCCTCCCGTTCGACGCGAAAGCGGCGGCGCAGCTCCTCGGCGTCGTGGGAGCGATGAAGAATTTTGATGGCAACGGTCTGCGTGAGAAATTCGTCTCGACGCACGGCCCGGTAGACGGCCCCCATGCCACCGGCGGCAATACGACGCTCGACGAGATACGGGCCCAGCGTTCGGTCGATCAGAGGATCGAACGCGGCATTCCCGAGCAGATTTTCGGGATCGATCTTCAGATGTAGAGCAGCCGGTTCTTCGAGGAATTGCAGCGGCGCGCCGTGGTGCTTGAGCAGCGATTCCACTTCGCGCCGGAGCGCGTCGTCTTCGGCACAGGCCTGCTTGAGAAAACAGGCGCGCTCTTCGCCGCTCAGCGGCGCCGCGTCATGAAAAACCTGGTTGATTCTGTTCCACCGCTCTGAATTCATGCGTCCCTCGACTCGGACAGCTCGCGGCTCAGCCAGGCGCGGGCCACATCCCATTCGCGGGCGATCGTGCGCGGCGAAACGTCGAGCGATTCCGCCATTTCCTCGGTCGTCATGCCGGCGAAGTAACGCAGTTCCACAAGCCTGGCTTTCTGCGGATCGAGCTTTGCGAGACGCTCCAGTGCCTCGTCCACCGCGAGGATCTGCTCGTTGGTTGTCCTGGCGCCGACGGTGTTCACATCGAGCTCGGTCCGGCGCCAGTCGCCGCCGCGCTTCAGGCTGGCGGCGGCACGGGCGTGCTGCACCAGGATTCGACGGATGACCACGGCCGCCACGGCAAAAAAATGCGCGCGATTCTGCCACGGCCCGCACTCGCTACCGACCAATCGGACGTATGCCTCGTTGACGAGGGCAGTAGCCTGCAAGGTGTGATCGGGCCGTTCCGACGCCATGTACTGCTGTGCCAGGCGCCGCAACTCGTTGTAGACGAGCGACATGAGCTCGTCTGCGACCGAGCGGTCCCCTTCGCGAGCGCGGTCCAGCAGGCGCGTGATCTGACCGGTTTCTGTCATTCGAGGCTCACCTTCGGACTCGGCGCGTTGCGGGACCGGCATTTTACCAGAATTTTCCCGTTTCGGGTGGCAGTTTTCGCGGACCGTTTGCACTTGTGTAGTTGAGGGGCGAAAGCGTCGTCCCCGGGCAGAACAGGCCGGCCGATACCGGTTGGCCGTGCCAGCGGAGGCGGATCCCGCCCCTCAGGTCGCTCGACTTCGTGCGCCATCCATCAATGAACGCGTCGCATCGCCATGGCTGCACGTCCTGGGCGGCGCGGTAACACAGCCCGAATGTCAAACGGGCATTTCGCGGAAACGGGAGAATTGTGATGGACCCGTGGAACCAGATTCTTCGTCGATCGCTCTGCATTCTCGCCGCCATGTGCCTGGCATTTCCCGCACGATCCATCGGCCAGGCGGCCTTTGAGGAGGACTTCGAGAACATCGGCACGGTACCTGCGGGTCAGCAGGGCCCGTCCGGCCTGATTCAAAATGGATGGGTGTTTCGTAATCAGAGCAGTCCGGCAACCAACTGGCCCGCGTGGACGCCCAATGGCGGATCGGGCTGGTCGAACACCGGCGACGGATACCTTCGATCCTCCACTTCGTCCGCGGGGTTCATCGGCGCAAGCCTCAGCACGTGGGCGATCCTGCCGATCATCCCGGGCCAGCAGGCGGGAGACGTGCTTTCCATCTGGGTTCTGGATGGCAACTTCCCGAACCTCGACACGTTTCTGGATGTTCGCTATTCGCCAGGCGGCGGGACCGGCACCGGGAGCGGCCCGCTCGATATCGGCGATTTTACCGAGGTGCTGTTTACTGACGAACTTCCCGTCGGCGACGGGCCGGCGATTTACACTCAGGTGCAGGTGACGCTGCCGGGCCCCGGTCGCATTGCCATGCGCTATCATGCCCCCAACGTTCATAGTGTCGGCGGCGTGACATCAAACCTCTATATCGACACGCTGACAGTGGGCGCGCCGCCCGACCAGCCGTGCGGTCTGAACATGCCGGCAGTGGGGCAGACCGTCATCTGGGATGCGGCCGACGGGCCGTACACGATCTGTCAGGATTTCATACTTGCGGCCGGCGCCACGCTTCAGCTCGATCCCGGCGCGGTGGTGGACTTTCCGAATTCCCGCCGGCTCTATGTCGACGGATCGCTCATCGTCAATGGAACGGCGGCACAGCCGGTCATCATCACCGGCGATAACGTGAGCGGGCTCTTCGTGAAGGGCTCGGTTTCGTTTTCGCATGCGGACGTCGCCACCTCCATCCAGCTCAATGCCGGCGGCGAGGCGTTCATCGCCGACAGCGTTCTTCGCGAGGAGGCCTGGCTCAGTGGGGCTGCAGACACGGCGCTGTTCATGGAGCGCTGCACCATCGAGTCGCTGGTCTTTTCGGGCGCCGGGGCCTCTCACTACGACACGGTACACTTTGCAAACCCCACGGTGCCCGTGCAACTGGGCCGCATTTACAAGGTCGATGGGGTGTCATCAGTAACGCCCATCGAATACACGCTCAACTGCCAGACGCGTCTGATAGAGAATGTCACGATAACGGGAGTGCCCGGCCCGGCCATCACCGTCGGCGCGTCGCAGACCGGCACGGCCGACGTCCTGGTCGACGACAGCAACGTGCTGACCGGCAACGAATATCCGATCCACATTCGCGTCGGCGGCCTGCATCCAGACAGCGTCATTCCGACGTCGGGCAACCAGCACAATGCAGTGCTTGCACCTTTTGCATTGGGCTCGGCCAGCGATCTGCGCAGCCTCGCGGCACTGCCGGACGTCGGTGTACCGTACCACTTTCTCGAGCACGCGACGTTCAACGGTCGCGTGGACATGCCGCCAGGACTTGTGTGCCGGTTGGCGCCGGACGTGTCCCTTAACCTGCGCCAGAACAATGGATGGCATCCGCAACTTCGCGGCCTGCCCGATCTGCCGATTCGCTTCGAACGCCTGGAGCCAGGCCAGCCATGGGGCGCGCTGGGCTCGACGCAGGGCGTCAACCTCTGGGAGCACGTGCTCATCGATGGCGCAGTCATTGGCGTTTCCGCGGGCGAGTCCGACATTTACCTGCGAGACTGCGAGATCGCCCAATGCCAATGGGGTGGCAAGCCCAGCGGACACGGCATTATCTACGGAACGGGAAATCACTTCTGGGGCAATGCCATCGGCGTCGAAAACGATACGTCGGGCGCCGCCCTTTTCTCGGGAATCAAAATGGATGGCGCCGAGCGGCCCAACGTTTTTGCCGGCAACGAGATCGCGGTGAATAACCAACTGGGCTCGTCCGGCCAGCTCGCCGACGACATTCACGTCGAACGAAACTGGTGGGGGCATGAAAGCGGACCGCACGAGACATTTTCCAATCCTGCCGGCGAGGGCGACGCAGTCGCGCCGCTCGTCCTGTTTCAACCGTGGGAGACGCAGCCTCCCGATCAGACGAACTATCGGCCGGTCGTTCGGCTTACGACCAGGCTGCATCCGGTCGCGCTGACCGGCGACAAAATCCTGCTCGAATGGGAGGCATTCGACGACGACGGCATCACCGGTTTTGACATCGACGTGCGCACGCCACCGACCTTCACCGATCCGCCGGGATGGCAGACGCTGGCGTGGAACCTGCCGCCCTGGACGCGGCGATATGAATTAACCGTGCCCGATCGTGAGTACGGCGACGGCAAACAGGTCCAGTTTCGCATTGTGGCCTACGAGGCCAGCGGCCAGACGGGCCTGGAGTTCTTCTGGCTCAATATTCCCGACCAGCCCCCGCCCGGCACCGTGGAGTTTCACAACGATCTGACGCAGGGCTTCCTTTACCATGGACTCTTCACGTTCTGCTATTCGGTTCTGAATGCCGATTCCCCGCCGACGCTTTACATTGAGCTCGACGGTGACATGCGCACCATGCGCGAGTTCGACCCCACGTGGGCGGCCGATGAATGCACCTCCGGCCCCAGTCGAATGCCGATGGCCAGCACCGACACCGCCCGCTTTGCCATTCGCACCCAGGGCAACGTCAACAACGATTACTGGTACTTTTCCGATTATTTTGAAATTCGCCCCGATCCGCGGTTTGAAGACGCGCCGCCAGTGGTGAGCATCATTTCGCCGCAGCCGGTTGAATTGTTCTCAGGCGGCTCGGTGATCCCCATCTCGTGGAGCGCCTCCGACGACGACTTCGTGCGGGAGTATCGCATCCAGGCCTCCTTCAATGGCGGCTATACCTATCACACCATCGCCGACAGTGTGCCCGGCAATCGGAGCAACTACGACTGGCGACTGCCGACAAGCGACGGCCTGCCCGAGGTGCGCATCCGCGTCGTCGCCATCGACAAGCGGTTTCAGAATTCATCCGATCTGGTTGCAGTGCCCATTGCGCCAGGCTTCGAGGCGCAGCCCGGCGATGTGAATGCCGACGGCTTCATCGACATGACGGACGCGGCATTGTTTGTGGATGTGCTGACCGGCGCCGATCAGGACCCCGGGCACATTGCGCGGTCGGACACCAATGGGGACGGCGCGGCGAATGGCGCGGATGTCCAGTGGCTCGTTGACGCCCTGCTGCCATAGGGTCGCAGGTTCCAGCCGGCCAGAGAGTTCTGACAGGTTAGAAGGCCGTTTCGCGGCAGGAAAAGTGAATCGACGGAGAGTTGCAGATGAATGCCGTTCACGTAGAACCGAAAGTTGCCGGCCGACCTGACGGTGCGACGTCGGCGGGCGCGCGACGATCAAGCGCAGCACAGACCCGCATTGCCGCAGCCGCCGCTCTGGTGTCGCTCGTCTGGTTGCCCGCGACGTTACGCGCCGACTTCTTCGAGGGATTTAACACTGTCTCGCAGCCCGGCTGGGAAGAATCCGGCCCGTCGAATCTGATCGCAGACGGATGGATCTTTCGCAATCAGGACCAGCCGACCACGGTATCCCCGGCCTGGACCCGTGGCTTTTGGTTTCCGCCACAGGAAGGCGCGCGATTCCTGTTTTCCGGCCTGATGAACCTCTATGACGTGAATCCCGTCAGTTGCAGCCGATGGGCCATACTGCCGAACCTGCCGGAAGTCGCACCGGGTGGCACCGTGACGATCTGGGCCATCGGTTACAATCTTCCACAGAACAACCACAGCATCGAAGTCCGCCTGTCGACCAGTGGCGGCACCAGCACGGGAAGTGGTGTCACCGCCGTGGGCGATTTCAACACTCTGCTCGGCTCGATCAACCCAACCGGCACCTGGCTTCCGCACGAATTTACACTACCGTCCGGTGGACGTGTGGCCCTTCGCTACGTCGGCATGAATATGCAAACCAACGGCGGCAACGGCGCCTACGTCGGCATTGACGCCCTGACTGTCGGTCCGCCCGCGATCGATCCGGCCTGCAATCCGCCGCTGCCGGCGCCCGGTGAAACGATTGTTTGGAGCGTGGCCGACGGTCCCTACAAGATCTGCGTGGACACGACGATCCCCGAAGGTGCGACGCTTGTGCTTGAGCCGGGCGTGACGATCGAGTTTCAGGATTTTGCCGTGTTACGCGTTGAAGGACGACTGACCGGCGCCGGCACGGCGGCCCAGCCCGTCGCCCTCACCACCCCAACGCAGACCTCCCATACGCGGCTCCAGGCAGTCGGCACGGTCGACTTGCAGCACGCGCAGATCGGGATAAAGACGGCGACTGTTGGCAAGGGCGTCATCCGCGTATCGGATGGCGTTTTCCTGCCGACCGGCGGCTTCTCGGCCCTTCAAAGCCGAACCGGCCTCATCCAACTCCAGAACTGTGTCGCCCAAAGCGCGTTGCATCCATTCACACTCGGTCAGCCGGGCAACTTTGAAATGCGAAACGTCACGATTGCCGAGGGCGATCTCGAACTCGCCGGCTTCGCGATCCTCGACGGCGTCACACTCCAGAACGGACAGCTTCTACTCGTCCGCGACTTTCAGCGGGCCAGCGTCGGCAACGTGACCATCAGCAATCCCGCCGGGCCGGCCCTGAAGCTGCGCAGCGGATCGGACTTTTACATCGGACCTGATGTCACAATTCTGGCACACGGCGGTGAGTATCCCATTCATCTCCAGGGCGGCGGCCTGACGCCGGACAGTCAAGTGATCGGCCCCGCGATTCTCGGCCCGCAGGAGGGAGAGCCCGGCGGAAATAATGGTCACTTCACCTGGCCTAACCTCGGCGTGCCATACGTCCTGCCAAGCAGCCCCTACTTCAGTGTCAATGCGACCATCGAGCCGGGCGTGACGATTCGCATGGGCGAATGGTCTGGCGTGCTGCTGTTCGGCGACGTGCTGAGCACGGTTGGGCGCATCAAGGGGCTGCCCGAAGCGCCGATTCGCTTCGAGTCGCTCTCGCCGGCCACGCACCACAAGTGGTTCGTGGGCGCTGCGGGAGGCATCAATCTATTGGAGCATGTCATCATCGACGGCGCCGGACTCGGGGTGACGGCGCCGCAGTCGGACATCGATGTGCGCGAGTGCATCGTCCAGAACTGTGAAACCGGCATGCAGCCCACCGGATTCGGCTACATCACCGTTCACGGGACGCGCATTTTCAATAACGGCACCGGTGTCATCGATGATCCGGCGTCGATCGCCAACGGGATGAACGTGTCTGGCGCGCAGAGGCCAAATATGTTCGTCGGCAACACCATCGCCGTTGACCACGTGCTTGGTGCAAACGGCGAGATCGCTGACATCCAAGCCGACAACAACTGGTGGGGACATCCGACCGGCCCGTTCAACGAAATCTTCAACCCGGTCGGCCAAGGCGATCCGGTCTCGATTGCCGCGCTTTTTGAACCATTCCTGTCCAGCGAGCCCGATCTCTCGGACATTCCGCCGGTGGTGCGCATGGAGCGGCCCTTTGTCATGGCCGAGCCGGGCACGTGGGTCCTGCTCCAGTGGGAAGCATCCGACGATCACGACATCGTGCACCAGACCATCTGGCTCGAGGCCGACGGCGGCGGCGCATTCAATCCGCAGCCGATTGAATACCTGCCGGGAGACGTTCGCTCGCACCTGTGGCAGGTGCCATTCACCGGCCCGACGGCCGAGGCGCGCAAGCCCGTGCTGCGGATCGAGGCAACCGATACGGCCGGCAACACCGGCTACGACCAGGTCACCATCCAGATTCCCGCCGAGCCGCACGTGGAGGGCAATTTCGCTTTCACGACTGACCTGAGCGGCCCCTTCACGATCGGCCAGGAGTTCGACCTTTGCTGGCAGGCAGTGCCGGTGGCCTACAGCAACATCACCGTGTTCGTCGTGCTGGACGGCGACGAGAACATTTATCGCGAGGGCGAGGATTACGGTAGCTGTATGTCAGGGGGGCCTATCCGGCTGCCGCTGGTGAGCACCGACACCGCGCGCATCGGCCTGCGCGTCGAGAGCGGTGGGAACCGCGTGCAGTGGTACTTCAGCGACAACTTTGCGATCCGGCCGCACGCGGCCATTGGCGACGCTCCGCCGCAGGTGAATCTGCTCAGCCCGAATGGCCTCGTGCCGGTCGACGGCAGCGCGGTCCCGATTCAATGGTCGGCGGCCGATGATGACGGGCTACGCGACTTCCGCGTTCAGGCGTCGCTCGACGGCGGGCGCACCTGGACCACCATCGCGCGGGATCTGCCGGGCGATGCCACGAGTCTGCTTTGGCAGCAGCCTGCGGGCGATGGTTCGGTGCAGGCGATCGTTCGGGTCGTCGCCTTCGATACGACGTTTCAGAACAGCTCGAGCGACAGCATGTCGCCGCTGCCGCTGCCCGGCGATCTCAACGGCGATGGCGTTGTTGGCTTTGATGATGCCGATCTGTTCGTCGCCGTCCTGCTCGGGCTTGATAGCGATCCGGGCGACATGGCTCGTGCAGATCTCAATCAGGATGGCACGGCCGACGGCCTTGACGTACAGCCGTTTGCTGACGTGCTCATCGGAAACTAAGCGTGCGTCAGTGCAGGCGCACGCCTTACCGGGCAGCAGAAACTGCCGCCAGGATCAGGTAGAAAGCCCTGGAAGGATGGAATGATGTTATCCAACTCAAATCGCATTGGATGTAGAACTGTTTCGGCCGTGGCCGCCATTGGCATGACACTATTGTTATCGCCCAGGCTTGCGCCTGCACAGAGCGAGTATCAGTTCTTTCTGGTTGAGTCGTTCAACCCCGGTTATTCGCTGGCCGAGACCGCCCTGTTCGGGATCAACGCATCGAACATCGGCGTTGGCAGCGATACCTTCGGCGGGTTTACCTGGACCGAAGCAACGGGCAAGACACAACTGCCGTGGAACAGTTCAAAGGGGATTAACAACCCGGGCTGGATCAACTATACACACTCGATCTACCAGCCTTCCACGCAGCAGCAGATAACCATTCCCGAACCCAGTGCCGCCTATCCGATCCGCAGTCTGATCGATTTGAGCGACAACATGGTGGGCGTCGGCGTGGCGTCGCATGGGGGCTCAGGATGCGAACCCTTCGACTGCCCCTATGACTGCGGAAAGGCCTTCGTCTGGGATCAGGTCAACGGCGCGCGCCATGTGAACGTACCCGACCTGAAGGCTTTTCATGCGGTAAATAACAACAACATCGCCGTCGGCGTGATCATCGTGAATTGCGACGATAACCGCGGCGTCGTCTACGATCTCAATACCGACCAATGGACCAACCTCAGCGATCTGCTCCCGCCGCTCGACTTAATCAACCGCCCGGCACAGATCTGGCCGACGGACATCAACGACTCGGGTCAGGTCATTGGACTGGCACTATACGGATCGGAGCCAGAGAAGCCCTTTATCTGGACGGCGGAGACTGGTTTCACGTTCCTCCCCATCATTCCCGGTGGCGAATACGGCTACATGTATGTGAACAGCATCAACAATAACGGCGTGGTCGTGGGCGAGGCGCTGGACGGGACCGTGATGAACTGGAAATCGTTCGTGTGGGATCCGGCCAATGGCATCCGCCTGTTGGAAGACCTGGTGGATGAGCCGGCTAACTTCCAAATTGAACGTGCGAATGCCATCAACGACAACGGCTGGATCGTTGGCAGTGGGCATTTTGGTCCCGGCTGGGCGACGCAGCGGGGATTTGTCCTGAAGCCCGTCGTTCAAAGCGTCCCGGGTGACATCGACGGCAATGGCATCGCGGACATGAACGACATTGCGAGCTTTGTCAATGTGCTCACCGGCGCCGACGAAGATCCTGATCGCGTTGCTGCGTCCGATCTCAACGGCGATGGCTCTGCCAATGGCCTGGATGTAACCGTCATGGTCGATCTCCTGCTCAATGGTTAGTACATCGGGAAAGGATTGCATATGTGCAAATCTTGTCGTCAACAACACGTCTTTACCGCTGCCGTCTTCACGCTTTTGATGGCCGCACCCGCGCTTGCGCGAGCAGATGTCGAGTACGAGCTTGTCATCATCGAGCCGTGGAACACCAGCTACAGCCTCGCGAGTTCCGGGGTCGGCGGGCTGAACAATCTCAATCAGGTGACGGGCTGCGCGACGACCGCGCCCCTGGGCGGACCGTGCTCGTTCATCTGGACACTCGAGACCGGCAAGGTGCCGATCAACCTGGCAGGTCCCATTAACGACCTCGGGGTGATCACGTCCGGCAACTACATTCGCTGGCCAGACGGCACCCTTCAGCAGATGGACGGCGCCATGGGCGACGGCGCCGACCTGAACAACGCTAACGTCGTGGCCGGAACGGACGGGGAGCTCTATTGGTGCGAGTACGGTGAGGTTTTTCCCAACCGTGAGGCGGCGGTCTGGAGCCCGGAAGGCGGCTCCATTCTCGTGCAACAGCAGCTCGGCGTTCCCGCCGCGGATCAGGCCTGGGCCGTCAATAACAACAACCAGTTCGTCGGCGTCCGATCCACGACGGGCATGTGCGGAGACCAAAAGGCGTTCTATTACGACCTGAACGTAAATCAATACGTCGATCTACATACGCTGTTGACGGGCAGTTCCTCCGGAATCACACACGCCGTGGATATCAATGACGCGGGCATCGTGATCGGCGATGGACCGGTGAGCATCGGCGGAGGCGCCTTTCTCTGGAGTGCCGGCGCTGGGTTCACGTTCTTTCCCAGTCTGCCTGGGACGCTACCCGGCTATTCCATTCCTAGCTCAATCAACAATGCCGGCACGGTGGTCGGCCAGGCCATTGTCAACGAGTGGTGGCACGCCTGGATCTGGGACGAGCAGAACGGTATCCGCGACTTGAACGAGATCACGGAAGGGATTCCGCCGAACTTCGCCATCGTGGAAGCAAGAAAGATCAACGACAACGGCTGGATCATCGGCCGTGGGCACTACGGCGACTGGAGCCCAACGCGAGCGGTGGTACTGATCCCGCTTCATTCAGATATGCCAGGCGACATCGATGGCGACGGTGACGTCGACATGAATGACGCGGCGCTGTTCATCGACGTTTTGCTCGGCATCGACAATGACGCGGGCCATCAACTTGGTGCCGACCTGAATGCCGATGGAGCCCCCAACGGCGGCGACGTCTCTCTGATGACTGCGGCGTTGATTGGTTCGTAGGAGCTCATTGGCCAATCGGATGCACGATAATCTTGAAGGAGGTTGTGACATGGTCAGCGGGACGAGCCGATTGTCTGCGATGATTTGCGTACTCACGGCATGGATTGTCGGGATCAGCGTGGCACGCGCCGGCGGGCCGCCTGCCGATCCGGACTACAAGATATTCGACCCCGGCAATACCGGCATTCCCGGCTACGCCAACATGATGCTCGTTGATGGGTGCAGATTGGCCCGCATGGCTCTCCAACCATCACGCTCGGCCCGGCGGCCGGCAATGGACATGACCTTTACATCCGGCCCGAACTGAACAGCGTCATGCGCTACGATGCCTCAGCCAATGGCCTGGATCCTGCAATCATGGTTGACCTGTTGCTGAATGGATGAGCACGCCCGGAGATGACTCATTCCCATTCGACGCGATGGCAGCAATGCGTTTCGTAGAGGCCTTATCCGATGTTTGCGTCTGGGCGGCCACTTACAAGAGCTTCGCGCGACCTGGCGTGGCTCAGCCCGGATGCCTTTTGCGACATGGAATAGAAAAATGGTGACTCAAAAGACTTTCATCCTTTCTGCCGTTCCCCTGGCGGCTTTGCTAATCAATGCTGCCGCAATGGCGCTGCCGCCCAGCCCACAGTTCATACCTCACACCCCGGATACTAGCGGCATGCCCGGCCAGGGCACCGTCATGTTCGCGAACTTCGCGCCGGGCGGCGAACTCTGGGTGAGTTCCAACACTGCCGGACTCATCTGGCTGTACGGTGGAATCGGTGTGTACGACGCCACGACAGACATCTGGATCACACATTCAAGCCGGAGTACGCCGCTGCAATTCTGGAATTACGAGGTCGAGTGGGATTCGCAGGGCAATGCCTGGCTGGCGTGCGAGAACCAGCTGGTCATGAAGCAGGCGGAAAGTGGCGAATGGCAGGTCTTTGGTCCACTGAACAGTCCGCTCGTCGGCGATCGTAACTGGGACGTCGCCATCGATGGCAATGATCACATCTGGATTGCCAACGATGATATCGATCAGGTGCAGGGCGGACTGTTTGAGTTTGATCCGGCCTTGCAATCGTGGATGCATCACGATGAGCCGTTCATGCGCACCTATTTTGGCATTTCCGCGCCGTTCAGTGTGTATGCCCGCAGCAACGGTGAGATATGGGCGGCATTCGAGTTCATGAGCGGCAATGCCCGTCGCGTTAACGGGCAATGGTTGCACCAGACCGGCCCGCAGATTCTTCAGTTTGCGGAAACCTCCGATGGTACGCTGTACGGCGTCAGCGGCAGCGGCACCTATCGCTTCAACGATGCCACGCAGAGCTGGGACGTGATCGCCGGCTACAACTCCAGCGTTATCGCGATTGACTCCCAGGACCGCGTCTATGTCGGTTCGGGCGCGTTTACCTATCGCTTCGCCAATGGCGCGTGGACTGTCTTTGCCGAGGCGCCGAGTGACATCAAGTCCGTCGACTTTGACGCTGCGGGTGATGTATGGATTGCCTACAAGCATTCGGTTCGACAATACGACGACTCCGGCTCAGGCAAGCGAATCTATTCAAGCGTTATGACGGGCATCGGCTATTACAACCTCGACAATATCGAAGTCGACAATCAGGGAAACGTATGGACGATGGCCGGCACGACCGGCGCGACCCGCTTCGATGGCGAGCGCTACCGCAATTTCAGCCAGTTCGGTCACGAGGAAACAAACCCCTTCCAACTCGGCAGCAGCCTGCTGTGCACGAATGTCGAGGACGTCTTTCAGGACAGCGCCGGCAACATCTGGTTCGCAGCCAATGGCGTGGCGCGCAGCGCCGATCTCGAAAACTGGGACCTCTGGTACTGGGGCAACGCCAACCTGCCCTACGATCATCTCACCGCGATTGGGCAGGACGCCAACGGCGCGATCTGGGCGGGCTCCGATGGCTCGGGCATCTTTCGATTTGACGAACTCTCCGGCCAGTGGATCCATCGTTCGCTGGGCGCGAACTACAACGCCGAGCGCGTCATCGAAATCGTCACCACCACCGGCGGCGTGATGTGGGTCGCCACGTACGCAGGCGTGCATCGCTTCGATGGTACGAACTGGAGCTACTTCCCCGCGTGGTCGGCGGAGGTCCCAAGCATGCCGCGCGATCTCGCTGCCGGTCCCAATGGCGACGTCTGGATCGCCACGGGCGATGGGCTTGTGCATCACGACGGCGCGTCCGCGTGGACCGTTTATACGCCGGCGAACTCGGCCCTCATGCACCCGAACGTCAGCAGCGTTGCCGTGCGCGAGGATGGCCTGGTTGCGGCGTGCAGCGAGGACCTTTATTACAACTATCCGTACACCGGCAACATGGTGCTCTTCGACAGCACGACCGCTGAATGGGCCGGTTATCCCGGTGGCTACGGCAATCCCAACCCCTTCTACCAGGCGTCTGCGATGGAATTCGATCACCGCGGCGACCTGTGGATTGCCGAGGTGAACTTCGGCGCCGTGCAGGTGCTCCTCGGCGGCGGACAGGTTGTGCCGGGTGACATCGACGGCGACGGCGATGTCGATCTGGCGGACGGAGCCGTGCTTGTAGACGTGCTACTGGGCCTCGACATCGATCCGCAGCATGCGGCGCAATCCGACATCAATCAAGATGGAACTCCGAACGGCCTCGACATTCAGCCGTTTCTAGATGCGATGCTGCAATCGTGACACCTGTTGTGAAGGGTATTGCCATGTCCAGACACACATTTTGCTTTAATGCCATCTGTGCACTCATTGCGTCGATTTCAAGCGGCGGCGCGGCACTGGCCGGCGGGCCTCCCGCGAGCCCGGCTTACAAGATCTTCGATCCCGGCAATACCGGCATTCCCGGCTACGCCAACATGATGCTCGTTGAGTTCGGACCGGATGGCCGGCTCTGGGTGCATGGTCGCGACTTCTTCTGGCAGACGGGCGGCGTCGCGGCACTCGATTTCACCACGGGTCTCTGGAAGACATACTCCAGCCGCGAAACGCCGCTCGAGCAATGGTGCTACGACGTCGCATTCGCCGACGACGGCTCGGTGTGGATTGCCGGCGACGACGTCATTGCCCGCCTGCATCCGGACGGCGAATCGTTCACCGACTATACGCCCGCCAACACCGGCGTGCTGACCAACATTGGTTCCTACGGCATGATCGACATTGATGCCAATGGCCACGTGTGGGCGGCCAACTGGGGATCGGTCGACGTGGGCGGCGGGCTCTTCGAATTCGATGGAACGCAGTGGGTGCGGCACCAGGAACCGTGGATGCTGGCATGGACGGGCGTTCCGCCTGCGCCGGCCCTCAACGTCTGCGCTCGTGCCAACGGCGACGTGTGGGCAACGTTCATCACCGATCCCGGCTGCATGGGACTCTATCGCGAGGGCCAATGGACCCAGATCACCGGCGGCCCCGTCATGATCAACATGGCCGAAGCGCCCGACGGCACGCTCTACGGCGTCGATGCATTCGGTGCCTACCGCATGAACGACGCCACCGGGCAATGGGTGCAGATTGGCCCGCATGGCTCTCCAACTATCACGGTCGGCCCGGCGGCCGGCAATGGACATGACCTTTACATCCGGCCCGAACTGAACAGCGTCATGCGCTACGATGCCTCAGCCGGCCAGTGGATACCCTTTGCCACATTCCCCGGCTGGGTGGATGCCGTTGGCGTGGCACCTGATGGCGACGTGTGGATCGGCGCCGAGACCTATCCGACCCATCGCGATCTGCACCATTATCACGATGATGGCACGCTGGTGCGGGTGTACAACCGATCGAACACCGGCATGCCGGACTACTTCCCGCCGTGGATTTACCGGGATCGCGAAGGCCTGATGTGGTTTACCGACTCCGTCTATGGCGCCACGCGCGTGGAGCCGGATGGCAACTGGCGCAACTTCGGCATTCACAACGGGCAGGAGGAAGTGTACCCGGGCTGGACGTTCCCGGTGGGCATGCCGTGGTGGCAGACGCCCGGGGCCGATGCCTGGGCCGAGGCGCCGAACCAGGTCTACAACGACACGCAGGGCAACTTCTGGTTTCGTGGACCGAACTACATGGCACGCAGCAACGGCGAAGACCTTTCGCAGTGGACCTTCTGGCCGCCCGGGCAGAATGGCCTTCCGTGGGCGATCGACTCCATGGGCGAAGACGCGCAGGGCAACATCTGGGTCGGCAGCGCCTTTGCAATGTATCGATTAAGCGGCGGTTCGTGGATTGAAGTGCTTATCGGCATTCCCGACCAGTTCGCGCCCATCGGCCTGGAAATGGGAGACAACGGCGCACTGTATGCGATCCGCGTCGCGACGGTCTATCACGTCAGCGGCCAGAGCGCCACGCCGGTGTACACTCTGCCCGACGGATTCGGCGTCATCACCGATCTGGAAGTCGATGCACAGGGACATTTCTGGATCGGCACGCCCGACAACGGCATGCTTCACTGGAACGGCGCGACGACGACGATGTACACGCCGGCAAATTCCGGACTTGCGGAGCTGGCAGTCCTGGATATCGCCATTCGGCCGAGCGACGGATTGGTGGCAGTGAGCACGAGCCAGCAGTTCACGCCGCCCTACGATGGTGGCGTGGCCGTGTTCGATGGCAACTCCTGGGCGAGTTACGACTACGGCGAAAGCTTCCTCCCGCACTATGGCGTGGGCGACATGGAATTCGATGCCGACGGTCATCTCTGGGTCGGCGTGTTGAATTTTGGCGCAGTGCAGGTGTTCATCGGCGGCGGACAGGTTTTGCCCGGCGACATTGACGCCGACGGCGACGTGGACGCAGACGATCAGGCCCTGTTTGTTGCCGTACTGATGGGACTGGAGTCAGATCCGATTTATGTCGGACGAAGCGACATGAATGCCGACCAGTTTGTGAACGGTCTCGACATACCGGCGTTCGTCGCGGTCATGCTGGGGCCATGACGTGAGCCCTACGGCGGCATCCATGCACGCAAGCGACCACCAGCCCGCCGCGCCGTACTCAGCCGATCCACAGGCCTTCGAGTCGAATCTGAATGCCGTCCGTCGTGCGGTTCATGAAGTTCACCAATCCGCTGTGCCGCCACTGGAGCATGCACATTCGCGGCTGGAAATAGTATCTCATGCCGATCTTCGGCGCGACGCGAGACGTTCGAACGAGCCCGTCGTACGCTTCGGCAATGTAATAGCCCAGGTCCTTGAAACTGTGCTCGCGAACCCGCAGCGGACCGGTCACGCACCAGTTGATGACGCCGGTGCGCTGATCGACATCCATAACGATGCCGCAATGCGTGATGGGGCAGCCGCAGGACATTCCCAAGGGTCTGCCCACCAGCAAGTCCCCGGGCTGGATATTCAACTCACGCGTAATCATCGGGTTGTGCGGAATGATGGTCTCGCGCGGACCGGGTTCCTCCGGAAAGTGCTCCAGATAGAAGTCAAATTCACGTCCCAGACTATCCTGCCAGTCTGGCTCAGGCTCTGACGGAAGCACCGGAAGCGATCGCGACTTCGGCGATGCCGGGCGAGTTGGAAGCGCGCGAGCTGGAGATTTATCGCGATTGATGCACCGTTCCATCAGCTCCGGTCTCTCGCGAACGGCCGAAGCGAATTCATCGCAGGTGCGATAGCCACAGATTCCGCAATCCAGACCCGGTAATGCGATGGTCGTCATCGTTCTGCCCCCAACATGGGGCTGCGACTGGTGATGGATCGCAGCCCGCAGCTACGCCGGAAGAACCCCGGTTTTTCCCGCAATTCCTCGAGCAGTGGCAGCATTGCGGGGCCAAAGCGCGGATCAAGCGATGCGGCTGCAAGGTCATCGAAGTAGATTCGCACATTGCTGCTCGTGGTCATCGTCCAATGGGCGGTCTATTCGCCGCGGTAAAACGTCTGAGCCTCCAGCGGGCGCACCACGCCAAAGTGCTGTTTCCAGCCAATGTTCTTTTTTCCGACGCAAATCGTGCAGGTGCCGACCGGCGGATTGCCCCGCAGCATCAACTCGCCATTGACGGGCGGTGTATCGAGCACAGCGGTAACCAATGGATCGATGCCAATGCCATGCAGTGCATTCACTTCCCGGACACGCACCGATGGGGCGGCGTCGAGAATGCGGGCGCGAAAAACCTCGCGCTCGGCCTGCGAGACACGATCGATCTTGGTGACGACGGCCATATCGGCAAGGCTGAGCATCGGGCCGATCTTCCGCGGCAGGTTCATGCCGCTGGTCGCCTCGAGGACCACGATCCCCAGGCCGCCATCAACGTATGGAGAGCAGCGCAGGCACAGCCCGGCGGTTTCGACGACCAGCACATCCGCGTGGGCCTTTTCAGCCCAGGTGAGCGCCTCCCCAAGTACCATGACACTGCAATGGTCCGGACAGAGTTCGCCGGAATAGACTTTTTTGGCGGGGATGCCGAACTCGCGCTGCAGATCTTCGTCCTCATCGGCGAATTGAACGTCGATTTTCAGAAATGCGACCATACGGCCCTGGTTGTGAAGTTTGCGGATGATGTGACGGAGAACGGCGGTTTTGCCGCTGGTTGCAGGGCCCGCGCAGATGACGAGCTTCATGCCACTTTCTCCAGATCGTCGAGCGTGAATTCCCCGCCGCTGCGGATATGCTCGCGGAACCCGGCGAGGACCTCGTCCGCAATGCGCACCTGTTCCGCCAGTCGCCGCTCGGCGGCACCGCTGTAAATGACCTTGATCATTGCGCCCGCCGCCATCACGACGCGGAAATCCGACAACAGCGGGATGTACGGGTCGTGCGTCACGAAAACGAAGACCTTTCGGTGCTGTCGCAACAATTCCAGCGCCCGCAAGCGATGAATGCCGGCGTTTTCGATCTCATCCAGAAGTACAATCGGCGCGTTGCCGATGATCACGGCGTCGGCGATCAACAGGGCGCGGGTCTGCCCGCCCGACAGCTCCGTCATGCGCACGGCGCGGCGAACCGGTTCACCCGTAAGCTGATTGGCGAATGCCAGGGTTTCCTCGACGATTCCCTCGCGCTGCGGCCGGGTCGTGTGGCGAATCTCCGCGTGGATGCGCAAGAACTCCGCCACGGGAAGGTCGGAGAGGAAGTTCGTGTGCTGTGTGATCATGGCGATTGGATGTCGGGATGGATCCTCGCGGTAGGCGGGGTCGGGCGTTTGGCCATTTACCAGGACCCGCCGCTGGGACGGGGTCGTGCCATCAGCGAACAGCTCCAGGTCGTTGATCAATGTCGTTTTGCCCGATCCGGTCGGCCCGACAACACTGACGACGTTTCCCATGCACAAGTCAATCGACGACACGGCTTCGGGCTGGTGCGTTTTGCCACGGCCCCCGATGAGTGTAATTCGTTCAATCATCCGTAACTCCCCGACGCAGGGTTTTGCGCAGACGCCCTCGCGTTCGCCATATATACAAGCGTCTGTTTGCAGGCTTTGCCGCCGGGACGGGTGCGAGACTCGACACCGGACGGCACGCGCGGCGCGTCGAGCAGATCCGAGCCAGGTCGCGGAGAGGGTGTGGTCATCCAGGAAATCCTCTTCCGGCTAATAAATAGGCACGAAGCGTGCCGCGGGCGATCGGCCCCGAGTAGAGCGCGTAATCATAGTTGCGAGCTGCCTTTATGGAGCCACCGGGCCATTTCAGCAACTGGCCGCTTGTCGAGTCGGCCGCTGCGATGGTAGAATTTCTATTTAATGTCAAAGAAAATCCGTCTCAACGACTTGCTGCTGAGCCTCTGGCGGGAGGCCTGCCGGAACGTGGAGATTCACGAATCGACAAGGCGGATCGCAGCGTTGCTCCTGCCGCATGTGCCGCTTTCCCGAATGCTCGTTCGGCGAATCAGACTCGACAGCGCCTGCGTGGAAACGGTCGCGGTCGGGGCCTTCGCCAATGAACCAACTGCCAGACTCACTCGAACGCCCTGCAGCCCCGACCAGGTGAAGCGACTGCTCACGTGGTGCCAGGCCGGGCGGTCGCTTTATTGCGCACGGGCGGATCTGCCGCCCGCGATTCGACGGCTGGTGCCGGCCAGCGCGAGCACCGAAGTGTGGATCGGACCGCTGCAAGGCAGTGACGGGCCCAGGGGCGTCCTTATCTTCGTTCCGCGGGCGGGCAGTCGCTTCGCTGATGCAGCTGTGCAACTCTTGTCGCTGTTGCTCGAACCGCTGTCAGTTGCACTCGAAAACGACGGCCAGTTGCACAAGATGATCCAGCTTCGCGAGGCGGCCGAGGCAGATCGCCGCGCCTTGTTGACCAAGCTGGGCCGCAACAATGTCACCGCGCCGATTGTGGGTGCAGACGCCGGGCTGCAAACCGTGATGGAGCGCGTATCGCTGGTTGCAGGATCCGACGTTCCGGTTCTGTTGTTTGGGGAAACCGGCACGGGCAAGGAAGTGATCGCTCGCGCCATTCACAACAAGTCCCCTCGCGCACCGGGACCGTTCATTCGCGTCAATTGCGGTGCGATGCCGCCAGAGCTGATCGACTCGCAGCTCTTTGGCCACGAAAAGGGCAGTTTCACGGGGGCGATAGACCTGCGAAAAGGCTGGTTCGAACGCGCCGATGGAGGGACGTTGTTTCTCGATGAGATCGGCGACCTGCCGCTTGCGGCACAGGTGCGCTTGCTGCGAGTCCTCGAAGACGAGGCGCTGGAACGCGTCGGCGGACAACGTTCGGTCCGCGTGGACGTGCGAATCGTGGGAGCTACCCATCGTGATCTGGCTGCGATGGTTCGGTCAAATGAGTTTCGTGAGGACCTCTGGCACCGGCTGGTCGTCTTCCCGATCTTCATTCCGCCATTGCGTGAGCGCCCGAGAGACATTGGCCCACTGGCCTGTCACTTCGCGGAAAAGGCCGCCACTCGCTTCGGACTGGCCCTGGCCATGCCGACGGTAGAGGACATTCACCGATTGATGAGCTACACATGGCCCGGAAACGTCCGCGAGCTCGCCGCCGTCATTGATCGTGCTGCCCTGCTCGGCATCGGCAGGAGACTGGATGTTGCCACAGCGCTGGGTGCCGTGCCTTCTCCGACCAGCACAGTTGCCGACACCAGCGCCGCCAATGCCGGATCGCCCTCGAAACGTACGTACCCTCCCGTGGCGACTTCGCCGTCAGGCAGCACCGAACACACGCTCGATGAGGCAATGCGGGTGCACATTGAGACGGCCCTTCGTGCCAGTTGCGGCCGCGTTGAGGGTCCGCTGGGGGCGGCAGCTCGACTGAACATTAATCCCAACACACTTCGGTCGCGGATGCGTCGATTGGGCATTGATTGGCGGGGTTTTCGAAGTCAGGCGCCGCTGTATTGATGCTCGCGGCCTTGCGGGCCACCAGAATCGCGCGTCCAACGACGCCGGGTGTATCGTGTCCGGACGCTAATCGACGGCGCCGGGACGCAAGCGCGCTTTTTTCGTCGACGGCGTTCGCCGTTCGCCAGCATGCCGGGGGGTATTTCAGTCACGGGTGCCGTTGTTCTGGCACAAGGGGGGATGGGCGTTGAGGGACCGGAACCTAAAGGCCTCCAGTTCGCCGCAACCTACCACGTTTCAAACACTTGCGCCTTTTGGCGAAAACGCCGGCGCGCCGCGCGCTGCACTTTTGTTGACACCGGTCGTCCAGGGCGACGATCCGACCGCCAACTGGCCGGAAACGACGCCAAACGACCCGGAACGGGCGGCGTTGTACGCGGAAGTCGTCGCGGCGCTGGATGCGCTGCCGGTCGAGGGGGTGCGAGAGGTGGTGGCGTTTGCGCGGTGCCATCGTCCCGAATCCGAAACCCGCTGATCGGTCTTCTCAGTGCTGAAAAGCTGCCAGGAAAAAAACTCGGGGGACCGCTTTCAAAGGCAACTTAGAATCAGGCGATATGTAGAATCACAAGCACGGAGTGAAATAGACGATGTCAAAACTACTGCAAATCTACGATGATGACCTGAGCGATCTCGAGCGCGCGATTCCGGAGATCGCTGATCGGCTGATGGGCTCGATGGACAACGCGTTGCGAACGAAATTGCGAAGAGTGCAAACGATCCTCTCGAACGTGCGATGGGGCTATGGGCCTCCATCGCACGTCGAGAAGATCAGTCTAGGCGACGAGCCTAGCGCTCCATGACGGGCGCATCACTACTATTCTTGACAAGGTTGATTGCGTGGAGGCAATCGCTCTTGTTGAAGTAGCCTTCGCCAGAGTTGGCGATCTTCCGGCCGTTGCTGGCCTCGAGATACCATCTCCAATAACCTTGCACATCCTTGTACATCCAATAAGTCACGATAGAGTCTCCGATCAAAGGTCAAAGTAGATTCGAGATTGAAGGTTCGCGCACGCACGAACCTGTGAATTCCGGGGCGCAGCGGAAGCGCACCGGCGTTGGGTGAGATTTACGGCTTATTGACTCAGGCGGGGGACGTGCTAGAGTAGGCCATGTGCCCGGTCCGTGGGCGCGCTTCATGCGTGCGATCCTTCGCAAGGGGAAACACAGTATTTTGGGCACACGGGGCTGAGACGCGCCAACGTCTCAGCCCTACCCATTTCTGGATTTTCTCAATTACGCCGGCGGCAGTCAACACCGGAAGTTAGGTAATCGTTCGCTCGAATCGACTAGGAATTGGAGCCGTTTGAGGCAAGTGTACTTGGTTGGAACGTAGCGTTACCAAAGTCGAAGGAATGATTTCTTTCTGGCCAAGGACAATGCTCAGCTTGCGGCCAATAGTCGAACCGTGTCGGTGACAAACCGCTTGAACGACTCGTTCTGCACAAACTGTTTGTAGAACTCGGTATCGTCCTTCAGCAGCGGGCCAATGACGCGCATGAGCGCCGCATCCAGCTCTATGCGGGCGGCGTTGGGTGTGTTGTTCTTGGCGTTCACGTACGCTTCATCAGCCGCTACTTTCGGTGCAATGTCCTCGTGGATGCGCTTGATGATGCGATCGGCATCCGTAAAGAGCGTTCCAAACTGCTCGTTGAACGTCTTCAGGATGTTGCTAAGCCGGTCCAATTCCGGCTCCGGCTTGCGCCCGCCTCCGCCGACGGGGATGGGGCCGATTTCGGCATCTTCGTCCGGTAGAGGGACTGCCATCGCGGCACGCTTCTCGACACGATAACTATCCATGTCGATCGATTCGAGAATGCCCTTTGAGAGGTCCTCCTCCTTCGGGGCCGGCAACTTCGGCACGAGGAAGTTCAACAGGATCGAGAGCTTTTCCCAAGAGGCGTTCGTATAAGGCAGGATGGACGACAGGAAGTCGTAAGTGCGGACAAACGACTTTGCCTTGCCTTTGAAGTCTACCTGATGGTCTTCGTCGAGGTGTTCCATGTACGCAGCAACGCACGTATCCAGGATGGGATCGAGCTTGTCACGATCGGCACCTTCAAGATAGAGCCCCACGAACTCCTCGATCTGCTCGGGCGTGTACACCTGGTGGGCGTCCAGTTGGCCCTGCAGATCGTGGAGCTTATTAGGATCGGTCTCTTCGCTGAGCACCGTCGTGCGGTAGTACTTCGAGAACGCGTCGATGATTGTGTCGGTGTCGTTCACGAAATCGAGCACGAACACGTCGTGCTTTTGCGGGTTCGCGCGATTGAGCCGGGAGAGCGTCTGCACTGCCTGAACGCCGGCCAGCACCTTGTCCACGTACATCGTGTGGAGCAGCGGCTCGTCGTAGCCCGTCTGGAACTTATTGGCGCAGATCAAGAAGCGATACGGGTCTTCCTGGATGTTGTCTGCGATCTTGCTGCTGGCAAACCCGTTCAGCGACGCCTCTGTCACTCTCTGGCCTTGATACTCCGGCTCGCCGCTAAAGGCGACGATCGCCTTGTACGGACTCCTGCGCTCAGCCAGGTACGCCTTGAACGCAAAGTAGTACTGGATCGCCCGCTCAATGCTGCTGCATACCAACATCGACCGCGCCTGCCCGCCGATCTTCCCCTTGGCGATGACCTGCTCGTGGAAGTGGTCGACCATGATCTCGGCCTTCATCCGGATCGCGTGATCGTGACCTTCGACGTATCTGCGCAGCTTCTTCTGCGCCTTCTTCACGTCGAAGTACGGATCGTCTTCAATGCGTTTGACCAGCTTGTACCAGCTGTCGACCGGGGTGTAGCTCTTGAGCACGTCGAGGATAAAACGCTCCTCAATAGCCTGCTTCATCGTATAGCTGTGGAAGGGTACATGCGCGGTCTTGCCATCGTCGCCGGGCACCGCCTCGCCGAACATTTCCAGCGTCTTGTTCTTCGGTGTCGCGGTAAACGCAAAGTAGCTGGCGTTGGTCAGCATCTTTCGCGCTTCCATTCGCTTCTGAAGCGCATCGTTAATCTTGTCTTCCGGGTCCGGTTGCTCGGCGTCGGCGTCGCCGGATTCCTTTAACGCCTCGCTCAGTGCCGCAGACGTCTTTCCGCCCTGGCTGCTGTGGGCCTCGTCGATCACGATGGCGAAGCTGCGCCCGCGGTGCAGGTCTCCGATCTCGTCGAGGATGAAAGGAAACTTCTGCACCGTCGAGATTATGACCTTTTTCCCGCTTTCGATGAATCGCCGCAAATCGCCCGAATGCTCGGCATGGCCGACAACCGACCCCACCTGAGCGAAACCCTTAATCGTCTTCTGAATCTGGTCGTCCAGCACCCGTCGGTCGGTGATGACGATGACCGAGTCAAACAACTCTTTACCGCGCCCACCCGATGTTCGCAGCCTGACAAGCTGATGCGCCAGCCATGCGATCGAATTGCTCTTACCGCTCCCTGCTGAGTGTTGGATCAAATACCGCCTGCCGACGCCGCGCTTCGACACATCTGCAAGCACCTTTCGAACCACGTCGAGCTGGTGGTAGCGTGGAAAGATCTGAGCCAACTTCTTTTTGCCCGTTTTCGGGTTCTTCTGCTCAACGATCTGGGCGTAGTTCTCGAGAATGTCCGTCAGTCCCGCGGGCGTGAGAATCTCCTTCCAGAGATAGTCCGTCTTGAGCCCGTCCTGGTTCGGCGGGTTGCCCGCGCCTGCGTTCCAGCCCTTATTGAAGGGCAGAAACCACGACGCCTTGCCCTTCAGCTCCGTGCACATCATCACCTCGGCATCGTCCACGGCGAAGTGGACGACGCACCGCCCGAAGCGGAACAGCGGCTCCTTTGGGTCGCGATCGCGCTTGTACTGCACGACCGCGTCGGCGACCGTCTGTTTGGTCAGACTGTTCTTCAGCTCGAACGTCGCGACCGGCAGGCCGTTTATGAAGAGGCACAGGTCCAGCGCATTCCGCGTCTCATCGTTGCTGTAGCGGAGCTGCCGAGTGACGGAGAATCGGTTTAGGCCGTGCAGGTCGACTGCCCTGGCATTATCCGGAGAGGGGCTTGCGTAGAAGAGCGTCAACTCGTGCTGATTGTGCCGCATGCCCTTTCGCAGCACGTCGATCACGCCGCGGGTAGCGATCTCCTTTTCCAACCGGGCCAGGATCTGCCGGCGGGTGGGCGAGTCGTTGGCCAAGTCCAGCGCCTCATCCAGCTTTGGCTGGGTCGCGAGCACGAATGCCCGGAGGTGGGCGAGGTCAAGGCAGAAGGTGCGGTCGTAGTGCTTCGAATCCCCCTTCTTCCAGCCGTGGTCAGTCAAGTCCCGAACGATGATGTCTTCAAGCCCCTTCTCGCTGGTGTCCGAGGTCACGTTGCCTCGGGGACCGGCGGGCGCCGTCTCGACCCTCAGGAGCCATTCCTTGCCAGCGGCCCGGGCGAAATGTGCGAACAGCTCGGGCTTTCGTTCTGCATAGTCGGCCAGAAGCTTTGCAGCGGCAGCGGCTGGCAACTCCACGCGTACTCGGGTGCTGTTCGCGGCCTCGAGCGCGATGATCTTCGCATCCACGATCTGAACGCCGGCATAGCTTGCAGTCATGAACGTCAGCCTCTGTCGCTCCATCGGCGTCATCTCGTCAGGATTGCTGGACACGATGAGATCTACCAGCGCCTTCTGCGTCGGGGAGACGGGCGGGAGTTCCGGGCGTGCCAGGATACAGGGCTTTGCCTTCATCCGCGTCAGGTTGTTGTTCGACCACTTTTCCTTGTGGGAGCGCGTATGACAGCTGGCGCACAAGATCACCATGTTCTCGAATTCGTGAACCTTCACCACGGACCATGCCCGGATATGACACATCTCCAGCGCGACCGGCGCGCAGCACGCTGCGCAGTGATAGCGCACTTCAAAGAGAAGGTCCTCGCGGATCTTCTTGGGAACATCCGGGCGGTCGCACATGCCCTAGTCCTCCTCTCCAACAGCGACCGGCTCCGCGGTATCATCGCTTTCTGCGATGTCGTCCTCGCTGGGATCGCCCATTGCACCCGCGAGTTCAGAGGGGCCACCATCCTCCTCCGGCAGGCGAGACGCGGCGGCGCGGACGTCGAGCTTGCCGGTCACCACGTCCGCCACCAGCCGCGTTCGGTACTCGCGGATGAGGGCGATCTCTCGTTCCGCTGTCGCGCTCGCCTGCTCCGTTGACGCCAGCGCACACTGCAAATGATCGACTATCGCATCCTGCTCCGGACGCGGCGGGAGCAGAAGCGGGTAGTTCTTCACGTCATCAAGTGAGAGGCCGTCTTTGGTGCCACCGTAGAGACTCATGCGTCCGTGCGTCTGCCCAACATCCGACAGCAAAACGTACCCGAGCCAACGTGGATTGTGCCGATCGTTTCGTAGCGGGCACCGCGCGACGTGCTGGCTGACGTACGCCTCGCCAAGATCGGCTGGTGCTACGGCGATTGAGCCGATGAACGCGGTGATCGACAGAAGCAGGTCGCCGGGTGAGATCCGCGTTCGGCTGGCCTCGGCCGTTTTGGGCAGGTTCAGGCGCACTACATCATCATATCGCAGGTTCAGCGAGCCGCGCCGGAGGTTTGCGATGCGAATAAACAACGGCCCTTCGTCTGCCGCAAACGATGACCAGCCGCGCGAGCCGGACGTCACGCCGGATACAACGTTGCGGAGGCGGCAGACCTCCCAATGCTCCGGCACGTCGCCGAGCCAGTCGATGCCAGAGGGTTTGAGTTTGACGTTGGGGTCCAGGCCGCGGGTGACGGCGTGGGTGATGATGGCTTGTTTCTGTTCGGTTAGCAGGTCGATCAGCCGCCGCTTGGCCCGTAAGAACCGGTTCACCCGCCGATCCAATGCCGCTAGGAACCGCACGATCGCGGTCTGCTCGTCGGGCGGGGGAAGCAGTATTAACATTCGAAGGAACTGTTCGGGATAAAGTCTCAGTCGCGACGCGTTTACGCCCGTTGAGCGCGCGATGTATTCCTGCTTGTACTGCTCTGTGCGAAGCAGCGAGTCTGCATACCTAGGGTTTAGCGGCGAGTCGGGACGCGGGCGATAAATCCCGTATGCGGGGCTCACAACACCGACCTCACGGGCGATCCCAAGCGCGGCCATCCATGCCCAGAGCGTGTTGATGACCAGGTCGTCGGGCCGGCAGATCTTGTAGCCGACGGTCGACTCTGACATAAACATCGTGACGTTGGCCTTACGTGGCGTCACGCCGGTCTTATGTGACACTGAGCAAAGAGTTTCACCTCCTGTCTGCGAGCGCTCGTCAACTTCGCGGTAGAGCAGCTTCGAACGAAGCGTGGTCCAGTGAGCCGGAATCCTTCCGAGCCACGCCTGTCCGGAGTCCTTGTATTCTGAATACGGCTTCACGCGTTGTTCCCATTCGACAAGATCAATCCGGGTGTCCAGATTGGACACTGCTCCCAGCTTTGCGGGAAGCCCATGCTTGCGAGTGGTACCGTTGGGTTCTCCGCAAGTAAAACGCGCAAGCGATCGGCCCAATGGCTTTGCGGCGCTATGCGATCCAACGACCACTTGCACAGCGTGAGAACTCCAAATATTCGATCATTACCTACGGCGGCGGGTGTGTGCCACGCCGGGGCCCGAGTAGGAATCTTCGGCTTGGTGCCAATCTCACGATTCCACAGCCGACCGTGGTGCGCACAAATGTTTCGAACCGTGTTCAGCGCGAGGAGCCAGGAGTCGAAAACGGTATCGTGAACGTCGAAAGGCTTGGCAATTTCGAGACGAATGTCCGGTTGGCAGCCGCGGAAGAAGGTCAGCATGCCGCCGAACGACATTACTTCGCAGCCCATCCATACAGGCAGACACGAGTGTTTATCGCCGTATTTGCTCCGAAAGTGTTTTACAAAGGCCTCGTGGCTGTGTTCGTACTGTTTGCTGAGGTCGTCGAGAAAGCGCGCTCGCATGTCCGCGCGTTTCAAGCTTGCAAGCGAACCTGGATCGGTCACGTACGCAAAAGCGCCGTGACGATGGGAGTGATGGTAGGCCAGAAGCGATCGGACGGCGATTTCGATGCGTTCGATCGGGTCCATGACCAGCAAGCGCAGCCGACGATCAAACGCGTACCGGTTCCACACGGCTTCGAAGGTCGTGCCTTGTCGGAATGCGTCGAGGCGGCGAGTCGGATCAGCCGGGTCCTCCTGGCGAAACGGGTACCAGTAGCCGCTAAGACGGTAGTAGCTTACAGACCGAAGGCGAGAGATGATAAGGTTGCGATCGCCAACCATGCCGCGACGCAGAAGTTGGTCGGCTTGCTCGGCGTATGAAAGCGGTGGCTTGGCATATTTCATCGCCCGCCTCCCGCTCGATCAGTAAAAAAAGAAACACCCGCCGAAGTGAGCTGCCTTACGGCGCGCCCGGCGGGTTCACTACAGATAATATATCGATCGATTCTCACCGAAGCAACAAATCTTCCGAGAAAAACACCGCTCTTGTTCCGCTTTTTCTTTTTGGCGGCTCGGTCGTAACCATTTGATTCAGCACCACTTGCATTCATCGACAGGTATTTCATCTCAAGACTCCGTCCGCAATAATCTGTTGGAGCAGCCCCTCGCCTTCGGATTCCAGTGCCAGAATGTCCGCGCGAATCTCCTCCAAACTGCGCAGCACCGGCGGCTTGTAGAAGTAGCGTGTAAAACTGATCTCGTAGCCCACCTGCGTCTTACTCTCGTCGATCCACGCATCCGGCGCGTGCGGCAGCACCTCGCGATCGAAAAAAGCGGCGACGCCGCCCGGCTCCAGCAGCGGAACCTGCTCGGTGTCGCGAAGCTCCGGGTCGGGCTCGTACTCATCGGCCTCGCCGCGGCGACCCAACTTCTTGATCACCTCTACAGCGGCCGGGTTCTTCGCGGCGAGCGCGGTCTGCAGGAGCTTGACTCGCTTGGCGGGCAACTTCATATCGTGCTCGCGGATGTCCTCGCGCACCGCGTCAAGGAAGGCGTTGAAGTCGAGGTGCGGCCCCGGTGCGACCCTCTTTGCCACCCGGTCGACCACGTTCGCAAGCGGCTCCTCGTCCGCTTCCACGCAGGCGGCGCGGAATGCGCGACGATGAGATTCGGACAGGTCCACCGAAAGGCGCAGCGGGCGTTCGATCGTTATCTTCCAGTACCCGAACGCGGCGTTCGGGAAGATTCTGGACTGCTCAGTCTCTTTAAAGGCTTGGAACGTCTCGCAGATGCGGGCGATGTCGCCGTCCGACAGCTCGCAGTTCTTCTTGCCGAGGTTCTTGCGGAGGGGCTTGAACCACTGCGTCGCGTCGATCAGTTGAACGTTGCCCTTGCGGTGCTCGGGCTTGCGGTTGGTCAGGACCCAGACGTACGTGGCGATGCCCGTGTTGTAGAACATGTTCAGCGGGAGGGCGACGATCGCCTCCAGCCAGTCGTTCTCGATGATCCACCGGCGGATGTTGCTCTCCCCCTGCCCGGCATCGCCGGTGAACAGCGACGAGCCGTTGTGCACCTCGGCGATGCGGCTCCCGAGCTTGCTCTTGCGGTTCATCTTGCTGAGCATGTTGACGAGGAAGAGGAGCTGCCCATCGCTGGAGCGGGTGACAAGAGAGAGTTCTTGCCCGTTATGCTCCACCTTGTAGCGGGGGTCGAGCATGGCGTCCTTGCCGCCCATCTCTTCGAGGTCCTTCTTCCAACTCTTGCCGTAAGGCGGGTTCGAGAGAAGAAAGTCGAACTCGCTGGCTGGGAAGGCGTCGTGGCTGAGCGTGGAGTGCTCCGCCCCGCCGATGATGTGGTCGGCGTTCTCGCCCTCACCTTTGAGGAGCATGTCGGCCTTGCTGATGGCGTAGGTTTCCGGATTGATCTCTTGACCGTAGAGATAGGTCCTAACCTGCTTGCCGCGATTGGCAGCGAGTTCTTTCAGGGTCTCTTCAGCCACCGTCAACATACCGCCGGTTCCCGCCGCGCCGTCGTACAAGGTGTACGAGCCGGATTCGATCCGGTCGCCGATGGGCTCAAAGATGAGCCGAGCCATTAGCTTGACGGCGTCACGCGGCGTCCAGTGCTCGCCAGCCTCTTCGTTGTTCTCCTCGTTGAACTTGCGCACAAGTTCTTCGAACACCGTGCCCATCGAGTGGTTGTCCATGGCGGGGTGCTTGACGGTTCCGTTGCCGTTGAGCACCGGCTTGGGCGAGAGGTTGATCTCGGGGTCGAGAAACTTTTCGATTAACGCGCCGAGAGCATTGGCCCGAGAGAGACGGGCGAGGACATTGCGAAACTCAAAATTGGTAAGAACGTCTTGCACGTTAGGCGAAAAGCCATCGAGATACGTTTCGAAGTCCGCCTGCAGCTGCTGAGCGTTGATGCGGCTCTTGAGGTCGCGCAGCACGTACGGCGAAGTGTTGTAGAACGCTTCCCCGCTCGCAGCCGTAAGCCCGGGGCGCTGCTCGGTAATGCCGGCGTCATCGAGCATTTTTTTCGTTTCCAGCACCTGTTTCTTTGTCGGCTCCAGTACTGCGTCCAACCGGCGCAGGACGCACATGGGCAGAATGACGTCGCGGTACTTACCGCGAACGAACAGGTCGCGGAGGACATCGTCGGCGATGCCCCAGATGAACGATACGATCTTGTTATGAGCAGCTTGATCCATGTCGCGTGAATCTCAAGATTTCTGGCCGAACCAGCGCCAGAGAATAGCCCTGCACTCCTGCGGCCACGAGCCATCAATCTACCAAAATCGCTTAGCTGTCGCCAACAACTAAGGCCTGCCGCATCGCCGAGTTCCCTGTCACGAGACAGCCCTCCCATGCGCGGCGTCACCGCCGCGACACATCGCAAACGCTTACCTGTGAACACTTTTCGCGTGTAGACCTGTCCTCAGCAGGATAAAATCACAGCGCGGAGTGCACTATTGGTGGCACGGGCTGTTCCGTGGTAGCCGAAGTAAGGCTGTCATGATCGCATGCTGGCTTCCGAAACCAAGCTCCCGGTCGGAGAATTCGCCCAACGCATCCGCATCGCGCGGTGCGTCGATCCTTCAATTCTCAACCGAGGAGTGCACCATGCAGCCCACGTCCGATGAGCTTGCCGCTGCCCGGAATCTTGCCGACGCATTGGTTCGATTTCTCGTTGCGATCGAAGACGGCGCATCCAGTCGCCGATCCGGAAGGCCACGCGAAGAAATCACAGTCAAGGTCGAACAGAAGGCCCCGCCACCGTTGCCACACCAAACCGCCCCCGCAGTAACGCCCGTGCCCGCCCGATCCGAACAGTCGCTTCTGATGAGAAGCGCCGCCGCAAAGTACCTCGGCATCTCGGCAACCACGCTCTGGTCGCTCACGGCCGGAGGAGCCATTCCACGCATCAAGATTCGTGGATGCGTTCGTTACTCCGTGTCCGACCTGGACGCTTACATCGAGCGACTCAAGAAGAAGGACCGCCGTTACCCATTCAAGGATGAACAATGAAGGTAGAACTCTGGCCCCTCAAGAAGATCAAGCCCTACGAAAAGAACCCCCGCAAGAACGACACCGCCGTCGACGCCGTGGCCGACTCGATCACGCGCTTCGGGTTCCGCCAACCCATCGTCGTGGACGAGTCCGGCATGATCGTCGTCGGGCACACGCGATGGAAAGCCGCAAAGAAGCTGGCGATCGAGAAGGTGCCGGTGCATGTCGCAAAGGGCTTGTCGCCCGAGGATGCGAAGGCGTATCGCATCGCCGACAATCAACTCAACACCATCGCCAGCTGGGACTTCGAACTGCTGCCCGGCGAACTCTCGGAACTCAAGGGCCTCGGCTTCGATTTGTCGAAGCTCGGCTTCGACGACGACGAGCTGGCCAAGCTGCTCGACACTGGCATCACCGAGGGCCTGTGCGATCCGGACGAGGTACCCGCCCCGCCCGACGAGGCGACGACCAAGCCCGGCGACCTGTGGCTGCTGGGCGATCATCGCCTGCTGTGCGGCGACAGCGCCTCGACCGCCGATCTCGACCGGCTGCTGGACGGCGCGCCGATCCATCTCTGCAACACCGACCCACCCTACAACGTGAGGGTCGAGCCACGCAGCAACAACGCCATCGCCGCCGGCAACTCGTCATTCACCAAGTCATCGAAGAAGCGCACGCACCACCAGTCGCTCGATCTCGCGCGGCATCCCGAGAAGAACAAGGCCACGCACAAGAAGCTGCGCGCCAAGGACCGGCCGCTGGCGAATGACTTCGTCTCGGATGACGACTTCGCGAAGATGCTGCACGCCTGGTTCGGCAACATCGCCCGCGTGCTGCTGCCGGGCCGCGCGTTCTACTGCTGGGGCGGCTACGCCAACGTGGCCAACTATCCGCCGGCGCTGAAGGCCACCGGGTTCTACTTCTCGCAGACGATCATCTGGGACAAGCAGCATCCGGTGCTGACGCGCAAGGACTTCATGGGGGCACATGAGTGGTGCCAGCCTGCAGACACGCAGGTGTTGACGCCCCACGGCGCCGTTCCAATCTCAAGCCTGCGAGCCGGCGATCGGGTCGTCTCCTACAGCCGCAAACACCATGCGATGATTGATCTACGCCATGGCGCCGCCGTACAACCAACCAGTCGACCTTATCAGGGCTTGATGCACGGTGTCCGCGTCGGCGAAAAGGTCACATGGTGCACGCCCGGCCACCTGTGGAGCATCAAGCTCGCTCCCGTCGCCGCGACCTACTGGTGCGTCTATCTCATGCGGCGCGGCAACTGGTGGCGCGTTGGAAAATCCAAGCTGCTCTCCACCGCAGGCTTCGGCGTTAGGCACCGATTGGCGACTGAGGACGGCGAAGCGGTTTGGATCCTCTCGGTTCATACATGCAACGTGGAGGCGACCATCGCCGAACAGCTCGTGCTGGCGCAATATGGTATTCCAACCACGACGTGGTCGGAGTCCGCAAGGGGACGCCGCACGCTTGCAGACATTGACGCGTTGTACGATCGCCTCGACGGCGATCTGTTACAGCAGAACGCGCTTCGATTACTGGCAGACCACTCCCGCTCCATCGACCATCCGTTTCTTCGCAAGCACCACACCCGACAAAAGTTCAGCCGTCGGGCTTCAGGGATGGCGCGGGCATGCAATCTGCTGCCGAATGTCATGTTGATCCCGGTTCCGGGTCGCGGGCAGAAAGTGGCATGGACGCCAATCGATGGCATCGAGACGACCGCCTTCAAGGGTGACGTCTATTCGATGGATGTGGATCGCTTCGAGCACTACGTCGCCGACGGCCTGGTCACGCACAACTGTTTCTATAGCTGGAAAGAAGGCGCGGCCCACGTGTTCCTCGGCCCCAAGAACGTGCCAGACCTGTGGCATGTGAAGAAGATCAATCCGCAATCCATGCAGCACTTAACACAGAAACCTGTCGAGTTGGCCGTGCGCGCCATGCAGTATTCCACGCGCCAGGGCGAGAACGTCCTCGACCTCTTCGCCGGCTCGGGCTCGACGCTCATCGCCGCCGAGCAGACGGGACGCCGCTGCTTCACGATGGAACTCGACCCGCTTTACTGTGACGTGGTGATTGACAGGTTCCAGCGCTTCACCGGCAAGCGGGCCATCCTCGACGGCAGCGGCACGCCATTCCCGA
>CAYOZN010000005.1:0-241502 GCA_964408455.1 uncultured Planctomycetaceae bacterium
AAGACCGAACTGGTCTCGAGCGAAGGCAAGGGCACCTGCGGCAGCAAGAAGACCGCGCTGGCCTCCGGCGAAGGCAGTGGCTGCTCGAAGAGTGCCAAGGCGTCGCTCGCCAAAGCCGACAGCTGCTGCGCCAGCAAGAAGGCCGCCCTGGTCAAGGCCGACAAGAACTGCATGGAGCTCGTCAAGAGCGCCAAGGAAGTCAAGTTCTGCGTCGCCGGCCAGCAGTTCACCGAGTACAAGGATGCCGTCGCCCTGCACGATCGCATCGTGGCCGCCAGCAGCAAGGTCTCGATGAAGTACGTCGTCGATGGTAAGGAAGTATCCTGCTCCAGCCAGATTTGCCCGAAGGCACGCGAGGCCGGCAAGGTCAAGTATGTCGTCGGCAAGGATGAGATGGGCTGCGAGATCATGGCCCGCATCGCCGTCGCCAAGGCCCGCTTCGAAGCCGCCAAGGTCGCCGCCGATGAGAAAATGGCCAAGATGTAAATCACTTCGACTTCGGTCGAATTTCTGATTCAGATTGAAGGCCCGCCGCGATTCACTCGTGGCGGGCCTTTTTGTTGCTGACTGCTCAGGGTGCCACCCCCTTCCGCCCTGCTCACAGAGCAGTGGCACCCGGACGCGACTCCGGCGAATTCGCACTGCTCACAGAGAAGTGGCACCCCGAACGCGACTCCGGCGATGTCACACTGCTCACAGAGCAGTGGCACCCCGAACGCGACTCCGGCGAATTCGCACTGCTCACAGAGCAGTGGCACCCGGCGGACGTTGTCGCCGCCTCTCCATGAGCCGTGCGACGATCAGCCCAATTTCGAACAGGAATTGCATCGGCACCGCCAGCAGCATCATCGTTCCGACGTCCGGTGACGGCGTAAGCACCGCGGCCAGAATGGCGACTGCCAGCATCACGTACTTTCGGGCCGCGCGCATCTGCTCCGCGGAAACGATTCCCAGCGACGCCAGCGCCACGACCACGATCGGTATCTGAAAGCCCAGCCCGAATGCGAGCCCCAGATTGACGACGAAGTTCAGATACTCCGAAATGTTGAAGAACGGCTGCACGAACTGCTTGCGGCTCAGCTTGTCGAGACGAGAGGCATAGATTTCGCCGCCCGCCATGACGTTGAGTCGACCGGTCGCGGTATTAAACCAGATGCGGCCGTCCTCCGGCTCCGCGGGATCGGCCGTGAGGATCTGCACCTGGCTGGGCGGGCCGACCGGCGCGGGCTGGCTCGTGACCTCGACTCGATCGCGCAAATAGCTGGCCAGGGGATTGTCGGCATCCGGCAGCGGGAACCAGGTGGACATGCCGATGAGAAAATTCATCAGACCCGACAGCACGATCACGACCATGAAGGCCGCGCCGGTGACGAACAGTCCGATGGACACCGGCGCGAACATCTTGACGAGCTTCTGTTCGCTCGGGTACAGCCCCGCCGCCACAAACTTCCATATCTGGTAGAGGATCCAGGGCGCGCCCAGCACGATGCCGAACTTCAGCGAAATCTTGAAATACTGCATGAAGGCTTCGGTCGGATCGAGCTGCACCATCTGCGGATTGAAGCCCAGCCGCTCCATCGCCACGGCGTAGGGCGCCGTCAGAATCCCGATGATGACGTCGCCGAAGTGAAAGCAGATCGCCGTCGCGGCGGCCAATCCCCAGAGCGCATAGATGATCCGCCGGCGAAGCTCCTCCAGGTGTTCGCCGAACGACATGCGCGTCGCTTCCACGGCTTCATCGGACGGCTTGCGGGCAGATTCGCTCATGGTGTCCTGGGCGTACATTCACGCCGCGTTGAACAGCGGGCGGATTGATTCCGGCATATCGGCACGATTGCCTCGTCATCCCAGCCCGCAGCCGGCGGAACGCCGCCGGTTCCGAAAATGTTACGCCGCATGCCCTCGACCGGCCACCGGCCCCGTTGACCGCGAACTCGCCCGCCTGCGACATTTGCCGTATCATCCGAAGCGATCCGTGCGGCAACGATCGGCATTTCGTTTAACCGATCAAGTCGATCTCAACCTGACATTCGAGGCCCACATCATGCACCATCGTCGAACCGTGATTGCGCTTGTTTTCCTCGCCGCCCTTGTTCCTGCCGCCCGCGCCGACGAGGGCATGTGGCTGCCGAACCAGCCGCCGCTCGCCCAGCTTCGCGACCAGTACGGCTTCGAGCCCTCTCCCGCCTGGCTCGAGCACGTGCGCAAGGCATCCGTCCGGTTTCACAATGGCGGCTCGGCCTCGTTCATCTCGCCCGACGGGCTGATCCTCACCAACCACCACGTCGGCAGCGACGCCATCCAGGCCCTGTCCGACGCCGAGAACGACTATATGCGGGATGGCTTCTACGCCCCCACGCGCGACAAGGAACTGAAGTGCCCTGAGATCGAGCTGAACGTGCTCGAAAAACTGGAGGACGTGACCGATCGCGTCAATCAGGGCGTCACACCGGACATGTCTCCCTCCGACGCCGCGGCGCTGCGCAAGAAAAATATGGCGGAAATTGAGAAGACCGCCCGCGAGAATTCGGCGGGCCTCACGCCCGAAATCGTCACGCTTTACCAGGGCGCGCGCTATCACCTTTACCAGTACAGGCGCTACACCGATGTGCGCCTGGTCATGGCCCCTGAAAAGGGCATCGCCTTCTTCGGCGGCGACGTCGATAACTTCGAGTATCCGCGCTTCAATCTCGACTGCTGCTTCTTCCGCGCCTACGAAGAGGGCAAGCCCGCCAAAATCGAACACTATCTCAAGTGGAACGAGGCGGGGCCCGCGGCCGACGATCTCATCTTCTGCTCAGGTCATCCCGGCCACACCCAGCGGCTCAACACCGTCGACCACCTGTACTTTCTGCGCGACACCTACATTCCGCTCATCCTGGCCGGCTACAATCAGCGCGAAGTCGCACTGATCCAGTTCGCCTCGCGCGGCGCCGAAGAAAAACGCGTCGCCGACGAAGACCTGCTTTATATCCAGAATGGCCGCAAGGCCTGGGGCGGCATCCTCGCCGGTCTGCTCGATCCGCGCACCATCGCCGCCAAGAAAACGGCCGAGGAAGAGCTTCGCGCCTTCGTGAATGCCGACGAGTCGCGCAAGAGGAACTGGGGCGATGCCTGGTCCGATCTGGCGGCCGCGCTGAAGAAGTCCGAGTCCTACTATCCGGCCTACTTCCTTCTGGGCAATCGGCGGGCCAGTCTGTGCCGGCAGTATGACATCGCCATAAAACTGGTCCGCGCGGCCGACGAGCGCCGCAAGCCCGATGGCGAGCGCCTGCCCGAATTCCGCGATGCCGCCCTTCCGTCGCTCGAGCTGGACCTCTTTTCCGAAGCCCCGATTCACGCCAGCCTCGAGCAGCTCCGGCTCGAAGACGGACTCGTGCGGCTGGCCCGCATCCTCGGTGGCGATCACGAGATCGTGAAGGCCGCTTTTGGCGGCGACAATGCCCAGTCGCGGGCAGCGAACATTCTGAATAGCACGAAGCTCAAGGATGTCTCCTTCCGCAAAAAGCTCTACGAAGGCGGATCGGTCGCCATCGAAGAATCGAACGATGCCATGATCCGGTTCGCCATTGAGATGGACAGGTTCGCCCGGCCGCTGCGCAAGAAATACGAGGAAGAAGTTGAAAGCGTGCAGACACAGAGCTACGCCGCCATCGCCCGGGCGCGCTTTGAGAAGCTCGGCGACGCCGTTTATCCCGATGCGACGTTTACCCTGCGCCTGTCAGTTGGCACCGTGAAGGGCTACGAAGAAGCCGGCACATCGATTCCGCCGTTCACCACCTTTGCCGGACTATATGAACGCGCCGAAGAGCACGAATTCCGCCCGCCCTACGATCTGCCCAGGCGATGGATCGAGCGCAAGGACCGGCTGAACCTCGACCAGAAGTTCAACTTCGTTTCGACAAATGACCTCATTGGCGGCAACAGCGGCAGCCCCATGATCGGCCGCGGCGGCGAACTGGTCGGCCTCGTCTTCGACGGCAACGTGCACAGCCTGATCTGGGACATCCAGTTCGACCAGGTCGCCGCCCGCGCGGTCAGCGTGCACAGCGGGGCCATGATTGAGGCACTGCGGAAGATTTACGAGGCCGATGCCCTGGTGGAGGAAATTCTGGGGAAGAACTAGAACATTTAACGCAGACGCGGAGGCGCAGAGAAAGTGCACTTCATTCTTCTCTGCCGCCTCCGCAGCTCTGCTTGATTCCTTTTCACGTCTTTCTGCCCGTTGTCCCGTCGCCCGTCCGCTTCCCCGCATCCGCAAGCATCTCCCGGATGGTCCTTTTCAACTCCGCCATGGACAGGTCCTTCGTCTCCCGGCATTCGATGCAGGAGTTACCGCTCTTCAGTTTGCCGAGCACCGGCTCGTGTGCCTTCATCACGTCACTCAGCATCATGTAGAACATCGGCCCCTTCTTGCGCGTGGCGAAGCCCGAGATCCACTGGCCGTCCGCGGTGTATACCGGAAACCGGCTCGTACCCATCTGCTCCTCGGCATGCGGCAGGGCCTTGCGAATCATGCCCCGCAGCTCGCTCAGGAATTCGCGTTGCTCGTCGGGCGCTTCGTCGATATACCGCGTCACGTCGGCGTTCATGGAGGACACTCCGCTCCGGATCAATGTGTATCCGGCCCGCCGCCTTCGATGATAGCATATCTCCCTGCGAAGTGTCCCATTCGCGGTCACGCCATTCGCGATTAAGCGCGGACGCTCAGGCTGGCGCACCCATGGCATCCAAACTCTGCCCGCATCTGATCCTTGAAGGCACCCGCCTCACGCACAAGACCGACATTGCCTTCGCCCTCAACGAACACCCGCGTTTCGTCGGCCCGCGCAAGTATCGCTATCACTCGCCGATCATCTCTGCCGAGTGGTGCGCCCTGACCAACACGCCGTGGGGCCGCGGGCTGATCAACTACGAGCCGCACGAGGAGGCTTGCGCGATGGAGGCCTATCGCACGTGGCTGCGGCTCTTCGAACTGCTGCCCTATTACTCGTGGATCATCGACCGCTTTCACCTGTCCACGCTTGCGTGGCAGCAGTCACATGTCCATATCCCACCGGATCTGGACTGGCTCGATCGCGGCATGGCGAACCTGAATTTTCACCTGGCGCTGTGCACGCGCCGCCCCGAATCATTTGCCATGGCGCGAACCTCGCGGATCAAGGTCTCGGGCAAGCCCGAACAGTATGACAATCTCGACGCCTTCGTTCGCGAGCAGGAATTGCTACGATCCCTGGCAGGAAGCTCGCAGCTGGCGGTGAGAGAGTTTGATGTGAGCGACGGCAATATCTCCGCCAGCGCCGATGCGATTGTCGATTGGATGACGGAAACCGGCGGGCTGTACCAGCCCTGAGCGGCGACCAAACGTCAGCGGCGAAGCCAAGTGCCGCTTCGATGTCACCTGATCTCCGGCTCGTGGCCCTGCTGCTGCTTGCGCCGTCGAAGCCAGCCGAAGAGACCGGCGCCACCGGCGGCCGCGCCGCCGCCGATGATCTTGATCGCGTGTGCCCCGCCCCGTGCCGCGTCGTCGGCAAACCCCACCGCATGCCCCACGCCGCGCGCCGCGTCGTCCGCAAAACCGCTCGCCGAGCCCATGCCGCGCAGTGCATCGTCCGCGACACCCGCGCCGCCGCCCGCCAGATCATCCATCATGCCGCTCGCGCTGATCGCATCATCGGCAAAGCCCGAGGCATCCGCCGCGTGCAGCGGCTTGCCATCCAGCATCATCCGCGCAGCTCCGCCGTGCTCGGCCGCGCGGCCGGCATCGTCGGCCAGTTGCAGCGTCTCACCCGCCGGAGCGGCCGCGGAACCGCCAGTCGCCTCGGCGCCGGCCCGTGCCGTCTCCGCCGCAAGCCGCGCCCCGTGCGCGCCAGCGTGTTCATCTTCCGTCAACGCGTACCAGACGCCCCAGACGCCAAGCACCAGCGCACAGATCAGCAGCAACCGCCGCAGCTTCATGGCATGTCCTCCGGCCGAACGCCCCGCGTCGGCTGATAATTATACATCAATCCCAAAGTCCGGTACGCTTCTGCCGGTTTACGCCCCCGTGCGCCACGACCGCGGCCTTCGTGCCCTCCGTTTTGAGATCGGGGTTGCGCGACACTCAGGATTCCAGACATGTCTGCCGTAAACACCCGCAACGTCCGCAACCGCCGCGATCTGCACTTCGCCACGCTGGAGGAGATGGAGGCCGACGTCGCGCGGATCGTTGCCGCGGATCGCGCGGGCACGCTGCGATCCACCGGCAACTGGACCGCCGGTCAGGTATTCGGCCATCTGGCAAGCTGGGCCAACTACGCCTACGACGGCTATCCACCCGAATTGCGGCCGCCGTGGTTCATCAAGCTGCTGCTGAAGCTTCGCCGCAAGCGCTTCATGCGCGGCCCGCTGCCGGCCGGCGTCAAGATTCCACGAATAAAGGGCGGCACAACGGCCATTGAGCCGCTCTCGACGGACGAGGGCCTGCACCGTCTCACGGCAGCGACGCAGCGATTGAGGGCCGCGCCGCCCGAGCAGCCGAACATCGTCTTCGGCCCGCTGAGCCATCACGAGTGGCAGCAGCTGCACCTGCGCCACGCAGAATTGCACCTGAGCTTTCTGCATCCGTAGGGATCGTGCCGCACTGCCATCGCACAAAACCGCCGCGGCCGATAGCCTACGCCCTATGCAGGAACATTCGCCGCAACACCCGAAAGGCCGCGCGAGCTCTGACACCCAGGGCGCCGTCTGCGTCTTCTGTGGATCGAACGCCGGCATCAATGCCGTCTACGCCGAGGCCGCGCGCGAGCTCGCCCGCGAGATGGCCCGTCGCCGCCTCTCCCTCGTCTATGGTGGCGGCAGCGTCGGGCTGATGGGCATCCTGGCCGACGAGGTGCTGGCCGGCGGCGGGCGGGTCATGGGTGTCATACCAAGGACACTGATGGAGCGCGAAGTCGGCCACCGCGCCCTCAGCGAGCTGCACGTCGTCGAGACGATGCACGAGCGCAAGGCCCTGATGGCCGCCCATGCCAACGCGTTTCTGGCCCTGCCCGGCGGGCTTGGCACCCTCGAGGAGCTGTTCGAAGTGTGGACCTGGGCACAGCTCGGCATCCACGCCCGGCCGGTCGGCCTGCTCAACGTCAACGGTTTCTTCGATCCGCTGCTGTCCTTCCTCGATCATGCCGAAGCTCAGGGCTTTCTTCGCGCCGAGCACCGCGGCATGCTGCTGGTGGACCATCGCGCGGACAATATGCTCGACCGCATGGCGGACTATGTGCCACCACGGGTATCAAAGTGGCTCGACCGGGGTCAGATTTAACTCCCGGCTCATCTCATTCGTCGTAGAGCAAGTCGCAAGCTCGTTGAAGGCCGGTGAATCACGCCCGCCGGCGTCAGATCATGAATGCACGCCGTGCGTCTGCCCGACGACCTGCGTTTCCTCGCTGGGCCGGTACAGCGCGCCTTCCGGATCGCGCGGCGGGCGGTCGGCCTTCAATTCGCTCGCCCGCTTCGCCGATGACTTTTCGCCCAGGCGCGGCATGGCCTTGGCCATCGCGGTGTTCAGCTTGGCCAGCATGCCGACCTTCTTTTCGCGCGTCGCCTTCTCGGCGGCATTGAGGATCGCATCGGCCACCTGCTCCGGATCGATCATGGGCGCCGGCAGGCTGGCATCCTCGCGCATGTAGTTTTTTGCGTGCTGCGGGAACGGCGTATCGACGGACGTCGGCTGGATGAGCGTGATGGCCACCGGCGCCTTGCCCGCCTCGACCACCTCGGCCCGCAGCGCGTCGGTGAAGCCCTTCACCGCGTGCTTCGACGCCGAGTACATCCCCAGCATGGGTACGACCGCGTCCGACACCTCGCTGCCAATGTTGATCAGTGCACCGCCCGTCTCCTTCAGGTGCTTTAACGCCACGAACGAGCCGTAACAAACGCCCCAGAAATTCGTATCAAACAGCCGTCGGTTGTCCTCGTCGCTCACTTCATCCATATTCCCATACACCGATATGCCGGCGTTGTTCACCCACGTGTCGATGCGCCCGAACGCCGACAGCGCCGACTGCGCGACCTGTTCGACCTGTTTGCGGTTGGCCACATCGCACGCCACGGCGATGGCCTCGCCGCCGTCGTTTCGGATGCGGCCGGCCACTTCCTCGATGGCATGTTCGCTGCGGGCGGCAAGCACGAGCTTGGCCCCCCGCTTGGCGGCCGCCTCGGCGGTGGCGAGGCCGATGCCGCTGGAGGCGCCGGTGATGACGATGACCTGCTGATTGAGCGGCTTGAGTTTGGCCTTCATAGGGTTCTCCCGGCAATGCGGCCGTGGAGGACCAGACCGCATGCATTCGAGGGGAGAATGCGCAGCAGAGATAATGGCAGCCTCAATTCTGGCTGTTGATCAAGTGAGATGGCGTATCCGACTGCCAGGCAGGGAGATATAATCGCCGCCGATCGAACCGCGGATCCCGTGCGGGCTCAGAATGCCCGGCCGCCCCCGGCGCGGAGGACTTGATGGGCGTCGCATATCTGCATCTTCGCCGCGTGAAGCAGTGGATGAGCGTCTTTCGCAAGTTCCGCGTCCATCTCGACGGCAAGTGCGTCGACAAGATCAAGCGCGGGGCCGAGCGCACATATGAATTGACGCCCGGCGAGCACGAGCTCGTCGTCAAGATCGACTGGGTGAAAAGCAGCCCCGTCGCCTTTCATTGCGCGGCGGGCGAGCACGTGCGCCTCGTGTGCGGGCATCCGGATGCCACATGGCGCGCGGCGCTGAACCCCAACGCCCTGGTGGACTCGATCTTCGTCGTCCCGGACGTGGTGTGCGGCACGTGTGGCTACATTCTGTTCGGCCTGTCGAAAGACAGGTGCCCCGAGTGCGGCACGCAGTTCAACACGGTACCAGCCGGGGCCAGGCCATGATTGTTCGGCGCGTACGCTGCGCGTGCCGCACCTCGTTCCTTATCTGGCAACTCTCGCCGCACGCTTGACAGCAGAAGGGCGCCTGGCCGGCGAGGCGCCCCCGGTGGTCTTCCCGGCGTTCTCCGCGATGCGCGCCCTTACCAGCTTCTTCACTAAAGCCGCGGGCGGCGGCCGATCGGGCTGGAACCGAATGGTGCCCTTGCTGGTATCGTAGCCCGCCAGATCGTCCGCGTACGCTGGCACCGTCTTGTCGCTCATCAGGTAAAACGCGCAATGCCGATCCGTCGCGCCGAAAGCGACCAGCGGCCGGCCATCCAGTCGAAAGGCCGGCAGGCCGTAGCTGATGCACTCTTCGGCTGACGGCGCGGCGGATCGGATCGCCTTGCAGAGCTTCTCCAGAGCGGCGCGCTGGTCGGGGCCCATGTTGGACAGGAACTTTTCGTGGCTGTCCGGTTTCGTCGCTTTTCCCTGCAACTGTCGGCTCGTCATTTTGTCAGCATCTCCTCGAGTTGGTCATATCCCGTCGCCACGCCGTGCTCCATGCCCGACGCGATCGCCCCATCCCGCGCTTCTTTCGATGCATACGAAACGGTCAGCTTCAGCGACGTTGTCGGGCGGCCATCGGCGCCCCGCTTTTCCGTCAGCACCAGGGTGCAATGCTGATCGCCCATCGGCGTGCAGCCCATCTCGAACGTCTCGGTGCGCACGATGCGGCCGCCGCTGCCATCCGGTGCCGGCGGAATGACCTCACGATAGCCGCCGTGCATGACCATGGCGGTGTTGCCTTCGGGGCCGATCCACTCCCAGCGGAAGCAGCCGCCGGGCCGCACGTCCTCGTTGCACACGCTCATCGTCCAGCCGGGCGGCAGGAACAGCCATCGGCGGATCAGCTCCGGCTTCGTCATCGCGTCCCATACCAGGTGCCGCGGCGCGTCGAAGTCGCGCGTCATCACGATCTCGCAATCGCTCGGCGTCGTCACTGTCAAAGTATTCTTCACTGTGCAATCTCCTGCCTTTTCCCGGGCGCAAGTCTTCAATAACCGCCCGTGCCTCTGCTATGCAAAAATGCTCCGCCCCAGATTCCAGCGGCGTCGCAGTCGAATTCGCGCCTGCACACATTACATGGCGCTGCCCCTCACGACATCGCGTGAAGAACTTCGTCGAGCCGGTCGTAGGACTCGCTCGCCCCGCGCTCCATGCCCGAAGCAATCATGCCGTCGCGGTCATCCTTTGTCGGATAGGCCGAGCGCGTCGTCACGCGCGTCCTGCCGCGCTCCTCGCGAAATAGCACTGTCTCGGTCATCACATGGCCGGGCATGCCTTCGAATTCAAACGTGTAAACGAGCTTCTCCGGCGGAATGACCTCGCGATACTCGCCTCGGAATGCAAATTCGTTGCCTTCCCGATCATTGCATACGTATCTCCACGCGCCGCCGGGCCGAACGTCCATTGCGTCCACCTTCGTGGTGTGCTCTTTCAGCCCCCACCAGCGCGGAATCAGCGTGGGGTCGGTAAATGCGCGAAACACCAGCGCGCGCGGCGCCGCAAAGTCGCGGTTCATCTCGATCTCGAGATCGTTCGGCAACGTGACGGTGAGGGTGTTGGTTTGCTGCATCGGTCATCTCCCTTCATGCTGGTCGTCTTCTCGCCGTTGTTCATCGGCCTGTAACTCCTGGAGCAGATTGTCGAGGCGCTGATAAGCCTGCTCCCAATGCTCACGATAGCCCTGCATCCAGTCATTGGCCTGCTTGAGCGGCGCAGCGTTCAACCGGCACAGGTGCGCCCGGCCCGCCACGCGGCGGCGCACAAGCCTTGCCCGCTCCAGTACGCGCACGTGCTTGGACGCGGCGGGGAACGACATGCGCAGGGGGGCCGACAGTTCGCTGAGATTCTGCTCGTGATCGGTCAGCCGGCGAAGAATCGCCCGCCGGGCAGGGTGAGCCAGGGCATGAAAGACGCGGTCGAGCTGTGGTGAGCGATCTACAACCATATGGTTTAATAATACACCGGCCCACAGTAAATGTCAAACCAAAGGGTTTAATATTTTACGGCCCGTGTCAGCGCACGGATCGGTGATCGCAAATAGTTTGCGGAACCGGTCTTACGTGAGAATCACGGCGTCGAGTCCAAGGCAGGACATTGCAGTGGGGACCCGCTATTAATGGCGGCCGTACACATCGGTACTCAGATACTTCAGCCCCGAATCGGCCATCAGCGTCACCACCGTCGCGCCCGTTCGCAGCCTGCGGGCCACCTCGATCGCCGCCGCGACATTCGCTCCGGACGACGTGCCGGCAAAGAGCCCCTCCTCGCGGGCCAGCCTCCGTGCCATCTCTTTGGCATCTTCGGTGCCGACGGCCACGATCTCGTCCACCAGCGACGCATCCCACAGCGGCGGAATGTAGCCGATCCCGACGCCCTCGATCTTGTGAGGCCCCGCCGCACCGCCGCGCAACACCGACGATTCCGCCGGCTCGACGGCAACGATCCGCACATCCGCACGACACCGCTTCAGCACGGTCGCAACGCCACGAGACGACGCCGCCGTGCCCACACAGTGAACAAATGCATCGACGTCTCCGTTCGTCTGCCGCCAGATCTCTTCGCCCAGACCGTAATAGCCCGCAATGCTGTCGTGATTGTTGAGCTGATCGACCCAGAAGGTGCCGGGCTCGCGACTGGCCGCGCGGGCCGCCTCAATCATGTCCAGAATCAGCTTGCGCGTGGTGCGACCGCCCTCGCTGGGAACGAGTATCAATTCGGACCCCAGCGCTGCCATATGGTCCAACTTCTCCCGGCTGAAGGCGTCGGAGCTGATAATCCGCAGGCGATAGCCCCGGGCGGCGCAGATTAGTGCCAGCGATGTGCCCGTGCTGCCGCCGGTGAATTCGACCACGGTGTCGCCCGGCCTCAGCCGTCCGTCGCGCTCCGCCGCCGAGATCACCGCAAGAGCCATGCGATCTTTGACGCTCACCGTCGGTGCGGTCTTCGTGGACCGCGCCGACCGGCTCTACGTCTTCGATCCCGATCCCGGCGCCATCATTTTCGTGCTCGATGACGCCGAGTCGCTCGACGGCACAGTCGCGCCGGATCGCACGATAGACATCGATCTTCCGGCCACCACACAAGGTGCGCTTCCGCCGGAGTTCTTCCCCGGCGCGATCGTCGTCGATGCCGATGGCACCGGCTACGTCAGCGACTTCGGGGAGGACACAATCCACATCATTCCCGACATCGGCACGCGCGACGGCACCCTGCCCGTCGGCAAGACGATCGCCGGCCCGAGCACGGCGTTTGATGAAATCGGCGGGCTGTTTATCTGGGAATGAGCAACGTTGCAGCCGATGGCGTACATCAGCGCCAACGGGGATGAGCAATCAGGGCGACATGTGCGGGGCGCGCCGAACTCACCCCTGCCGCTTCACCATCTCCGGAACGCACACCGGCACATAGGGGATGATGCAGCCCTTCGACATCGGCCAGTCCTTGTACAGCCCGATCTGCTCGCCGATGGAGATCGCGCGCTTGCGGTGTGCGGCGTGCTTGATGCCGATCGCCATAAGCGTGTTGTTCATCGTCCACTGCACCTCGGGCTTGGCCTTCGACATCTCTTTCTCGAGGCGATCGAGCAGCGCGGCCACGTCGAGGCCGGCTCCCCCGTCAGCGCCTCCGTCGGCCCCCTTGTTCACGCAGCTGGCGGTCAGGTGCCAGCCCGCGCGGGCCGCCCACGGGTTCTTGTCCTTCATCCACTTCGTGCGCAGCTTTTCCTTCTCAGGGTGTTGCGCGACGACGTAATTGTTCAGCCAGTCAGCCGCATACGCGCAGCTGGCGGAGCGCGTCAGTCGGTCCACTTCGTCAGCTGAGAGCGACTTAGGCTTGATGATGAGCGTGGCGACAAGCTGCGCCTCAAAGTTGCCGGTCTCCCAGAGCTTGAGGGCGAGCTCGTGATCCGTCTTGATCTTCTTCGCCAGCGTGCGGATGTCGCCCATCCTTACGCCGAACTGATGGTCAGGAGGGGCCGTGCCGTCAGGTCCCACCTTGGAGTTGTATTTGCGGCGGGCGTCGTCGCCGAGGGACTTGAGTTGTGCGAGAACCTCTTTGGTGTTCATGGCGGTAATCTTAATCGCTGGTGAGTTGACATGCAAGTCCAGACTTGCCTATACTTCGTGCAAAAGACTCGAAGTAATGTTTGATCCATGGACGACCTCTTCCGAGCCATTGCCGATCCGACAAGGCGGGCGATTCTGGACGAGCTGGTGGATCGGGACGGGCAGACCCTCTTCGAAATCTGCGGCCGCCTGGTCATGAAGCACGGCATCGGCTCGACGCGGCAGGCGATCTCGCAGCACCTGGAGGTCCTGGAGTCGGCCGGGTTGATCCATGCAAAACGCGAAGGCCGGTACAAGTTTCACTGGTTCAACGGCGAACCTCTGAAGGCCATCACCAGGCGTTGGCCCACCAACGAACGTGGGAGCTGATGCGCTATGCGAATCGTCCTGTCCAGCGTGCTCGTCGATGACCAGGAGAAGGCCCTGCGGTTCTACACCGAGATCCTGGGCTTCCGGAAAAAGCACGATGTCCCCCTGGGCGAACATCGCTGGCTCACCGTCGTGTCCCCCGAAGATCCGGACGGCACCGAGCTCCTCCTGGAGCCCGATGACCATCCCGCCGTCAAACCGTTCAAGTCCGCACTCGTCGAAGACGGCATCCCTTTCGCGTCGTTCGGTGTGACGGACGTTGCCGCCGAACACAAACGGCTCGAAGCGCTGGGTGTGCGGTTCACGCTGCCGCCCACCGATTTCGGCCGGGTGATCACCGCCGTATTCGACGACACGTGCGGGAACCTCATCCAGATTGCACAGGAGGTTCGGCCATCATGATCACGACTCAACGCCGCCTCGGCGCACTTTGCCCCGCATTGCCGTCTATCTCCTCCCTCATCATTCGACATTGTCATTTATCTGAAAGGAAAAGGTCATGAAGAAGTTCGCAATTCTGGGTATTACTCTCGCCATCGCGCTGTTCGTCAACGGTGTGCTGGCACAGTCGCAAGAGTCCAAAAAAGTTAAGGACGAGCCCGCCAGAGAACATGAATGGCTCAAGCAGCTCGTGGGTGAATGGGACACCACGTGGAAGATGTACATGGCGCCGGATCAGCCCCCGGCGGAATCCACCGGTACCGATTCGGTTCGCGCCCTCGGCGGCCACTGGATCGTCGCCGAAGCCAGGTCCACGATGATGGGCGCCCCCTACAGCGGCATTCTCTCGCTGGGTTACAACGCGCAGAAGAGGCGTTTCAATGGCACCTGGATCGATTCCTTTGGCGGGCACCTGTGGATCTACAAAGGCACGCTCAACGACGCCGGCGACACGCTGACGCTCGAAACCAAAGGCCCGAGCCTGCAAGCCGCAGAAAAGACCGCGCGGTTCAGGGAAGTCATCCGGATCACGGGCAAGGATAGCCGCACGTTTAACTCATCCTTCGAGACCGAGGACGGCAAGTGGGTGAAGATTGTCACGATTGAGTACCGGCGCAAGAAATAACGCGAGATCGCCAGAGCGCCGCTCAACTCTCGTGCCGGGAATCCTTGAGCCTGGAATCCGGGCGCTGCCCGGCTGTAAGACCGCGTAGAGTGAATGACCGTGTAACGGGCACAATCGACAGTGACGGAATATATGGGCAGCCGGGGGGGGGCAGCCGCACTCCAACAGGCCTTCGGGGCCGGATGAATGCGCCAGAACGCGGAAATCGAAATGACAGGATTTCTGGCAGGAGGTATTGACAAAAAGATTTGTCAATGATACCTTGCTGGTCATGGTGGCCCTGAGCGTCATTGAAGATCCCGCGGCGGCCAGCATTGCGCTGGATCCCGTGCGAAGTCGACTTCTGTCGGAGCTTCAAGCGCCGGCCTCCGCCGCCACACTGGCCGGCCGCATCGGACTGCCCCGCCAGAAGGTCAACTACCACCTGCGCACGCTTGAATCGCACGGACTTGTCCGCGAGGCCGGCAAGAAGCGATGGGGCGGGCTGACCGAGAGGCGGCTCGTGGCGACCGCCTCGTCGTATGTCGTCTCGCCGGACGCGCTGGGCCCGGTCGCAGCCGACCCCGCACGGACGGTGGATAGGCTGTCCGCGAGTTATCTCGTGGCATTGGCCGCCCGCGTGATTCGCGAAGTCGGACGGTTGCTTCGCAAATCCGAAGAACTCAACAAGCGCCTGGCCACGCTCTCCATCGACACCGAAGTTCGGTTCCGGTCCGCCGAAGACCGTGCCGCCTTCAGCCGTGAACTGGCTACCGCGGTCGCCGCGCTGGTCTCGCGCTATCACGACGAGTCCGCCCCGGGCGGGCGCCGGCATCGATTGATAATCGGGGCGTATCCAAGTCCATCCACGCCCGGTGGAACCAGGGTGGAAGCCAAAGAAAAGGAAACCACATGAGCGTGAAGAAGGAACCATCCGGGCGCCGATCGTTTCAGGTCGAAATCGAAGTGCCGGGAACGCCGGAGGAAGTCTGGCAGGCCATTGCCACGGGACCGGGCATTTCGTCCTGGTTCGTACCGGCCGAGTTCGAGGTCCGCGACGGGAAGCCGGTCGCGGTGAAGTTGACCATGGGGCCGGGCATGGAGTCCACTTCGGCTGTGACGGCCTGGGAACCTCTGCACAAGTGGGCTGCCCAGGCTGATGGCTGGATCCCTGGCATGCCGCCGATTGCAAGCGAGTGGAGCGTTGAATCTCGCGGCGGTGGCAAGTGCATCGTGCGCATCGTCCAGAGCCTGTTCGCCAGCACGGACGATTGGGACAACCAACTGGAATCCGCCGCACACGGATGGCCGGGTTTCTTGCGCATCCTGCGGATCTATCTCGCGGACTTCCGCGGCCAGGCCTCGGCGACGATGAAGTGGATGGCCCCCGTCGCGGGTACGGAAGCGGAAGCCTGGGACATTGCGACAACGGCCCTGGGGCTGAAAGGCGCCAGCGTCGGGCAACCTTGGAAGGCGGCCGCCGGTGTGCCGGCGTTCAGCGGCGTGCCGGAATACATCACCGAGAATCCGTACGATGCCCTGGTGCGCGTCGACAAGCCGGGGCCCGGCGTAGCCGCTCTCGGGACTTTCAGCTGCGGCGGCCCGACAATAGTGGTACTGGGTTTCTATCTTTACGGCGATCAGGCGACCGGCACCGTTGCTCACGAGGAACCGCTTTGGGAAGCCTGGTTTCAGAAACGCTTCCCAGTGCCGCAGATGGGCTGACACTTGCCGGTAGAACAAGAAGCGTCGGCGGCCTTGCTCCGCCTAGCCAAGACGAAGGGACCGACATGAGCGTGAAGAAGGAACCATCCGGGCGCCGATCGGTGCAGGTCGAAGTCGAAGTTTCGGGAACGCCGGAGGAAGTCTGGCGGGCGATCGCCACCGGACCGGGTGTCTCGTCGTGGTTCGTTCCCACGAGGATGGAGGAGCGCCAGGGAGGCGAGATCATCTCCAACTTCGGGCCGGGCATGGACTGCCCCGCGACGATCACGGCGTGGGAACCGCTTAAACGCTTCGTCGCCGAGGCAATCATGGGCCCGCCCGGCTCGCCGATGGTGGCGACCGAGTGGACCATCGAGGCGCGCGCGGGCGGAAAGTGCATCGTGCGGGTGGTGCACAGCCTGTTTGCCAGCACCGACGACTGGGACAACCAGCTCGACGGTCTCGAGAAGGGCTGGCCGCCGATCTTTCGCATCCTGCGGCGGTACGTTGAGACGTTCAAAGGCATGTCGTGCTCGGCGATGCAGTTCGTCAGCTTCTCCAGCGATTCGGAGGCGAAGGCGTGGGAAAAGCTCGGCGGGGAGCTGGGGCTGCTCGGGATTGCCGAGGGACAGAATTGGAGCGCTCCCGTTGGTTTGCCGCGCATCTCCGGCGTTTCGCTGGGGCACGGGATGCACGCGAACACCGTACTGCTCGGCCTCGACGCGCCCGTGCCGGGGACGGCGTACATTGGCGCATTTTCATGCGGCGGGATGGTGCAGGTGTACCTCGCGATCTATCTCTACGGTGCCGACGCGAAGGCCGCCGTCGAGCGCGATGAACCGGTCTGGCAGGCGTGGATAAACGAGCAGTTCCCGATGCCGCAGATGGGATGAGCGTCGGAACGCCCTGTAAGGCGAACTCCAGGGAACCCCCTTGCGGCAAACTGGAGGCAGACGATGAACATCCTGTTGTGGGTCCTGCAGATGCTCGCTGCACTCCTGTACGGAGCGTCGGGCGTCTTGAAGATCTTCATGTTCGATGAGATAAGCAGGGACGTCAGGTCCTTTGATGCGTTGCCTCGCGAAGCCTGGATGGCCCTGGGCATCATTGAACTGGTCTGCACGGTCGGGCTTATTGTCCCCGCCGCGTTTCATTGGCGGCCGAGGCTCACGGGCGTGGCCGCCGCGGTGCTGGCGCTCGAGAGCCTCGTGTTCATTGGTGTGCACGTCAAGACCAACGAAATCGCGCCCATTATCATGAGCGCCGTGCTGGGCCTCATCATGGCGTTCATCGCCTACGGCAGGCTGGTGCTGAAGCCGATCCGGTGACCCGCGGGCGTTCCGCAAGCGCGCGCAATACACGAGACACCACTGCATTGATGTCTGGTGGCCGGCTCGGAAGTGCCACGTTGGCGTCATTTTTTGCAGGCGAGTACCTGCACGACGGACGCCTCTCCACTGTGGAACTGTCCTTCGGACACGTTTCGCACCAGGGCGGCCTGATGTTCGATCTTCAGCCCATCCAGTTCGCCAACGATGACCTCCAGGGATGCGAGAAGCGTTGGATCGCTCGGGCCGCCGGTTCCCCGCCCGATCTGGTCGGGTGCGTAGGCTTCGAGCAGAAAAACGCCGCCGGGCCTGAGCCACTGGCAGACGCGCTCGTGCACGGCCGCGCGAAGCGGAGCCGGGACGTGAACGAAAATGGAGGAGATGACGTCGAATGAATCGCGCTCGGCGACGAATTGCCGCAGATCGACGGCCTGTGTGCGGAGCGACAGGCCGCGTGCGCGGGCGAGCGATTGCGCCTTCTGCATTCCGACCGCGCTCTGATCCACGGCGAGGACATCGAGCCCGCGCGACGCGAGGAACAAGGCATTCCGGCCTTCGCCCGCGCCGATGTCGAGGGCATGACCAATTTTCGGGAGGCGCCCCGCCATCTGGGCAAGAAAGTCATTGGGCGCCTCGCCGTAGGCCAGCTCATCGGCAGCGTAGCGTTGATCCCAGAAGTCGCTCGACATTGTGCAGATAATAGAATGTTTCGGCACTGAAAGTCGATTCAGGCCCTACTTCGCCCAGATCTCCCGAAACTTCAATCCCTTCAATCCGTGCTTTTCGACGGCCGCCTTGAAGCTGCACAGCGGATCGTCGTCCTCCTCCCAACAGAAGGTCGCCCCCGCGGCGCCATAGGGAATCTTGAAGATCGATGACTCCGGGAAGAACCGCGGGTCGAATACGTATCCACCGGGGGAGTCGTCCACCGCCAGCCGTTCGCCATCGTCGCCGAGTATCCATCCACAGCGATCGCCATCGAGGCAATCTTCGCAGACCGTCACGTTGAGAAGGTGAAGCGTCTGCCGGCCGACCGGCAACGGCAACACCTCACCCGCCATTTCGAAAAACGCCTGAATGAGCGGGAACGCCTCGGGCGTGGCGGCGAAGGCGGCGTCGGAATTCACACTCCAGAGGTCCGGCGCGTTTTTCTTCGGGCTCATGATCTTCATCGCGGGCGACGCCCAGCCGGTGGCCTTCGAGCGGCCATCGAACCAGAGCGGGCTTTCCTCGATGAGTTCGTGAATGGCCGGATCGGCCGGCAACAGGCTTTGAAAATCGTTCACGGCGCCGACGATTTGAAAAACGCGCATATGACTTCGGGAGAGGCAATCGGGGCGACTGGACACCAGTTGAACTCTTCGTGGTTCAGATCGACCTCTGGAGCCCATAAACGTTGGTCTCGAGTACCGGCACTGGGATTCACGCCGTAACCACGGAAGCGCCCAATGCGTGTTTAGAGCAAGGGAATAAGGTGAATTTACAGCGGTCGCAAATGCCCTCACTCGCCCTTGTCATCCATTTCGTGCCCAGACAACTGAGCAAGACATACAAGCAGGGCCCGTTGGCACGCTGGCGTGAGTTGGGCGGAGTTGTGGCCGACGTCAGCGATCTCGACATAGCGAACACGCGGCGTTTGACCGTGCTTGCGCGCCAGATCGGCCATGGCTTGTGTCCACGCTTGTGCCCGGGCTACATGGGACCTCCCGGGGTTGCCTGGGATGGGCTTGATTTCGGCCGTATCGCGCGAGCCGACGATGACCGCGACCGGTGTCTGCGCCGCCTTCACCCAGCCGTTCACATCGGGCGCAATCTCGATCTTCTCCCATGGTTCGTCATCGGCCCAACGGATGCGGCGTCGAAGCGGCTTCATGCCGTTGGTCCAGGCCACATCGGGGTCAGGGAAGGCAAACGTGCCCGCCGCGGAAATCACGCCGGCCGAGATACGTTCCGGGTGCATAACAATGTAGCGGCTGACGAATTGTCCGCCGGCCGAGTGTCCATAGATCGCGAATTTCTCGGGCAAGCCGGCGATCGCTTCGCGCGTCTCATCGACAATCGCGTTGACAAACACGTCCGCCCCGACATGGCGACCGAACAGCCCCCGGTAGCCACCTCCCGGACCGGCATGCCCGCCGAAGTTCTCCTGGTCGAACGCCGGGGCAAGCAGCACAAAGCGCTCCCGGTCCGCGAACGTTGTCCATCGTCCGAGGTAGGCCTGCGCCGCCCGGATCGCTGTTTCTTTCTTGCCCAGTGAGCCATGCACGAGCACCACCACGCCGCGGATGGTGCCCGCGGGGACGTAGCGAACATACGAGCCGTACTCGTGCCTGAGAGTCGTCGGTTTACTGCGAACGGGGGAGCCCGCTTGCGATTCGCCAAACGTGCACGCCTGCCCAACATAGACCGTGGTCAGAAGAAGCAGAATCGTAAGGTGACGCGGCATTCTCCTGGTTCCCGGTCCAAAACCCCAGCTCGAATGCGGAATGAGCGCTCCCCAGAGGATAGAGCCCTCTGACGTGCTCGCCGAAGGGCTTGATCTATCGAAAAGTCGGGGCGACAAGATTCGAACTTGCGACCTCGTGGACCCAAACCACGCGCTCTAGCCAGGCTGAGCTACGCCCCGGTCGAAGAAGAATTGTTATTGTCCATCATACACCGCCGCCGGTCAATTTTGATCCCGCGCGGGCTGCGCTCGTGCGGGATGAGTGGCGCTGGGCCTCCGTGGGTCGAAAAAAAGCGGGCGGGGACGCCCGCTCCACCGGCGCGTCCGTTGCACCGGCACCCGGTGCGACCGAACCACTTCACCCCTCGGCCCGCCGCATTCGCGACCGCCGCCGGTGGAAACCGCCGCCCGGCCGGGCTATTCTTTCCCGGCTGTTCAGGCTGGTTCAACCCCCGCAAACCACAACCACACACAAAGGAGAGAAACATGAAGCTGATCGCGACTCTGGCGCTGGCATCCTTCGGCGCGGCTGGCATCTTCGCGGGCACGGCGGCCACGACGGCCGATGCCGAGACCTATGGCGTCGACGCGGCCCATTCCAGCGTGCTCTTTCGCATCAAGCACCTGAACGTGAGCAACTTCTACGGGCGCTTCAACGGCATCGAAGGCCAGTTCACCTTCAGCGAGAGCGACGATGCCGCCAACCGGCTCGACATCACGGTCAAGGCCGACACCATCGACACCAACAACGACAATCGCGACAAGCACCTGCGCAGCCCCGACTTTCTCAACAGCAAGCAGTTCCCCGAGATCACCTTCAAGAGCAAGTCGTTCAAAAAGGACGGCACCGGCAAGTACAAGGTCACCGGCGATCTGACGCTCCACGGCGTGACGAAGGAAGTGACCGTCGATCTTGCGCACACGGGCACCGCCGAGAGCGAGCGCATGGGCAAGCGCTGCGGCTTCGAGACCGCCTTCGACATCAAGCGCAGCGAGTATGGCATCAAGTACATGCCGGATGGTCTGGGCGAAGACATCCGCCTGATCGTCGCCATCGAGGGCGTGAAGAAGTAACGACAGCACAGTCACAGACGGCGTGTTGGCAGTCAGAGCCGGTGTGTCCGCACGCCGGATCGCGCGCGCGGACGACGGCGCTCGCAATATAAAGAGCAATCGCGATTAGTCGCACGCCATCCGGGCCGGGGACGGCCCGGCTCTGACACGATGTTCACGACCCGCACCATCATCGAGATCTTTGCCCAGCCCGCAGCCGCCGCACTGGTGATTGCCGCGGTGCTGTTCGCGCTGTCGCGCAATAGGTCCAAGTCGCACCCGTCGCACCGGCTTGGCGGTCTGGTGATTGCGGCCGCCTATCTCGCAGGGCATGCCTGCCACTTTCCATTGCCGGACTGGCGAAACTGGCAGATGGTGGACGCCTGGCAGTGGCTGCTGCCGGGTGTCGCGCTTCTGGCACTCCTCTGCGTCATCGACGCGGTCGCGAATCGGGCCTGGCTGCGCTGGGTCCTGCGGCTGGCCGCCGTGGCGGCCCTGACGGCGATCACGTTGCAACCCTTCGCGTCCAACACCTGGACCAGCGCACAAGCGTGGCAATGGATCGGCGGCATCGCTTTGTGCGGCGCGGCGTGGTGGGCGATGGCGGAGGCATCCGATCGCCGGATGCATGCCAACTGGTTCGCGGCGAACTGGCTGATGATCACCATCGGCGTAGCGGCGCTGCTCATCCTCTCGGGCACGCAGCGTTTCTTCGAACTTTGCGTGATGCTCGGCGCCGGCCTGGGCGCGGCGATGCTGCTGCACATCGCCGGCCGCGTGCAGCTCGCCCGTGGTCTCTATGCCGTCACGCCGTTCGTGCTGCTGGGGCTGTGGATCAACGCGTGGTTTTACCTGGAGATCGACTGGTGGCGAATCGCCGCACCGGCCGCCGCCCCATTCGCTGCGTGGGCGGGCAGTTTGTTGCCGCAGCGCGTGGCGCGGCGCCCGTGGGCCGTCGCACTGGTGCGACTCGCCGCCGTCAGTGTCGTCCTCGCGGCCGCCGTGGTGCCGGCCGTGTGGCAGTATGAGCCCGACCCGTACGCGGGATATTGACTACGGGTGCCACTGCTCTGTAAGCAGTGCGAAGTTGAGCAGCCATCCAATTAGTCAATATCCTTAATTACGCCGCGGTCGTTTATGAATATCCCTTCCCGGCACCAACGTGCAAGTGCACACAAACGCAGCCTCGCACTGCTCACAGAGCAGTGGCACCCGTTATCCGTGGCACACCCGCTCGATTCCGCACTGCTCCACAGCCGTGGCAATCGACCCGGTTCAGTTCCCCGTCTGCGTCATTCATTGTCGCACGCCCGGTTCAGCGCCTGATACAAGTCCGCCTTCAAATCCTCGACCGACTCCAGCCCGATGGAGAGTCGCACCAGCCACACCTTTTCCCCGTTTTCCGGGTCCGTCGCATGCAGCGGAATCGCCAGGCTTTCGAATCCGCCCCAGCTCACCGCGATGCAGAAATATCGCAGCGCATCGACGAACGCGAACGTCCGCTCCCGCGTGCCGTCGCGCAGCACCAGGCTCATCATGCCCGATTGCCCGCGCATCTGCCTTCGCGCCAGGGCCGCCTGCGGGTGCATCTCCAGCCCCGGATAGTGCACGCGGGCCACGCGCGGGTCGCCGGCCAGCATGCGTGCAATCGGCATGGCACTTTTCTGGTGCCGCTCCATCCGTACCGGCAGCGTCCGCAGGCCGCGCAGCATCAGCCAGCTTGCGAACGGATCGAGAATACCGCCCAGCAGCTCGCCCTCGAACCGCGCGATCGATTTGATCCGCTCCGCACCCCCCGCCACCACGCCGGCGACCAGATCGGAGTGACCGCCGAGATACTTGGTCGCCGTGTGCACCGACAGATCGATGCCCAGCTCGCACGGGTTCTGAAAGAACGGCGTCGCATTCGAGTTGTCGCAGATCGTCGCGATGCCGCGCGACTTGGACAGCGCGGCCACCGCCCGCAGGTCCTGTAGCTCGAAGAACAGGCTCGACGGCGACTCAAGGTAAATGAGCTTCGTGTTCGGGCGAATCGCCTGCTCGAATTCGGCGACTTCGACGCCGCGCACGTACGTCGTCTCGATGTTGAACTTCGGCAGGTAGCTCGAGAAGAGCGCCCGCGTCGGCCCATACACCGTTTCGACGGTGACGATGTGATCGCCGGCCTTCACGCACGAGAGCACCGCGCCGGCGATGGCGGCCATGCCCGAGCCGAACGTCCGCGCCGCCGCGCATTTCTCCAGCGCGGCGATCTTCCGCTCCAATATGTCCGTCGTGGGATTGGCGACGCGCGTATAGTCGTAGCGCTCGCCGCCGGTCTGCCGCCGTACGAACGACTCGCAGTCGGGATACGTGAATGTCGAGTTCTGGTAGATCGGCGGTGCGGCAGCGCCGAGGTGCAGCTCGCGGTCCTCGCCGAAGTGCATGCAGAGCGTGTCGAAGCCGGGCAGGCCGGTGGCGGTCATGGGGAGTCCTCCTGTTCGCCGCATTATTTAGCCGCCGAGCCCGCCCGGCGAGTACTCCCGGGCGGCGGCGGCGGCGTGACCCATGTCGTCATCCGCCATTACAATCCTGCCATGCCGGTCGAATGCCCACGCTGTCGCACGCCCGTGCCGCTGAGCCGCAGGATGTTCAAGGCCTGGGCCTGGGCGCGATGGGACTGCGCGACGTGCGGCTCCACGCTCGGCTTCAGCATGCGACGACGGCTTTTAATGGCGCTCGTCATGATGGGCGTGTTTGTAATGGGGAATGCTGCGGGCGTGATGCTGCTGCGCCAGAATCTGCAACTCTGGATGGTGGCCGCCGGTGTGCTGGTCATTCCCATCCTGGCGACCGGGCTCGCCATGAAAATGGAGCGCATCGTCCTCCACGTGCCGCGCGGCCATTTCTGCGACGGATGCGGGTATAACCTGAGCGGCAACACCAGCGAGAAATGCCCGGAGTGCGGGCGCGAGTTCACCATACCTCGTGCGATCGTCGTGACGCAGCCGGTGAATAGCGGCCCCAATGTTGACTGCGACACGTCAGCCGCATGATCCTCCTCATCGACAATTACGACTCCTTCACCTGGAACCTCGTCCAGCGCCTCGGCGAGATCGGCCTCGCACATCCGGAACTGAAGCACGAGATCCGCGTTGCGCGCAATGACGAGATGACGATCGATCAGATCGACGCCCTGGCGCCCGAGCGGCTGATCATCTCGCCCGGCCCCGGCACGCCGCTGGATGCCGGCATCAGTAATGACGCCATCCGCCATTTCGCGGAGCGCATCCCGGTGCTGGGCGTGTGCCTCGGCCATCAATGCATCGGCCACGTCTTCGGCGGCATCGTCGAGCGCGCCACGCGCATCATGCACGGCAAGACGAGCGAAATCTTTCACGACGGCCGCACGCTCTACGCCGGCCTGCCCATTCCCTTCGTCGCCACGCGCTATCACTCGCTGATCGTCCGCCCGGGCTCATTAAACGGCGAATTCGAAGTCTCTGCGTGGACCGACCAGGATGAGATCATGGGCGTGCGCCACAGGCACTGGCCGCTGGAGGGCGTGCAGTTTCATCCGGAGAGTTTCCTGACCGGGGAGGGGAGCAGGCTGCTGGAGAATTTTCTGCGGCGATAGGTTTGGGGAATCTTGAATGTTGAATGCTGAATTATGAATGCAGGCTCATGAAAGCTGGATGTTGAATACGGCGCGCATCATCCATTGCATCCTGCATTCGAGATGCAGCATTCATCATTCCTCATTCAAACTCCCCTCCCGCCCAGTCCGGCTCATCACGATGCTCAGCAGTTCACGCTCGAGCGCGGTATCGCGGGACACGTCGGTCCACGACTGCTCCTTCGCGGGATCCACCCCCGCCTCGCGCTCAATCGGCGTCGCATTCGGAACGTCGTTAAACTCCCGCTGGGACTGAAACGTCCGCCGGTCGGCCGTATCCAGTCGCTGGACGCGAACCTGGCATCGCACGACCGATCCCGATTCCGCAGGCGTGATCCAAATGGTGGCCATGCGGCGGAGGCGATTGCGATAGCCGATGGCGTCGTCGCGAAGCCGCCCCGTCCCGCCGCGCTGTTCATACTCGACCATCGGACTTTCCACGGTGCCCGAACCCCGATTGGGAAAGGCCTGGCCGAAGAGCTCCCGTATGGACGCGACGGATGCGTCAAACGCGATGTCGGACGAAACGCCGGGCAGCCGACGCATCGATGCGCCGCCCTCGCCGGCATCGCGGCCGGACCGCTGCGGATCGTTGCAGGCGACGCCCGCGGACAGAAGGATCGAAAGCGACACATAAAACGGCAGCGGCAGCCGCAATCGCGGGCGATGTGCGGAAACGCTCGTCATGTGGGAATCTCCAGGATGCGGCGCGGCGGGTAAACGTAAACGACGCTACTTAATCATCTTACCCCACCGGCGTCAACGCGGCGGATTTGGGGTAAACTCTGCGCCGAATGAGTGTGCGGCGCACGCAGTACCTGGACCTGATTCACGGCCGACGCCACGGCCCGCACCACGATGCGCTGCGGGCCATGCTGGCTGGGCTCGCGGTGCTGTATCGCGGCCTGATCGGCACCCGCAATCTTTACTACACGCTGCTCTCCGCCGCGCGCAGGCGCGTGAATGCCCCCGTCATTTCCGTTGGCAACATCACTGTTGGCGGTACCGGCAAGACGCCGATGGCCGCGCATGTGGCGCAGATGCTGGTGGATCGCGGGCGGCGGCCGGCGATCCTGACGCGCGGCTACATGGGCGCCGCCGCGCGGGCCGACGGCTCCGTCGAACGGCGGATGGAAAGCGACGAGGCCCTGGTGCTCAAGCGCCGCTGCCCCGGGGCGACCATCGTGATTCATCCGGATCGCGTGGCCGGGGCCCGTGCCGCCATCGAGAAGGGCTGCGATGTGATGGTGCTGGACGACGGCTTCCAGCATCGGCGTCTCGAGCGCGACATCGACCTGGTGCTGGTCGATGCGACCGCCCCCTTCGGACTGGGCCGGATGCTGCCACGCGGCCTGCTGCGCGAGCCGGTTTCGGCACTGCGCAGGGCCGATCTGATCGCCTTGACGCGCAGCGATCAGATCGATCCATCGGATCGCATGCTGCTGGTCTCGCGCCTGAAGCGCATCTCGGGCGACAAGCCGATCCTCTTCGCCAAACATGCCATTGTCGGCGTCGAGGACGTGCGCGGTCAGCCCGTCGCCTCGGAGCTGACGTCGATCCAGGCCGTGGTATTTGCCGGCATCGCCAATTTCGAGAGCTTTCGCCGCACGGTGGAGGAGCTGGGCGTGCGGGTGCTCGCCGCCTACGAATATCCCGATCATCATGCCTACACGCAGGAGGAGCTGACGGGCCTGGTGGACGTGGCGCAGAGCCTGGAGGCCAACGCGGTGCTGACGACGGAGAAGGATGCGGTGAAAATCGCCGACGACTGGGACGAGGCAGGCTGCCGGCTGCTGGTGTTGCGGCTGGAGATCGCAATCGACGAGGAAGGGGAGCGCGTGCTGGCTTCGGCCATCGACCGCGTACTGGCGACCGATCGCAGCGCCGTCCGGGCGGCGCCGCAGACGAACGTGGGGCCATCGTCATTGCAGTCCTCCCGGGCTGCGGACAGCCCGGTGCTCATGGAGCCGAATCGGGCGGCGCGACATGGAGACGGCGCATGACCAGACGCTATGAGCCGATGGATTTGAGGCGGCTTCGCACCTATTCCATCCGCGAGCGGGCTCACAAGTTCGACGTGGAGGCGATGGCGGGGCTGTGCGACCAGGGCGCGTCTTTCCGCGCCTTCTGGGAGTCGCTGCCGCCTTATCTCGGGGCCGGCGAGTTGAAGGCCGTCGTCAATGCCATCATTTCGGCACGCAAGGCAGGGCGGCCGGTGGTGTTCGCCATGGGGGCCCACCTGGTGAAAGTGGGCTGCTCGACGATCGTGTGCGATCTGATCCGTCGCGGCCTGGTGACGGCCCTCGCCATGAACGGGGCCACCGCCATCCACGACGTCGAAGTCGCCACCATCGGCCAGACCAGCGAAGAAGTCGGCGACACCATCGGCGACGGCAGCTTCGGCATGGTGGAGGAGACGCCCGGCTTCTTCGCCGAGGCCATGCGCCTTGCGAGCCGTCCGGACATGGGCCTGGGGGAGGCCGTCGCCGAACACCTGCTTCGCGTTCGCGCGCCCAATATCGACCGAAGCATCCTGGCGGCAGCCGGCGAAAAGCAGTTGCCGATCGCCGTGCACGTCGCCATGGGAACTGACACAATTCACATGCACGCCGGCGTGGCGGAAAGCGATCTGCTCCGCAGAAGCACGATCGACTTTCGCCTGATATGCAGCGTGGTGGCCGATCTGGGCACGGAGGCCGCGGGCGAACCCGGCGGCGTCTGGGTCAACATCGGCTCCTCGGTCATCTTGCCCGAGGTGTTCCTCAAGGCGGTCGCCGTCGCCCGCAACACCGGCGCGAATCTGGATGCCATGGTGACGGCGAACCTGGATATGGTCCGCCACTACCGGCCGAGCCAGAATGTGATCGGGCGGCCTGTGAAATCCGGCATGGGGCACCATGTGACCGGCCATCACGAAATCCTGCTTCCCTTGTTGCGGCAGGCGCTGGTGGAATTATGGTAGGCAGGAGGTTTGCAACAAGAGGAACGCAAAAGCGTAGAATGGCAATACGGATGATCGACGCGGCTTGATTTTCTCGTCGCATTCTTCATTTTGCGTTCGGCACTTTTCATTGGTCCGCGCAACACGCTATGAGCGATGTCGCCCCATCCGAGCCACGCCCCGCCGTCTTCGTCGATCGCGACAACACGCTGATCGATGATCCCGGCTATCTGCGCGATCCGGCGCAGGTGCGGCTGCTGCCCGGCGTGGCCCAGGCCGTGGCGCGGCTGCGAGCCGAAGGTTTTCCCGTCGTCGTCGTCAGCAACCAGTCCGGCGTAGCCCGCGGCTACTTTACCGAGGACGAACTCGCTCTGGTTCACCAGCGCATGCAGGACCTGTTGCGCAAGGAGGGCGACGGCGTCGACGCGATCTACTACTGCCCTTACCTGACCGGGCCGGACGCCGTGCTGGAGGAGTATCGCCGCGACAGCGACTTGCGCAAGCCCAAGCCCGGCATGCTGTTCAAGGCGGCCGAGGAGATGCGGCTGGACCTGTCGCTGTCGTGGATGGTGGGCGACTCCAGCCGCGACGTGCAGGCGGGCCGCTCGGCCGGCTGCCGGACCATCATGATCGGCAAGGCGGCCCTGAAGACCGAGGTCATGCCCGACTATTTCGCGGCCGATGTGCCGCGGGCGGCGGACATCATCATCGGCGAGTTGCACAACGCGCGAACCCGCGCAGCAGCCGAAAAGGCGGCAGCCGAGACGCGTGCCAGGGAGGAGGCACTGGCGGCGGAAAAGGCCCAGCGCGCCGCCGAGGCCGCCGAACGTGCCCGACAGGCCGAGGCCGAGGCACGGCAGCGTGCCGAACGAGAGGCCCAGGCGCGTGCCGAGCGCGAAGCCCGGGAGCGTGCCCGGCAGGAGGCTGAGGCCGCCGAGCGCGCGCGAATACAGGCGGAGGCTGCGGCAAAATCCCGGGCGGAGGCCGAAGAGCGCGAACGGGCCGCGGCAGAGCGGGCCCGCGCGGAACGCGAAGCGACAGAACGCGCCCGCGCCGAGGCCGAAGCCGCCGAACGCCAGCGCGAAAAGGCCGAAGCTGCGGAACGCGCGAGACTCGACGCCGAGCGGGCCGAGCGGGAACGTGTGCGGGTCGAAGCGGAACGGGTGCACGCAGAACGAGAACGGGAGCAGATGGCGCGGACCACAGGCAAGACGGCATCAGAAAACGAACGCGGACAAGTCGCGAATGCGGGTTCGGCGGATCGATACGCCAGTACGCTTACGCGTACGGCCATCAGCCATGCGGCGGAGGAGGAGCCCGATGCAAGCGGTCCGGCGGCCGCCGCCGATGAGGAGCCGGCCCGAACGCTGGTCCAGGAGACGATGCGCTCCTATCGTACGCCGCTCAAGCCGGAGCGATCGCGGAATGACGACGACGGTGCGGCAGCGGCGCGCGAGGACGCTTTTCGACTGCGCAGTGACCCGGAGGCAGAAACGGTCCAGCCTCGAACCGAGGTCGAAGCCCATCCTACTAGTCACGCTCGGGAGGCCGGTCGCGCCGGCGAAACCGGCGCGACTTCCAACCAGAGCGAAGTGCTGCTGTCGCAGATTCTCGACGAATTGCGGGCGACCCGGCGGGAGCAGCGGTTCACGGAATTCTCCTTCGCCCAGCTTGCCGGCGCTATCGCACAGGCCTTTGCGCTGTGCGCTGTCGGATTTGGGCTGTACTCGGCGATCGGCGGCGATTTGCCGGGGGCTCAAGTGCGGCTGCTCCTCGGCATCGCCTTTCAAATGATGGCCCTGTCCGGGTTCATCATCTCCCGCCGCAAATAGGCCCCGCGGCCGCCCAGGGTGCGAATCGCGGATTACCGGGCCTTTCCAAGAGCTACGGGCCGCGTTTTCCGTCGCCTGCATTTCGCTCGAGATGCACGCCCATGGTCGCCAAACGAACTTTCTCGTCCGCGGCCGCGCGCTTCGCCTTCTGCAAATCGCTTTGCGAGCGTGCGCATGTCCCGTAGAATACGAATATTCCGGCTGGCACGGGCCGCCCCTCCCGCGGCCCGGCAATGCCTGCGGCCCTCGCCCCTTGCGGCGGGTCCTACCGCCGCCAACCAGCTTTGCACACGGCAACAGTGGGGTTGATCTTTCATGAAGGTGCGCTGCCCGCGTTGTGAAAAGAAACTGAACATTCCCGACAAGTACGCGGGCAAGGCAGTCCGCTGCCCGGCCTGTAACCAGGCCTTTAACGTGCCCAAGCTGGCGGTCGCCGTCGGCGCGGCCGGGGGTCGAGGCGGGCTCGATCTGGAGGGCCTCGCGGCCCTGGAGGCGCAGACGCAGCAACTATCCGACGAAGACCGCACGGCACTGGAGTCCGCTGCCGCTCCCGGCGAGGCGCTCGATCCCACGGTGCGCATATGCCCGCACTGCGGCACCAAGGTCAAGGCGGCGAACGCCACGGTCGATATCCTCTGCTCGCACTGCTGGAAGGCCATCCCCGGCCAGGGCGGCGGAGGCTTTGAATCCAAGAAAAAAGTCGCCAATAAAACGATCACCGCCACCGGCGCCGGTGGCTTCTATGCCGAGCTGTTCTCAAGCCTGACCTATCCGCTCAGCGCGATTCACTCGCTGGCCGCCGCAGCGCTCATCGCCTTTGGTGCGGCCATCGTGCCGGTCGCCGTGATGACGGCACTCGCCAACACGATGGAAATGTCGAACGTCGGCACGGTGGAGGGCGTCAAGGAAGCCGACCTGTCCGGCGTGTCGATGGTGCTGACGATGATCTTCGGGGCGGAGGTGTTCTTTGCCGCCGCCGTGGCGATCCACGCCTTCTTCGACGTCGTGCGGACGACGACGATCGGCGACGATGCTGCGCCGAAGCTGAACTTCAATCCCAACGCGTGGGCGAAGAGCCTCGGCTCGTATCTGGCCCTGTCGGCATACCTGAGCGTCGCGTCCTATGTGGTCGCCTTTCTGACGCTGGACGCGGAAAAGGCGATGGCGGCACTGGAAAGCGGCGATATTCAGTTGCTCGCCACCGAGTCGGGCTTCACGAAATACATCTTCGGTATGTGCGTGGTTTCGTTCTTCATTCCCATGAACCTGATCGGCATCGCCCTGGGCAACATCGGGCAGGGGCTCAACCCCGCCCGCGTCGCGAAATCCGCCGCGCGGACGCACGCCCATTACATATTCCTCGTGCTCATCGTATGCGTATACGGCGCCTTGTTCAGCTTCGGCTTCATCGCCATTTCATTCGGCTGGTTCTTCCCCAAGATGGAAGAGATGTTCGCCCAGTCGGGCGAGGGCAAGCTGGTCGATGTGGCCCTGGCCCTGCTCGCCTGGGGCGTGGTGATGGCCAGCTTCTTCTACGGCTCCTACGTCATCGCCCGGTTGCACGGGCTGTTCTCGCGCACCTTCCGTAAGCAACTGGAGTTCGGCACGCGCTGATCGCGGCATCCATCAGACTTTGCCCCGAAGCTCATTGACGAATCTGCGGGCGCCAGCTTAGGCTTGCCGGCCAAGGGTCAAGAAGGCGACTTCATCGTCGCATCCAATCTCGTCGCCGTCAAAGATATTTCAAAAGCCAGTCGCGCCGGAGCCGAATGCGCTCCGGCACCCTGGTGCGTGTCTCATTCGAGAGGAATGATCATGTTGCAGACCATCGTGCTCGCATCGTTCCTTTTCATCGGACCAAACGAACAAAAAGGGCCGGTGCCGGAAATACTGGCACGCTCGATCAGCCGCCGCATGTCGTTCGAGACTGCGTACTTCAAGTATGATCAATTCAAGCGTGCAAACCTTACCAACGCAATGATTCAGTCTCGCTTCGAGACTCGGATGAGTAGGGAAGGCACGTACTGGCACGACATGGGCGATTCAAACGGTGTGTTGCTGAGAGATTTCAACAACGGGCAACCGATCTTGAACGTCGGGTACGCGTGCTCGCCGAAGCATACCGTGCGATGCCGGGAGTCGGGCGACGAGTGGTTCCGGCACGACGGGGAGCAGATGCTCAGGGCCTGTAAGGCCGAACTATCTCCCGATCAATTCGACCTTGCAGATCCGCGCTCCTTCGGCCTGTCCGTCAAGGACCTGCGAGACACTTCGCCGGCGCAGTTTCTTGAAAAGCTTCAGTCCTTGAGCGGTCGATGGTCTCAACGGGAAAAGGACGGCAAGATTGAAGTAACGCTGACTAATGGTTCGCCGGACGAGGAGCACTCAGAGCTAATTTATGTAATCGATCCTAACAAGGACGACGCGATCATAGCAATTCACGGCTATGTCGTTCAGCCGGATGGAAGCCGAAAGGCTTACGTTACCACGACCAACGAATACAAACGAATGGGCAATCGCTGGTGGCTCTCGAAATCCGAATATCACATGCACCCGGGGCACACGTTTGAGACTGTCGTCGTTCACCACGCGGAATTCGACCGGCCGGACCATCCTAAAATCAAGAATGCCGACGTGCTGAAGGTGCCCGCGGGCGTCAGGCTTGCAGACTTCCGCGTTCCACCTGACGGCCAGAGCCGGAAGCTCGATCGCTACCTGGGCAATGGCGAAGTCGTCTCCGACGAGCAGTGGCAGCAGATCAAGGACCAGTACGATCTGGCCGCCGTGGAGAAATGGGAAAAGGAGCAGCGCGCCATCGGAATCGGCACATTCCCCAAATGGTGGAATGCCGACGATTCGACATTCGGCCTCGAAGGCGTGGCCCACACGCCCGACCTGTGGGAGGCCTACGTGCGCCGCTGGATATTGAAGTTCAACCACGACACGGTATCTGCAGTCTCGCTTTCGCAGCAGTCCGCCAAGTCCGCCCTGAGCGCGGCACAGATCGAATCGGCATGGGCCATCTACCGCGACTGCCGCAAGCAGGCCGAGCCAATCGTCAAACGAATGAAGGAAGAAGCCGAGGCCGCCCGCGCCACCGATGCAAAACGCGCGGCCGATGCAAATCGCGCCGGCGAGACAAGTTCACCGTCGACTGACCGTCCAGCCGAGCCGAAGCCGAACCGGCACGAGCGCAGGCTCGCCGAGATCTTTGACACACTGAAGAAGCGGCTGAACACATTGCTTCTGACAAAGCAGGCATCGGAGCTGAAGGCCAGGGAATAAACGTTCGCGATGCCGCGAGGGCGGGGAGCAAATCGTCAGGAATCGCCGGGCTTCACGGAGCCCCGGCCTGTGGCCGGGGTCACGCGCGTGGCATAACCCCGAAGTGTGCGTGCGAGGGTGAGTTTTCTTCCAAACCCCGTGCACAGCACGGGGCTCTGTTCTCAACTCGGAACGGCACAAAGCACCTCACGCCGTCTGCTTGCGAATGATCATGTCAAAATTCCGCACCATCGACGAGCGGAGCTGATATCCCACCAGCATATAGACCGCCGCCGAGCAGAAGGCGGCGATGAAGGCGACGGTGCGGCTGGCCGTCAGCATGTCCCGCGCGATCGCGCGGGTGCCGCCGCTGATCGCCGTCTCCGGATCGATCGCCATCAGGCAGGCCGTGACCGGTGTGATGGGCATGAAGAATGCCGTGATCAGGTGCGTGTCGCCGGCCCCCTGCACGCCGAAGGCGCAGCCGGTTGTCAGGCCGAAGACGGCCATGATGATGAACATCGAGCTGAACACGGCCCCCAGCGTCTTCTTGTTCTTGATCGAGGCCGACAAGCCGATCATGCAGGCAAACGCGGTGAACGCCACCAGCAGCACCGGCATCGTGATGAGCGACTCCATCGGGGCGACCGGCCCCTGGGCCGACCGCATGCGCCCCGACACCAGGTCAAACAGCACGAACAGGCCGACGGTCACGTACGGCACGATGAGCATGGGCCCGGCGGCATTGACCAGGCCGCGGATCTTGCCGGTGATGATCTTCTCGCTGGTCAGCGGCGTGGCCAGGATGAGCTCGAGGGTGTTCGACTCCTTCTCGCGTGTCATCGACGTGGCAGCGGTGGTGGTGGCGATGAACAGGGCGATGAAGACCTCGGTGACCACGAGCAGATAGAGCCATTCGCGCGTATCGGCGACGTTGAAGTTCTTCGTGCCGTAGTTGACGAGCAGGACCAGCGCCAGGATCAGTCCGGCGGCATAAAGCGCGTATCGCGTCCACACGCCGCCGCCGGCGGCAGCGCTGGTCACGCTCTCGCGCCAGGCGATGGGGTTCTTGCGGACGGTGCGGGCCTGGCGGGCGCTGGCGTCGCGGCCGCCGGCTTCGCTGCCCTCTTCCTCCGGCCGGCCGACGTGACCGGCCGAGCCCACTTCCCGGCCGAAAATCCGCGAGAAGAACGTCGGCTCGCCCTCCTTGGCCCCGCGGCGGACGAAGAACAGGCTCAGTACGATGAGCGCCGCTGAAATCAGTGCCGAGCCGACGACATAGGCATAGTGCGGGGCCGACAGGATGAATGCGCCGACGGAGCCGTAGTGCGCCACGGCGCCGTACTCGGGCGCCGGCGTTTCGCCCATGACCACATCCAGCGCCAGGAACGGGTGCACCGCGGCCAGCCAGCTCATCCGCGCCATCTTGCCGGGGGCCGGCTCCGCCTCGGGCGGAATGAGGGTGCGCGAACCGAGGGCGTACACCACGATCAGGTAGATGGCGATGGCCATGTAAAAGGTGAAGATCGTCCGGCCGGTGCCGATCTTCACCACGCTGATGGCGATGGCCAGGGTACCGGTGAGCAGGGCGGTCGCCGCGGCAAGGGCGATGGACTGTGCAATTTTGTCGCCGGTCACGCCGCCATAGACCATCATGATGCAGAAGAGCGGGATGCCGGCCAACAGCAGGGCGAAGACGAAATAGAGCCGGCTGAGCAACGAACCCAGCACGATCTGACCGTTCGACAGCGGCGTCGAAAGCAGGATGTTGTAGGTCTGCGAGTTCTTCTCCTGCGTGATGGCGCTGGAGGCGAAGATGGGGGCGATGACGCAGACCATGAAGAGCTGAATGGCCGAGACGTGCTTGAAGACGAACGTCGCGTTCTTGGCAAGATCGGCGAGCGAGGCGCCGCTGCTCGACGTGAAGATCACGCCGATGCACACGGCGACGGCCAGCACCAGCAGGTAGCCAAGGCGAATGAACAGGTGCTGGGCGCGCTTGCTGCCGGAGGCGACGACGCGCACGAGAATCGGATTGGCCGGCACCAGCCGCCAGAACCAGTGACCCAGGTCTTTCAGGATGGTCGGCATGTGATTACTTCAAGCATCGATGGAGCGGACAGCCGAGGATCCCAAACCAACCTATCCCGACCATCGGTGTTCATTCCCGTCACGCCGGCGAGCGAACCAGTCCCTTTTCGATCATCGCCTTCTGTGCCGCCTCCCGCGCCGCGGCCTTCTGTCGCGACGTGGGCAGGGCCTCGATCCGGCGCTTGAGATCGCGCTCGATATCCTCGACCGGCTTCATCATCCGGCGATATTCTTCTTCAAGCTGATATTTCCACGGGCCGTTGTGAAACTTGGAGTCCAGCTGCCAGCCCATCCGCTCCGCAATGCGGTTCTCGCGCACCTTGTCCATCCACGCGGTCGACTTGACGGCCTTCACCCGCGACACGCAGTCCTGGAGGATCGATTCCGCCGACGCCTTCTGCTTGTCATCAAAGTCGTAGAAGATGGTCGCGTTGCGGACGTAGTCCTCCCACTGGCGCTCATGATTGAGCTGCCAGTCGATCCAGCGCTCCACGCCACGCCGCGCCCGGCGGCGCTCCGGCGACTCGTTCGGATCCTCCGGCTCGGTTTGCTCGCTCTGCTGCTCGCGCTCGCTCCGATCGAAGAAGGGATTGGCGTCCTCGCCGACTTTGCCCTCCACCCAGCGGTTCATGCGGCTTTCGAACATCGCCACGCCGGCCGTGACGGCGGCCATGTCGCCGGTAAACTGGAGCCGCTGCTTGAGCGTCATGGTCTTGCCGATGTCCGCGGCCGTATCGGTGAAGAACGCCTTCAGTTCCGGAATGAGCGGCTGCACCTGCTTCGCGAATTCGATCGCCGATTCCTTCGTAAAGCGGCCGTCGTTCTCGATCATGTTCGCCATCATCATCTCGATGGCGTCGCGACCGCGCTCGGCGTTCTCGTTGGCGAGTTTCAGCATGTTGGACTGAAAGGTCTGTTCGATCTTGCTGACCTGCTCATCGTCAAGGCCGTATCGGCTCTTCATCTGCTCGCTAAAGCGCTTGCTCATCGCCTTGGCGATGGCAGGCGTGAACCGTACGCCGACGTCGGGCCCCTTCAATTCCTGATCCGATTCCGACTCGTTATTCTGCCCGGCAGCAGGCCGCCCGTCCGCGTCGCGAACGGCAGTCCCCTGCGCCGCCGCCGGGGGAACACTCCGGAAGGCAGCAGCAAACGCCGTCAGCACGGCAACTGCCAGCGTTACGCGCGCCTTGCATCTCGACCATTCGACGTTTCGACGTTTCATTGCACGATGCCTTTCGTGAAGCGCATGAAGGCGGTTTCCAGATTGACGTGCTCCTCCCTGAGCTCCTGAAGCGGCAGGTTGTTGTCCAGCAGGGCCCGCGCAATAAAGCCGAAGTCGTGCGTCTCGCGCTTGAGGCTCACCAGCAGCCGCCCGTTGTCGGCCTTCACCTCCTGCACGTCTTCCAGCCGGCGCAGGATATCAGCCGCGTGGTCCTGCTTGGCGCCGACCTTCACTTCGACGTTCGAGCCCATCCGCGTTCGGCGGACGATCTCGTCGATGCTGCCTTTGTAGAGCAGTTCGCCGCGCTCGATGATGCCGACGGTGGTGCAAAGCTCCGCCAACTCGTGCAGGATGTGCGAGCTGATGACGATCGTCTTGCCCATCCGCCGCAGCTCTTTCAACAGTTCGCGCATCTCAATGCGCGCCCGCGGATCGAGTCCGCTGGCCGGCTCGTCGAGGAACAGCACCTTGGGATCGTGCAGAAGCACGCGCGCGACCGACAGCCGCTGCTTCATGCCGCGGGAAAGGCCGTCCACCGGCGATTCGCGCTTGTAGGACAGATCCGTCAATTCCAGCACGTCGCCCACCACGCGCTTGCGCTGATCGCCGTGGATGTTGTAGGCGGCGGCGAAGAACTCGAGATATTCCTGCACCACCATGTCTTCGTAGGCGCCGAAGAAGTCCGGCACGTAGCCGATAAGCGGGCGGATGATGCGGCTCTCGTAACCGACGGTGTGGCCGCACACCTTGGCCTCGCCCCACGTCGGCTGAAGCAGCGTGGCCAGGATGCGGATGGTCGTCGTCTTGCCGGCGCCGTTGGGGCCGATGTAGCCGAAGCACTCGCCCTCCTCGATGTTGAGGTGCAGGCTGCTGAGGGCGACGAGCTTGCCGTAGCGCTTGGTCAGGTTGATCGTCTGGATGATCACGGGCCTATCCTGTGTCTCCCGCTATGGGCGTTCAACGGGAATGACGAAGCGATACATGGTAAACGATCGGTCGGGCCGGTGCTTCACGCGATCGATTTCGAGCACCGGGCCGCGCGGCTCCTGGGAGAAGCCGATCAGCAGGGCCGTGCGATTGGTGACCAGCTGGGAGCAATTGAGCATCCGCCCCGGGCCACGGGTGGTGTGCTGGATGCCATCCTGATCGGTCTTGAGCAGTTCATAAGTGGACAACAGCAGCAGGGCGGCCGAATCGGCCCCGCCGCGAAGGACCCGGGTGCCGGCGCCGGCCGGCGCAAAGGTGACGCCGGTAACGGACCGGCGCCACTCTTCGGCAATCGTGGTCAGGAACAGTTCGGCGCCGGCCAGCGGCTTGCGCATGGCCCCGGCGGAAGGCGGATCGTCGTAATACAGGCGTTCTTCCAGCATTCTGTGATCGAGCACCGCATCCTTTTCCAGAGTGCCGAGCTTGAGGCACCTTGTGAGCAGCCCCGGGGCCTCACCGGCAATCTCTTCGCGCGTCTCGATGATGTAGCAGTCCACCAGCGCAAAGCCGAGATTGTTGCGGATGATGCTGCCCTCGCCGAACCAGTCCCGCTGACTGCTCTCATCCTCAGAGCGCGGCGGCACGACGAATTTGCCGTTGATGGTGCCGCCGACTGGCCCATGCCAGTAGCCCTGGAACTCCTTCAGCGTCGCCCGCACCGGCACATTCTCCAGCCACGTCGCGTCGCGCTCGGCCCGATAGCGCTCCGGTGCGACGAATGTATCCTCCACCATGTCAACGCCGTGCACGATGCGCGGCGACGGCCGGAGCAGACCGTAGCTGCGCCGCTCCTCGCTGTCTTCGAAACCGACCGGCAACCGCACATCCAGTTGCGTGTGATCCGGCGTCTTCACGCCGAAAAGGACCATGCCATGCCCGTAGTCCTCGCCCTCGCGCACGTCGATGACGCACGTCTGCCACACCTGTGTCGAAAATCCGCGCAGGCCGATGACCATCGCCGTGCCGATCACAATGCCGAGCAGCGAAACAATGCAGAAGGCGCTCCAGGTATGCTGCGGCATGTTCCTGCGCCGCAGGTACCACCAGGTGCCGCCCACCGAGGCCAGCCCGTACGTCACCGTGAACAGAATGGCAAACAGCAGAAAAGCGGTGCTCAATGCCCCGAAGTCGACGGTCCGGCGGACGTAGTCGAAAAGACTGGCGGCGCTGAAGGTCCCAACCCAGTTGGCACTCTCCTGCCATTGCCGCGTTGCCGGCAGGCCCAGCAGTGTCGATCCGATGACGCGATTGACGGCGGCCAGGAAGGGGTCGCTGTCGCGCGCCTCGCTCGACGCGTCGGCATCGTCGAAGCTGATCCTGCGCAGGCGTCTTGGCGCCGGCAGCAGCTCGTCGATGGCCGCGCCGCAGAAAGTAATCGAGCCGCTCCGCAGGATGCGGCGGTAGGCGATCGGATCTGCGCCGGCCAGCTTCGCCGGTACGGCGATGACTTTCGAGGACGAAGGCTTCATTTTGCACCGCGTAACCGGCTCTTCCCGGTACTTGGCGGCAAGCTGTTGTTCGTATGTCTCGTTCTTGACCAGCGTCAGAAATGCATCCAGTTCGCCCGATGTTTCGATGCCTTCGATCTTCACCGGCAGCGCCTCGGCCAGCGGCGACTGCGCCAACAGCTGCCAGTTCCTGCCCGACGTGATCAGCAGGCGACCGCCATGCTCGACCCATTCAATTAAGGCCCGCGTCTGCTGCACGCCCAGACCCGAAGGATCGGCGTCATCCCAGATGATGGCATCGACCATCTCCAGGCCCTGCCAGCGCGAAGGGAGCTCCGCCGGCGACAGCGAGCGGACCTTGCGATAGAAGGCCTTGTTCGCGAGTTGCTTGTAGCGGCGCTCGTCGAGCCACGCCGCGTGCGGCAGCTTTCTGGGAAACGAAAGATCGACGATCAGGAGCTCTTCCGACGAAAGCGAAGTGAAAATCGGAGAGACCAGCTCTTTCGCGTCTTCGCCCGTGTCCTTCCGGATGGTGACCAGCGCGCCATCGGCGTCGAATAGCCGCACCGAAACCGAGTCTCCGCTGTTGGCCGCGTGCGGCGTGAAGTACACCTCGTACGGATGCCACTCACCATCGGGCGGAAGCTGGACGCGCTCCGTGGAAATAATCACGTCGCCATCGCGATCGGGCCGGTTGATGCGCAGCTCGCCATCGAACGGGGCATTGGCCGTCCAGCGGAGATCGACCACCAGGGCCGCCTGCGCCCCGGCGCGGACGATGGGATCGCCCCCCTCGAAGAGGCCGACGCGGCGAATGCGCCCCTCAACCTGTGCCGCAGCATGCCCGGCCGGGCACAGAATCAGCGCCGCCACTATCGCCCATCGCAACTGTCTGAAGCGCACCATTGGCCGAATGACCCTTGAAGGCGCATCGCCCGGTAGCATTTTCTGCCCTGCGTTGCCCTGCCGGCCTTTGCCGATCGCGCCCGATTCTAGGCAGGCGTCACGGCTTTTCGTGATGACATTCGCACACCATTTTTCTACAGCCCGGACAGCCGCGGGCGTATTTGTCCAGCGACTTGGACAGATCGACGCCTTCGACGTTCGCCAGTGTCGCCAGCCAGGCCAGCACATCGGCAAACTCGCCCTCCTTGTCCTCGTGAGTGCCCTCGCCGATGGCCGCGGCCAGCTCGCCAACTTCTTCCATGAACCACAAAAACGTGCCCGCCGAACCCCGTTTGCGGTCCTTGGCGGAGTACATCACCTCGATAATCTGCTGAAATTCGCGGAGATCCATGTTGCGTGCTCGTCGGTGACTCCGGCCCCTGCCGCGCACCGCGCCGATACCCGGCGGGCGGCGATGGTGTTAATAGTCTAACTGTCCGCGGGCGACTTGCGTAGGCGGAACGGCCGCGGATGGCTGCCCGAAGCTGGAAAGCCCCCACAAATCGCGCCGGAATGGCGATGTCCCGCAGCCGGAATCGAATCGCGATTCGACGGCTTCCCGGTGTTCAAGCCCTGCCTTGGACCATCAGTCCATTTCGCTTTTTTTTTCCGTTTCCACCGGCTTCTGGAACGTTTCGGCCTTTTTCTTATACGTCTCGGCAAGCTCCCGGTTCCCAAGCCTCTCGTGGCACCGCGAGAGCCCGTCGTAGCCGATGGCCTCTCTCGGCATCAACTTCGTGACAACTTCGAATTCGCCGGCGGCGGCCTGATATTCGCCCGAATCGAACAGGGCATCCGCCAATGCCCCGTGGGTATTCGCCTCGTAGGGATCGATCTCGATGGCCTTGCGATACCACTCGGCGGCCCTGGCCGGCTGGCCGCGCTGGGCGTAGATGTCCGCCACCTGCCGCGCCACGGCCGGCTCGTCCTCGACCAGGGCGAAGAGCTTCTCCAGTTGTTCCAGCGCGGCGTCGGTCTTGCGCAAGCGAAGGTAAATGCCGGCAGAGCGGCGATAGGGATCGGGATCCTCCGGAAAGCGCTCCTGGTACTTACGGTACAGCGCCAATGCCTCGGTCCACTGCTCGTACGTCTGCTCGAGATAGCCCAGGTACTTGGTCGCCTCGGGATGGCTCGCGTCGATCTCGAGCAGCGTGCGGATGTACGGCTCGGCCTTGTCGATCCACGCCCGGCGATCGGCCTCGTCCTCCTCGGCCAGCATGCGGCCGACGCAGAGGCGCGCCTGCACCTCCAGTGCGACCGGCTCGCGTGCGTCCCTCGCCAGTGCCTTCTTGGCGGCACTTTCCGCCTCATCGAACCTGCCGCGCAGCAGCTCGGCCCGCGCCAGCCGCGCCCACAGCCCGGCATCGTCCTCGCGATCGGGCAGTTGCTCTCGCAGCTTGTCCGGCTCCTCCACCGGCGTTGTCGGCAGGCCCCATGCATCGACCTGCACCCGCGCCCATTCGCGGAACTGCGCATCGAACGCGTCGATCTCCGTCCCCAGGCCCGACCGGAAATTCTCCACCAGCGTCCTGCCCTTGCGGAAGCCCTCCAGCATGGCCAGCACCGCATCGAAGCCGTGCTTTTCGATGATGAACTCGATCATCCATTCGCTCTGGGCGTAGGCCAGCGTGCGATCGTTCGGCCGCCGCGGCCGCATGAAGCCCCAGTCGATCGACGCCAGCGTAAACAACTCCCCCGTGCGCAGCGCATCCGACAGCATCTGCTTCCAGGCCCATGAACGCGGCGGCTTCTCCTCCCAGACGGCAAGGCCCTCGGTCATCCAGTGCGGGATGCGATTGCCCGTGGCCGCCAGCGTGACGGTATGAGTGAATTCGTGCCGCAGCACGCTCGCCCAGTTAAAGCGGCCGAACGGCGGCTCGCCGCGCGGCGCTGTCATCGCAATGACACGGCCGGTGCAGGCGCCGACCGTGGCGATGAACGGCCGCCCGGTGACGCGCACCGAAAAGCCGGAATGGTTCGGAAAGAGCTCGACGATCGTCCGCTTGTCCAGCTTCGCCCCGTAACGAGTGCACAAATCGTCGTGAAGCGACTCGAGGGTGCGCGAAAAATAGGGCGCCGCCACCGCGTCCTCGACCGGATCGTACTTCACGACGAAGTTCTCGCTCTCCAAATGCCGGAACTTCGCCAGGCTGTCGAGCAGATCGAGCACGTTGAACGTGTGATGATCGAAACTGTCCAGCTTGAACGACGACTCGAGTGCCGTACGCGCGGCATGCTCCTCGCCCGTTTCCATGTAGAGCTGTCCCAGCGACGTCCGCGGCTCCGGCCACCAGGGCGCAAGCTCGATCGCTTTTTTGAATCGCGCCTCGGCATCGTTGAACTGCCGCCCCGCCGACAGCCAGGTGCCCACGGCATAGTGGAACTGCGCCGGCGTGGCGCTCACCTTTTCCGCCCGCGCCTGAAGCTCGTCCGCCACTCTGGCGTCGCCCAGAAAAATCTTCGCCCCCGCCAGAACGCCCAGCGCCTCTTCAGCACGTGGATTCACCGCAAGGGCCCGTTCCGCATAAGACGCCGCCTCGGCGTAGCGCCGTTCGGTCATGCGGCAGTCGGCCATCAGCACCAGCGCCCCCACGTGGCGAGGATTGACCGCCAGCGCCGCCTCACCATGCTTCTCGACCTGCTCGAAGCCCCAGTCTTCCAGATAGGATCGACCCAGCCCGACGTGCGCATCAGCGGCCTTCGGATTTACCTCCAGCACGGCCTCAAACTCCAGCCGCGCATCCGGCAGGTTGTGTTTGGACAGCAGCAGTTCCCCGGCCGCCTGCCGCGCCGGCCAGTAGTCGGCATCCAGGAAGTCCGACACCTCCTGGTAGACCTCCGTCAGGATGTGCCGGGTGCGATCGACCAGCGTCTTGCCCGACTGCGTCCGCACCGAGTAGCGATAGAACCCAAGACCCAGCAGCGTCACGTCTTGGGGATCGTCCATCAGGTCCGGTCCCGTCATGACGTCGTCAAACATGCGATAGGCGGCGATGGCCTCCTTGTCGCGGCCAAGCCGCTCGAGCGCTCTGCCAAGCTGCCAGCTCGCGCCCAGATGATCCTCGGCTTCCTTCAACGCCTTGTTCGCATGATCGATCGCCTTTTCATACTCGCCCAGTTCATGGGCCAGCGCCGCGGCCGCCACGTGCCAGTCGGCATGGCCGTCACCCTCCTTGACCGCCAGCAGGCGAGCCTGCCCCTCGCGATAGTCGCCGACGTTCAGGTCGATCCGGGCCCGCAGGCAGGCCGCGCGGATCGCGCCGCCCTTTTTCGTCGCCAGCATGTCGCACATCGCGATGGCGTCGGCGTATTTTCCCTTGAGCCAGGCCGAACGCGCGTCGCGAAAACTTGCGGCCTTCGCTTTACCGGCCGGCGCCGGGTCGCGCCCGGCCTCCCCGGCACCCTGCGCGTGTGCGACGGCCGACAGCATCGGGATCGCCAGGCACGCCAGGCCGGCCCCAAGCGCCCGGCGGCGCACCAAACCCCCGTAAAAATGCAGTGCAGGATTCACGCGCGACATTATACAGGCACCCCCCGCATGCGGTGACGGCAAACGCGGGCGTTGCCGGCCTCACTCGCCGAACACGCTGCCGAATAACGCCCGGTACTCGTCCAACAGTGAAGCTTGAAAGAACAGGATAATGCCGTTGACGAACACGGCCGCGAAGGCGACAAGCAGATGAACCTCGGGCGGAATGAGGATGCCGATGGCCGCCCCGGCGCCGCCAGTGACAAAAATGGATGCAATCGCCACCATTGCCAGCCGCAGCGAGCGCGACTTCATCCCCCGGACGCTGCCGACGGCCATCGGTTCCGCACTACCCTGCATCGCCGCCTGCGAGACGATCTTTTCCTGCACGACGAAGTAAATGAAAAACACCACGTTCACAAAGCTGGTGAAGACGCACGCAAGCAGTCCGAGCAGGAAGTGCCGCGTCCAGCCCGCCTCCCCCTGAACCAGGAGCCCCGTTACGGCCGTAATCCCCAGCAGCAGGAGGTTCGACCCGCCAAGCAACAGATAGCTTTGTTTCATTTATTCGCCGCTACGTGCAAACGTGCTGCCCGGCATGACCTGCCGGCGGGCAAATACCGACTTGCCGGTAAAATCCTGCCTCCAACGTTGACGGCCACATGGTTGTCAACAATGATAAGGACAACAAGCCAGGCGAGCCCCTCGGAATACCGTCCTACCGGGGCCCGCGCCTTTGCGCAGAACGAGATTGAACTTCCCGGGCAAACGCGACGACCTGCGCGCGCCCGTGATCATAAGACCCTACCTTCCCTAAGCATGGGTTCAGGCACCTCTTTTCCCTGGGCCCATGCTCCCTTTTTTTTCAGGCATAATTCTCTGCGAGTAGCGCGTCGATCCTCGATTTCAGACCCGCTGCCTCGCTTTGAAGGGCATCGCATCGCGCACGATATCCCTGACGCTGCGCCTCATCCGTGAGTCCCGGCAGGTTGATCAGCACGTTGAGACGGGCTGACTCGAGCGCGGCGTATGCGCAGATACCCGCGACGCCGGCGTCGGACAGGCAATTCCGCTTCGACTTTCCCAGCCCCTGTACCGCCAGCCGCATCACTTCGAGCGATTGCTGCATGATGTCCAGCGGCGATTCGGTGGCCCGGGCCACGGCGGTCTGCTCTTCGGCGGCGTGTTCCGCGTCGTCCGGCAGTTTCCACGATGACGCCAACGCGTTGAATGCATCGATGTCCCGGTCGATCAGCCCGGCAAGACGGTGTCGGAGTTCATCAGCGGTCGCAACAGTAGAATGCAGGGGACCCGGCGTGCCGTCTTTCTTGTCGTTCAGCCGGCCCACCATGGCGGCGAGCGCAGCTGCAATCGCGCCGACCAGCGCACTGGCGCTGCCGCCACCGGGCGTTGGTTCGCGCGAAGCCAAATCAGTCAAAAACCCATCGACGGAGCGGCTGGCGGAATTTGAGGGCGTCATGGCGCCATTGTGGGGACAGTTCGCGGCCGCGCCCAGCGCATAACATCCGTCGTTAAGCGGCAGGATCGACGCACGCGACGGGCCGTACTGATGCGTCAAGGCGCAAGCAACGCATCGACAAAGCCCTGGACGTCGGCACCGTCCAGTTCGCCGTCCTCGTTCATGTCCGCAATGCAAGCGACCGCGGCGTCCGAACCCTGGAGCAGGGCCTCGACGAACACAGGAATGTCGTCGGTCGTGGTCGTGCCGCTGAGGTCGACGTCGCCCGTGTGCGGCTCCGGACCCGCCGCTTCGTCCGCACCACGATCGACGTGGCAGCCCTGCACGCGCGGTTCGCCGTCAATATCCTGCGCCGCGGCCTCGACGGGATCGTACGCAGGATCGCCGGAGTCGATGGCCGGCGAGCCCACCGCCAGATGGACATCGTCGTCCGGCGTGCCGAAGACATCGTCGGTCCCGTCGGGATCAACCAGCATCGGATTGATCCCGTCGTTAAATACGCCGCCGAGCCCGCCGGACCAGCCTGCCACGCTCGAATATGCAATCGCAGTTGTACTGTCAAACAACTCCAACTGCTGCGCCTCGGTGTTCCCCGGACCGGCATTGTCCCACAGGATGCTTTGCCGGATTTCGCCGATCGCATCGGACATGTACACGCCGCCAGGGCCGAACCCGGCCGTATTGCCGGCCAGCGTGCAGTTCACCAATTGTGCGTCGGCGCCGTCGTAATTCCACAGCCCGCCGCCCGCGCCCTCCGGCGATCGATTGCCCGTGAATACGCAATTGAGATAGGCGTGCGTGCCGGCGAAGCTGCTGTGGGCGCCGCCGCCGCCGAACGCGCCTTCGTTTCGTAGAAACCGCGTGTTGGCAACGACGACATCGGCATCGTCACTCCATATACCCCCGCCATACCACGCCGCATTGTCGCGCAGCGTGCACGCCTCCATCGTCGCCGTGCTCCCCGCGAACACGCCGACCGCGCCACCGCCGAAGCCCGCCTCGTTGCCGACAAACTCCGTGCCGGCGATCTCTGCCGACGATTCCGATGTCAGCGTCAACGCGCCCCCCTGTCCGAAGCCGGCCTCCGCGCCCGACATGTTGCTGTCGAACTGGCAGTTGCTGATCGTCGCCTGAGCGTCAAACAGTTCCATCGCCCCGGTGAAGTCCGCGCTGTTCAGGGCAAACACCGTGTCCGCAATGTCGATCCCCGCGCCGTCCACCTCGACGGCCCCGGCCACGTACGACTGGTTGCCGGCAAGGGTGCAGCCTGTCAGCACCGGCAGCGATCCGTTAAACGCGCGCAGCGCCCCGCCAAAGCCAAACTCGTCTGTGGTGAAGTTGGTGGTGAAGGCGCATTCCACAAACGAGGGGCTGCTCGCATTGCAGTGAACGCCGCCACCGGCAAACACCGCCTGGTTGCTGTTGAACTGGCACAGCGAGTAGAGCGGCTGCGAATTGAAGTGCTCGACCGCCCCGCCGTACTGCGCGCGATTATCGATGAACAGGCATCTGGTGAACGACTGCGGCGCCTCCTCCGAGTACAGGGCCCCGCCCACGAAATCCGCGCGGTTGGACTGAAAGGTGCAATCCACCACCGCCGCGCTCGAACACCGCGCCATCAGTCCGCCCGCGCCGGTGTGCGGCCAGCCGGGGCCGTCGGCATTCCCATCCGCCAGCACAACCCCTTCCAATCGGGCACTCGCCTGTCGATCGTCCGCGTTGGCGACGTGATAACTGTTGTCCTGCTCGTCGCCGGGCGAACCGATATCGCCGCTCAGCACCGCGATGTTGATCTCGGGATCGCGCTCCGCCAGTGAAGCCTCGTTGCCGGCAAAGCCGCCGAAGATCGTCACACCATCGATCAGCCGAAACGTCCGCCGCCGATCGCCCGTCCCCTCGTCGGGGTAATACGTGCCGTCCGCGACCCAGATCTCCGTGACCGCGCCACGCGATCGCACCGCCAGCCCGAGGGCATCCGTCAGCCGCTCAAATGCACTGGTCCATGTCGCGCCGTCGCCGCCGGGCAGTGCCATCGCATCGACATGAAGGCGCGACGGCGGCAGGGGCGAGATCGTGCTGGGACGAAAGTTCGCAACCGTAAAAGCCATCTCGTTGATGGATTGTGCGTTGTTGCAGATGTTGCCGTGCTCGTCCACGCCGCCGATCGGCAGGCCGCCGACCAGCACATCCGGATTTGAAAAGTACGGCACCGTCGTGCCCGGCGGATAGCACATGATGTCCTTGTTGGGCGTGCACGGCAGCGGCGCGCACGGAGCCGGCGGAGGACCGGGACAGGGCTGGCGATACCCGTAGGAATATTCAAAGAACCCCGTGCCGGACAGGTTGCACCGGTCGTGCTGGCATCCGAAGTTATGGCCCAGCTCGTGAGCCAGCGTCTCGAACAACGCGTTGTCCTCGCGTATGACGGAGAAGCCGGAACGGCCGTCGTCCTCCGGATGCAGCAGCACCGGCTGATAGGCCACGCCACCGGCATCGACGGTGTTGCCGACCCACAGCGAAACCAGATCGGCCCCGTACGTGTCCCGCTCCGTATGGATGAAGTCGATAAAGCCATCGCCGATTGCCACCAGCCGATCTAAATTCTCGACGGCCGAAGGCACTTCGACATAGTCGATGGCCGCCGTTCGAATCAGCCGGATGGTCGTGTTGATTCCGCTGTTGACGAAGGCATCGTTCGTGTAGAGCACCGCGGCATCGATCTCGGCCTCGATCTGGGCCTGACCGCCGGCCGCCGCCTCGGCCGCCGCGGTGTAATAGACCATCAGGTCGACCGTGCTGCCGTCGTCGGCCGCGTGCCCGGCCAGTGGCGACTCGAGCACGGGGCAGATGCTGTCGCCCCGCGGATTCGGGCCGGAGCCGCCTTGCGAGCCATTCCCCTCTTCGACTTTGGGCAGGCCGTCCGCGCCACAGGTGCGACCCTCTCCGACCGTCGTGTCAATCTCGCGAAGAACGACCCGACTCAAGGTCAACGGCCGGGCATCGAACTGTCCGAGGCCGGGCACAATCAAAGAGATTGCGTACATGCCCCGGCGCAGTACGAGCGTGCAACGTGAGTCATCCATCCCTGTGATCCGGCCGGCCGCCCGCACTTCTCCCGTCTCGGCGGGCCAGAATCGATCGAATTGGATATCGAATGTGGCGTCTTCGAAAAAGTCGAGCCGCAGCATGGCCGTTTTGCCGTCGAGCAGAGGAGAAATCGCCGCGGGGTCTATTTCGGCATCTCGCCGGCGGATTGCAAACGGGTCTGCATCCGGCCGGGGTGCTGAAAACGACCGGAACAGTGGCACGCCGATCTCCGGCAATGGCGTTGAATTATCTTCGGACGGGCCGTACTGATCCGCACGGCTCTCGAACGCGACCAGAAAAACCGCGACGATCGCCATGCACCGCGAAATCGCCGCCAGTCGACGAAATAGACAGGCAGGAGCCTGAATTCTCATGGTTCACCCCCGGGCCAGCCCGTGCTCGTGCCGCGCCTGCGCTGCTGCGAGCATGTCTTAAACCTGCTTGGAAATCACCTCCGTGCCGACTGGCATTATACCGGATTGGTGGGCGATTCTGCCCCTGTGTGCGGCCTTCTTGCGCGGCGCCGGGGCCGATCCTCTTGCTGCCGGCCCCCATCCGTGCGCCAACCGAATTTCGCCGGAGTGTCCCAAAACCGGCCAAGACGCAGCATGGGCGGCTCACTTGCGGTCGGCGGGATTCGAACCCGCATACACCGGCATCTCATGCCGACGGCTTTACCGTATCCCACTTCCGGGTGCCACTGCTCTGTGAGCAGTGTCGAACACCCGGTGTTCGTCCGATTTGCTCTGGCAAGCCGCGCGGCGTCGTGTCCTCCCTATGATGGACCGGCGGGAAGAACTCATGGCCCACGTCATCACTGATCGCTGTGTCGGCAGCAAGAGCACTTCCTGCGTGGCGGTCTGCCCGGTGGACTGCATTCATCCGCTGCCGGAGGCGTCCGACTTCGGGGCCCATCCCATGCTCTTCATCAATCCCCACGTGTGCATCGACTGCGGCCTGTGCGTCGATGTCTGCCCCTCTGCCGCGATCTTCCTGGAGGAAGATCTGCCGCCCGACTTGAAGCGCTTTCTCGGCATCAACGCCGACTACTTCGAGAGTCGCGCGTAGAGCGGTGGCATTCTGGTCCGCCGCAATGTGTCGGTTCCGCGACGAGCGCGCTGGCTCCGCCCTCCTTGCGTTATGGGGCCGCATCGTCTACATGAAAAGGCACGATTCACCTGTCGCGATCGGCTGTTCACGGTCCTGAAAAAGCGGGGCAATCCATAAGCATCGGACACCCAGCGGCGATCGAAAGGGGGCGATAAGCGAGCGGGGTCCATAACTCGACACTCGTCAAAATGCACTTGCATTTTGCAAGTTGATTAGCCGCGGGAGCCGGCCTTAGAATCGGCAACGATCAACCGCCGGCAACGCACCTGCATGGAAATCCTCGCACTCGCTTTCAGCGAACGCCGGCAGTGAATCGGGCGGAACACGAATTGCGGTTAATGCTCCGGTCAGTTTTTCGGCGTGGGGGCGCCGATGCCAATTCCTTTACACCAATCGCCGGAGCCTAGCGAATTACCCTGGGGAGATGTCATGAGGAACGTTCGAAACAATGGAATTCTGTCTCGGTTTATCTGCTGTAGTGCCATCGCATTGCTCACCCTCTCGGTGGGCGTTGACAAGGCACTCGCCGCAAGGTTCATCAACTCGGTGAGCCTGAACAACGGCGCCGCCTGGGAGTTTGACAACGACGGAAACGTCACCACCGTCGGCGATTCCGTCACCGTCCTGCCCGGCTTGCCGCTCAGCGTCACCATGGTCGTGACCACCACCGGTAACAACAGCAACAACGACTGGGAGTCCTCCAGTTACCGGATTTCAAACGGTTCCGGCTCCTTCACCTGCGTGAATACCTCCGACGCCGAAACGGCGGGGACTCACGTCCGAACCTTTCTGATCAACGCGCCCGGCACCACCGGCACCTTTGATGCCACTTTCCGGGCCCACATCGATGACGGTTGCAGCACCGACGGCAACGACGACAGCAAGCCCGCCGTCCTCTCCGACGCCGTCATCGTCGCCAACCCGGTCGCCAATCCCGCCCTCTCGCAGGGTTGCGGCCTGGACGTCGTCCTCGTGCTCGACGTGTCCGGCAGCATTTCCGGCGATACCAACACCACCGGCAACGGTGAGCCCGACGAGTTGACGCAGGTCCACAACGCGGCAAAGGCCTTCGTCAATTCACTCCTGCCTGCAACCCCCAGCCGCATCGCACTCGTACAGTTCGCCAGCTCCGCCAGCACCGTGCGCGAGCTCACGGACAACGTCACTCAGCTCAACAACGACATCAACGGCATCGACGGCGACGGCTTCACCAACTGGGAAGACGCCATTGCCACGGCCCATTCCATTCTCACGGGACCCAGCGATCGAACAGACAGCCTCCATCCCGACCTGATCGTCATAATCACTGACGGCGATCCGACCATCAGCTCCGCCGGCGGCTCCAACAACGGCCAGCCCAATATCCACCTGAGCCCGGCCGTCGCAGAGGCCAATGCCGCCAAGACCTCGACCGGCCCCATTCGCATCGTGGCCGTGGGCATCGGCAACAACCCGACGATCTCCCGCCTGCAGGCCATCTCGGGCCCCAACGTCCATCCGCCCGCTGACATCAACCAGAACACCGACGTCATCCTGTCGGGCTTCGACAACCTGGCCGGCGCCCTCAGCGAACTGGCCCTCGGCCTGTGCGGCGGCACCATCACCGTGCAGAAATCCATCGACCTCGACGGCATGATCGGCACCAGCAACGATCGCATCACCAGCGGATCGCTCGTGAGCGGCTGGAACTACGGCGCTGCGGTCGTCGACGGCAGCAGCATGCCAGCCTCCGCCGCAACCGGCAGCGAAGGCACCGTCAATTTCGAAATTTCAATCGATGACGACACGGCGACCGTGACCATCACCGAAACCGTCAAGACCGGCTACGTCGTCATCGGCGGATCGTGTACCGGCGCCACCATCAACGGCACCTTCAACGCCGCCACCGGCAGCATCGAAGGCATCGTGGTGAGCCAGCTCGACATCGTTCAGTGCTCGTTCATCAATGCCGCCGGCACCGACTGCAACGACAACGGCATTCCCGATGAGCTGGAACCCGGCGACGATGACGACGGCATTCCGAACACCTGCGACAATTGCCCGGACGTCGACAACCCGGGACAGCAGGACAGTGACTCCGACAGCGTCGGCGATGCATGCGACAACTGCCCGAACGATAAGAACACGAATCAGGCCGACACGGACAACGACGGCGTCGGCAACGTCTGCGACAACTGCCCGAACCACCACAACCCCGGTCAGGAAGACTGCGACAACGATGGCGAGGGCGACGCCTGCGAACTCGACACTGACGACGACGGCATTCCCGACGACTGCGACAACTGCCCGCTCGACGGAAATGCGAATCAGGCCGATAGCGACGAAGACGGCATCGGCGATGCCTGCGACAACTGCCCGAACCACCACAACCCCGGTCAGGAAGACTGCGACAGCGATGGCGAGGGCGACGCCTGCGAGCTCGACTCGGACGATGACGGCATTCCGGACGACTGCGACAACTGTCCCTTTGCCGCCAACCAGGATCAGCTCGATTCCGACAAGGATGGCGTAGGCGACGCCTGCGACAACTGCGTCAACACCAAGAACGCTCAGCAGACCAACACCGACGGCGACAGCTTCGGCGACGAGTGCGACAACTGCCCCGGCGTGGCCAACAACGACCAGGCCGACGAGGATGAAGACGGCGTCGGCGACCTGTGCGACAACTGCCCGTTTGACTCCGACGACGGCCAGGCCGACGCGGATCAGGACGGCGTTGGCGATCTCTGCGATAACTGTGTAAACGATTCCAACGAAGATCAGGCCGACGACGACAGCGATGGCTTCGGCGATGCCTGCGACAACTGCCCTGTCCTTGGCAACCCCGGTCAGGCCGATTCCGACGAGGATGGCGTGGGCGATGCCTGCGACAACTGTCCGGACGACAGCAACGAGGATCAGCTCGACTCCGACAGTGACGGTCTCGGCGATGCCTGCGATAACTGCCCCTTGGTCGCCAATCCCGAACAAGAGGATTGCGACGATGACGGCATCGGCAATGCCTGCTCCGGTGAGCCGGACTGCAACGGCAACATGCTGCCCGACTCGTGCGATATCGAGCAGGGCGCCCCGGACACCAATGAAAACGGCGTGCCCGATTCGTGCGAATTCGGCGCCTGCTGCTTCGAGTTCACCTGCAACCCGAGCATCAATGAGCAGGACTGTGTCGAGCTTCAGGGCACCTTCCTCGGCGTGGGCGCCCCGTGCGACACATGTCCGGAGCCCGTCACCGGTGCCTGCTGCGGTGACTTCAAGGATCTCTGTGCCGTCGTGACGCCGCCCGCATGCGAAGAGATCAACGGCACCTACCTCGGCGACAACACCACCTGCGACCAGGATGGCGACGGCGACGGTGTCACCGACTGCCGGGACTGCTGCCCCGATTCAGCTCCGGGCGCGGTCGTTGATGAGGAGGGCTGCGAATTCGTGGGCGCCGATGCCGGCGGACCCTATGCCGCACCCTGCCCGTCGACGCCCGGCATCGTTGAAATCCCGCTGGTCGGCGTCGGAACCGGGCAGATTTCGACCTGCTCCTTCCCGAACGGCTTCCTCATCAACGAGTGGTCGACCGACTGCCCCGGCGCCACGATCGTGGATCCGACTGCCAGCGACACCACGCTCATCATCGACACCTCGATCGCGGGATGCCCGTTGGAATGCAACGTGACTTTGACCGTCACCCTCATCCCGCAGCCGCCATCGGCCACCGCCAGCGTCGGCGGGGTGCTCACGGCGACGGCCACCACGACGGTGACGCTGTTCGATGACTGCAACGGCAACAACACCCCCGACGGCGACGACATCGCCACCGGCACCAGCGAGGACTGCAACACCAACGGCATTCCGGATGAGTGCGACGTCGATCCCACCGATCCGGATGGCAATGGCGAATTCAGCCCGGACTGCAATGCCAACGTCGTGCCCGATGAGTGCGAGACCGACTGCAACGTCAACGGCATTCCGGATGCGTGCGATGTCGATCCGGCCGATCCGGATGGCAACGGCGAAACCAGCGCCGACTGCAACGAAAACGGCGTGCCGGACGAGTGCGAACTCGAGGACAATGACTGCAACGCAAACGGCATTCCGGACGACTGCGAAGCCGACTGCAATGCAAACGGCGTCCCCGACGAGTGCGACCTCGATCCGTCGGACCCGGACGGCAACGGCGAAACCAGTGCCGACTGCAACGAAAATGGCGTGCCCGACGAGTGCGATATCGATGGCACCGATCCCGACGGGAACGGTCAAACCAGCGGTGACTGCAACGCCAATGGCGTGCCAGACGAGTGCGAGACAGACACTGACGGCGACGGCGTCATCGATGCCTGCGACAACTGCCCCGAGGTGCCCAATGCCGACCAGGCCGACGCCGACAATGACGGCATCGGCGACGCCTGCGACGTGCCGGCTGGCCAGGGCGCCTGCGACCCGGCCGATGAGGATCCGTTCAACATCCTCTTCAGCCTGCTGTTCCACGCACCGGTGTGCGGTGGCGGCTGCCCGGCCATGATCGCGGCGACGCTCTGCGGCATCGTGGTCCTGAAGAGCCGCCGCAGCCGGCGGCGCCGCAGATGACGATGGCGTCCCGATGCGCCCGGCCCATCGCGGCACGGCGCTGTCGAAACGCCTGACATGACGTGACACGAAAAACGCCCGCTCCGGCGAACTTCACCGGGGCGGGCGTTTCCTTTTTTTTACCTCGTGCCGCGCGTACTCAGCGAATGCCCCAGTCGAAGTCAACGCCGAATATCACGCGGATGGGATACGTCAGCAGAAAGCCAATCAGCCGCGGTACGAACGTCCAGAATTCCTCAATTGACATAATTGTGCTCCTTTTGCGAGGCGACGTGCGAAATGCGCATGCGAGGAGATGAATGAACAGGCTACCTGTGCCACGCCCGCACGGTCAAGCGTTTTGCCGCCGGTACCGCCCGAACCGGCCGCCCTGATGTCAAAAACGCGTTTATTCCTCGCCGAGCACCGCCGCCACGAACGGTCCCACGTCCGCACCGTCCGCAAATCCGTCTTCGTTCACATCCGACGTGATCCCGTGCAAAGCGTCAAAATTCTCGCCAAGCAGTACCGACACGAACAGCCCGTAGTCGACCTCGTCGACATCACCGTCGCGATCGATGTCCGCCGGATGTGGACGCGTCGCGCAAAACTCAAACTCATCCACCAGTAGCGACGCCGATGTGATGTTGAACTGACACGGATCGACCGTCTCCGCGTGCACGCGCAACGCGGCCGACACCGTGACCATTTCGCCGGCCTCGATGCCCGCCTCCGCCACATCGATGTACAGGTCCGGCAACAGCGAGTCGAATGTGCCCAGCACCGAAAGCCCGAAGAAACAGCCCGGTTCCGGCGTGTTGCCGAAATCATAGATCACGCGCTCGGCCACGTCCCCCTCAAGACTCTCAACCCGAATGACCGCCGATATCGCGCGGCCGCCCGTGCCCAGAAACTGAAATTCAAAAGCCCCGCCCCGGCGAAGGTGCAGATAACGGCCGTTCGCGACGACCTGTGCCTCCGCCGTCAGCGTATGCGAGGCGTGCCCGATTTCCCCGTTCAGCCCGGCAACCGCCTCCATCGAAAGAAACAACACGCGATCGTCGAAGAAGCTGCCATCGGGCAGCTGGTATCCGCTGGCATCGACGATGCCCGTCATGTCGTTGATGAACGCGTCGCCCGACTGACTCGACTCCGGCACCAGCAACCATCCGGCAAGAAACTCATCGAAGCTGCCATTGGGCAGCGGAAGGCACGGCACCTCGCCGGCTGCCGCAGTCGTGGCACTCGCCAACTGGAGCAGAGCGCAGCAGCACGTAATGGAAAGACCGGTTCGAATGCGCCCGGAACGGGCGCGCACAGCGATGCGGCGGGTCATGAAGCAGACTCCTGGGTTTCGGCTCGCCAGAGCGCTTCGTCAGGATGGAAAATGCGGCCACCACGGCCATCGGCAGGTACGCGGCTGCGCCCGGTCGGCCGCGTTCTCGCAGGCACGCCGCCGGCGATGATACCGGCAATGCGCCCGCTCATACCACCAGAACGTCGCCACTCCCGCCGCCTCACTGGCGATGAATCCCCCTGCGACAGTGGAAGTCGCGGCGCCTGGAACTTGCCGGACACGTCGCCCCTTGTATACTGTGCCATTGGAGAGGTCTTGTCTCGCGGCCCAGCATCTCGCCGGAAGGGCTGAAACGTGATAATCCACAAATTTGGACTATGCGTTCGATCCTTCGGAGTATTCCTGCTGCTCCCGCTCGCCGTTGAGGCGGGGGAAGTACATATCTACCGGCTTTACAACCACCCCGCCGCGAGATTCACGCGGCCAGATGGCTCTGCGGGGGCTGCCCATGGCGCCAGAGCCGATGGTTTCGTCCTGAATTCAGACGCCGCCGAGCCATTTGCCCTCGATTTCAATGCGACTGAATCGAGGGTGAATCTGTCCTATTTCGAAGAATCGAGCACCGTCGAGATTCGCGGAATCGCCCTTGGTGGTCGCGTGATAGACGGTGAGTTCATCCATGATCAGGACTACCGCCTGTACGATATGGATGTGACCTACAAGGTTGAGCCTGCATCGGCCGATGATGACGACCTGGTTGTCCGCGTTCCGTTTCAATTTCAGGGAATGCCAAACGGCGATTTTCGAGACAGCAACGGCGATCATATCCTTTCCTTCAGTCCCCCGCCTTCTATCGTCGATGGCGATGTAATTTTCCAGTTTGGCGATAATGACGGCACCGGACACCTGGGTCACAACGGCACTTCAGGCTGGGGGACATTCAGCTTTCATGAGCTGGGTAGCTCCCCCGGAGTGCGCGAATGGTTGTTCTCGGCCGTTCCCATCGAATCTTCTTATCAATTTCTCGAGGTCAAACTCGATGGCACATTTGTGGCGAACGGATCAGCGCAAACACTGGGCGAGGTGCCACCAGGCGAGGAAAAGACAATCGCCATCGCATTCTGGCTGCACAACAATGGCCCGGTGCGGATCGAGGCCGTCGAGTTCATTGGCGATGAACAACACGTCTTCTCCACGGATTTTGCCGGCAATGTGGAGGCATCGGGCGGCTATGCAGGCGTCTTCAACATCACCGTCGCACCGCTGAATTCCGATCCGCTGAACGTACAGCTTCGACTTTCCGGCCCGCCACTTGGGTCCTCGTTTGAATGCTCATTGTTCGTCAACGGACCCGTTATCGAACCCGTAGTTGATGGAGTCGCGGAACACCCGCTACCAGCTGATGAAACTTCAATTGGCGAAGGCCAGAAGTATGCTTCTAATCCGGATTTCAGGCGCGACGAACCTGGCCTGGGCTTTGGCGGCAATGACATCAACGAAATTGTCTCAAGCCTCATGGATCCTTCGTGCGGCACTGGATCCGTGCCAGCCATGCTGACGGTCATGCTCATGCTGTCCCGTCATCGAACGCGCCGGGCCAGAGCATCGCGCCCCCTTGCCCGTCGGCCCCGCTGAATCGAAGAAAACGCGCATGAGCTGCAAGATCCGCAAGAAACTCACGGTTTCGCATCATCCAAACAAACTTCAGTTGACCAGTCCTGGTCCAGTTTCGCAATCTCAAATCACAAAATCTCAAATCACCAAATCACAAAATTTCTAATCCCCGCCCCCCACCCCTTCACTCCGTCCCCTCCTCCCTGCGCCGCATCTCCTCCACCTGCCGAACCACCGCCTGCCGCAGCGCATCCCCCGCCGCCATCTGCGACCGCAGCGCCTGCACCGCCGCCAGCGCCTCCTGCCGCGCCGCCTCTATCGTCGGATCGGGCCCCGACTGGTAAATCCGGTTTCCCTGCTCCCGGATAAATGCCTCCATGCGCACCGCGATGAAACACGCACGCGTCAGCTTCTCCAGCGCCTCCGGCGACGGATTCTCCAGCACCAGCGCCTCCAATAAACGCTGAATAAGATGCAGCGCCGCATACGCCGGCGCCCGGTCACCCTCCCCCGGTGCCAGCTCCCCGGCATCCAGCCGCACTGCCTGCTGCCGCAGCCGTTTCGCATACCGGCAGAAGCTCGCCAGCGACAGCCCCCGCCCGCCCAGGGCGTAATACCGGAACACCATCCGCAGCCCGCCGATCCGCCGATCAAGAATGTCGCGGTCGATCCGCGCCCGCAGCTCCGGCTCCAGCCGCTGGTGCACCGTGCTCGTGATATCCCGCTCCAGTGGATCGATGTACGGCAGCTTCTTCTCGTGAATGAATGGCCGCGGATCGTTGTCCGGATACAAATCCTTCGTCCGCGGAAGCGCCTCCGCCGCTGGATCACCGGGAATCTTCTCAACGGCCTGCACGTCACGCTGCGATCCCGCCGCCGGAGTCGCCGCAAACAAAGCCCGCAACGCCGGATCATCCGCTTCACCTTCCGGCCGTTTCCCGTCCGTCCCTTGCCAGGGAGAGGCCAAAGGGAGTCGAGCGCCCATCTCGTCCTGTCCCGCCGACGTTCCGGCCTCTTGACTCCCTACCCTGTTTTCTTCCTCCCTCGCACCTTGCACCCGCTCGTCCCGCTTGACGTGATCCCCATGCCGCCTTCGAAATCTGCTCTTGGAACTCATGAAAGTGGCCCTCTCTACGGCACTTACAAACCCCAGCGCCGCGCCACCGCGCGCAGCGACGTCGCCGCAGCCGCAACCACGGCCTCGTTCGACGAACGCAACCATAAGAATTGCTCAGTGTTTCCCGACAACGCCAACTCGGCGTGCAAAAAGTAGCGGTCTCCAACCCCAAAAACCCTTCAAGCATGCGCCCGACCAATGCATGGTTTCCCGCGCCCGGTCTTCGCGTCGGAGAACGGCGAAGCTCAGCCGTGCTCTTTACCGATCTGGATCTCGAAGAAATGGACCACGGGTCTTTCGCGTCCGCCCGCGCCGGAACGGGGAGCAACTCTATTGAGTAGAACGCAGCCCCCGGCCCGCCTCTGACCGGCCGGCCGCCGCGTGCGGCGCGCCTCAGCGCGCCCCGGTTTGTCTCGGATTGTCTCACGTAAAAAACGCGTGAGGCGCCTCACGGCCCGCCGCTCGACGCCTGCCGCGGCCTCAAGGAGAAGCATCCTGCAAAAAAAATCCCGAGAATTTTTTAAACCAGTCTTGCGGTCCCCCGCCCGGCCTCACCCCGCTTTTGACGGCCCGCGCAACCCCTCCGACAATGGCCCCTCCGAAAGGACGTCGCCATGCCGAAAAAGCTCTCCCTCCCCGTCTGCAACCACACCCCCGCCCCCTACGCCGGTCCGCCCCGCGACCAGGTGCTGGCCATGCGGAAAAAGTACCTCACCCCCGCCCTCATCACCTACTACCGGGACCCCCTCATGATCGTCGAGGGGCACATGCAGTACCTCTGGGACGAGACCGGCCGGCGTTATCTCGACGCCTTCGCCGGCATCGTGACCGTCAGCGTGGGCCACTGCCACCCGCGTGTCACCGAGCGTGTCCGCGAACAGGTCGGTCGCCTCCAGCACACCACGACGATCTACCTGCACCCCACCGTCGCGCAATACGGCAAAAAGCTGGCCGAGCACATGCCCGGCGAGCTCGAAGTGACCTACTTCACCAACAGCGGCAGCGAGGCGAACGATCTGGCCATTCTCACGGCCCGCGCCCACACGGGGTACTTCGACGTCATCGCCCTGCGCAACGCCTATCACGGCGGATCGTCCAGCACCATGGCCCTGACGGCCCACTCGACGTGGAAGTACGCGACGCCGCACAGCTTCGGCGTCCACCACGGCATGCCCGGCTACTGCTATCGCTGCCCCCTGGGGCTTACGTACCCGAGTTGCGACGTGAAGTGCGCCCGCGACGTGGGCGAACTGATCAAGTTCGCCACGCCCGGTCGCGTCGCGGCATTCATCGCCGAGCCGATCATGGGCGTGGGCGGCGCGGTCGCCCCGCCAAAGGAATATTTCCAGATCGTCTATGACGAGGTACGCAAGGCAGGCGGCGTGTGCATCGCCGACGAGGTGCAGACCGGCTTCGGCCGCACCGGCGATCACTTCTGGGGCTTCGAAAACTACGGCGTCGTGCCCGACATGGTGACGATGGCCAAGGGCATCGGCAACGGCACGGCACTCGGTGCCGTAACGACGACACCCACGATCGCGAAAGCCCTCGTGGGCAAGCTGCACTTCAACACCTTCGGCGGAAATCCCGTGCAGGCCGCCCAGGGGCTGGCCACGCTCGAAGTCATCGACGAAGAGGGCATCCAGGCAAATGCGAAGCGCGTCGGCGGCCGGCTCAGGGCCGGCCTGGCCGCCTTAATGGATCGGCACCATTTGATCGGCGAAGTCCGCGGCATGGGGCTGATGCTGGGCGTCGAGCTGGTCCGCGATCGAACGACGAAGGAGCCGGCCAGCACGGAAGCGGCACAGATACTTGAGTTGGCCCGGGAGCGAGGCCTTCTGCTTGGCAAGGGCGGCTTCTATGGCAACGTGCTGCGAATCAAGCCGCCCATGTGCATGACCGAGGCGGACGCGGACTTCATGGTGGATTGCCTGGATGATGTGTTCGGATGCATGGCGAACGGGTGAAAACGGCGACGAAGCGGGCCTACAATGCCAGCGCGCTCGACGTGGTCAGCTGGCGTTCGAATTCTTCCATCCACGGCATCAGCCTGGTCATCAGGAAGAGGTTCGTGCCGTTAAACATCGCATGCACCACGATCGCCGGCCAGATGGATCGCGACAGGATGGCCATGCCCGCGAAGACGACGCTGAGCGCGCCCGTCTGCACGATGCCCATCGTCCCCTGCCAGCCATGCAGGCTTCCGAACAGCACGCTGCTCACGATGACCGCGAGCCACTTGGAGCGCAGCAGCCGGCACAGCCGCGGCAGCATGAATCCGCGAAACAGCAGTTCCTCGTGAAAGCCGGGGAAGACGGCCAGCAGAAGCAACGACTGCACCGACAGCGGCGGCATCATGTCCACCACCGCCTGCCGCTCCTCAAACACGCTGTTCGGCGACTCGCCGGCAATCGTCATGTAAAGAACGCCCGATGCAATCGTCGCCAGGTAGCACGCCGGCACGCCCAAAATGATGCCGAGCACCACCGGCTTCTTGTCGGGCACCGACAGCCCCAGCGACTTCGCCGGCTGCGCGCGTGCGGCGCTCATGCCGAATACGACCGCGATGGTGGGAATGCCGATGAGCGTGTTGCCCCAGAAGAAGCCGATCTCGGGCGCCGCCCGTGAGAGAATGGCGGCCAGATTGCTCATCACCACGAAAGCGACGACGGAGGCGGCGACGATGATCAACAGGTCGACGGCCGCGGCGGCAGGCGTCAGCGCGAGTCCGGGATAGTGCCGCTCGTACGGCACTGAGGCGGGCCACGGGGCGTAGGCTGTGGCGACGGGCCGGGCATGAAAGGCGTGTGCCGGCGCCGGTCCCGGCTCGGCCAGCGGCCGCGCGGCCCATGCGCGAGGTTCGGGCTTGTCCGGCCTGTCTCCGGCTTCGTCGTGCGGCATCTAACGCTCCGGCTCGACCGCCGCGGCAAAGGCCTGCCCCGGCGCGTGCGCTCGTTGGACTGTAAGAGAGTCTTAGCCGTGGGCCGGCGGAACGGCAACTCACAATGTACCGCTGGCGGGACGACGCGATGGGCCTGGTGGTTTACCGGTTTGCAAATGAAGCCGAAACAGTGTGCCGGGACGACTGCGCCGTTCAAACTGAAATGCAGCTTGTGCCGTCGAGCCGGGCTGCGAACGGCCCGGCTCCGACGATGAGATATGAATCAGGGGAAGATGCCGCGTTCCTTGTACACCTTTTCCAGCTTGGAGAGGGCGACGATATAGGCGGCAGAGCGCCAGTCGCACTTCATCTCGCTGGCGGTCGCGCTGACGCGCTCGTAGGCGGCGAGAATCTTCTTGCGAAGTTTACCATCCACCTCTTCCAGATCCCAGAATTCGCTCCGCTTGTTCTGGAGCCACTCGAAGTAGCTGACCACCACGCCGCCGGAGTTGCACAGGATGTCCGGAATGACGTCGATGCCGCGGGACTGAAGGACCGCGTCGCCGTCGGGATTGGTCGGGCCGTTGGCGCCCTCGGCGACGAGCTTGACGTTCAGCCAGGGGGCGGTGTCGGCGGTAATCTGATTTTCCATGGCGGCGGGGACGAAGATGTCGGCCGGCGTCTTGAGGAACATGATGTGGTCGATGAATTCGCCGCCGGGGAACTTGCGCACACCGCCGTGCGAGCGGGCGAAGGCAAGCAGTTCGCCGATATCGAGGCCGTTCATGTTGCGAACGCCGCCGGTGACATCCTCGACTGCCACCAGTTTGGCACCCAGCCCGCAGAGCAGCCGGGCCGCCCACGAGCCGACGTTGCCGAAGCCCTGCACCATGAACGACATGTTCTCAAGGCTCAGGCCGCGATCCTCGGCCCAGCACTGAATGCAGAAGACGACGCCCTGGCCGGTGGCCTTGTCGCGTCCGAGGCTTCCGCCGCTCTCGATGGGTTTGCCGGTAACGACGTGGATATTGTTCTGCCGCTGGTGCATGGGCACCGTCGTCAGATAGGTATCCATGATCCACGCCATGATCTGGGCATTCGTATTCACATCGGGCGCGGGAATGTCGTATTCGGGTCCGATGTTTTCGCCGAGGGCATAGACGAAGCGACGGGTGATGCGCTCCAGCTCGCCCAGTGAATACTTCGCCGGATCGATCTGGATGCCGCCCTTGGCCCCGCCGAAGGGAATGCCGGCAATGGCACCCTTCCACGTCATCCACGCCGCAAGCGCGCGAACTTCGTCGATGTCGACATCGGGGTGATAACGAAGCCCGCCCTTGAATGGCCCAAGGGCGTCGTTGTGCTGCACGCGATAGCCGGTGAAGACTTCGATGTGATCGTTGTCCATTCTCACCGGGAAGTGCACCACGATTTCGTTCTTGGTTGCGCTGAGTATCCTGCGAACGCTCTCGTCCAGGTTCATCAGATCGGCAGCGCGGTTGAACTGAGTCTCGACGTTGGCATACAAGCCCTGCTTCTTCGGCTTCGCGGCCGGAGGACTGCCCGTAACCGGGGCGACCGCGCCGGTCGACCGGGGCTCGTGCGGTTCGGTGCGGCGGGCAGTCTCGAGCGACGTGGTTTGCGTTGCCTGACGTGACATGGATCGAATTCTCCCAGGTATGCCATCGGAGCCGAGCGGTTCCGACGTGCGTTACAAGTGCAGCCGACCGTCAGCGATATTCATCGCAGCGCCAAACGCCGCCTTCCGGCTTTGCGAAAGTGCAAGTGGAGCGAAGTTCGCAGTTGGAGCAAAGCCCCACCGCCGCGATCGGCTCCCGTGTATTGTCGCCAAATGCGCCCGAAATGTCAGCCGAGGCTGCGGCCGATTCGACGATCAAACCCGGCAACTGCAAAACGTCGCCCCCGTCCTCCGGCGGCACATCGTCCGCGGCCTGGGGCGCTCGCGCCCGGTCCGGCGTCCGCGACGGTCTTTGCCGCCAGATACCGACGCGGGAGATGTGGGGCGCCGGCCCCGAGGCGATCCGACCCGGCATCGGGACAGGGACCGCGCTTTCGCCCTCTTCGCACTCGAACTCAGGAACGGGCCTGACGTTACGTTCTGACTTATCGTAAGCGACGACCGATTCGTAAGGCACCGTGTCGCTTTCGCGGATTGCATTTGCACTTCGTGGTTTCATAGGTCACCCTTCGCCTTTCGCTGGGTGGCACCACGCACACCCACCTACCCGAAGGGCAATCCGGATACCAAGCGCCCGACCATTCAAATCCGCGACGCGCCTCTCCGGCGTAATATCCTGTCAATATTGCGGTTATGGCAGCGGATGGACCGGTCCACGGCACTCGGAAACCGCGCTTTCCGAGGCACAAAAAGTGGTTCAAAACGAGCCGGTGGTACAAAACTCCCCACCCGAAGCCACTTATAAAGGAGAGCCTACGGCGCTTCGTCGGCGTCGGAGATGCCGTAAGTTTTGAGCTTCTCGCGAAGTGTCTTGCGGTCGATTCCAAGGGTCTTCGCAGCGCGGCTCTTGTTGCCATGATTCTGTTGGAGAATTTGCTGAATGTGTTCCGCCTCGACTTGAGCCAGCGTTCGATCATTGCGGCCCGCCGCTCCGATAGAGAAACGCATGTGCGACGGGAGATCGGCCACTTCGATGGTGTTGCCCTCGCACATGACGACCAGCCTCTGAATGAGGTTTTCGACTTCTCGGACGTTGCCGGGCCATGGGTAGGCCACCAGTGCGTCGTGGGCGTCGGGCGACAGCGTTAAACCGTCGCGACCAACTTCGCGGCAATACCGCTCCATGAAATGCCGAACCAGCAGCGTGATATCCTCGCCGCGCTGCCGCAGCGGCGGCAGCTCAATGGGCAGCACGTTTAGACGGTAGTATAAATCCTCGCGAAACGCGCCCCGCCGCACCATCGGCATCAGTTCGCGATGCGTTGCCGCGATGATGCGAAGGTCCACTTCGCGCGGCTTGGTGGAACCGACCATGTACACCTGCCGGTCCTGGAGAACGCGCAGCAGCTTGACCTGCATCGTCGCGCTCATCTCTCCCACTTCGTCCAGAAAAATGGTGCCGCCGTCCGCCGTCTGGAAGAATCCGGCCCGCGAATCGACCGCGCCGGTGAATGCCCCCTTGACGTGGCCGAACAGCTCGCTTTCCAGCAGTGTCTCGGGAATGCCACCGCAGTTGACCGGCACAAAGGGCGAGGCCGCCCGCGATCCGGAATAATGAATGGCCCGGGCCACCAGCTCCTTGCCGGTGCCGCTTTCGCCGGTAATCAGCACCGTGGCCGTCGTTCCCGCCGCCCGGGCGATGGCGCGGAAGACCGGCTTCATTGCCTTCGATGTTCCCAGCAGGCCCGACGGCGTACGCGGCGTCGACACGCTGGCCGCCCTGCGCCGACGCCGCTCGTGCAACCGCTCCAGCGAGCGATCCACCGCGGCAAACAGTTCCTCGTCGGTGAACGGCTTGGCGAGGTACTCCCCTGCTCCCGATTTCACCGCGTCAACCGCGCCCTGAATCGACGCGTACCCCGTGATCATCATCACTTCCAGATCGCGCCGATTCTCACGGATGTGGCGGACCAGATCGAGCCCGCTGATCCGCGGCATCTTCATGTCGGTCACAACCAGGTCGACCGGCTCCCGCTCGAGCACCGCAACCGCGTCTTCGGCGCCCGGGGCCGTCAGCACGCGATAGCCGCGGCTGGAAAGATTGCGGCGCAACACCTCCAGCGTCGCCGGGGAATCATCGACGACCAGCAGCGTCTCGCTCGTTGCCTGGTTGGGCTGCGTCGTGTCGCTCAATTCGGCTCCAACTGATTGAAGGCGGTCTCGCCGCCGTGCGGCCAATCCACGATGAAGGTCGTCCCCTCGCCGGGTGCACTATCCACGCTGATGGTACCGCCGTGGGCGGCAACGATGCCATGCACGACGGACAGGCCGAGACCCGTACCCTCTCCGATGTCCTTGGTGGTGAAGAACGGCGTGAATAGCCGCTGCCGGACGACTTCGGACATGCCGGTGCCGGTGTCGCGCACCACGATCTCAACACCCGCGTCGCTGCGGCGAGTAGAGACTTTCAGCGTGCCGCCGCCGGCCATCGCCTGTATGGCGTTGACCGCCAGGTTAACGACGACCTGGCGCAGCTGCGCCGGATCCGCGATGATCTCGATTGGCTCGTTCGCCAGCGACTGGGCGAGGGCAATCTTTGCCGAAGCACAGCGCGGACTGATCAACGCGAGTGCCTCACTGACCGCTGCATTCACATCGATTCTGCGGCGTTCGGCGGGCGACTGGCGGCTGAAGATCATCAGCTTCTTCACGATGTCGCGGCCGTGCAGCGCGGCATCGACGATCTGTTGCAGATCGCGGCCGGTCTGTTCGTTGAGATCGGGCTGCTTTTGCAGAAGCTGGGCAAAACCGAGGATGGCGACGAGCGGCTCGTTCAGTTCGTGCGCCACTCCAGCGGCCAACTGGCCCAGCGTCGCGAGGCGATCGGCGTGACGGAGCTGCTCCTCGAGACGCTGGCGCCTGGCCTCGGCGGAAAGCCGCTCGATGGCGCGGCCGATTTCCTGCGCCACGTTGTCGATGAGGTGCTTTTCTTCGGGCAGAAACGCCCCGTCGGCAAATTCCGGGCGGTCGGCGACATAAAACACTTCGACCAGCCCGGCCGGCGACCCGTCAGCCACGATGCGTGAACTCTGAATGTGAACCGCCCGGTCGCGCTCACCCCGAACAAAGCGGCGCTCGCCCGCCAGAATTCTGGCCCCGGCGATGTCGGGGAACTGCCATGCCGGCGGCAGCAGATCGACGATGTCATTCAGGAGCGTATCGAGCCCGAGTTCCGGATGCTGAAGCACGCGGGCGACGCCGTAGAGACAGGTCAGTTCCTTGACGCGTTCGCGCAATTGGGCCTGGGTGCGTGAGGCCTCGTCGCCCGGAGTCGATGCGTCGGCGAATGGCGTGTGCGATGTCATGCACTCAGGGCGATGTGAATGGCGCGGCTGCGCGGGCCCGAAGGCGCGGCGTCATGGACGGTCGAAGGGGCCGTCTTCCGTCTCGTCGTCGTCGTAGCCGCGCTTCCATGAATCTTCGTCTTCCTGGTCGCGCAGTTCGCGCTCCATGTGGCGGAACATCTTTTCCTGCATCGGCTGCAATTTCTGGTAGATGGACAGTGTCGCCTCGTAAGCGCGTACCATGCGGTCGATCTTGAGCGTCGTTTCCCCCAGCTTCAGAAGCTGCCACTTGGCCAGGCACTCAGGCTCCTTGATGGTGGAGAATGGATCGCAGCGGAAGGAAATCTGGCCGTCGGGCGCGCGGGAGAAGTATTCGCAGTCATGGCATTGAATCATGATTTATACGCCTGTCTATTTTCACGTTCACCAGACATAGTCGCCCAGGCGCTGCACGCGATCGCGAAAGCGGACCTGGTCGCGCCGATACCACCGGCCGATTTCGTTGACGCGATCGCGGAGCTGGATTGCCCGGCGGGCCTCGGCCTGCTCGATTTCGTCCAGGTGCTCGTTAATCCGCTGGGTGCGGATGGCAATGCGCCGCTTTGACCATGGATCGTCGGCGCAGCCGCCTGCGATTGCCGCGACAGCAAAAACCAGCGCCAACATGAATCGCGATCGCCCCACTCTGACGTACCTCCGCATGACCTCGCGCCGGCAATCAAAGCCGCGCGCGGCGGGTCTACTGCCGCTCATTGTAGTGCAAATCGGCGATGAGGCTGCGACGCCACGCTCGCCAGTGCGGCACCGGACCGGTTATAGAAGAGTTTTATCTCTTAATATTGATTCGACGAGTCTGGTCCGCTTGGAGCTCAAGTGCGACAACGGAACTCGCGCGAACATCTGCGTGCGGAATCCAGGGGCGGGAGTGAAATCGCATTCGTACCCGCCTGTTCCACGTGAAACAAGACAACATGGATCGCCGGATTCCGTCTGACTTGCGCGAACCATGTGTTCCACGTGGAACAAGGAATGGATGCGTGAGATTCGACAGAGAGGCCAAGCCTTTGGTTGCATGCCCAGCTTCGGCCCAGCCCGGAAACAAGCCCCCTGCTTCGTGCAGCCAGGGCGGCTACACCGCCTCCCCGCTGGCGTGTTCTTTCGCTTGCCCGTAGCATGTTTCACGTGGAACACCGCGCGAACGAAACCGTCACGGAGGATACCCAATGACTGCGAAGCCTCAGCAACGTCGCCTGGGAAGGGGCCTTGCCTCGCTCATCTCGTCCGACCTGGCCACCGGCCACCCGCCGCCGCATACCGGCGATGAAGACGGTTCACCGCCACATTCAACATCGCCGGCGCACCAGTTAGAAGCGCTGGGCTCTCTGCCCCCCCTGCGTCTGATCCGGCTGGACAGCATCCGCCAGAACCCCCTACAGCCCAGAAAGACGTTTGACGAAGCTGCACTCCAGTCGCTTGCGGATTCCATCCGTGACCACGGAGCGCTTCAGCCCGTCGTGGTACGCCCGCTGGGAGACGGCTACGAGCTGATCGCTGGCGAACGCCGGCTCCGAGCATCCAGGCTCGCCGGTCTGGACCAGATCCCGGCGATTATCCGCCCGACTCCGGACGAACGACTTCTTGAACTTGCCTTGATTGAGAATATCCAGCGAGCCGACCTGAATGCCGTCGAGCGGGCCCGCGCGTACAAACTTCTTCAGGATCGTTACTCGTTGTCGCACGACGAGATTGGCCGTCGACTTGGCGAGGATCGCGCTACGGTCGCGAATTACATTCGACTGTTGGGCCTGCCGGCAGAAGTACTGGACCTGGTGGCAACCGGCGAGCTCAGTGCCGGCCATGCCAGGGCCCTGCTGGCTATTCCAGATAAAACTGTCCTCTTATCGCTGGCCCGCCGGACCATCGCCGAACGCTGGTCGGTTCGCCGCGTCGAGCAGGAAGCCGCGGCAGCACAGCCGGGGGATCGCCCGTTGCCAGGTCGCAGTGAGACCGACAAAAGGGCGGCCATTCGCGACATGGAAGAGCAATTGACGGCTTCGCTGGGCCTGCGGGTGACCATCAAGGAGGGCCGGAAGCGTCACACAGGTCGGCTGACCATCGACTACTATAGTCTCGATGACTTTGAACGCGTGGCGCGGCTGCTCGGCGTCGAGCCAGAGTCCACTTAGAATCGGCGGGCGAAACCAGTAATTAGACAGTAGTCTATTTTAAGCGGCGGGGGCCGCGATCTCGAATGCACCACATGTCCGTCAGTCATCCGCCGTCAAACATGCAGAAGCAGTCATGGTGGGGGCCCCTGCTGGTCTCGATCAGCGCCTGCATCCTGACGATTTCCATCGTCGGCTCGGCCGTCTATCTCGGCTGGCGCGTCTACGATCGCCGCCAGCTCACCGCCCGGGTGCGAACCATCGTCGACTCGCTCCAGAACCGCACGCCGGAGGAACTGGCCGAGCGCGCGGCCACGCTGCGGTCCCATCCACGCGTCGCCCGCTTCGTGCTGCCCGAAGTCGCGCGAAGCATCGCCCACTCCCGCTCGGAGGAGCAGCTTGCCGCTGCCATTCATGTGGCATCGGCCTTTCTGGATGACCGCCACATCACCGAGGCCCTGTTCCGCCTGCGGCTCGATCCTCGGGAGACCGTGGCCAGCGCCGCCATTTCGGCCCTGGCCCGGCTTGAGCCGCGGGAACGGGCCGCCGAGAAGCTCGGCGCGTGCCTGGTTGATGCCGTTGCACAGGCCGGCGTCGATACCGCCTGTGCGGGGCTTTATGCACTCGGCGAACCGGGGCTTGGTGAAATGCGGCAGCGAATGGACACATTATCGGTCGATCGCCGCCTGTGGCTGGTCAAGTACGTCAACGCCACGGCGTCGCCTCATCGTACCGCCTGGCTGGAAATGCTCGCCTCGGATGACGATGTACGAGTGGGCGTTCTCGCGCGACAGGCCCTGGCGGGGCCGGGAATCGCGCCCGCGCCCGCTGCATTAACGAGCAACGATCCGGTGAGTGCAGCCGGTGCCCAGCCCGGCATCAGCGCGGCAAACGCCGATCGGGAGTAATTCGTGGAGCATTTCTTCCGCGACGTCCTCGGCGACTGGTCCTACCTGGGGCTTTTCAGTGTGCTTCTCGCGGCGGGCTTCGGGCTTCCGCTGCCCGAAGATATCCCGCTGATATTGGCCGGCGTCTGCGTCAGCAAGGGCGATGCGCACCTGGGCCTGATGATTGCGACCGGCCTCGCTGGCGTGATGTTCGGCGACTCGGCACTCTTTTTTCTCGGCCGGCGCTACGGCGTGGGAATCCTGGAGCGCCGGTGGTTCCGCCGGTTTGCCCGTCCCTGGCTGGTAGAGAGAGCGCGCGAAAAATATGCGCGCCACGGCGCGAAAATCCTCTTTGCCGCGCGTTTCATGCCCGGCCTTCGGTCGATCCTGTTTCTGATCGCCGGCACATTTCGCGTTCCCTACTGGAAACTGCTCGCCTTTGACGGGTCAGCAGCGCTGATATCGGTGCCGGCCTGGATACTGGCCGGCTGGTACTTCAGCGAGAACCTCGACAAGCTGATCGCCGACGCCCGGCTGGCCGGGATCGTGCTCGGGGCGGTCTTTGTAGTTGCCCTGATCGGCTGGATCATCTGGGAGTACTACCACAACCTTCGGCGCCTCCGGAGGGAAACCCTCGTGGCGGGTGCCGAATTGCCCGCCTCCGCAACGGAAGATCACGATCACCGCGGCGGCGGTACTCGCGTAGAAAGGTCCGTCTCGCAGCCGGTGGGGGCGGGATCGGCCGGGCCTGGCGGCCGCGGTTCGTAGCCGGTTTCTTGAGATTACCTTGCGCCGCGGCGTAAACGCAGCGGGGCCGCGCTGGGCCGCTGCAAATCCTGGTCGGGCCATACGCGACTTGTGCCTCTGACCGGTTGCGGCTATGATGCGGGGCTCTGATTATTGATTCTGGAGCACCCGCGATGGCAACCGAAATTACGCCCGGCACCCGGATCCGCATCTCCTTGAAATCGTCCCCCTCGAGCGAGAAGGCCGCCAAGACGCTTTCACGCCTGTTTCTGGCGGCACCCGCGAATCACAAGGCCCGGCGAACTCGCAAGAAACTCCGATCGAACTACATCCTCGGCCATCAGCGGGGCGGCCGCACCTGGTATGTCCGGCCCAAGGCCCCTCGCATCTTCCAGCCCGTCAAGGGCGATAGCTGCACGCTCGTCGCCAGCACCTCGGTCCTTCGCGATCTGGGCAGCGTGGCGCGGCATGTCGATGTGACGCCCGCCAAGTAACAACTCCCCTGTGCAAATCCGGTGAGCACGGCGCGTTGCCCTGCCTGAGAACGAGCGCGCGTTCAAATGCGGAGTCCTCCCGCGCGCGGCCTCTATCGGCGTATCAATGTCGCGGGCTCGTCCGTCGGCGTCGCGTGTAGTGCCGCCCAACCGGCACCCATAGCGCCAGTACCCACAGCGCAGCGGCGCTGCTCGCGGCTGCACCGCCGCCGCAGATAGCGCCGCCGGCTCCCGGGATCGGCAGGCCGGGCGTCTCCGATGCTGCTGCCGCCGTATCGGTCGCGCCCAGGGTAAACTCACCGCTGACATTCACGATCGCCCAGACGATACGCTGCTGTGTGTTGACGCCCCGTCGACCCACATCCTTCGCCGTGGGCCGTACGGGGAATGGACCCGCCTCGATGCTTCCGCTGGCTGCGGGCTTCCACACGGCCAGCGCGGGCTCCCACCGGTGGAGGCCGGTCGCATCAAGTTCGCCCGGAACGATCTCGCCTTCGAGATACTGCATCGCGACCAGTGCCACGAACGTGCCCTCATCCAACTCCGCGGTGATCACCAGTCGCCGGTCGATGTCCGGCGAAGGCAACAGCCCGTGGCGGCCGTCCGGGAGCGCGCCTTCGGTCAGTTCTCCGCTGACCAACCGCCCCGGCGTTCCTTCCGCGATTCGCAGCTCAGACGTCGGCCCATCCGCCAGTTGCAGGTTCATGAACAGGCGCCCCTCATCGTTGACCGCGAGCGTCTGGCTCGAGGCAATGGCGCGCACGACGACCTGGTCGCTCACGGCGCAATCGGGCGAGGCGGCGTCGCTCACGCTGACTTCGAGGAGGTAATCGCCGACGGCCGCCGGCGTAAATCGGGGCCGATCGCGCGTCGGATCGTCGAACTGTGCATCGTCGAGACTGGGCCCGGCCACCACATGCCATTCATATGACAGTTGTCCTGTGCCGACGGCCAGCGGCAGCGGGCCGATGCGGGGCGACGACACAAAGGCCTGCACCGTCATGTCGGGACCGGCGTCGACGTCGATGTACGTCGCCCGGACCAGCAGCGTATCGCTGCGCACGGTCGGCGGCGTCGCGCTGTCGGTTGCCGTGTAGCGCAGTACGTATGCCCCCGGGGATACCGGCACGAAGACCCACGCCCCGGTGGAAACGCCGTGTTCGACAAATTGCACCGGATCGGTGCTCGGCGCGCCGGGTTCAATGGTCCACACGTGCGTAAATGGCGGCACGCCGCCGGAAAGCGCCGGCGACAGGGCGATGCCGCCGGCCCCGGTGCAGATCGACACGTCGGAGCCGGCATCTACTGTCATTGACGCGACACTGATGTCAATTGTTTTCGTCAGGGTGCACGGCGGATTGCTCGAATCTGCAATCGTGCAGTGCAGCCGGTATTGACCGGTCTGAGACGGCGTAAATGTCGGAGCCGGGGAGGCAGGGCCGCTGCCGCCGAACTGGGCGCTGCTTGTGTCCGGGCTTCCAGAGCCGATGAACCACGCGTATGAAAATGGCGGCGTCCCGCCCGATGTGACCGCGACGTTCAGCGGCGGCGACGTCGCGCCCGGTCCCATCGCAAACCCGGCAGGGGCGCTCGCCGTCATGCCGACGGCCTGCACCACCAGCGTGTCGCTGGCCACGCAAGACGGCCAGTTGCCGTCCGTGATCGTCAGGCGCAGCACGTAGGTGCCGGGCAGAACGGGGCTGAAGGTCGGCGACGGGCTTTCTGCTCCAGTGCCCGTGAAGAGTGCCGCGCTGGTGTCAGGCGCACCCGGCTCAATGGACCACTGCCAGTTGAGCGGCTCGATGCCGCCGTCGACTGATGGCGCAAGCGGTTGGCTCTCGCTGCCGGCGCACAGCACCTTGCCGGCACCGGCTTCGACTTGCAGATCGTACGCAGTGACCGTCAACTGGTCGCTCGCCGTGCAGTTCGGCGAACCCAGCAGGGCAATCGTGAGTTCAATGACATAGATTCCCGGCAATGTTGCGCGAAACAGCGGCCGGGAAGGCGTTCCCTGGATGAATTCACCACCAAACGCGGGCCCGCTGCCGGGGCCGGAGACAACAGACCACGCATAGGAGTAATTCAGATGAGCGGGGCTGGCGACCGTGCCGCCACCCAGCGACGCGGAGACCTGGCCGGTGCAGAGTTGAATATCGGGTCCGGCGTCGGCAATGTAGAGCGGCTGACACTCATCGGGGATATTGTCGCCGTTACAGTCGACCGCGTCGCCGCTGCTCAAGTCGCACACATCGGGAATGCCATTGCTGTTACAGTCGGCACTGCAACCCTGCTCGCAGTGAAACGGCCCGCCCGGCGCGGTGCTGTCTGCGTCTATCTCGCAGCGATCGAGCTTGCCGTTGCCGTTGCAGTCGCTGTCCTGCAATTCGCAGACGTCCAGAGTGCCGTTACCGTCGCAGTCCGTCGCCGTGCCGGCGTCAATCTCACACTCGTCGGGAACGCCGTTGCCATTGCAATCGGCGCTGCCACCGCTGATCACGTCGTCCTCATCCGGCGTGCCATTGGCATTGCAATCACACACGCCGGTCGAGACAGTCAGGAGTGCTGCATTACTGATCTGCGGGGCGCCGCATTGGCCCAGCACGACGCAGCGATAGAGTCCGCCCCGGGCGGGCGTGGCGTTGTCGATTGCCAGGAAGGGCGATTGTGCGCCGGAGATACCATTTCCATTGACCAGATTCTGGTAGGCCGCGCCGCCGTTGAACTGCCACTGGTATGACAGGCCCGAACCGATCGCAGCGCACTCAAAGGCCGCCGGCGTACCCGCGCAGATTTCAACCGGCTGCGGATGATCGGAAATCGCCGTGAGCGCCTCGACAGTCAGCGTACTCGGCGAACCCACGGCCGGCTCACCGCAAGCCCCCGTGACGACACATCTGTAGGTGCCCTCCGCCGGATCGCTGATATTGGTCAGCACCAGCGATGGCGTGGCGGCGCCGCTGATGCCTGGCCCGTCCACCACATCCTGATAATCGGCCGCGCCCGGCGGCAGAAACTCCCAGCGATAGGTGAGTGTCGTGCCGGTGGCGCCAATGGAGAGTTGTGCCGCGTCACCGGGACAGCGAGACAGCGCCGGAGGGGGCGAGGCAACGACTAGCGGCTCGGCGCCGACGGAGACCTGGCAGGCCGCCGTGGTTGCGCTCGGCTGGCAGGCGCCGCTGATGACGCATTGGTACTGCCCCGCGCGCTCGGCATGTACGTTTTCGATGGTGAGCGTGCTGCCCGTCGCACCAACAACATCTCCCCCGTCCGCGAGCGGCTGCCAGCCGCTGCCGTTGTTGAATCGCCACTGGTATACAGGTGCCGTTCCACTGGCAGCCACCGTCAGCGTCAGCGTGGCGCCCGGGCAGACAAATTCGGACAGCGGCGGCGATGTGGTGATGACCGGCGGCGCGCCGACTGCGAGATCGCACTCGCCACTGACCACGTCCGGGCCGCAGGGCCCGCTGACAACGCAGCGATATCGTCCTGCATGCGCCGGCGACACGTTGGTTATGGCAAGCGACGGGGATGCCGTACCCGCGACACCCATTGTGTCCGACAGGTCGGCAAAGCCTGATCCGCCGTCAAATTGCCACTGGTATGAAATGGACGCGCCCGCCGCAGTGACATCGAACGTCACCGGCTGTCCCGGACAGACGAACTGCTGGGCCGGCGGATGAACCGCAACCGATGGCGGAAGGCCGACCGACAGTATGGCAGGGGCCGTCTCGATGGAGCCGCAGGAATGGGTGATGATGCAGGTGTATTCGCCGGCGTGTGTCGCCGAAATATTCAGCAGCGACAACGTTGCGGTGGCAGTGCCGCCGTAATGGCTCGAGTCGCCAAGCACGGCGCCGTTCAGCCGCCATGAAAAAATCGCGTCATCCTCGAGGACGCTCGCAATCTGAACCGCGAATGCAGCATTATCTCCAGCACAAACGTCGGCAGACTGCGGCTGGGCGGTAATGATCTGAACAAAGTGCGCGGTTAACGTTTTTGGCATATCCACAACGGCGCTGGTCGAGGCGCTCTGCGGATTTGCCGGTTGCGCGCCTGCACTGGAGGACCAATGAGAAAAGCAATAGCCGGCCGCGGGCTGTGCAGACAACCCGATCGTGCCGCACAGTTCGTAGGGCCCAACGGCCGGCGAAATGGACGCGATGCCTCCCAGTGGCGGCGCAGCCACGGCGTCGATGCTGACGGTCGCCTGGCATTCGTCGGGCACGCCGTCGCCGTTGCAGTCGGCCGCCCCTCCGGCCACGTCGCACGAATCAGGAATGCCATTGCCGTTGCAATCTGGAACCGCTCCGGCAGCAATCGCGCATAGGTCTCGCGTACCGTCCCCGTCGCAGTCGGCGTCAGACTCGCATTCGTCGGGAATGCCATTTTCGTTGCAGTCTTCGCTGACCGAAGCGCGGTCAAAGGTGAGCTCGATAGTGGCACTCGATGCGGGCGTGCAAAGATCGGCATTGACGCCGGGCGACGGAACCAGGTCGAACACGACCGGGCCGCCGGCGACACTGTTGTTGAATGTTTCACTGCTCATCGACAGGTCGGCGACATTCGGCGTGCCTGGGCAATCGGCGCCACCGGTTTCAAAAACGCGGCCAATGACCGTTCCGTTCAGCAGGACTTCGATGTACTCGGCTGCCGTGCTCAGATCTGCTGTGGCAGTGACGCGAATGGTGACGGGTCCGACCGCCAATGGAACGGCTCCCACGACAAATGACTGCGGGCTGCCGGCGCCGATTGGCGACAATGCGCCGGATGCCGAATGAAAAGTGCCATTCACGTCACAAACATCCGGCACGCCGTTGCTGTTGCAGTCTGCACTGCCTCCGCCATTCACGTCGCATTCATCCGGGATGCCGTTGGCGTCGCAATCATTTGCCGCGTCGAGTTCGCAGTCGTCGGGAATTTCATTGCTGTTGCAGTCGCCGCCCGCCATTTGCGCGCCAAGGAGATAGATCATCGACGAGTCAGCCGGCGTCGGTAACGCGGTAATCGTCTGCGCGTCTGAATCGTGAACCGCGTCGAGCAGAATCGCCCCCGCCGCCTCGTAGCACCAGAGGCGCAGCGCACCCGAATCTGAAATGCCGGCCGCGGCCAGGGCATTCGAGTCATAATGCACGGTCACGGCCGCGGTCGCACTTGACGCGAATCCGGCCGTGGAGTGCACGTCAATCGCCCAGCCGAAGAACTGCGGCGGAAGCCCGGCGTCGTCGATGCCGTCAAAACCGCAGCGGCCCACACCCAGTGCCGCCGCCCCGGTCCAGCCGGTCTGTGCCACGTTAGTTAATTCCAGGGATACATTCACACAGGCGCCGCATCCGCCGGGCATGTTCCCTGTTTCTGAAGCGGCGCCGCTCGGTGTGTAGCCGGGGGCCTGCGCGAGCCAGGCCACGAGGTTCAGCAGGAGTGTTTCATGATCGTCGGTCTCGATGGACGACTCGAACATGTGCGAGTCACAGACGAGTGCCACGCGACCTGCACCGTTCCAGCCCGTGCCGTCGTGCAGGACGCCGACCAGCACTCCGCCACCGGGCGCGGCAAACAGCGGCGAAAGCGTCGCGCCGGCCGCGATGAGTCCGTAATTGGCGTCTGTGCCTGCCGCGGCAATGGCCCCCTCGGGACCGGTGGCAACGGCGTGCCCCGATTGCGACACGGCCAGCGTGTCGTTGTATGCGCCCTCCAGCTTGGAAAGGCCGAACGCCGACAGAAGTGAATCATCGGCGGCATTGTAAAAGCCCCACTCGCCGATCCAGAGGATGCGTCCGCCGTCGGCGGCGAACTCGGCAATGGCGGCCCGCTCAGCCTGGCTGTAGGCGTTGGCGGCCTCCAGCAGAGGCAACCACAGGATATCAACCGATGCCAGCGCTGGGGCATTCGTCAGCGACCCGGCGCCGAGCGGCTGGACGCTGTGCCCGGCCGCGACGAGGCGCAGCTTTGCGGCGGAAAATTCATAAAGGGGGCTGAGCTGGGCAAACTGCCGCCCGTCGCTGAGCACGCCGATGACGGCCGCTTCGGCAGTTCGGAAGATCGCCAAAATGAGTACCAACAGCGCCGCGAGAGCGCGTCCGATTCTTAGACGTCGAATATGCGCGTTCATGCCGTAAAAATCGGCTTAACTCACGCCGCGACGCAAGCTTGCGTACCTCGATTTACCCCGGATTCAAACCGTTTGACTGATTGGCGTGCGCCGGCACTGCGCGAGGAAGTGACTCGAGTTTCGCGAACGCGCGAAATGTGCCGCGCGAAGCTCGTGGATCGGCGGATCTTCTTCGCAGTTACGCGCGGCTGTGCGAGTGAGTTTTCGTGCGATTCGTGACGCCGCGAAAATGCCCATGTGTTGCAGGTGCGGCGCAAGTCGAAGCGCGCCAGCCGCCGGCACGACGCACTGCAAAACGCGTTAAGTTCCGCTCAGCTCGTGGGAAGCGAATGCCCGCCCGGCTGATCGCCGCCGCCCTCACCTGTCGGTCGCTCGTACTGCGGCAGCCGGCCCGCCTCCTCAAATCCGAAAAGGCGCAGACACTTCAGCATCGCGTCGTCGTCCACGCGGGCTCGTGCCACCAACAGGCGCGGCAATAGTCGCCGGGCGATCTGCAGGAAATGCGTCATCAGATCTGCGCGAATGCGGTCGGCATCCTCGACATCCGTCCGAACAAAAAATTCCGCCAGGCGGGCGACGTCACCGACCTCCAGATAGGCAATGCGGCCGAGCGGCGTGTGATTCTCGACTGCGACAAATGCCTCATAGTGCGAATCGTCGAGCCGCCGAAATGCGGCGGCGTTCGCCTGTGCCTCGCCGCCAGTTTCCAGTTGCAGAAGTTGATCGTAGGCCTTGCGCATCGCGCGCGCGGGCAGAATGCGAACGACGGCATCTGAATCGTGCGCCGGCACATCCGAGGTAAGTACGAGGGCGGCATACTCGCGCCTTTGCCAGCCCCGTGGCTCCAGCAGGGCGGCCACGGCGTCGTCCGGTTGGCCGAGCGCGGGCGTCCAGGCGTGGCAGATCAATTGCCGGTCTGCGTAATATTCTTCGACGTCGCGGTAAATTTTTTCTGCATCGGCCCCCACCAACCACGCATCGCGCAGCTGGTTCGCGTCGCTCAGCAGTCGAAACTCGCTGGCGAAAAACGCAGTTCCGCATTCGAGCGATTCCCACGTGGCGATCTGCTGGCACCGGGCCTGCTCACTGCGCCGGACTGCACTGAGGATTTCGTCGGCATTCAGCATGGATTCGATGTCGATTTACAACAGCAGGCGGCCTCAGCCCAAGACCCACGCTTAAGCGAGCATGAAACCGGCACTGGCGAGTGCCGGAACAACGGGAGCTCGTCATTCAGCCCGGGCCGCCTCCCGTGCAGCCTTTTTCCTGTCGTTTGCGTCCAGATATCGCTTGCGCATTCGACAGCTCTTTGGTGTCACTTCCACCCACTCATCGTCCTCGATGTACTCGAGCATGGCCTCCAGTGCCAACTCCCGCGCCGGCTTCAGCACAACCGTCTTGTCGGCCGAGGCTGCCCGGATGTTCGTCAGCTTCTTCTCGCGGCACACATTCACTTCGATGTCGTCGTCCTTGCAGTGTTCGCCGACCACCTGCCCGGCGTAAACCTCGTCGCCCGGCTTCACGAACATCACGCCGCGATCCACCAGGCCGAGGACGGCATATGCCGTGACCCTTCCCGCCTCGGTGCCGATCATCACGCCGTTGGCCCGCCGGGAAATAGATCCTCGCAGATGTTCGTATTCATAGAACGAGTGATGCATGACCGCCTCGCCCCGCGTTGCGTTCAGCATTCGCGTCCGCAGGCCGATCAAGCCGCGCGCCGGAATGGTAAACTCCATGTGGCATGCGGTGTCCTTGGTCTCCATCTTCACCAGCTCGCCTCGGCGCATGCCCACCAGCTCGATGACCGATCCGGACGACGACGCAGGCACATCCACGACCAGATACTCGACCGGCTCGCACTTCTTGCCGCCTATTTCGCGGTAGATGACCTTCGGCTTGCCGACCATCAGCTCGTAGCCCTCGCGCCGCATGGTCTCGATCAACACGCCCAGGTGCAGCAATCCGCGACCCGACACGCGAAACGTGTCCTTCTGCGGCATGTCCTCCACGCGCAGGGCAACATTGGACTGTAGCTCCTTCACCAGGCGATCGCGCAGGTGCCGCGTCGTCAGGTAGTCACCGTCGCGTCCGGCGAATGGCGACGTGTTCACCGAAAACACCATCGTCAGTGTCGGTTCATCGACAGGAATGATCGGCAGCGGATGCGGATCGACGGGATCGGCGATTGTGTCGCCGATCCCCACATCCGGCAGGCCGGTGACCGCGACGATATCGCCCGCGTCGGCGCTATCGCCTTTCTTGCGGCCGAGCCCTTCGTAGGTAAACAGCGTGTCGAGCTTTTCCTTATTGCGATGCCCGTCGCGCGAGATCAGCATGATCTCCTGGCCGTTCTTCAGCGAGCCGTTGAAGATGCGCCCGATAGCGATCTTCCCCACGTAGTCCGACCAGTCGAGCGACGCCACCAGCATCTGCACGGGCTTTTCCACGGACCCTGACGGCGCGGGCACACTCTTCACGATTTCGTCGAAGATCGGCTCGATGGTTTCGTTGGTGTCGGACAGTTGTCGCCGGGCAAAGCCCATCTTGGCGCTCGAATAGATCACCGGCCATTCGAGGCAGCTCTCGTCGGCGCCCAGCTCGATGAACAGCTCGTGCGTTTCGTCGAGCACCTCTTTGGGCCGGGCCTCGGGACGGTCGATCTTGTTGATCACCAGGATCGGCTTGAGCTTGTACTCAAACGCCTTCTTCAACACGAAACGCGTCTGCGGCATCGGCCCCTCGAACGCGTCCACAACCAGCAGGCAGCCGTCGGCCATCTTGAGCACGCGCTCCACTTCGCCGCCGAAGTCGGCGTGGCCGGGCGTGTCGATGATGTTGATCTTGTAGTCGCGATAGCGAATGGCGCAGTTCTTGGCGAAGATCGTGATGCCCCGCTCGCGTTCCTGCGGGTTCGAGTCCATGATCAGATCGCCGGCAAGGCTCCCCTCCCGAAACATGCCGCTCTGGCGTAAAAGGCAGTCAACCAGCGATGTCTTTCCGTGATCGACGTGGGCGATGATGGCGACGTTGCGGATTTCCATAAATTCCTGTCCGGGTGTAGCTTCCTGTTGCAGTGCACAAGCAGATATTCTAGGGGCGGACACTGCCCGCGGCGACACGGGCTCATGCGACTGTCGCACCGTTAGTCCGGGTTGATTCAGGAAAGGAGACCGACCAATGGAACAATCGACGAACTCTGAATCCCGCCGAGCCTTTCTGACCGGTACGTCCAGAGCCGTGCTTGCCGCCGCGGCTGCGCTCCACCTTGCCGAGCGGCCGGCCGCCGCACAAACGAAGGGCGGTCGGCCTCGTCGAAAGCCGACCGGCGGCAGCCCCAGCCCGGCCTATTCGCGCGCCATGTCGTTCGACGGCCTGGTCTTCGTCGCCGGCTGTGTCGGTACGGATGCCAAGGGAAATCTCGCGAAGGATTTCGAGATGCAGGCGATGCAGACGCTGCTGAACCTGAAGGATTCCGTCGAGCGTAGCGGCTCCAGACTGGACCGCGTGCTGAAGTGCACCTGCTTCCTGAAGGACTACCAGCACTTTGCGACGTTCAACAAGGTGTACATGAAGGTCTTTCCCGAACCGCGACCTGCCCGCTCGACGGTGGTCGTCAAGGACTTCGTGGTGCCGGGGGCGTTGCTGGAAGTCGACTGCGTGTGTCACGCATAGAGGCGTCGCCCCGCACTTTCCGCGCAAGTCGCATCCCGAAGGCGCCGCCTGTTCAGTCGTCGACGCCGCCGCGGGCCGGCCGGAGTGTCGCCGTCGCCGGGAATATTCTCGCTCGGCGCCGCGAATCTACTTTGACTCGATGCGAAAACACACCGTCACCACCGCCTGCACATCCTTCTCAATCGTGCTTGTGTCGTAGATGCCCCAGTCGGCCACATCCGTGGACAGCGGCTGCGTTACCTGCAACACCCCCATGTGCGCCGATCGTACCTCGGCAACCCGGCAACCGGCCGCCCCGGCGATGTTGTCCGCCCGCGCACGCGCATCTTTGGCGGCCTCGGACATCAGCCCCACCTTCAATTTGGCCAGTTGGGAGTAGTAGTAGCGCGGCGGGCACGACATCACCAGCACGCCCTCCTGGATGAGCTGCGTCACCTCGCCGGCCGCCCGTGCCACTCGCCCGACATCGCCCGTTGTCAGCGTGAATGATCGCGAGAGCGTGTAGCCGCTGACTTCACGCGTCGTATTGCCCTTTTCGTCCCGGGCATGATGTTCCGACGTGTCGATCGCCGACATGCCGGTCTCCCCGGGCGTAAAGCCCTGCGCCTTCAGAAACGCGGCGACTTTCCCCACGCCGGCATCCAGGATCGCGAAGGCTTCCTGGAGCGTCTTCGCCTCCCCGCGAACCGAAATATCCCACACCGACTGATCCGACGCGATCCGCTTCCGCGTCGAGCCCTTCACCGTGATCAGTTGATCGGCCTTCAGAACCTGCGCCCCGCGCGCCACATACGCCCGCGATGCAACGACCGTGCTGGTCACGACGCTCACCACCAGCACCACGGCCAGCAGGGCCGCCGTCCCGGCCAGTCCGAATCGAATCGTGTAGTTCATGGCAGAAGGCCTCCGTGCCTGTAGAGAAGTCTGTTGCGACTGCACCGTCGCCCGCAACACCTCTGCTACGCTCGGGCCCCGCCCGGCGGTTCGACCGATGTTGCGTCCGTGTCAATCTTCATGCAGCGGCAGCTCGATGGTGATGGACGTCCCCTGGCCGGGCGCCGAGTGCACATCGACTCGCCCGCCATGTTCCTCGACGATCCGGCGCGTCGTGGCGAGGCCCAGGCCGGTGCCTGCCTTGCGCGTCGAAAAGTATGCTTCGAACACGCGCGACAGGTTCTCCGGGGCGATGCCTGTCCCCGTGTCCTGCACCTCAATCCGCGCATGCCGCCCGTCCGACGACATGCGGATATCGAGTCGCCCGCCGTTCTCCATGGCCTGCTGCGCGTTGATCAGCAGGTTCAACATTGCCTGCTTGATGAGGTTGACATCGGCGCGGCACCACAGCGGCTGCCCGGGCGCCTGCACGGCCATGGCGATGTCGTTCGCCTCGGCCCGCGGCCGGAAGAACTCGGCCACGTCCTGCACCAGGCGCGTCAGATCCACGCCGGATAGCGACAATTCGCGCCGGTTCACGAATTGAAGAAAATCGTTCAGGATCGACTCGAGTCGCCGCGCCTCGACCAGGAGCGTCCCCAGCCGCGCGCGGCTGCGCCTGGCGACGTCCAGCGACTCTCTGGCCAGTTCTGCGTCATCATCCGTGCTGGCCTCCATCGCCCGCCAGTCTTCGTCGAGCAGTTGCAAGTTGACCGTCAGGGTCGACAGCGAATTGCGGATCTCGTGCGCCAGCCCACCGGTCAGGGCCGAGAGTTCGACGATGCTGCTGGCCGCCTGTGGCTGCTGCGCATCCCGCATCTCAGATCGTGAGGCATCCTGTTGCATCCGAAGCCCGCACACATGCAAAAACAGGCGGCGCTGCACATCGATGCGTCAGCGCCGCCTGGGTTTCAATTCGTCGCAAGTCCCAATACGCCTGGTCGCAGGCCCGCGTTACTCGTCGGCGCCATTCCCGTCGCCGCCGCCGTTGTCGCGCGACTGCCCGCCGCCCGTCGCTGCCTTTTCCTCGAGCAGCACCTGCTTGCGCGACAGCTTGATGCGGCCGGTGTCGTCGATCAGGATGACTTTCACCCGCATCTCGTCGCCGACCTTGCAGACGTCCGTCACGCGCTGAACGTAACCATCCGACAATTCGCTGATGTGACACAGGCCGTCGAGGCCGGGCGAGACTTCGACGAAGGCGCCGAAGTCCTTGATGGCGCTGACGCGGCCCTTGTAAACGCGACCGACCTTTACGCCCTGCGAGATCTGCTCGACGATGTCGTACGCCTTCTGGGCGCCATCCGCCGACATGCAGGAGATTGAGACGGTGCCGTCGTCGTCGATGTCGATCTTGGCGCCGGTATCGGCCTCGATCGCCTTAATGCCCTTGCCGCCCGGGCCGATGATCTTGCCGATCTTCTCCGGGTCCACCTTGATCGTGAGCAGCCGCGGTGCATACTCGCTGATTGAGGGCCGCGGGGCGCGGATCGTGGACAGCATGACCTTCAAGATCTTCATGCGTGCATCGCGTGCCTGGCGCATCGCCTCGACGATCTGCTGCTGCGTGATGCTGCGGGCCTTCAGGTCGAGTTGTATGGCCGTCACGCCATGCTGCGTGCCCGACACCTTGAAGTCCATGTCGCCGTAGTGGTCTTCTTCGCCCTGGATGTCCGTCAGCAGCTTGTAGCCGCCGCGATCGTCGTGAACCATGCCGATGCTGATGCCCGCCACGGGGTGCTTGATCGGCACGCCGGCGTCCATCAGGGCCAGGGTGCCGCCGCACACCGACGCCATCGAGCTCGAACCATTCGATTCGAGAATTTCGCTGACGACGCGCACGGTGTAGGGGAATTTTTCCGGCGGCGGCATCACGGCCTGGAGCGACCGCTCCGCCAGGTTGCCGTGGCCCACTTCGCGGCGGCTGACGGCGCCGATGCGCTTCACTTCGCCCGTCGAAAACGGCGGGAAGTTGTAGTGAAGCATGAACTTTTTGTTGTATTCCTCGACCAGATCGTCGATGAACTGCTCGTCGCGCTTCGTTCCGAGCGTGATCACCACCAGGCCCTGCGTCTGTCCGCGCTGGAACAGGGCCGAGCCGTGGACCCGCGGGACCAGTCCCACTTCGCAGGTGATTTCGCGCAGATCGGCCGGCCCGCGACCATCGGACCGGACGCCCGTCGTCATCACCTCTTCGTGGAAGATCTTCTCGACGATCTTGGAGATCTCCTCCTTCACCTGGTTCTTCGTCCAGGGGAGTGTCTTCTCGTCGGCATCCTCCGGCACCAGTTCAGTGACGATCTTGTCGTTGACGTCCTTGACCGCGGTGTTCCGCGCCTGCTTGTCAGGATTGCGCCGCGCGCCGCGAAGATCGTACTTCTGGCAGAGATCGGCCACCCGGCCGGGCAGGCTGGAATCGACCGCCGCGTCGGGCACGACCTTCTCCGGCCGGACGCGTTCGGCCAGTTCGCGAATGAGGCCGACCACTTCGAGCACGCCGCTGCGGAAGCCGAATTCGATCGCATCGGCCATCACTTCTTCGGGCACTTCGAGCGCCGCCGCCTCGATCATGTTGACGGCCTCGCCGTGACCGGCGATGACGATCTCGATGTCGCTCTGATCGCGCTGCTCCATCGTGGGATTGAGCACGAACTGTCCGTCCACGCGGCCGACGCGCACCGAGCCGGTCGGGCCTTCGAAGGGGCAGGGGCTCACCATCAGTGCCGCCGAGGCGCCGATCATCGACAGAATGTCGGGATCATTCTGCTGATCCGACGACAGGACCATCGACTGAATCTGAACCTCGTTGCGATAGCCTTCGGGGAAGAGCGGCCGGATCGGGCGGTCCGTCAGCCGCATGGTGAGGATTTCCTTGGTCGAGGGCCGCGCCTCGCGCTTGAAGAAGCCGCCGGGGAATTTTCCCGCCGCGTACATCTTCTCGCGATAGTCCACCGTCAGCGGGAAGAAGTCGATGCCCTCCCGCGGATCGGCCGTCACCACCGTCGCAAGCACCATCGATTCGCCATAGGTGACCAGCACGGCGCCCGACGCCTGCTTTGCCAGTTTGCCCGTTTCCAGTTTGAGAATTCGCCCGCCGATTTCCTTCTCTACGACAATGTGTTCCATACCGATGTTCGCCTGCTAAGAAACCGTCTCACGACGCCAAAAGAATGCCGCCACCAACAACAGCAACGACCCGGCTGCGCCGCGCGCCGATCGAGACGTGAGCGCGCCGCGCGTCAATGTAACAAAAAGTGATGAGTGCTTGTTTCCCGGATGCCGCAGCCGCAACGTGGCTGAAGGCAGGGGCCGGAAAGCCGCCGGTGGTGATCGCCGGCAGGGAGGGAGAAGGACCGGCGCCTGCGGCGCCTGCCCGCTTTACTTGCGGAGACCCAGCCGATCGATGACGCTCTGATACCGCCCGCGATCGGTCTTCGTCAGGAACTTCAACAGCGCCGAACGCGCTCCCACCATCTTCAACAGACCGCGCCGCGAAGAGTGATCCTTGGAATGGACCTTCAGGTGCTCGGTCAAGTGCTGAATACGGCTGCTCAACAGCGCGATCTGAACCTCGGGAGAGCCCGTGTCCTTCTCGTGGAGCCGATACTGTCCGACCAGGACATTCTTGTCTTCCGCGGTGATCGCCATCCCAGACTCTACTCCTGCGCGTCGTTCTGCTCGTCCTTCAACGTCGGGCCGTGCACGGTCGCGAACCCATCCGACTTCACAACTGACCCATCACTTTTTCCAAGCCCTGTAAATTAGCCGCAGACACCCGACATGGCAAGCCGCATTCCCGAAATCGAACCGTGGCGGCCGCATCCGGGCGGCATCCAACCCCCTCGGTCGGCAGGCTTGAGAAAACGAACCCGGGGCGTTCGTCGCTCGCACGTGGTTCAAAACGTCAAAAACTGCCGTAACTTTCAGTGCCGCTTAACGTTGCACCTTGTCCGGATCGCGATATTCGCGCTCAAACAGACGCGCCGCGGTCTCGATCAGCCGCTCGGACGCAAAGGGCTTGTTGACGTAGTCATTGACGCCCAGATGCCGGGCGTACATCTCATGCCGGCGGCCCTCGTTGGCCGTGATCATGATCAGGAACGGCTTGGCATGCTCGTCGTGGCTCGGCTTGAGCGTCTCCACCACGAGAAAACCGCTCTTTTTGGGCATCATCATGTCCAGCACGATCAGATCAGGCTGAAGCCGCCGGGCCATTTCCACGCCCTTATTGCCGTCGTTTGCGGTCTGAACCCGGGCGCCGTTCTGTTCGAACGCCATCCGGACCGTGGTCAGAATATCCGGATCATCGTCGACGATCAGCACATTCACGCCTTCCAGGTTCGCGGGCATTGGAGTGGTTCTCCCTGTTGTGCTCCGCACGCACCAATCCGATAGGGTTGCATGCAACGCGGGGCGGCGAAGTATACGATTCTAGACAGGCAGCGACAAGCGGGCGAGCAGGCCGACGCCTTTCCTGCCGGCTCATTCATCTAAAATGCCTCTGCCCGAGTGCAGCCCCGCGGCACTTTTTCGGCAAATGGGACGGCCAGCCAGCCTGGCCCCCGGGCACCGCCTTTCGCCTGCATGCATCCTGGGACGTCTTGCCCGGCGTCGGCATGCCGGGACAATGATCGATCATGCCAGCATCCCGCACATCAGAATTGTTCATTGCACTAGCAACTGGCCTTCTCATGCCGCTCCTGGCAGGCTGCCCGGCGACTCAGACACTGCCCGGGCAGGCGCCAATCCTGGAGCGCACCGAGTCCACCACCCGCTCCGACTACTTTCTTTACGTCCCCAGCACCTACCGCAAGACGCGACCGTGGCCGCTGGTAATTGCCTGTCACGGCACCTTTCCGTGGGACAGCGCACGGGCGCAGATGCGCGAGTGGGCCAAGTTCGCGGAGTACGAGGGCATCATCGTGGTAGCGCCGCAACTTGAATCTGCCCGCGGCGACTTTCCACCTCCGGCGGCCGAACAGATCGCGCGACAGGAGGCCGACGAGCGACGCATCCTGGCCATCGTGGACGAATTGAAGCGCCGATACACCATTGCCGAACATCAGGTCTTCCTGACCGGCTGGTCGGCTGGGGCCTATCCCATCCTCCATACCGGCCTGCGGAATCCGGACATCTTCCGCGCCCTCTACGTTCGACAGGGCACGTTCGATCCGGCATTCATGGACATTCCCGAAGATCGCATGCACCGCTGGCAGCGCATCCACATCGCCTACGCACAGTCGGATGCCCTGCGCGATCAGAGCATCGCGGCAAAGCGCTGGCTGCAGGAGCAGAAGTACTACGTCACCAGCGTCGAGATCAGCGGCGCCCACCAGCGCACCGATCCGCACGACGCCTGGCGATTCTTTCAGGAAGTCTCGCAAAAGAATCCATGGCTGCGGATTCGCGCCGAACGGCTGCCGGCGGAGGGCCTGAATGTGCGGTTCGAACTCGATGCCGTGCCGGAGGCACTGGAGCAGAAGTGGTTCTTCGGCGACGGCGCGGAATCGTACGAGCGCTCGCCGACGCACGAATACGCGCAGCCCGGCAGGTACGAAGTGACGGTCAACGTCAAGCTCGCGACGGGGCAGAAGTATCGCCGAACGAAGTCGGTGCGCGTCGTGCATACCGAAGTGCTGGAATGACGCAGCGGCCGCGCTCAGGAGGCCCGGAAGCTTTCCCGAAACGTGCCGTACGCCTCCACGAGATCCTCGAGCACACGGTTCCATTGATATTTGGCGGCGAATGCGGCGCCGTCCCCGCGCGTCGCCGCGGCGGCAAGCCGGCAGGCGCGGGCGATGCTCTCCGGTGAGGCGGGATCGCAGTAGTTAACCGCATCTCCGAAGTACTCGCGCACCGGCGGCACATCCGCCGCCACAACGGCCGCCCCCATCGCCAACGCCTCCATCGCCGACAGCCCCGGCGTCTCGATCCAGGATGGCTGCGCGCAGGCCTTCGCCGCATGCCATACGGGTGGCATCTGTTCGTGCGGCACGCCGGGCAGGAATGCGACATTCGGCCCCGCGGCCCGCCGCGCCGCCCGCAGATAGCGATCGCTTCCCGGCGAGGCCTTTCCGATGATCACCAGCCGCTCCTCCGGCAGCCGCCGGAAGGCACGGACGAGATTGAGCTGGTTTTTGCGCGGGCCGATGGCGCCGGCGCAGACGAAGGCGCCGTCGACCAGTTTCGCCGTGGCGGCATCGAGCACGCACGGCGATGTGGTCGGTGCCGCCACTGCGGCATCAATTCCGTTGCGCACCACGACCATCTCGGCATTCGCCAGTGCATCGCCAAACTTCTCGCGCAGGTGCGACGCCTCGGCCTGCGAATTGGGAAAGACCATCCGCGCATCCCGCAGAATCTCCAGCTGAAGATACTCGGGATCGGCCGACATGTTGCCCGCCAGCCGGCGGCGCATCCATCGCCGCATGCCCGCCGGCATAGCGGCGCGATACCAGTTCCGCGGAAATTCGTACGCGCGCCACGGCACCGCCGCCTCCAGATCCCAATAGACCGGCGACAGGACGTATGGCACGCCCGCCCGCCGTGCATTCTCCGCCTGCTGGAATGTCTCGTGCGGCCGCGTCAGGTTGAACAGGTGGACGACGTCCACGCCGGATACATCGGCCCGCGGTTCGAGCGAAATGCGCAGGCGATGACCGGCCCGCCGCAGGGCCTCGGCGGTGCGGTGCATCTGCACGGTGTCACCGCCGGGGCACGACTCCGCATCCGGCCGGTTCTGCATCAGAACGTCAAGCACGTGTCCGACCCGCCAGAAAAGCCCGCAGTATTTCGGCGATTCGCTCCGAGGCGTGCCCGTCGCCGTACGGGTTCACGGCTCGCGCCATCCCCTCGTAGGCCGCCGGGTCGTCGAGCAGCTCCGTCGCTTTCGCCACGATGCGCTCGCGGTGCGGGCCGACCAGGCACGCGGTCCCCGCCGCCACGCCCTCGGGCCGTTCGGTCTCGTCCCGGAGGACCAGCACCGGCTTGCCGAAGGCCGGGGCCTCCTCCTGCACGCCGCCGCTGTCGGTCAGGATGATGTGTGCCGCCTTCATGGCAGCGACGAAGGGGGCATAGTCCAGCGGGGCCGCCAGGTGGATGCCGGCCACGCCGGCGAGCTGCGCCTGAACCGCCCGCTGCACGTTCGGATTCGGGTGCACGGGGTAGAGAATCTCGACGTCGCCGCGCGCTGCCAGATCGCGCAGTGCCGCGCAGATGGCCTCCATCGGCGGGCCGAAGTTCTCGCGGCGGTGCGCGGTCACCAGGATGAGTCGCCTGCCGTCGGCGGGCCCTCCACCGCCCTGCGGCGCGATGCCCGGAAGGCTCGGCTGCGGCAGGGCCTGCCGGGCCGTCCATTGCAGGGCGTCGATGACGGTGTTGCCGGTCACGTGAATGGCATCGGGCCGGATGCCCTCGGCCAGCAGGTGGTCGCGGGCCTGCGGCGTGGGGGCGAAGTGCAGATCACACAGGCGGCCGACGAGGGCGCGGTTCATCTCCTCGGGGAAGGGATAGAACTTGTTGCCGGTGCGCAGGCCCGCCTCGATGTGGCCGAAGGCGATGCGGCGGTAGTAGCAGCAGAGTGCCGTCGTCATGACAGTGGTGGTGTCGCCCTGGGCCAGGACGATGTCCGGCGTCTCGGCCGCCAGCACGCGATCGATCGCCGGGATGAGCCGCCCGGTCAGCTCGGCCAGGCCCTGGCCGGGCTGCATGATGTCGAGATCGATATCCGGGGCGATGTCGAAGTAGCGGAAGACCTGGTCGGCCAGCTCGCGATGCTGAGCCGTGGCCAGCAGCCGCACGCGACACCAGTCCTGCTGGCGCAGCAGGCGCACCACGGGTGCCACCTTGATGGCCTCGGGCCGGGTGCCGGCGGAGATGAGGATGGTGGGCGGCATGACGGCAAGTATAGTCCGCGCGACGGACATCTCGAATTGTGCACCTCGTGGATGCGTCCACGCTGTTGGTAGCGCCACCCGCAGCAGCTTCCGTCCGTCTAAGACCGTGGCGCCCTCTTCGATGCTTTTCTTTGAAAACCGGGTGTTTATGTGTATGATAACGCTAACCAAACGGGGACTGGCCCCCCTGGCCCCGCTCCCGCGCGGTGACACCGGCCGTTCGGCGAGCACAACTACGGGCGAGCGACGGACCAAAGGAGGACGATCATGTTGAGAAACCCCTTGTTTGTACGGGCAGATTCCCCGCGTCGAGCGGCACGCGGGACCGGCGTTGGCCGGCTGGCACTCGTGGCGGCCGCGTTGCTGCTGACAGGCGCGGCGGCCGAGGCGGCGACGTTCAAGGTGCGACTGGTCGAGGGCATGGTGCCGCCGGGGATGAGCGCTCCCGTTCAGTTCCTCGATCACATTTCCATCAACAACAACGGGGAGATCCTGCTGGGGGTCGACACCAACGCCGCCAGCAACGATGAGACCTTCTATACCGCGAGCCTCAAGCCGTTCGTCGCGACGCTGCGGATTCGCGAGGGCGACGCGGCGGTAAATGAGCCGGCGGTCTTCTACGGCGCGATGGATGCGATCAATGGACTCAACCAGAACGGCGACTTCGTATTCGTGTCCAATTCGAATCCTGGCCTGCTCGACACGGTGTACAAAAATGGCGAGAAGTTCGTTCGCGAAGGCGAGCTGTTGGCCGGCGAACTGGTCAACGCACTCGCGCACCCGCAGATCGACGGCACCGGCACGCCCTGGTTCCTGGCCGATATCGGCGGTAACAGCGCGACGGATATCGCGTTCTTTCACGGCACGACGCTGCTTTTCCGCGAGGGTGACGTGGTCGACGGCGTGCCGGTCGCGTCGATCGTGCTGTCCGAGGCGACGGCGGGCTGCAATCTGCGGGTGAACGAAAATGGCGACTACATCATGGTCGTGGATGATGGCGATGCCCAGGGCCAGGACGTGCACATCATCCTCAACGGCGAAAACGTGCTGGAGTCGGGCGATGTCATCCCCGGCTTCGGCGCGGTGTACTGGTTCAACCAGACCGGGCTGACCAGCACCGGCAATCACTGGTGGGTGCAGCTCTCGCTGCCCGACGAGGACAACCCGGCCTTTGCCGACAAGGAACTGATGCTGCTGGATGGGACGACGGTGCTGGTGGCGGAGGACCACGATTTCGGCGACGGGCTGACGGCCGGCGCCATTCAGACCGGCAGCGTCAACACCGAGGGCCACTGGATCGCTCGCGTAGAGCTGCTGGGGGCGAACCCCGGCGACGATGCGCTGCTGCTGAACGGGGCGATCATCGCGCGGACCGGAGAGGCCGTCGACGCGGCGTACAACTGGGGCAACGGCATCGGGCTGGTGAACGACATCCAGCTCAACGACTGCGGCGAGCTGGCCCTGATCGCGGACCTGGTGCCCGCCGCGGGCGGCAGCGCGCTGGAGTCGCTGGTCACGGGAAGCATCTTCGACGACGGCGACGTCGATGGGGACTTCGACATCGACGACGACGACACGGCTGCCTTCGTCATGGCACTGCTGGGGACGAACGAATCGGCTTGCGATCTGCGGCGGGCGGATTTGAACGAAGACGGCACGGCGGACGGGCTGGATGTGCAGCCGTTCGTGGATGCGCTGCTGCCGTAGGTCTGAAGGGCGGGCCGCCCGGCGCCCTGGCCGGCCGGGCTGCGCCACGGTTTTATTCGCGGAAATCGGCATTATTACCCATCCACTCCCAACCGCCCGCGTCCAGCGGACAGTGGATTGCCCGGGCCTGCGCCGCCCGTTCACCGGAGCCGGTGCGCGCCGCGGCATAAAAAACACGCGGCGCAATCCGGCGCAACCCGGCGCAACATGGGTCGCGCCGATGCGCGACACGGGTCATGCAGACCAACGCCGGATAATGCGCGAGCTGGCCCGCCAGGCTATTCGCTACTCAGTAGAATTGCTCCGCGTTCCGTCACGCGGATCCGGCGGGTGGGGAATAGGTGATGAGATTTGCGCTTCGGATGAGTCGTTATGCATGATCCGGCGGCTGTATTCTGGCCACCTCGCCCGCCGCCAGCTTCTGCTGATATTCCCGCCAGTTCATCGTCGGCAGCCCGCTGTCCACCTGCTTCATGGTGATGCAGCCATCGACCGGGCAAACAAGGGAGCACATGTTGCAGCCCACGCAGGTGTCGGTCTTGATCGTGAACACGCCGACGTAGCCGTCGCCCGAACCGGGGAGCGTGGTGACGTCGCCGGAGCGGCGGAAGGACATGTTGGGGTTCACCAGGGCCGGGCCGTGGCCGTTGGTATTTGGTGATTTGGTGATGTGAGTATTTGGTGATTGTCTTGCAGTCGGGCCATTGCTGGCGAATTCAACCCCCCTCTGCCCCCCCTTGGTAAGGGGGGGAGTTTGGGACGCCGGTTGGAAGCCGGCGCCATAGGACTGAGCACTGCCGGCAGCCGTTTCTACTGAGTAGCGCTTCGTGAATTCGGGTTCGGGGACGCGCTCCCAGTTGATCGACTGGTGGCAGCCGTCTTCGCAGGCGATGTAGCAGAGGCCGCAGTGGATGCACTTACTCTGGTCAATGTCGGCGACGACCTTGTAGGACAGGTCGAGGCTGCTCCAGTCGGTGATGTTGGGCGCGGCACGGCCCTGGAAGTCGGCAATGCGCGAGAAGCCGCGCTCGCGCATCCAGTTCTTCAGGCCGCTTTCGAGCTGTTCGACGATGCGAAACCCGTAATGCATGACGGCGGTGCAGACCTGCACGCTGCCAGCGCCGAGCAGCAGGAACTCGACGGCATCCTGCCAGGCCTGGATGCCGCCGATGCCGCTGATGGGCAGGCCGCGGCATTCGGGGTCGGTGGCAATGGCATTGACCATGTTGAGGGCGATGGGCTTCACCGCCGGGCCGCAGTAGCCGCCGTGGCTGCCCTTGCCGGCGACGTGGGGCCTGGGCGCGAACGTGCTCAGGTCCACTCCCATAATGCTGTTGATCGTGTTGATGAGCGACACCGCATCGGCACCGCCCTTCTTCGCGGCACGGGCGATGCCGCGGACATCGGTGATGTTGGGCGTGAGCTTGACGATGACCGGGATTCGCGAGACTTCCTTCACCCAGCTGGTGATCATCTCGGCGTATTCGGGCACCTGACCGACGGCGGAGCCCATGCCGCGCTCGGACATGCCGTGGGGGCAGCCGAAATTCAGCTCGAAGCCGTCGCAGCCGGTGTCCTGCGTCCGCTTCACAATGTCGTGCCACGTTTCGCGTTTGCTCTCGACCATCAGTGACACGAAGAGGGCGCGATCGGGGAATTCGCGCTTGATCTCGGCGATCTCGCGAAGGTTCACATCGAGCGGGCGGTCGGTGATCAGCTCGATATTGTTGAGGCCCATCACTTTGCGGCCGTCGTAGTCGACGGCGCCGTAGCGGCTGGAGACGTTGACGATGGGTTCGTGGGTGAGCGTCTTCCAGACGGCGCCGCCCCATCCGGCCTGAAAGGCGCGGCGGACCTGGTAGGCGCTGTTGGTGGGCGGGGCCGAGGCGAGCCAGAAGGGGTTCGGGCTTTTCACGCCGCAGAAGCTGATGGAGAGATCGGGGATCATTCTTCAACCTCCCCGGCAATTTTGCCAAGAAAGGCACTTGCCGTGCATACGATGAATGATACCAGAGCCGTTGCGGCGGCTCCACGAAGGGCGGGTGCAGGCGATGAACGAATCGCTGGGCTGGTTGTCGATCGCGATCGGGCTGACGGCAGGTGCATGGCTGGGCACCGGCTATGACCGGCCGGAGTGGCTGGGCGGATATACATCATTCCGGCGGCGGCTGGTGAGACTCGGACACATCGCACTCATCGCACTGGGATTCCTGAATATTCTGTTTGCACAGAGTGCAGCACGACTGCACCTCGCGCCGAGCCAGGTATCGGCGGCATCCTGGCTGCTGCTGGTGGGATGCTTTTCCATGCCGTTTTGCTGCTTTGTGAACGCGTGGCGCCCGCGTTTCAAGGCGCTCTTTGGCGTGCCGGTCGCATCGTTAATCGGCGGAAGCGGGCTGGTCGCGTGGGGGCTGCTGCGATGACTCGAATCGGTTTTATCGCCATGAGCGGCGTGCGGGCCGAAAATGCCGAGCTGGTGGCAGCGGGGCTGACCATGCCCGGCATCGTCGAGCGCAGCAGGGTGGTCGCGTCGCTTCCGAGCCTGTCGCTTCTGACGCTGGCAGCGCTGACGCCGCGCGACATCCATGTCGAATACCACGAGATTCAGGAACTGCGCGGGCTGGCCGAACTGCCCGATGCATTCGACCTGGTGGCGATCTCGTCCCTGACGGCGCAAATCGACGACGCGTATGTCATTGCCGATGAATACCGGCGGCGCGGCACGCGGGTGGTCATGGGCGGCCTCCACGTGCGCTCGCAGGCGGACGAGGCCCTGGCGCACTGTGATGCCGTCGCGATCGGGGAAGGCGAACGCCTCTGGCCGCGGATGGTCGACGACTTTCGGCGGGGGCGGCTGGCATCGCGATACGAACAGCAGAAGGGGGATTACTTCGACCTGTCGTATGCGCCCATGCCGCGGTTTGATCTCTTGTCGCCGGAGAAGTACAACCGGTTTACCGTGCAGACCAGCCGCGGCTGTCCGCACCTGTGCGAATTCTGTGCCAGCTCGGTGCTGTTAACGCCGAAGTACCAGGTGAAGCCGGTCGAAAAGGTGATCGCGGAAATCCGGCGCATCAAGGCGATATACCCGCGGCCATTCATCGAGTTCGCGGACGACAACAGCTTCGCCGCCCGGGGGCACTACAAGCGCCTGCTGACGGCGCTGCGCGGTGAACGGGTGAAGTGGTTCACCGAGACGGATATCGGCATTGCCGACGATCCCGAGCTGCTCGATCTGATGCGCGAGGCCGGGTGCAGGCAGGTGCTGATCGGGCTGGAGAGCCCCACGGCCGCAGGCCTGAACGGCATCGAGATCCGCCGCAACTGGAAGTTGAAGCGGCACACGTCCTGCTTGAGCGCCGTGCGGTTCATCCAGTCGCGCGGGATCACGGTGAACGGCTGTTTCATCCTGGGGCTGGACGGTCACACGCCCGCCGTCTTCGACGAGGTGTACCGGTTCGTGGACCAGGCGGCACTCTTCGACGCGCAAGTCACCGTAATGACACCATTTCCCGGCACGCCGCTGTACGAGCGGCTGCGGCGGGAGGGTCGGCTGCTGGATGAAAGGGCGTGGCGGAAGTGCACGCTGTTCGATGTGAATTTCCGGCCGACGCACATGACGCCGCGGGAACTGGAACTGGGGATGCTGGGCCTGGTGAAGCGGCTTTACGATCCGGGTTTTGTCGAGGATCGGCGGCAGCGGTATATACAGTCGACCCACGGCAATGAGAACTGACCGCAAAGTGGGCGTCGCGGGCGATTTTCCGCGATAATGGAGGCTTGCCGCGGCGGACCGCTCGTATCGATGGACCGCCGCTGATCTGCGTCGCCGGCAATAAACCGGGCTGGCGGCGAACGGCGTGAGGAACGAACACGGGAGCAAAGCATGGCCGAACTGCCGATTTATCGCGATCCCGCTCAGGAGACGTGGCGGCTCTTTCGCATCATGTCCGAGTTTGTCGAGGGCTTTGAGGCGATGAGCCAGGTGGGGCAGGCGATCAGTGTCTTTGGTTCGGCACGGGCGGCGCCGAATTCGCCGCATTACCGCGCGGCCGAGGAGATGGCGTCGCGGCTGGTAAAGGCGGGGTTCGGCATCATCACCGGCGGCGGGCCGGGCATCATGGAAGCAGCCAACAAGGGGGCCTTCGAGGCGGGCGGTCTGTCAGTCGGCCTGAACATCAGCCTGCCGCACGAACAGAAGGCCAATCGCTACCAGTCCATCGCGGTGGATTTTCACTACTTTTTCGTCCGCAAGGTGATGTTCGTGAAGTACTGCGTGGGCATGGTCTGTTTTCCGGGCGGCTTCGGCACGCTCGACGAATTCTTCGAATCGATGACGCTCATCCAGACCGGCAAGACGCCTGCCTTTCCCGTCGTGCTGTTCGATCGGACCTACTGGCGGCCGATGTACGAATTTCTGCACGGGATGCTTTTGGAGAAGTTCGGGGCGATTTCGGCGGCCGATCTTGAGCTGTTCCGCATCACCGATGACATCGACGAGGCGGTGCACCATCTGCGCGCCAGGGTCGACGAGTCGCTGCCGGAACTGCGGCACCCGGGTCCGTCCGAGGAGGTGCACATTCCGATGGAGCAGCGTATATCGGGGGAGGGCACGCGCTTCGGCAGACCGCCCCGCCGCAACGGCGCGGTCTGAAAGGCGGCCGGGATCAATCGTCGCGGCAGAAGATGGCCAGCTTTGTCGAGCAGCCCGGCCAGAACGGCTGGCGCTGGAGCAGGCGATCGAGCGATGTGAGCGTCATGCCCGAGAGGCCTCCGGCGATTTCGCCGATGCGCGGCGCCCGCCGCAGCAGGCCGCCGAGCATCCGCGAGAAGAACCGCCAATGCAGATTGGCCGCTCGATCAATGATGCCGTCGCCGGGGACCTGACCATTCGACAGAAAGAAGACGGGCGACAGATGGCTCAGTCGAAAGCCGAGGGGTTTGAGCACGGCGCGATAATCCTCGAGCGAGTGGAAAGACTGGTGTTCATTTGCCTGCATCGTGCGCGGCGGGAAATTATCAGAGACGACGAAAAGGCCATTGGGCATGACCGCCGCGGCGCAGTTCTTCAACGCGGCGCGGAATCGGTCGTCTTCGATGATGTGAAACAGCACGTCCATGGCCGAGACCAGGTTAAAACCGGGCTCGAAACCGGGCGGCAGGCCCTCTGAAATGTCGCACTGCTCAAGCTGGACGCCGGGAAAGTCTGAACAGGCGCGGCGCACGGCATCGTGTGAGATGTCGCAGCCACAGACTTGCCGGATCGCCAGATCACGATAGATGTTCAGATAAAAACCGGTGCCGCAACCCACGTCAAGAACGCGGCGTGCCTTTGCGAAGGCATAGCGCCGGGCGAGGCGTCGGAAGTGGCGCTCTCGATGGCGATAGAGCCAGCGGTTGTACTGTTCGCCCAGGCCCATGTAGCCGACGCGTTCGAAGGGGCCGAAATCGCGATGGCGCTCGATCCACTCGTCGCGCGTGGCATTCACGGATGCGCCCAACGGAGAGCCCGGAAGCGATTGCGACATCGCATCTTGAAAAGTGTTGACGGGTGCCGGCAAGAAAAACCCTTTCGTCGCCGCGCGATCGGGAGCCCGACTGAAAGAGAAATGCCTATTGTACACGCCCGCCGCGCGATCTGGAATGATTGAGCCGCGATCGCGCATCGGACAAGACGCAGTAGGATTGTCCGGAAATGTGGCGCGCCACGCGTGGCGCATGATGAATTCCGGAAAGTGGACTGCGGACGTCGCTCACTCCTCGATGGCGAGGTGCTCGGGGCTGGTGAGGCGCAAAACCGTCCGGCCCTCGTATTCCTCCACGGTAACTATGGCGCGAAGGCGAGCGCCTTTTTCGATCTTTTGCCGCGGGGAAAGGCTCTTTTCCAGCGATTCATCGAAGTACATTTCGAGCGTGGCGTCGCCATCTTTGAGCATGATGCTGTGGCGAATGCCCAGAGACTGGCTCGGCTGCGATGCCACGGCCGTGACAAGGGCGGCGACCGTCCGCTCCTTGCCCTTGTGTTCGGCGGTGATGTCGGCGAGGCGCGTGAGCTTCTTTTTCGGAAGGCGGTTGAGTCTGCTTGCCCGGACGAATTCCTCCGAGCCGGGCATGGGCCAGATCACGTAATCGTTGTCGGACCAGGAAGGGTCGTGCATGCCGCCATCATCATCCCCGTCGATGCCGACACTGTAGAGCACCGGTTGGCCGGCGACGATTTCATAGATGAAGGGCTTGTCTTCGGCGAACACATCGGCGCTCGTTTTCTTCGCCTTTTTTCCCAGATCCGTCAGCTTCTGCGGCCACTTCTTGTGCTGGGCCTTGTGGGCAAATATGCGGGCGAGCGTCTGCACGCCGCGGCGCTGCAATTCGGCCCGGGCGGCATGGGCGTACACGCTGCTGTACTCGTGACCTTCCGCCAGTAAGAGGCCCTTGTTGATCTGGGAAGAGCTGATCATTCGCTGGACCAGCGTGTGAATGGCGCCGGCGTGCTCGTGCCGGAAGCCCGTCTTCATGTGCATTTCCATCCCCTTGTGTGCCTCGATGATGGCATTGGCGGAGCCGACCGGATCGGCCTCGAGCCGGGCGCCCAGGGCAAACCGGTTGCCCGCGCCCATGGTCTGGCCGGTGACCTCCTGATAGCGGTTGCCGTTGACCTTGGTGCCTCCGCCGAGCGGGCCGAAGACGTACTGAAGCGCGTCGAGCCAGATGGCGCACTGCGCCTGGAGGATGGGGGCGCCGGCGAGCGGTTCGTCGTCCACCTCTTCGAGCGTGGCCAGCAGGCGGGCCGCGTGTTTTTCCGTCAGAACGCCGTGGGCAAAGGCCCAGCGAATATGATCGTAAGTAACATCGCGGATGACATATGCCGTGATATGCTCGGGCGCGAAGGGCGACTCGCGGAGCTGGCCGGCGATGCGGAGGTTGATCTCGAATGCCTTGAGAAGGGCATTCGACGACGCGTCGCCCTTCTTCACGCGCCAGGCGTGTTCGAGGGTGCCGCGGGCACACTGTTCGAGCGGCTCGAGATGGGGCAGGCGCAGGTGAACCAGTCGATTGGGCTTGTCATCGCGTGCACCATCAAGCGGAATCGCGGTGGACAGCGTGTTCTTCGCGGACGCCTTGCCATAGGCGGCCACGACCTTCTTTGTTCGCTTGTATGAATCTTCCCAGCCGGGCTTTCGTGACGGGAACCAGGGCATCGGCCCGGGCCAGCGCGGCTCGACGTTGGGATCGCGGCGCTCGCTGGTCATGCCGGCAAATTCGGGCCAGTCGCCTTCGGATACATCGCTGCCGGGCAGACCGGGCATGAACCGCACCAGGGCGGGATAGGCATTCTGCTTGTCGGGCGTCCGGATGAGTTGCTTGACCCAGGCGACGTAGTCGACGCGCTTCTGAAAGTCGGGCGCGGGGGGATACTTATTGGGCGTGGCAGGGGAGAACAGCGCTGCGGCGGAGACGAGGGCGAGCGTGGCGGAGTGAAGCATGGATCACCTGTTTGTCGCGTTGATGCGCATGGAATACCAGCCCGTCCATCATAGCCGATTGTCGGGATGGAAAACGGGCGGAACGGGGTCGATGCCGCCCCTGCTGAAGGGATGGCAGCGGATAATGCGGCGGAGGGCGAGCCACGCCCCGCGGGCGGGGCCGTGGCGGGCGACGGCCTCATTTGCATAGTCGCTGCACGAGGGCGCAAATCGGCAGGCACTGGGCAGGAGTGGCCTGAGAGCGGCCTGGTACAGCCGGATGGCCGCCAAAAGGAGGCTGGCACCAAGGCGAGCCATGCGGCCGGCGGCCGGCGCGACGCCATGCCCGTGTTCGGGGCTGTCCGAGGCATCCAGATGTCGTGTCGATGTCATTGGCATGAGCCGAATTCGTTGCCCGACATTGTAACCGGTGCCAAACACCGTGTTCCTGCCATGCCCCGACGAAGCCGCGTGACGCATGGCGTGTGGCGGATGATTGCGCCGACGCCGGACTTGCTTGCATTCACCTGCGGCGGAAGGCGAGGCGATAGAACGTCCGCCCCTCGCGCTGATACTTCACTTCGAAATTCGTCTTCACGCCCCCCTCGACCGCGCCGTATTCGGCATCTTCGAACGCGATCTGCTCCAGCTCCGGACGCGTGGTGGTGAGAGCGCGAATCTGCTCGAAATATTCGGCGTGGTCGGTCTGAATGGCCAGGCGTGCACCGGGGGACAGCACGCGAACCGCGGCATCGACAAAATCCTTCTGAATGAGCCGGCGCTTGTGGTGGCGCTTCTTGGGCCAGGGATCGGGATGGTAAATGTGCATGGCCGACAGGCATGCGTCGGCCAGGCGGTGACACACAAAGTGCTTCGCGTCGGTCCGCATCACGCGCACGTTGGTGACGCCCCAGCGGGCCATGCGATCAGCGGCATACTGGTAGAAGGCGTTGGCCCACTCGATGCCGAGATAGTTGCGCTCGGGATGTGCCTGCGCCTGGCGCAGGAGGAAGGTGCCTTTGCCGATGCCGACTTCGAGCTCGATGGGGCCGTGGCCGGGGAATAATTCGCGCAGATCGGTCCGCTCAGGAAGCGAGGCGGGATCAATGGCAATGTCGTCGATCGAGAGCGGCATGATGAGGATTATATCGATTGTTCAGGTGCTCAGTCGCCGTGACCGCAACGGGCGCCGACGGGAGCGTTGCCGCTGCGGTCGCAGCCGCCAGTCATGCGGCAATGCAAGTTCGTGCGGATTTACTTCGGAATTGCCGCCGTCAGGTTCACGGGCTTTCCTTCCGTCACCAGGATGTTGTCTTCGATCCGCACGCCGCCTACGTCGAGCAGCGTGTCGACGCGCGACCAGTTGATGCAGTCGGCATATTGCCGGCGGCGGGCCGGGTCCTGCAAAAGGGCGGGTATGAAATAGAGCCCCGGTTCGATGGTAACGACGAAGCCGGGTTGCAGCGGCAGGTCGATGCGCAGGGCGGAGAGGCCGAAGCGCGTGCTGCGCGTCCGGCCCGGCAGGTATCCGCTGGCATCGCGCACGCCGAGGCCCACCAGGTGCCCAAGCCCGTGCGGAAAGAAGAGGGCGTGGGCATCGCGCTCGACCAGATCTTCGGCATTTCCCTTCAAGATGCCGATCTCCACCAGCCCGGCCGCCATGTCGCGGGCGGCTGACATGTGGATGTCACGATACTCGGTGCCGGCGGTGCAGCGCTCGATGGCGGCCTGCTGCGCCCGCAGGACCACGGCATACAGCTCGGCGGGGAAGCTGCCGTGTTTGCCTCCGGTCCCGCCCGGCGCGCTGCCGAGTTCACCATTTGCGTTATACGTGCGCGTCACATCGGCGGTGTAGCCATCGATCTCCGCGCCGGCGTCAATCAGGACAAGCTCTCCTGGCGCGATCGACCGCTCGCCGGGAGCGAAATGCAGCACGGCCGCGTTGGAACCCGTGCCCACGATCGAGCCATAGCCTGTGCGGTCGGCCCCGTGGCGGAAAAACTCCGCTTCCATCTCAATCTGGACGCGGCGCTCGCTGACGCCGGGGCGAATGGTCTCTCGCGCGCGGGCAAAGCCGGCGGCGGTCGCAGCGACCGCCCGCTTGATTCGCTCCAGCTCCACTGCATCCTTCGGCCGCCGCGCGGCCATCAGTGCCGTCCTAACGGCATCCAGGCGGGAGGCATCGGCAGGGACGCCCGGCACCGGCGCCCCGAGGTTCACCAATGGGCGATTGCGGCGCTCGGCAAGCCAGCCGGCCAGCTCCGACAATGGCCGGGCATCGGTCCATTCGAAGGGCTGACGACCCTCCCAGACGCGTTCACCCTCGGTCACCGGCGGCAGGAAATCGACCCAGCCGCCTTGCGCGTCGAGGGCGACGATGCCGCCCGGCTCGGCGCGATCGGCCAGGTACCGGTACTCGGCATGGGGAAGAAAGCGATATGTCTGGTCAGCGCCGCCGGGGATGGGCACGGGCTCGCCCGATCCAACGAGCAGCAGCTCGTCCTTCAGTGCCAGGGCGGCGGCAACGCGTTCGCGACGTTTAATGATGTAGTCCTGCATGGCCGGTGCCTCCGAATTGCGGATGAGGACATCAGTCTAGCAGGAGCGGCGGCGCGGGCAAACGGGCGCGGTCATTTGAGCGCGCGCAGGCTGACTTCGCGGCGCAGGGTGATCGGCATGCCGGGCGCGGCCGGCAGTTCCTCCGCGTCCGGCAACTCTTCGCCGTCGAACGGCATCCACAGCGTCATGGAAATGTCGTCGCGTGTCGACTTCGCGCTTTTCAGCTCGCCGGTGCGCGGATTGATCGTCAGTTCGAGCTCGAAAATCTCTTCGCCCGCCATGAGCATGCGCGCGACGCTCCCCGGCGCGCTGCGAATCATGGTCACACGCATCGGCTCCGGCGTCCAGCGGATGATCGCCGCCTCCTCCGTCAGGCTGATGAGCGTCGTCGTTCCACCCGGGCAGGACACGTTTGCCGCAATCAAGGCGGGCGGGCGGTGCCAGCTGACCGAGAAGGGCTCGAACCGGGCGCTGCCTCCCGGCCGACGGAGTGGTGCCACGCCGAAGGCGTCATCCACCTGCACGAGAAGGATGTTCAATAAATCGGTCAGGGCTCCGAAAAGCGGCTCGGGGACGCACGGCGGTACCGTCCTGTCGAGATCGAGCGGGCGCGTGATGGCGAGCGCCAGGATTCCGTCGCCCTGTGCGGTAGAGCAATTCGGCGGGACATCGAACTCCCGCACGCCGGCCGCCGTGGTCTTCGTCGCGCGGAGGATATCGACGCGCTCGATCCACTCGCCGATGCGGACGCGCGCATCGACCGTGACCGTTGAGTCCCCGGATGGGTTGATCTCCCGAATGCCGATGGTGTAGTTGGCGTCGCCGGGCGGCGGTCGCAGCACCGGGCCGGCAGCTTTTCTCGAGATGGAAGGCGCCTGGTTGTTGTGTATGCCGGGCGCGCATCCGCCGGCCAGCCCGATCAGTGCCACTGGGATGCCAATTGCCTTGCCGAACGCGCATCGACCTGACATGTCAAGCCTTTCGAAGTTGTGCCACCGCGGACCGCGCCCAGCGCCGCCGGGCGCCGCACACATCAAGCCCATGCCGCAGGGCGAGCCGACCGTAGACATCCAGGCCGCGACCCGGCCCGCGGCTGTAACTGGCGATCTCCTTTTCCTGCTGCGAAAAGCCCTCGGCCATCGCCTGTGCCAGCCGGACGGCATCTTCGCGGAGGCCGTGGTGCCCCATGAAGGCGAGCCGCAGCATCTGCACATCCGGCTCGCGGCAGGCGACGTCCGGCGTGACCGGCTGCGTGAGCCACGCGCGGAGGGCCGCGAGGCCGCGTGGGGTGATCGTGAATACCTTGCGGCGGCGGCCGGACGCGGCGGCCTTTCCGCGGATGAGCCCGGCACCCTCAAGCCGCCGCAGGGCGGGATAGATGGAGCCGGGGCTGTCGCTGAAGGCGCCCATCGGGGTGTCGGAGAAGATCCGCCGAAGGCCGTAGCCGGATTGCGGCTCCAGCGACAACAGGCCCAGCAGGGCGCAGCCAAGGGATGAGAGGGTGCCGTCCATACGTACCGTATCGTACGTGACGTACTATCGCCGCGTCAAGGCGGCAACTGCGAACGCGGGCCCGGTCCGGCCGCGGCCACGTTCCTGGCCCGCTTGCGGCTGCGTGGCCGACGGGCTTACATTGAGCAAGCCCCGGTCGGCAGCGGAGGAGCAACAGGCCCATGGCAAGGAAATCCGCGAAAAAGAACATTCCGCAACGCAAGACGATCACCCCGCCGAACCGAAGGCAAAACGGCGCTGCGGTGAACTCATCGCATTCTGCCGCCGGCTTCCGCACGCCACCGAGGACATCAAGTGGGAGAAGAACCTCGTCTTCAGCGTGGGCGAAAAGATGTTCGCCGTGTTCAACGCCACCGGCGCGGACGGCGTGTCGTTCAAGGCCGCCCCGGACACATTCGGGGACCTGACGAAAGTCGAAGGCATCGCCCCGGCGCCCTATCTGGCGCGCCACCATTGGGTGGCGCTCGAGCGAGTCAAGGCACTTCCCATGCCGGCGCTGAAGGAATTGCTTCACGAATCGCACGGCCTGGTCGGGGCGAAACTGTCGGCCGGCGTCCGCCGGAAGCTCGGCATCAAGGTTACAGCTGAAGATTGAGCTTGCGCGCGATTCAGAAAAGAGATAATCAGACCTTGAACTCGTAATATGGGCGCACCACAATCCAGTGGTGATGACCGACGCTGTCCCCAATTCCGAATTCCCGTGCCCCTGGTGCACCACCGAGTGCCGCCGCGAGGCTCAGACCGGCGACACGCAGTGCAAAGTCTGCAAAGGGCCGCTGCCGCGCATCAACGGCGCCGAAGATCTCGAGCTGGCGTGGCACACGTCCTGCGAGCGGCTCAAGAATCTGCGAGGCCGCAGGTCCCAGCCATGATCGCGCGCCGCATTCCGGTTATCTTTCCGTCACCGCGGCGGATCGGCAGCGACTCCGCGCCGACGCCGCGCCTGCCACAAGGAGCGGCCATCGATGAACAGAAGTTTTCTGAGCGGCGGCGGCGCGTTGACTGTCCTGCTCGCCTTTTGGACGGGCCTGCAGCCCGAGTCGCGCCAACCACAGCCTCGCGAGCATCAGCAGCGGGGCGGCGGCCGCTCGGACGACAAGAAGCTCGCCGCGCTGATCGCCGGCGGCGAGCTTGATATTGACCTGGGCAGCGGCAGCTACACATTGACGCGGCCCTTGAACCTGCGGGAGCGCACGGGGCTCCGCCTGCGCGGCCACGGGGCGACGCTGAAGTTCAGCTTTTCGCGGGAGCTGAAGGACGCACCCGCCATCGACATGTCCGGGGCAATGGGGTGCCGCCTGGAGGGCATCCAGATCGTCGGCGACCGGCGCGGCCCGCCGGCTGCGGGCATTCTGCTGGCGCGGACGAGCGCGCGGTCGGCCCACGCCCACACCTTCGAGCGCGTCGGCTTTGATGGCGTATTCAGCGTCGCCAACGTGTACAACATCGGCAGCGAGGTGAACCGCTGGGAGAACTGCGCCCTGCTCAACACGGTGATCGCGGGCTTCGCGTGTAATTACTACACGTCGAGCTGGAACGATCGCGGAATCGTATCGCCCTTCGGGCCGATCGCCGGCGGCGCCGAAATCGGCAAGGGCGGGGCGATCTCCAACGTCGAGCAGACGTTCACCGGCTGCGCCCTGACGGTGGATGGCGCGGGGGGCGAGCGGGCAAACATCGTGCTGCGCCCGAGGACCATCGGCGTGCGGTTCCGCGATTGCTGCATCACCAACAAGAAGATCGGCGAGCAGCGCGGCATGGCGTTCCTGGTGCTCGGCGCCGAGGGCTTTGCCGGCGAGCAACTGGCTTCGATTCTCATCGACGGTTGCTATCTCGAGACGTTCGGCGCCGAGAGCGGCGTGCGCGTGCTGTCGCGTGTGCGCGATCTGACGATCAGTAACACGTCGATTCAGGCGGCGGGATCGCCGCTGGACTTTCGGGCGACGGTGGATGGATTCCGGTTCGAGGGCGGCCAGTTGCAGGTCGCGGAACCCCGCCAGCGCACAGCGCCGTAAATCCCTGTTGCATCTTCAGCGGCATCAGCAGCCGAATTGCGGCAAGCGGTGCACTGCGCGAATAGCCGGCATGAACTGAGAAATCGCGCGGAGATGCGGGGGCCGGCCTGCGTTGGACGGTGTATGGGCGGCGTTTATACTGTGGCACGAAACGTGCAAAGCACCCCCTCAGGAGGTATCCACCCATGATGAAGCTGCGCCTGTTCACGCCCGGTCCGACGATGGTCAGTCCCGACGCCCTGCTGGAGATGGCCTATCCGCTGGATCACCATCGCACCTCGGGCTTCAAGGAGATGTTCAAGGAATGCACGGAGCTGCTCAGCTACGTGTTTCAGACGAAATCGCAGCCGCTGGTGTTGACGGGCAGCGGCACGGCGGCGATGGAGGGGGCGATCCTCGGCTGCTGCAAGCCGGATGGGAAGACGCTGGTGTGTCACTCGGGCAAGTTTGGCGAACGATGGGCGAAGATCCTCAAGCGCTTCAAGCTGCCGCACGTGGAATACACGCAGGAGTACGGCCACGGCTTCAAGGCCGAGGGCGTGGCACAGCAACTCAAGCAGCACCCGGACATCAAGTCGGTCATCTTCGTGCACAGCGAGACGAGCACATGCGCCCTGTCGGATGCCGCGGGTATCGCGAAGGTGTGCCGCGAACACGGCGCGTTGTCGCTCGTCGATGGCATCACGTCGATCGGCACGATTCCGTTCAAGATGGACGAGTGGGGCATCGACGTGGCGGTGACCGGCTCGCAGAAGGCGCTGATGCTGCCGCCGGGTCTGGGCTTTGCGGCGGTGAGCGACCGGGCGTGGGAGGTGATCGACAGCCACGAGGCGCCGGCGTTCTACAACGATCTGAAGGCCTATCGCAAGAGCCAGAAGGATAGCGACGTGCCGTGGACGCCGAACAACCAGCTGGTCAAGGGGCTGCGCTACACGTTGAAGCAGATCAAGGCCGAGGGCATCGAGAACATCTGGGCGCGTTCGGCCCTGATGGCGAAGGGCACGCGTGCCGCGGCGAAGGCACTCGGCATGACACTGTTCGCGGCCGACCCCGTCGACAGTGTGACCGGCGTGAACGTGCCGGCCGGCGTGAACGACGACACGTGGCGGAAGACGATGCGCAGCAAGTACGGGATTCACGTCGCGGCCGGGCAGGGGGAACTGAAGGGCAAGATGATCCGGCTGAACCACATGGGGTATGTCGACGCGGTCGACACGGTCGGCGCGATCGCGGCGATGGAGTGGACGCTGGCGGAGCAGGGGTACAAGTTTGAGATGGGGGCGGGGGTGACGGCGTTTGTGAAGGCGGTGGCGGGCTGACAGCCCCGTCGCAAGTGCGATATAATTCGTGACGGCACGAAATCCTCGGCCGGCGCGGCACAACAATCCGTCGACAAAGGCAATCGAACCGGCGACATCGCAGGAGCCTGCTCGTGACGATTCGGGGTAGAAAGCAACAAAAAACAATCGTGCTGGATATTGAGCCGGACCTTCCTGATGGCACGGAAGTTGAGGTCTTCATCCCGGCGACGTGGGAGGCTGAGCACGAGGCACTTCTGCGAATCGGATGCCACCCAGCGTTTGGCACTGAGATCGAAGAAGCGCAGACGGTATACGCGCCGCTTTCCTGTTAGTCGCACTTGCATAGACGGTGCCAGAATTTTGTTCATACAGCGAAGTGAACGGCCAAATCGGAGGCCGGAGAATGATAACTCAACGCCGTGCAGTTTCACTCATTGAAGTGCTGGTCGTGGCGGCGGCGTCCACGTTGGTTGCCGCACTGTTGATACCCGCGCTCCAGACGCATTCGCTGGATTCGAAGCGGGTCAAATGCACGACCAACCTGCGACGGCTGGCCCAGGCTCATTACATCTATGCACAGGACGACCCGCAGACTTTTGTCGCTACTGGCGGAGTCCGGAAGGAAAACGACGGCGCCATGCGGATATTTGATCCCAAGGATCGCCGCGAGAGGCCGGGCCCCGGCGATGTGCCTTCGCCGACCGTCGACCTTTGGTGGCTGCTGCGGCAGTCAGAAGACTTGATACACGATTCACCCATCAAACATTGGTTTATATGCCCGACCACTAAGGACACACCCGATCCCGCTGACGATGTGAGTGATTACTATGACTTTGCCGGTCCAAAGCACCTGAGCTATGCCTATCAGTATCAGCACGATCCCGATCGCGACGTGCTCGGCACGATGTCGGAACCGAATTTCCCGCTCATGGCGGACTCGAATCCTTACATCAAGGGCAAGATCAAGTCGGATATACTCGAGGATCGCAACTCCAAATTCCGCGGCAACAGCACGAACCACTCCCGAAGAAAACGCAACGGTCAAAACGTGTTGTACCAGGATGGGCACGTTTCATTCGAAGACTCGCCTGACGTCGGTCTCTCCGGCAAGGTGCACGCGAAACTCAAGAATGCGAACGGCCGCGACAATATTTACACAACGCACACAGCCGACGCTGATGGATTTGTTGACCCGGGCGCCGCTGCGCCGACCAAAGACCGCGCCAACCTTGGTTCGCGGTCTGATGCCTGTCTGGTGCCGTAGGAGCCGGACCCCTCAGTGGGTACAAGTTTCGGAGCGGCGTTGTCGCTCCTGTGACATCGCGCAAGACTGACGGCACCACGTACTTGTTGAAAAGTATGTTGCTTGCGCGTGTCTGAATCGAGTCGCACGATGGGCCGGCGCACATTCCTCGTCGAATGCCTCTTCTGGCTTGCGTACCTGATCGCAGTGCGCGCCCTTATGGCGTGGTGGTTTGACGCGATCTACCTCGCGGCCGTGCCGCTGGTTGTCCTGTTCGAGTCACTGACGCTTCGGCTCTTCGGTCGGCCGTCGTTTCTCCGGCGGCCTCTTCGCTCGGCGATTCGTAGCGTAAGCCGCCGCATTCGGCGCTGGTCACGACGGACATTGGCCGAGGAACTGGGCACGGACCGGCCCGCGGGCTTCTGCCCCGGCTGCGGCTATCCGATGAATCCCGGCCAATGCCCCGAGTGCGGTCGCGTCTCCAGCCGCGGTGCGCTGCGCCGCACGGCGGGGCGCAGCCATCGGCTGCCCGTCCGCGCGGCCGCGACTGCGGGCATATGCGCCGTTCTGCTGCTGGCGTTGTTGCTGGCGTACTTTTATGCGCCGTGGACGAACTACTGCGACGTCGAAACGCTGCTTCGGCTCTCGCGCTATGGCGAATCGCGTGCGCAGGCGGCACTGGTTTCCAGGTACCGCGTGCGATCGCTCACGCCGGCCGAGGCGAGCGAATTCTTCAAGTCGCAGATCAGCGCCACGGCGACGTATCGAAGACAGCAGCCCGCGGGCATTCCTGTCGGCTGCGAAATCGAGCTGCGGCTCCGAACGACGGAGTTCGACCGCGGGCGGTATATCTACCTGCGCGATCACCGGGTGTTGTTGAACGGTGCGCCCATTCGAGAATGGGACCAGTCAGCGGAACATCAGTTTCGAAGAGGTAAGCGTTCTCGCCAGACGCTGATCGAGCTGCCGCCGCTCCCGCCCGGCGAACACCGCGTCACGATCGAGTGCATGGCGGACATCGGCATCTACAATTTCGACAAGTTCGGAAGAGCTGCGTTTCTTCGCGATGACATCGTTCCGGTCTCAGCCGAGCTGGAGATCGAGGCGCTGAGCCGTCCGGCCGAGTCTTTCGTTGTTCGCGTCGATGATGCGGCCATGGGTGCGAAGGATCACGGCGTTGGTTTCCGGCCGGGATGGCACTCGGTACCCGCTCCCCAGCCTAATGTCACCATGAACTGGCCGGCGGTCGAGATCCAGAACAAACTGCCGGGCGGCACCTGGCTTGCGGGGGTTCTTGAAGTGCGCATCGGTAGCTGGCCCGAGTACCACGTCGCCGGCCCATGCGTCGTCGCTCCCGACGCGACGGTCACCGTGCCGCTGAATGAAACGATCATCAGCCGCGCCCGGGGCGTTTGGCCATTGTCCTCCAGCAAGCCGATTCACGTGCGGCTCGTCCCCTCGCCGGGCGTCGCGCTTCAGAAGTCGGCGGTCAATCGCATGCGCCTGTTTGGCGTGAATGTCGAAGCCGAGGGCCTGGACTTTTTTTCGGAGAGGCCAGATCCCGAAACCGAGTGGACATGGTGGCCCAAGGCGGAACCGGCGCAGACCGCAACAACGCCGCGGTCAGGGCCGTGATCGGATTCAAATCAAGTGTTCGCCGGCCTTTAAACGCCAGTTTATTCGTCCCGTGGCTTGTGCGACGCAATATCTGTAAACTGCCGCGGAGGGGACAGAGGAAGGCAGGACACAACAAGGCCGCGCGTAGCCGCGGATCTCTGAGCGCTTTCATTGCAAATTCTGAGCCGATCCACCCGCCGGCGTGCGGCGGGCGACGGCAACATTACGTTCCGGGAGGACACCGATGAATCGCAAGGGTCTGTATGCATCATTGTGTATTGCGTTGACGGCGGCGCTGGTTGCATCGTTCGCCATCGCCCAGCCGGCCAAGGAAGGCAAGACCGAGCATGGCGAAGCTGATTTTCCTCTGCCACCCGGCTGGACGAAGGAAGACATGCAGGCGTGCATGGTCGCGGGCACGCCGGGCGAGATGCACGAATTCCTGGTAAAGCAGGCCGGGACGTGGGAGGGTAAGAGCACGATGTGGATGCACCCCGGCGCAGAGCCGATGGAAACGACCAACACGGCGAAAATCACGCCGATGATGGACGGACGCTACATTCGCTGCGAGCTATCGGGCGAAATGCCGGGGATGGGGATGTTCCGGGGCGAGGGAACGTACGGATACGACAACGTGGCGAAGGAGTTCACGTCGAGCTGGATCGACAATCACAGCACCGGCATGTGGAAGGGAACGGGCGAGCTGTCGAGTGACAAGAAGACGATGACGTGGACCTACACGTACAACTGCCCGATCACGAAGAAGCCGTCGACGGCCCGCGAGATCGAGCGCTTCGTCAGCCCGACGTCGAAGACGATGGAAATGTACGGGAAGGATCCCAAGTCCGGCAAGGAATTCAAGATGATGACGATCGAGTTCACGAAGAAGTCGTGAACCGTCGGCAATTCAACGTCTGAAATTCGAAGCGCCCGCGGGTTTCGTGCCCCGCGGGCGCTTTTTTTCGCAAGAGGATGACCGTGCCGTAAAATCCCGTCGCGCGCAGCATCGAAGCGCTGCGTGGCGGCGATCCGGCGAAATGGAACTACCCCTTCACCCCCTCCGGCGGCATGCTGCCGACGATCGAGCCGAGCATGTCCTGCAATGTCACGATTCCCTGCTCGCGGCCATCCCGGTCGACGACGATGGCGATGTGCTGCTTGTGACGACGCATCGCGTGCAGCGCGTCGACCAGCGGCATATCGGGATCGACCACCATCGGCGGCACTGCCAGATCATGCAGGATGACCGCCTCGCCGGCGGAGAGAGCAAGTGCAAAAAGCGCCATCTTCACATTCACGATACCGGTGATGCGCCCGCTGCGCGGATCGCGAATGGGCCAGCGCGTGTACGGTCGGCGGTGCAGGCGGGCGGCCAGATCATCCACCAGCATATTGCTGTCGAGCACCTCTGCATCGCGCAGCGGGATCATGACGTGGCGCACGGTCAGATCGGCGAAGTCGAAGGCCTTTCGGAGCATTTCGCCGTGGACTTCGTGAAACTCGCCGGCGTCGTCGGCCTTATCGACCAGAATTTCCAACTCGGTTTCGCTGTGGACCGGTTCCTCGATCTTCAGCTCGCCGAGCCCGGCAGAGCGGGTGATGCGATCGGCCGTCCAGTTCATCAGCCGCACGAGTGGAGCGCAGACGCGGCGAACGGCGTGGATCGGTCGCGCGACGCGCAGGGCGATGCGATCGGTATGTTGAAGCGTCAGGGCCTTGGGCAGGAGCTCGCTGAGTACAACCGTGAAGAAGGTGACGATGATCAGCCCGACGGCGAGGCCAATCGGCCGGGCGATGCTGATCGGCAGCACGAAGCCCAGCGGCGAGAGCGCCCAGGCGATCAGGCCGGAGATGGCGGGTTCTGCGACGGCACCAATGAGCAGATTGGTGGCGGTGATGCATATCTGGATGGCAGCGAGCACGTCGCCAACGTCTTTCTTGAGGCGACCGAGCAGGCGGGCGCGCTTTACTCCATCGGCGAGAAGTTCTTCGATGCGGGAGGGGCGGATCGTGACGACGGCATATTCGGCCGCGACAAAAAATGCGTTGAGGCCGATGAGCAGCGGCACCAGGGCGAGCTTGAGGGCAAGGGTCCAGTCCAGCATTTCAACGGCAGCATATCAAAGATGCATATTGCACGTACAGGCGGGCCGCGGCGCATGGCAGCTATCGATGGAACATTTTCCGGATTGCCGGGCGTGTGACTCGAAATTGCCGGCATCGCCGTTATGATCCGCATTCGTGGACACGGATGTCGCCACCCGATCGACTTACCTGGAGAACATGCGCCGGCTGTGGCGCGTCGATCCGCGGCTGGCACTTGCGCTCGACGAACTCGACGAGTCGGCAGGGCCGGTGGTGGAGGCCGCCCGCTGCGGCGCGCCGACTGCCAGGCTCACGACACCCGACGGCCGCGTGCAATACCTGCACAGCCGATATGATCCCATACGCGAGGCCGACGATTTCATCCGCTCGCTGGAGGCAGGGGAGGCGGCGTGCGTCGTTCTGTTCGGGCTGGGGCTGGGGCACCACGTCAAGGCGGCACACGCCCGATTCGGCGAGGACACGCTCGTCATTGCCATCGAGCCGGACCAGGGTGTCATTCAACGGGCACTGGAAGCGACGGACCTGTCGGCCGAGATCGGCGAGGGCAGGCTGGTCCTTCTGAATACGCTCGACAGATCCACCTGGCACGATCGCCTGGCGCATTGCGCGACCAATCTCATGCTGGGCACGGTCATGGCCGTTCCGCCCTGCGCCCGGGCGGTCAATGCCGAGTTCTTCGCCAGGGCGCGGCAGGCGATGACCGACTACGTCGGCTTCGTGAAGATGAGCGTGGCGACGCTGCTGCGCAATGCCGATGTCACCTGCCGCAACATCGCGAATAACCTGCCCGCCTATGTGGCGACGCCGCCGACCGAGGCGCTGCGGGGCAGGTTTGCCGGGCGGCCGGCGATTCTGGTGGCGGCGGGGCCGTCCTTGACCGGGAATGTGGACCAGCTGGCGGGCGCGCAGGATCGCGCGGTCATCATCGCGGCGCAGACGACGCTGCGGCCGCTCCTGGAGCGCGGCATCCGGCCCCACTTCGTGACGGCGCTGGACTTTTCCGACCTTTCGCGGCAGTTCTTCGAGAATCTCGATCTACCGGACGAGCTGATCCTGGTGGCCGAGCCCAAGGCGCATTGGCAGGTCGCCGACGCATTCATGCGGGGCCGCGCCGGCGGCGCCGCCCGCGTGGTGATGCTCGACAATGTGTTTGCCCATCGCTGCATCGGCGAGGCGCTGGCGAAGCGCGCGAAGATGGAGGCCGGTGCCACGGTGATGCACCTGGCGTTCTACCTGGCCCAGTGGCTCGGCTGCGAGCCGATCATTTTCATCGGGCAGGATCTCGCCTTCGGCGGCCACGTGTACTACTCGCCGGGCGTCGCCATGCACCGGGCATGGGGGCCGGAACTGGGGCGGTACTGCACGCTGGAGATGAAGGAGTGGGAGCGCATCGCCCGGGCACGAAAGATGCTCCGCAAGGTGAAGGACATCCACGGCCGCGACATTTACACCGAAGAACAGATGTTCACGTATTTGCAGCAGTTCGAGCGCGACTTCGCGCGTTCAGCGGCGCGGGTAATCGACGCGACCGAAGGCGGCTCAGCCAAGCAGGGCGCCGAGGCGATGACGCTGTCTGCGGCGCTGGCGCAATTCTGCACGCGGCCGATCGACCGGGCATGCTTCGACGGACTGCGGTTGAACTGGTACGACGCGGATAAGCTGCCGCCCGCGCGGGAGCAAATCGCGAGCAGGCTGCGGGAGCTGGCGGAATTCCGGGCGCTGTGCGACGAAACGGCCCGACATCTGGCCGACCTGGTGGGATTGTTGCAGGAGCCGGCGGCGTTCAATCGCCGGCTGGCGCGGGTGGATGAGCTGCGCACGCAGGTGCAGCAACACGAGCTGATCTTCCGCATGGTGCGGGATGTCTCGCAGGTGGCCGAGTTGCAGAAGTTCGCGGCCGACCGACGGCTGAATATCGCGGGCGTCGACGGCGTCGAACGGGCGCGGCGGCAACTGGAGCGAGACAGGCGCTTTGTCTGTTCACTGTTGGAGGGCTGCGCCGTGCTCGAGGAAATACTCTCCAGTTCGCTGGCGCGGTTCGATGCGGCAATCGGTGCGCCGCCGGGAGCACGCGTGTGAACATCGCGGTCACGGTGAATGTCGATCTGGAGCGCTCACCCGTTGGCACGCGTTCGCGCCTGGCCGACGAGCTGGCTGGCATGCCGATACTGCGGCGGACGCTGGAACGGCTGACAAGAGTGGAGGGGATCGGGCCGATTGCACTGTTGACGCCGGCGGCGCAGGTGCAGCGCGTTCAGGCGCTTTGCGAGGGGCTGCGAATCGGCATCACACGGCACGATGCCATTGAGCCGCCCTATCGCGAATTAGTGACCTCCGGACGGCACTGGGGGCTGGATGGCTGGCGCGGCGGCATCGGCGGCATGTGTTGCTTCGATGAGGACCTGAATGTGCCGCTGGTGGCGGCCTATGCCGAACAGGCCGGCGCCGATGCCATCCTGAGCGTGCCGGCAGCGGCGCCGCTGCTCGATGCGGCGCTGCTTTCGGAGATGGTTGCCCACTACCGGCGGAACTCGACGACGACGAAGATGGCGTTCGTGCAGGCGCCGCCGGGGCTGGGCGGCGTGATCGTTGAGCGTTCGATACTGGCCGAACTGGCCAGGGCCGGACTGCCCGTCGGGGCCATTCTGGCATACCAGCCGAACAATCCGATGCCCGATCTGACGGGGCGGGAGGCCTGCTATCGGCCGGCGGCAGAGATCATCGAGGCGCGCGGCCGGCTCCTCGCGGATACGCACCGATCGTGGCAGCGCATCGAGCGCGCGGTGAAGGAGGGCGCAGAGGGCTGGGGAGCGGCACGGCTGGCGCGGTGGCTTACGGAAGCGGACGCGCTGAATGTCGCCCCGGCGCCGGCGGAAATCGAAATCGAACTTTCCACCGAAGATGACGCGAATGCGGCATCGCTGCTGCGGCCGCGCGGGGCGGCGGTCGGGCGTCGCGGGCCATTGGACCCGCGCATCATCGAGCGCATCTGCGAGTGGATCGGTCCATATGACGACGTCCGTGTTGTGATCGGCGGATTCGGAGAGCCGGCACGGCATCCGCGGTTCGCGGACATCGTACGGTCGCTGCGGGCGAGTCCGGCCCGCACCATCGCCGTTCGCACATCGGCGCGGCGGATCGATAAGGCTTCGGAAGAAGCGATGTTTGTCGCGCCGGTCGACGTCATCGAGATTGCGATCGATGCAGCGTCACGGGAGACGTATCGGCGGGTCAGCGGCGTGGACGCGTTCGACGACGTGATGGCGACATTGGAGCGCTGGGCCGGCCGGCGGGCCGAGTCCGGACGCGTGCGGCCGCTGCTGGTGCCATCGATGATCAAGGCGCAGGAGACGCTCGACGAGATGGAGTCGTTCTTCGAGGCCTGGCAGCAACGATTCGGGGCGGTGCTGGTCGATGGGTACAGCCCGTGTGCCGGTCAGCGGCCCGATCGCCGCGTCACCAGTATGACACCGCCGAGGCGAGGGCGGTGCCGGCGCGTGTTTGCGCGGGCGATCATCCTTGCGGACGGGCAAATGACGACCTGCGATCAGGACTTCGCCGGGCGGCAGTGCGTCGGCAACGTGCTGGAAACAAATCCGGCGTCGCTCTGGATGGAGTCGGAAGCGCTTCGTGCCATTCGGCAGCAGGATGCCGCGGCGCCCCCATTGTGCGCAGCGTGCACGGACTGGCACCGGCCGTAAGCGGCATCATGCCCGGCGCAGTGGCTCGGCATCGGCCCGGCTGACCACGAAGGAGGCGCGCGGCAGGTGCTCGCGAAGGCGCGACGCCAGGGGCGCCAGCACCGGCCGCTCGCTCGCCCAGTGGCCCAGCGCGATGACGCACACGCCACGCCGTCGGTATTCCAGGGCGGCATGGTGAGAAATTTCACCGGTGATGACAACGTCCCCCGGGCCGCAGGGCTCGGCCGGCAGCTCGAGCGGAAGCCGGCCCGCGCTGCCGGCGCAGACGTAGCCGCGCCGCAGACGTGTCGCCGCTTCGCCGACGATGACCGGCGCCGCCGCCCGCGTCTTTGCTGCAAGGTCGCGCGCCAGCCGGGCAAGCGGGCGCGGCGACGCAAAGCGGCCGATGCGACCCTGACCGGTGTCGGATGTTGGCGGCGCGTCGAGCGGATAGATGTCGAAGGCCGGTTCCTCGTAGGGGTGCGACGATCGCAGGGCGGCGGTGACATCGGCAAGTCGCCGTCGCGGCACGACGACTTCGAGGCGGGTCTCCTCGACGCGCTCGAGCCGGCCGCGCCGGCCCACGCGCGGATTGGCCGCGCCAGAGCCGAAGAAGGTGCCCTCGCCGCGCAGGCGATAGCTGCACTTGTCGTAGTTGCCAATGCGGCCGGCCCCGGCGGCAAACAGGGCGTCGGCAACGGCATCCAGCGCCTCGTGGGGGATGAAGGTGACGAGCTTGCACTCGTGCCGCAGCGGAGACACCGATGAAAACGGTCGAAGCCCCGACAGCCCCGCCAGATCGGCCAGCGCTTCGTTGGTGCCGCCGGCGGCGGCATCCAGCGCCGTGTGCGGCGAATAAACCGCGATTTTGTGCGAGAGCGCTTCGAGGATCACGGCCTCCTGCCGGCCGGCGTCGGCGAGCAGGCGGGAGATCGGCCGGAAGATGGGCGGATGATAGGCGATGATGGCGTCGGCGCGGGCACGGACGGCCTCGGCCATGACGGTCGCCGTGAGATCAATTGTCAACATCGCACGGCGAAGGGGCCAGCCGGCATCACCGGCGAGAAGACCCACGTTGTCCCATTCGGCCGCTGCCCATGTGGGCGCAATCACTTCCATCGCTTTGCACAAGCCGTCGATGGTGTTTGCCGCCGGCTTCCGGCTTTCAGCCAATGCCGCACTCCTTCCGGATCAGTTCGCGGTACAGCCCGGCGATCTGCCGCGTCCGTGGACCGGGTTCGCCGCTGCCGACGCTATGCTTTTCCACGGCCGTGACCGGCATGATTTCGAGGACGCTGCCGGTCAGAAATATCTCCTCGGCGGCGAGCAACTGGTGTACATCGAGCACGGTCTCGCTGACCTCGATGCCATTTGACTGGCACAACTCCAGCACGGCGCTTCGCGTGGTGCCCGGCAGAATGGGCGTATCGAGCCGGGGGGTCTTCACGACGCCCTCGTGCACCAGGAACACGTTGCAGATGCAGCCTTCGGCGAGGCGGCCCTCCAGCGTGAACCACAGCGATTCATGGCACTGACGTTCCGCTGCCTCGCGAAGGGCCATCAGCCGCGAAAGATAGGCCAGCGTCTTGTGTCCTGCCAGGGGATCGTACGGGTTCTGGCGATAGGGGCAGATGCACACCCGCATGCCGCTCGCGTAGAGCTCGGGCGGATAGGACTTCACGGATTCGGCGGTGATGAGTGTCGTGGGCTGAGGGGCGACGGCGCGCTCGACGGCGCCGGGCAGCGGGCCGGGCGTGGCGACGAGGCGGATACGGGCGTCGCGCAACTGCATGGCGGCCAGCAGATCACCAATGCCCTTCGACAGGGCCTCTTCGTCTAGCTCGATACGCATGCCGAGCACGGCCGCCGAATTTGCCATGCGGCGGAGGTGCTCGCGGCCGCGCATCACGCGCCCGTTGTAAGCCCGCAGCGTCTCAAAGAGGCCGGCCGCGTGGGCGATGCCGGCGTCGAAGACCGACACCTTTGCCTCGCCGGCCGGCAGGATTTCGCCGTTGAGGTACACGTACTCGCCGCTCAGTGCCGTCATTGTGTCACTCCGGTCTGGCAGTCGATCTCGTTTAGCGGGTCGCGGCGCGGCGGACCGGTGAATTCATCTCCGCCGATGGAGCCGGCGCCCTGGCGAGCGCCGATTCGTGGCGAACCGCAACGATGACGACACGTGTGTCGGTGGATGATCATGCAGTGCGCTCGCCGGTTGAACAGGTCGACAGGTCCCGGCTGAAGCCTTCCCGCGCGGCGCTCGAACCGCTTTCGAGTCCAGTGCCGCTCAGGGCCCGCAGCAACCCGGCGGCCTTGGCGTCCAGTTCGGCCAGCTCCTCCTCCGGCGTCGAATCCACCACGATGCCGCTGCCGACGGAGAACTCGGCCCGCCCGACGAAGGCCACGACCGTGCGGATGGGGAGATTGAGCATCATGTCGCCGTCGACACCCACGTAGCCAACGGCGCCGCAATAGGGTCCGCGCGGCTCATCCTCGAGTTCGTCGATGATCTGCATGGCCCGCACCTTCGGGGCACCGGTGATGGAGCCGCCGGGAAAGGCGGCCCGCACCAGATCGATGGCATCGCAATCTTCGCGCAGCCGGCCGCGGATCGTGGCCGTGCGATGAAACACGGTGGCCAGGCGCTCGATGTCGCCGTCGCTCTCAACGCGCACGCTGCCGTACTCGCAGACGCGGCCGAGATCGTTCCGCTCGAGGTCGACGATCATGTTCAACTCGGCCCGGTCCTTTTCGCTCGATGCCAGCTCAGCGGCACGACGCGCATCTTCAGCCGGATCGCGGCCGCGCGGCCGCGTGCCCTTGATCGGCCGCGTGATCGCGTCGCGGCCGGTGACGGACAGGAACAGCTCCGGGCTGGAGGACAGAACCGCGCCCTCGCCGAACGGAATGATGGCGGCATAGGCCGCCGGATTCGCGCGGCACAGCCGCCGGTAAAGCGTGAGAGGATCGTCGGAACACCGCGTTCGATAGCGGCGGGCGATGTTCACCTGAAAGATGTCGCCGGCGCGGATGTACTCAAGCGCGCGGTCAACGCTTCGCAAGTATTCATCCGCCGTGCCGATCCAGCCGGCCCGCGCGTCCGCCGCGGCGCTCTGGTGGCCGACATCGCCTCGGCGCGGCGCGATTTCGGCACACGCGCCGGCTCGATCAGCCGTCCAGTCGCGGGCGAGGCGCTCGACTTCGTCCAGCCGCTGCGAAAGGGTCGGCCGGCCGACGACCCGCAGCCGCGCGGGCAGCTCCAGGCCGATGGCCAGCCACCGGCCGGTCGCGGCGTCGTGAATGATGGCCGTGTCGAAAAGACTCCATCGCGCCAGCGGCGCTGCATGTGCACGGCAATGAGGCAGGGCATGCGGCTCAATAAATCGACCGGCCTCGTAAGACAAAAACCCGATCCAGCCGCCAAAAAACGGAAGGGCGGCCTTGCGATCAACCGGGCACCAGGGGCGGCAGGCGGACTGCAACGCGGCAAATGGGCACTCGGGCGACGTGGACGCGGACTCCAACGTCGTGACCGGGTTGAGTGCATAGATGGAGAACCGGCCGCCCGGGCTGCCGTTCGCGAGGGATTCCAGCGCGCAACCGCCATGATCGCGAACAATACCGCAGACAACGGCATCTCGATCGAGCCGGGGCAGCGTCCTAATATCGGTGGGCACCATCATCGAGTTCCGCTCACGGGGGCCGGAATCGCGGAGTATACTAGCGGACGCGTGCGGTGTCGCAGTGACGAAAAGGCGGCGAAATGCGCCGGAAGTCTTGAGCCGGAAGGGGGTTATTCTATAATATCGTGTCGACAAGCCCTGGGGGTCCAACCAGCAGCCTGCCCAACAAGGACACTCCGATGCATGCGCCAACAGAACGCAACGCCATCGCGGTCGCCGTGCCGCAACAGCGGCAGACGGTGCTCTGGATCATCGCCATCCTGCTCGCGATCATCGCGACGGCGCTGGTGCTTCGTCCGGACCTGGGCCTGGCAATGCCGCGGGCCTACGCCGATTCGCCGATCATGGGCTCGCGCGGTCTGATGGCCTTTACCGGCCAGATCGACAAGTACAGCTACGGCCTGTTCATGGTCGACACCGACAACAGCACGGTGTGGTGCTATCAGTATGTCCCCGGCACGCGCAAGTTGAAGCTGGTGGCGGCTCGCTCGTTCATGTACGACCGCTACCTGGAGTCCTTCAACATGGACGAGCCGTCGCTGGATCAGGCCAAGGGCATGCTGGCACGACAACGCAAAATGAAGGATCGAATCGATCGCGGCGGCGACGCATTGGGGGCCGAGGCGGTGGAGACACAGGAGGCCCTGCCCACCGGGGGTTCGGATTAGGGACGGCAAAGAACGTTTTCGCGCCGGCCAGACAGCCCACGGCCGGCGCATCGAAGGCATACAATCAGCAACGGTCTGGCGGGCGCGGCATGCCGCGCCCCGTGATCGACCATGCAGCGCCTCCGGCCGCAGGCGCGCGTGGCCGTGATTTTGAATGAAGCGGCCATACACCTGAACGATCGGCGCAACTGGACGCCGATGGGAGCCCGCGGCGATGGCAAGCGAATACATCGACATCAACGAAGTGACGTCCATGCTCGGTATCACGGAGGACGAGGTGAGGGGCCTCGTGTCGAGCGGGAAAATTCGGGAATATCGCGACGCGGGCAAGGTGTACTACAAGCGCACCGAAGTGATCAAGGTCGAGCCGAAGGCTGGCGGCAGCAGCATCATCGACCTGCAGGCAAGCGGCCCCGATTCGCCCGACGCCGTCAGCCTGGACGACAACGAATCCTTCGCGTCAGCCCTGTCGAGCCTGGCCGATTCATCCGCCTCGCTGGGGGCGCTCGACGAAAGCCCCGCCACGGACGATCTGCCCAAGGTCGGCTCGCAGCCGGGCGGATCGAGCATCTCATTCGCTCCCGATGATGATCTCGGATCGCCGGACGACGATGTCGCGGCGGCGCCGTCAGATATCAACCTGATGGACATTCCCGAGGACCTGCCGGCCAAGCCGGGCAAGTCGAAGGGCGTCGCGGCCGAGATTCCCGATCTGGGCCTGTCGGGCTCCAGCATCATCAGCCTCGAGCCGTCAGATTCCCGCATCGCCGCCAGCCCCGCCTCAAAGGAAGACACCAAAGTCACCAAGGTCGGCATCAGCGTCTTCGACGAAGAAGAGCTGGGCATCCAGACCGATCCCATGGGCGAGACGCAGATCTCGTCGGGCATGGAGGCCTTCGACGCGGTCGGCAGCGGCAGCGGCCTGCTCGATCTCACGCAGGAGAGCGACGACACCAGCCTGGGCGCTGCGCTGCTGGATGCCATTTCGCCGACCGATGCCTCGGATGCCGAGATCGAGGCGGCGCCGGTCGAAGGCGAGACGATCACCGACGACGGTTCGGCAGTCGCGGTCATGGAGGACACGGCCGGCGTGGCGGCAATCGGCGCAGCGCCGGCGATGCCCTCGTCGATGGCGGCCCGCGCGTCGTATGCGCCAATGGCCGGCGTGGTGCCGATGAATGTGTGCCTCGGTATTGGCATCGTGGGGCTGGGGCTGCTCGGCGTGGTCTCGGCGGCTGCCCTCCAGGGCACGTGGCCCAGCTCGCTGATGGACATGATCTCGGGCGGCCCGGTTCACTGGGGCGTCTTCGGCGGCCTGGCCCTGATCTCGGTGGTGGCCGGCGTGCTCAGCATCATGGCAGACCGCAAGTAAGCCAGGCGGAGCCGGGCTGTTCTCGGCCCGGCGTAACGCTCCCTGGCAGCATCCGCGCTCCGTTACATAGCGTAATCCGCGCTTCCATTGGCTCGGTCCTCATACTTCATGCCCAAATCGTAGAACGCCTGCGGGGTTCATTTACATATTCCGCGCTCACTTCTGCCGGCTGCCATTCCTTCTTGCGGAATCCGGGCTGAGGATAGCCCGGCTCTGATTATCCATTCCGTGCTTTCCACCGCGCTGGCGCAGGCGATATCATGGCGCCCATGCCGGTCGAGACCCATCGAATCCATATCGAAACGCGCGGCAACACACACGTCGTCGACGTGACACCGCTGCTGATCGACGTCCTGAACCGGTCCGACGTGACGGCGGGCGTGGCCACGCTGTTCGTCATCGGCTCGACGGCGGGGCTCACGACGGTCGAATACGAGCCGGGCCTGGTTGGGCACGATCTGAAGCACTGTTTCGAGAAAATCGCGCCCGAGGACGGGCGCTACCGTCACGAGGAGACGTGGCACGACGACAATGGCCACTCGCACGTGCGGGCGTCGCTGCTCGGCCCGAGCCTGTCCGTGCCCATCGTAGACCGTAAGCCGACGCTGGGGACGTGGCAGCAGATCGTGCTGATCGACTTCGACACGCGGGCGCGAAGGCGGGACGTGGTTGTGCAGCTTGTCGGCGAATGATGCCGGAGTTGCCGACGAACGAAGCCAACCGCCGGCACGCAATCGGGCCCAAGTCACTCTCCGCAATAGCTGCATTAATTGCCGTTCCGCCAGGCTCGCCCTTCTGCGCGGGCTGGTTGACCCGCCGCTTATCAAATAGCATGTGAAGCCATTCAACCGGGAGAATGCAACGGATATGTCCGAAGAGCCCGCCATTCGTGTCGACGTTGAACAGCCCGCGCCGCCGCCGGCGACGCACCCCGGCTGGCACCTGCATCGGCGACTCTACAACTGGGTGCTGCACTGGGCCGACACGCCGCACGGCGCGGCCGCGCTCTTCCTGCTGTCGTTCGCGGAATCCAGTTTTTTCCCCGTCCCGCCGGATGTGCTGCTGATCGCGCTGGTGCTGGGGGCGCGAACGCGCTGGTGGCGGCTGGCGCTGAATTGCTCGATCGCCAGCGTGCTCGGAGGGATTGCCGGCTACGGCATCGGCATGGGCCTGATGGACACGGTCGGCATGCGCATCATCGCCTTCTACGACGCGCACGCGTACTACGAACGCGTGCAGCAACTATACATGGAATACGATTACTGGATCGTGTTCGTGGCCGCCTTCACGCCCATTCCCTACAAGGTGTTTACGATCGCCAGCGGGGCGATGGATATGAACCTGGCCGGCTTCGCGCTGGTGTCATTTGTCGGTCGCGGCGCGAGGTTTTTCCTCGTCGCCTGGCTGCTGTACCTGCTCGGGCCGCCGGTCAAGCGGTTCATCGAGAAGTACTTCGATCTGCTGGCCCTGGCGTTCGTTGTTCTGCTGGTCGGCGGCTTTATCCTGATAAAACTGGTCTAGCGGATGGCGGGCAGGCGTTTCGACGAGGAGGCGTCGTCCATGCAACAGCCGTCGGCGGGTGGGCGAAGCGAGTTGTACCGTGCCGTGGCGACGGCGCGGCTGGTGGTCGCGGCGATGATCGCGGGACTCCTGGTCTTCCTCGGCGTGGTACTGGCAAACGCCCGCGAGGCTGCCGCCGAAAAGGCGGCCGGCGGCTCGGCGCTGATCACGCTGCTGGCCGCGGGGACCGGGCTGGCCTGCGCGGTGGCGGCGGCCACGATTCCAGGGAAGATCGGCGCGGCCGCTGCCCGGCGAGCGCGGGGCCGACCGGATGGGCCGCGGCAGATGGCCCAGGCCTGGTTGACCAGGACGCTGGTCGCATGTGCATTGATAGAAGGCGGCGCGCTGTTCAACGCGGTGGCACACATGCTCGAAGGGCGGCCGCTCTCGCTGGTAGTCTGCGGCCTGTTGATTCTTGCGATAGCATTCCTGTTTCCGTCGGTCGACCGCGCGGCGCAGTGGGTATCCAGCCACTTTCCGGAAGCGGCACGCGGACCGTTTGACGGGATCCGATGAGGCGGGCCAATTCGCCCGGCTGCCTCGCACCACAGAGTCACATTGATGGCACTTCCGCCGCCGCATCCGGCGCGCCGGCGGAGGTCATGGCGTGCACGTCGGTCCTGATGGCTGCCTCGCCCTCGGACAGGCGATGCAGGAACTGAATTCCCGTATGATAACCGTTGCCGTTGGCGGCCCTGCGGCACCAGCGCACCATCCCACGGACCCACGATGACACACCTGCGGCACCCAGTTGCACGCTGATGACTTCACCGCGGAACATGGGGTGCCGGCTCAGCAGGCATACGCCGCTGCCGGAGAGGTCGATCAGCGGCGAGGTAAACTCGTCGGGGGCGGGCGACGCCTGTATCAGCCGGCCGGTGTAGATGCAGCGCGCGTGTACGAGGCCCAGGCAGGGCCTGCGAAGGCCCCCGCGCTGGCGATGCAGGGCCGTCTTCGTGCGATGATCGGCGTGAAAGGCGCTGCCGAGGTTTCCGTCGTCGATGGCCGGTTCGGCCGGCAGGGCGCGCCAGCAGCGGCCGTAGAGATCGACCCAGGCGGCGAATAGCTGGGGATCGAACTGTTTGCCTGCCTGAAACCGCATTCGCCGCACGGCCTCCGACGGGTGCATCGATTCGCGATATTCGCGCCGGCCGACCATCGCGTGAAAAGTGTCGACGATGGCGAGAATGCGGCTCTCGATGAGTTGTTCGTGGCCGCACAGGCCGAGAGGATAGCCCCTGCCGTCGAATCGTTCGTGATGCTCGAGCACCATCCGGCGGACATCGGCCGTGACGGTGGGGTCTGCGCCGACGAGGCGCACTCCCTCGATGGGATGCTGCCGGACGAGTTCCATTTCGTCGGGGCTCAGCGGCGTCTTCTTGTTCAGCAGGTCTTCCTCGACCGTCATCTTTCCCAGGTCGTGGAGCATGCCGGCAAGGCCGATGGCGCGGAGCCGCGCGGGCTCGAAACCGAAGACTTCGTGGGCGAGCAGGATGGCCAGCGTGCTGACCGCGAACATGTGGCTGGCGGTGGAGCGATGGTGGCTGGTCATGGAAAGCAGCGTCGAGCGGGCCAGCGGATTGGAGAGGACGCCGTCGATCAGCGCGTCGAACATGTTGACGGCGCGGTCGATGTGGGCGGAGACGTCGCCGGCGTGGGCGAGATCGCGGGCGATGGAGGTGCCGATGTACTGGACGCACGAGGCCTTCTGCGGAGCGGGCACGTCGGGGTCGTTGAGGAGCGATTCGAGGTTGCGTTCCAGGGCACGTTCGTACGCCTGAAGCTCGTCGCCTTCGATCACCAGGTGTGACACGCCGGAGGCACTAAGGCGTTCGAAGTCGAGGCTCGGCAGCCCGTCGCCCCGGCTGCGAAACAGCACCGGCGCGGTACCGGGCGAGCCGGCGAGGTAGATGGCCATGTCCGACACGCCCGCCCCGGAAAGGGCGCGCACGGCGGCAAGCGGCATCGTCGTTAACTGTCGCCCCTGGCCCATGACCATACCTTCCAAGCGTAAGATTGCCCGGCTTCCACGAAACATGATCGGTCATTGGCCGGCGCCGGATTCGCCGGGGCCCGGCCGGCGACGAGGGGACCATTCGCCAGCCGGAGGGATCCGGGCTCGTTGGGCGATATGGGACGTGGGGCGCATTATTTCTCCTTCAGCTCGAGGGCGCCATTCCAGTCGTCGCCGGGCGGGAAGGTCTTCATTTCCTGGCAGGCCTCGATGTAGCGGCTGGCGCCGGCATCGTCGGGGCGGCGGACGATCATGCGCATGAAGTGGACGATGCACTCATCCCACTTGCGGGCCTTGTACAGCTCGACGCCGGCTTCGAAACGGCGTGCATATTCGAGCTGTTCGCCGGGCACGTCGCCCTTGCGACCGAGCAGCTCGAAGACGGGCACGGTCTGGCGCTTCCCTTTGACCTGGAGCTCGGCGAGATAGCGGAATTCGAATTTGTCCTTCACGCGTTCGCGAAGCGGGCCGGAGACGAGGATGCTGGTGCCGAAGACTTTGTTGGCGGGTTCCAGCCGCGCGGCCAGGTTGACGACATCGCCGATGACGGTGTAGTCGGCCTTCAGCTCGGAGCCCATGTCGCCATTCTTGCACAGGCCGCAGGCGAGGCCGATGCGCATCTCCATCTGTTTGAAGATCGGGCCGGCCGACTTGTCGTTCTGCTCTTCGCGCACCAGGAGGGCGAGTTCATCGAGGGTGCGGACGGCGGTTTCGCAGGCGATGTTGGCGTGATCGGGAAGCGGATCGACGGAGGGGTTGAAGAACGCCATGATGCCGTCGCCCATGAACTTGTTGATGAGACCGCGCCCGTCCCAGATCGTCTGGCTCATGCGCTTGAGGTAGACATTGAGGACGTGCTGCACGACTTCCGGATCTTCGCGCTCGCTGATGCTGGTGAAGCCCTTGAGATCGCTGAAGAAACAGGTCACGTCGCGGGTGACGACCGACTTGAAGGCCTGGGCGGCGGCCGGGCTCTCGGCGATGCGGGCGGCGATGGCGGGCGCGGTGTACTGGCTGAGCTGCTTGATGAACATGCGGCGGTCGCGCTCGGCGGTGAACTGGCGGAAGAGCGTCACGCCGACCCATGCGAAGAAGCCGGTCGCCACCGCGGGCAGGAGCTGGTAGAAGAGATCGCGCGAGCCGAACAGCAGGGCGGCGTTGAGCCAGGCGAAGGCTGCGAGGACGATCAGTGTCGCGGGCAGTGCCACACGCGGTGCGCTCGTCGCCGTGACCAGGCTGACGACGGCGCCGATGAACAGGCAGAGGGCGACTTCGAGCAGGCTGCTGGGGGCGAGGGCGATGAATCGGTTCTGGAGAAACGCGTTCAGCACGTAGGCGTGCACCATGACGCCGTTGGTGTGCGGATCGATCGGCGTCGGCACGATGTCGCCTTCAGCAGTCGCTGCGTAGCCGAAGAAGACGTACTTGCCGCGAATCACCGGCGTGAGCTGAGCAATGGTTTCGTCGATGGCGGCACGGATCCGCTCGTTATTTCGCTGCAACACGGCGAGGCCGTTTTCGACGACGCGTTGAATGTAGCGATAGGCCTCGATCGACCGGGCGAGCGAGGGGTCCTCGCGCAGTTCCTCCTCGGTGAAGCTGTCCAGATCGGCGCAGTTGCGTTTGACATCGGCAAGGGCGAATTTCTCGGTCTGTCTGATTTCCGCGTCGAGCTTCTCGTGCTCGGCCTGCATGGCCACGAGTTCATCGTTCGAGGCGCCCCCCTTCAGTCGCGCGAGGCGCAGGTCGATGGCAAGTTCCTCGCGGCGATTGACTTTCTCGATATAGGTCCGGTCGCCGGGCACGTCGCCGGCCAATTCGCCGTCAGCGGCCAGGCGCGCCCCGCGGGTGACCGCCACGACCTTCGACATGACGTGCAAAGCGGCGCGCTCATTGTCGCGCAGGGCGCGACGGGCGTCGGCAATGGAGAACACCTTGGCCGCGGGGATGTGGGGGAAGTCGCCATTCAGCCGCCACAGGGAACCCGTTTTCGTCCAGGGAATCAGCATATTGCCGCGGCCATCAAGCGGTACGTCGATGGCGCCGCCGTCGCGTTTCGGGATGCGCATGAGTTTTCGCGTCGACATGCTGATGCGGCCGAGATCGAGATCGAGGGCGTGGGCGGCGGCGGCAAGGCCCATGTGCGGCATCAGCCGGCCGTCTATCTCAACGGCGATCGGTACGCGGCGGACGGTCGATTCCTCCTCCAGGTTTTTCACCGCGGCCAGATCGAGGGCGGCGCGACCCAGGACGAAATAGGGCGGAACGACGTTTGTTGCGTCGTGAATCGCAGCCGCCAGTGACGCATCCATTGCATGAAGCCGCCGCCGGACTTCACGCATGCCCAGGGCTGTGCGATAGGCCCGGTTGACATCCACCCGATCGTGCGAGAGCCGGTCGGCCTGGTCGCCGAGTATTTGCCGCAGTACATCTTCGAGCGGCGGCGTCTTTTCGCCCCTGAACAGTGCCCCCACCCGCTCGCGGGCCACGTCGCGCTTGGCGCCGGCGATGACGGCCGCAATGTCGTCGGTCTTTTCATTCAACTGGCTGGCCAGCGCGGACTGATCGAGGGTGAAGTCGGACCGCAGCACATCCGCGACTTTCATGGCAATCTGGGCATTGCGCACGCGGACGATGTTTTCGGGCGCGGCCTCGAGCCCGATCGAGGAGAGAAACGCAGCGGGGGCTGCGTCGCGATCGCCGGGCCATCGTGTCGCGAGAATATGAACCGGATCCGATCGCCGGGATTCCGTCAGGACGTCGGTCTCGACTGCGAGGATGACTTTCGATTGCGACAGGGCATCGGCGAGTTCCAGATCGCCGTAGACCTTGTTCTGCTCCGAAAGAATGATGCTCCCGGACTGTTGCAGGGCCTCGGCCAGGCGGTCATACGCGCTCTCGAATTCGGGCAGTTCGCCGATCACGTCGCGCAGCGACAGGTCGCCCAACAACCCGTCCGGGGGATCGACATCGACGTCTTCGCCCAGCGAGGGATGATCGAAGTATTCGGGCTGTCTTTCGCTGAGCAGAAGATCGACGCAGATCAGCTCGGCGCCCAGCTCGTTGAGCGTGCGAATCAGATCTGCCAGGACGTCGCGGGGCCAGGGCCAGCGGCCAATGGTGTCGAGCGAGCTGTTGTCGATATCGACGTGAACGATCCTGTCGCTGGCCGGTACGCTGCTGAAATGCCGGGCGCGATAATCGTAGGCCAGCATTTCGAGGGGCGTTGCCAGCGAGCGATAAAAGAACGCGATCGTCAGGAGCAGCGAGACAAGGCAACCCAGAAGCGTGCCGGTGAGTTTTGGGCGGTTACGAAACATGATGCGATGCGAAGACCAGGGTGAAACACGCTTGGGCCTGTCTACCAGTTTGCGCGCAGTGGGGCTCCGGCGAAAGCCGCGGCCCGGGCGTCATGGAACAGACTCGACGGCGCGTGATCCAGTGGCGCCGGACATTTCAAAAAAATTTCAAGTTCTCCATTGGCACCATCCGCCTGGGCCGGCCAGAACGGCGCTTTGACGGGGCGTGATTCGGGGTCGCAAGTGAATCAAAGCGAATCAAACCGACAAAGCGCGCGTTAGGCTGGCATGCCCATGGCGCACTTACATCTATACCTATCAGAATAGCTCTCCGTTCCGCCGGACAGGCGGCTAATAGAGGCGGCGGATGATCGAATGGGGATAGTAGGCCGACAGGATGTTGCGATAGCTCATGCCGCGCTGGGCCTTGGTCTCCATGCCGTACTGGCAGAGACCGACGCCGTGGCCGAAGCCCTTGCCATCCCTGAAGACGAAGTGAGTCGGCGTGGTTTCGATGGTGAACCAGGTGGAGCGCACGACGTGGCCGCCGATGGAGAGGCGGAAGTCCTCGCCGTAGAGGGTTTCGTTGTCGCCGCTGGAACCATCGAGCTGGATGCGGACGAAGCGGCCCTCTTCGCTCAGCTCCTTGGCTCGCAGGCCGGCGATGGTGCTGAGGCGTGCGACCTTGGGATAGCGGCGGACGATGCGCTTGGTCACTTCGGCCTTGGAGAGTTTGACGGGATCCCAGCGGTAGAAGCGGGCGAGATAGCAATCGTCGCAGACAACCCTGCCGGCGAGCGGGGGCACGGCCTCTTCTCGAGGGCGAAACTCGCGGACGGGGACGGTGATGCCGCCGCAGGCGGATGAGTAATAGGTGCAGAAGATGCGATCGCGGCCGGCATCGTTCCACATGCAGATTTCACCATGCGTCGATTCGACGGCATCGACGGCGATGCGGGCCTCGCCGGCGACGCCAATGTACATCTGGCTGCCCTCGGTATCGACCACGTCCCAGTCGCGATCGGCGGGCGTGAGGCCCTTCTGATAGAGCGCGTAGGTGCGGGCGGCGACGCACTGTGCCCGGAAGGCCTCGGGATGGAAGTCGGCAGGCAGCTCGCCGCGGAGCACGCCGCGAAGGTAGGCCTCGATGTCCACATGGTTGGTCAGAACCATCGCGCCATTGGCGACGTGAACGCGCAACAGGCCGCGATAGGTGCTGCCGTTGATGACGAGGGAGGCGTCGCGGGATGGCTTGATCACGATGTCGGTGGCGCCGGTTGGCGACAACCCGTGCTCAATGCCGCTGGACGTCAGTCGGAGTTCGGCGGCGGGCTGGCCGGCGGGATAGCTGCCGAGGCGCGGACCATTCACGCCGCGAAGAATCTCGTAGTCGCTGGTGATCTGGAGGCGGACCGGCGTCCTGGATGAAGCGCCGATCAGGCGCACGCGGATCAGGCGGTCGATGGCGGTTTCGGGTGGGGGCTCTTCGCGCGGGGCATCTTGCCAGGGCATGCGTTCGCTGATGACGCAGCAGATGGTCAACAGCGTGGCGAAGGAGCCGACGATGACGCCGGCGCGGGGGATTGCCTTGCGCGGGCTTCGCAGCAGGCGGCTCAGCCGGAGACGGGTTGAGGTTCTGCGGGTGACCATCGATCCTTCGCGGTTCTCTGGCGATTCCATTCGCAGCCCCGCTCGTGCGGCGCATGCAGCAGTCGTTTTGTGGCGGCCCGTGCCGCCGGGCGGTTTACATTTCGCGCAGGCCGAGGCCGAGCTCGGCCAGGCTGGATTTTATTTCCTGGAGAGACGTCTGGCCGAAGTTGCGCGAGGACATCAGCTCGTTCTCGGTCTGCATGGTGAGTTCGCCGATGGTGGTGATGTTCAGCCCCTGAAGGCACTTTCGGGCCCGGACGGAGAGCTGGAGGGCGGAGACGGGCCGGCTGAGGAGGTCTGAACCGGTAGGAGCCGGGGGCGCAATGCTGCTGGAAGGAATCTGGATGTGCTGGCGCTTTTCGTGGGCGAGCTGGCCGAGCACGAGCCCCTTCTGGGTGAGCATGGCCTTGATTTCCTTGAGGGACGTCTCGCCGAAGTTCTTGTAGGAGAGGAGTTCGGCCTCGGAGGTGCGCAGCAGGTCGCCCAGGGTGTGAATGTTCATCTTCTTGAGGCAGTTGCGGCTGCGGACGGAGAGCTCGAAATCGGTGACGGGGATATCGAGGACGGCGTTGCGCTTTTCGAAGCCGCCGAGCTCGTCGTCGATGAACATGTCGTTGGCGGCGAGGACATCCTTGAGGAAGAGGCGGGCGCGCTCGTGGGCCGGGTTGGTGGAGAGGACGCGGCGCAGGCAGTTTGCCGCATCGTCCATCCGGCCGGCATCTTCGTGAAGCACGGCGAGGTTCATCATGGCGTTGGCGTGGACCAGGGGCGACTGGGACGCGGACGTGTATAGATCGAGTGCGCGACCGTCATTGCCGTGCAGATCGTAAAGATAGGCGGCATGAAAGCTGGCGTGGGCGTGCGTGGGCTCCAGCTGGAGGGCCTTTTCGTAGGCATCCAGCGCGGATTCGAGGTCGCCCTGAAGCTGGAGGCTGCGACCGCGGGTGTAATTCCACTGGGGATTGTCGCGGCCGGCGGCCTGGTGTGAATTGAGCAGCTCTTCGGCCTGCTGCGTCCGGCCGGCGAGCAAATGGCACTCGGCCACCAGGCAGTCGCAGAGGAGGCGCTCGGCGCCGATCTCGGCGGCCTTACGGAGGGCGGTGATGGCATCGTCGTAGCGCCGCAGATCGCGGTAGGCCAGGCCGAGATAGAGCGCGCGATCCGGCGACTCCTCGGCCTTTTCCAGCCAGCGCGCCGCCAACTGGGCATTGCCCTGGAACAGGTGCGATATGCCGATTTTCAGGGCGGCCCTGGATGCCGGGACGGCGCCGGATTCGGCCTTGCGTTCGAGATCGGACAGGAGTTCTCGAAAGCGATTAAGGGACTCATTGCTCGACATGGCGAGCTGCTTGAGGGTGGAAAAGGCGGATGAATCCAGGTGTTCCTGGGTCAGAAGGGACGCCAGGTCGGCGGTAGTTTCGGTGCCCAAGTTTCTTCACTCCAGTGCGCAGGCGCAGCTATACACAGCCGAGCGTACGACACGAGCTGGTGGCGAGTACACGTGCGTCATGGGAATTTCGGTAAACTCCGCAGTATAGCCGCCGCGTCGATGTTCGCAAGCCACTTCGCGTCGCGACGGTTTGTGGCCCGCGCGAATGGCGAGTCGGCTGTTATTTGCATCGGGCCCGGGCGGCAGAGCAGTCAGAGAGGGCGCGCTATTGGATGTTGCTGCCTCGTTGTGTTTGGCGTCGCGTGAAGATGCCGCGGCCAAGTGCCGGGCCGGTCACCTGGCCGCAACGGCGGCGGGGCGACGCGCGGGCAGAATCTGCGCGGAGAATTTACTGATTGTCGCCGGGCGGGCGGTTTGATATAGTGCGGGCTCGGCGTTCATAGATACTGATTAGTTGATGTAACCCCTTTATCGCCAATAAGTTACACGCAGTTTTGGCGGCGGCGAACTCCTGCGCCGGCTGCGTGTTGCTGGGCTGTATACGAACGAACATGACCAATCTCAGCGATGTCGTCTGGACCGACATTCTGAACGCTTTGCGCCGTCAGAATCCTGCCATCGCACGCGGCTGGTTCAGTCAACTGCGTCCCGGGGCCCTGGACCGCGGGTGTCTCGAGATTTATGCCGCGAATTCCTCCCAGTTGGTCTATCTGAACCGATACGCGATTCGCCCGTTCGTCGAGGCGGCGCAGTCGACGACGGGGCGGCTGGTATCGGTTGTGTTCCGGGTCGACGGCGATGTGACGCACATGCCGGAGCCGGTCAAGACGGATGATGTGCCCAGCTTTGAGCGCGAGGCATCCTTCCTGCGGCTGAATGCCGATTACACCTTCGACCATTTCGTGACCGGGCCGTGCAACCGGATGGCCCATGCCGCCAGCGTGGCGGTCGGGGATGCGCCGGGTACGGCGTACAACCCGCTGTTCATTCATGGCGACGTCGGGCTTGGCAAGACGCACCTGCTCCAGGCAATGTGCCATCGCATTCTGGATCGATCTCCGAACGCGCTGATTCTGTATCTCACCTGTGAAACGTTCGTCAATCACTTCATCGAGGCGGTCGAGCGCGGGGCGTTGAACTCATTCCGATATCGCTATCGCCACGTGGACATGCTGGTCATCGACGATATTCAGTTTCTTTCGGGGCGCGAGCGCTCGCAGGAAGAGTTCTTTCACACGTTCAATACGTTGTATCAGTCACAGCGGCAGATCATCTTGTCGGCGGATTGCCCGCCGTTGGAGATTCCGACGCTCGAGGATCGCCTGGTGAGCCGCTTCAACTGGGGGCTTGTGACGCGGGTGGACCAGCCGTGCCTGGAGACTCGGCAGGCCATCGTGCGGAAAAAGCTGCGCATCCGTGGCATCGAGGCGCCGGAATGCGCGGTCGAGTTCGTGGCGGCTCGAATCAGCTCCAATACCCGGGAACTGGAAGGCGCGATCAACCGCATCTGCGGCCTGGCGCTGGTCGAAAAGCGGCCCATCGATCTGCGGCTGGTTCACGAGGCGCTGGGCGAGCCGGAGCCGCCGCCCACGCGGCAGATCCGCATTCAGGACATCATGAACATCGTGACCGAGCGGTTCAACATCAAGCTGTCCGACTTGCAGGGCCGCAGCCGCAGCCGGTCGATCGCGCTGCCACGGCATGTGTGCATGTATCTGGCGCGACAGCATACAAACCACAGCCTGGAAGAGATCGGCGGCTTCTTCGGCGGCCGCGATCACACGACGGTACTTCATGCCAACAAGATCATCTCGGGCCGGCGGGAATCGGATCAGCGATTTCGTGCTCGGCTCGACGATATTGAGGGGGCGCTGCTTCGTTCGGGCAGCAATTGAGCGGGGCACTCACAAGCGTTCTGAATGAATGGTGCAAAACCTCTGTCGACCGGCGGCCATCGACACACGCCGCGTGTGAGATGGGTCCGCGGCGGTGATTTCCGGAAAGGCGTTTGGAGGCTGCTCACGGAGTTCGTCACAGCTTGTCCAGCGTGGACGATAGGGCCGTTTGCCGGTAAGATAACGCTGAATAAAAGGTTGCCGAAACGTGTGTGCGGTTTGATCCCAACACACAGACCCATACGAAGACGACGACGAATAAATATAGAAATATCTTTCTTCATTAAGAACGTGCCCAAACTGTTGTTGACGGTTCGAGAGGGTCTCGCATGAAACTCATCAGCAATCGCGCCGCTCTGGCCGAGGCCCTGGCCGCGACGGGTGTCGTCGCTGCCAGCAGAACGCCCAAGCCCATTCTGCAATGTGTCCGCCTGACGGCTGAGAAAGAGCAGCTGACGCTGACGGCCTACGACCAGGAGGTGGGCCTGCGTTATCGCGTGAAGGAGGTCGAGGTGAACCAGGCCGGCGAGGTGCTGGTGCCGTCGGATCGCCTGAACGCGATCGTGCGCGAATCGGTCGACGAGACGCTGTCGTTCGAATCGAAGGACGACAAGCTGCATGTCCGCGGCAGGGACAGTCACTTCCAGGTGGTCGGGCAGAACGTGCGGGAGTTTCCGCCAGTGCCGGACATGGAGGGTGAGCCGACGTTTGTGGTGAAGCTGGGCGCGCTGCGCAACGCCGTGGAGAAGACGCTGTTCGCGGCGGCGAAGGAGAGCACGCGTTACGCCATCAACGGGGTGCTGTGGCAGAAGAAGGGCAAGGCGCTGCAACTGGTGGCCACGGACGGGCGGCGCCTGGCCATGTCGTCGGCTTCGCTCGAGAAGAGCGTTGGGGACGATACGCAGGCGATCATACCCACCAAGACGCTGAACCTGCTTTTGCGACTGCACTTTGAGGCGGACGAGGATGTCGAAGCGCGGCTGACACCGAACCAGGTCATACTTCAAACCGATCGGGCCACGATCAGCAGCGTGCTGGTCGAGGGCAGCTTCCCCAAGTGGGAGGATGTGGTTCCGCGGGACAACGACAAGAAGCTGTCGATCGCGACGGGCGGGATGCTCAGCGCCGTGAAACGGGCGGCGCTACTGGCGAGCATCGAATCGAAGGGCATTGCGCTGGCACTGGAGGGCAAGTCGCTCGAGCTGTCGGGCCGATCGGCCGAGCAGGGCGAGGCCCGGGTCAAGCTCGACGTCGAATACGGCGGTCCGGCGCTGAAGATCGGCTTTAATCCCGAGTTTCTGGTCGACGCTTTGAAGGTGTGCGACGACACGGTGTCGCTGGAACTGAAAGACTCGTCGCGACCGGGCATCCTGAAGAGCGGCAAGGACTTTCAATACGTCGTGATGCCGGTGAATCTGTCTTAGTCTTCGTCGGAGCAGTTGCCATGATGCCACGCCCACGCCCACAGCGTCCCGCGCACCCGCGGCGTCGCATTCTCGAGGAGGTGGGGCTTGCGCTGGCGCCAATCGAGCTGCAACAGTGCTTCTGGATGCGGCATAACCGGGCCCGCCGTCTCGCGTGGCGGCAGGCTTTGCCGGCGGGGGATGTGGCCAATTCGATATTGGCCGGGTTGTCGCCGGTCGATGGGCTGGCGGCGGCGTGGCGGGCGGTGGTGCCGGCGGCGCTGGCCGATGCCTCACGGGTGCTGGCGCTTCAGAACGGCACGCTGAAGGTCGTGGTCGACGGAAACGCCTCGCGGTTTGCGGTCCAGCGGCTTCTGGGCCCCGGGCTGGCCGAGCGGCTGAACGAGCACCTCGGCGAAAAGAGAGTGGCGCGCATAGACTGTCAGATTCAGGGTCGCGGCCGCAGAGGCGAATGGAACAGGTCCTGATGTCAAATGCAAGCATGAGCGAAGCACCCAAACAGACGCAAGTCAAACCAGCAGAAGATGAGACCGGCATCCGCCCGGTCGATGCCGCTTCCGAAATTTCAGCCGATGAGGCCCTCGTTCATCAGCACGAATACGGCGCCGACAGCATCCGCGTGCTCGAAGGCATGGAGGCCGTGCGCAAGCGGCCTTCGATGTACATCGGCGATACGCAACTGCACGGCCTGCACCATCTGGTGTGGGAGGTGGTGGACAATTCGATCGACGAGGCGCTGGCGGGCCACTGTACGTCCATCCTGGTCGAGATTCACGCCGACGGCAGTTGTACCGTCGTGGACAACGGGCGCGGCATTCCGGTCGAGCCCAAGCGCATGCCCGAGAATCCGCAGATCGACGGCAAGAGCACGCTCGAGATCGTGTTGACGGTGCTGCACGCGGGCGGCAAGTTCGATCGCGAGTCCTACGCGATGTCGGGCGGATTGCACGGCGTCGGCGTCAGCGTGGTGAACGCCCTGTCCGAGTGGCTGGTGGTAGAAGTGAGCCGCGGCGGCAAGATCTATACCATGCGCTTCGAGCGCGGGCGGGCAACGAGGCAGCTCGAAGTCATCGGCGACACACGGCAGACCGGCACGCGCGTGCGCTTCAAGCCCGATCCCCAGATTTTCCACGATACGAACTTCCGCACCGAGATCCTGATCGCCCGCCTGCGCGAGCTGGCCTATCTGAACGAGGGTTTGCGGATCAAGTTTGTCGATGAGCGCGTCAGCAAGGAGGAGGAGTTCCGGTTTGATGACGGGCTGAGGGCCTTCGTGGACTACATGAACGAGGGCAAGGAAGGCCTGCACAAGGTGAAGGTGCTGAGCGGCCAGGACGAATCGCTGGGCCTGGGCTGCAAGATCGCCTTCCAGTGGAACGAATCCTACAACGAGAACCTGCTGGCCTTTGCCAACAACATCAAGAACCGCGACGGCGGCACGCACCTGACCGGCTTTCAGGCGGGGCTCACGCGGACGCTCAACGCCTATGCCAAGAAGAACAACCTGGTCAAGGGCGATCTGGCGATCAAGGGCGAAGACTGGCGCGAGGGGCTGACGGCGATCATCTCGGCCAAGGTGCGCGAGCCGGACTTTCAGGGCCAGACCAAAGACCGGCTGATGAATGCCGAGGTGGAGTCGTACGTCCAGCAGGTGGTGAACGAGCAGCTTGCCAACTGGCTGGAGGAGAGCCCCGGCGACGCGAAGAAGGTGGTGCAGAAAGGGCTTCAGGCGGCCGTGGCGCGGGAGGCGGCGCGCAAGGCCCGCGAGGCGACGCGCAAGAGCGCCCTGTCGAGCGGCAATCTGCCGGGCAAGCTGTGGGACTGCCGCAGCCGCGATCGCGACCGCTCGGAGCTATTCCTGGTCGAGGGGGATTCGGCAGGTGGATCGGCCAAGCAGGGCCGCGATTCGGAGAACCAGGCGATTCTGCCGCTGAAGGGCAAGATTCTGAACGTCGAGAAATCGCGGCTCGACAAGATCCTGTCGCACGAAGAGATCAAGACGATCATCGGCGCCCTGGGCTGCGGCGTGCCCGGCTCCGAAGATTTCGACGCGGGCAAGTGCCGCTACGGCAAGATCATCATCATGACCGACGCCGATGTGGACGGCAGCCACATTCGCACGCTGCTGCTGACATTCTTCTTCCGGCACATGCGGTCGCTGATCGACGCGGGCAGCGTGTACGTCGCCCAGCCGCCATTGTATCTGCTGAAGCGCGGAAAAAAGGCGGAGTTCGTGCTGAACGATGCCATTCTCGAGGCAAAGCTGATGGAGTGGGGCCTGGGCAACACGCGGCTGGCGGTGCGCGAATACGAAGACGCGGGGGCAACAGGTTCGCGGGCGAAGTCTGAGCGCACGCTGGTAGGCGAGCAACTCAGGCTGTTGTCGGCGGCCATCGATGAAATCGAGCACGCGCAGCGCATTCTTTCGCGGCGCGGCATCCTTTTTGAGCCGTTCGTGCGCACACACTACGGCAACGGCCGGCTGCAACTGCCGCGCATCCGCACGGTGCTCGGCGGCAGCGAGCAGTACTTCGACGGCGAGGATGAGTTCAACCAGTTCCGCCGCGAGCTGAAGGAAAAAGTCGAGAACCTGGAAGTCGTCGAGGGCGGCGTGAGCCTTCCCAGCGTCGACGGCGATCGCGAAATCGATCGGGTGCTGGTGCGATATGAGCTGGGGGAATGCGAGCAACTCGAGCGGGCATTTGCGCGGCTGGCCGAGTTTGACATACCGGTGACAGACTACTTCGAGCGGCGGAAGGAACTGGTGACGGGAGAACTGACGCCGGCCAAATACGTTCTACTGCCCGAATCGGGCGAGCCACTGGAACTGGCGGGCCTGTCAAAGCTGGCCACGGGGGTCCGCACGCTGGGTCAGCGCGGCGCGACGGTGAAGCGCTTCAAAGGTCTGGGCGAAATGAACCCGGACGAGCTGTGGGAGACGACGCTCGATCCGCAAAAGCGGGAATTGCTCAAGGTGGTCGTCTGCGAGGAGCGCGGTAATCCGGAGCAACTCGAGATCGACGGCCGCGAGGCGGATCGGATCTTTTCCATCCTGATGGGCGACGATGTGGAGGTTCGCCGGAGCTTCATTGAGACCAACGCCATCCACGTCAAAGACCTTGATGTTTAGCTCCATGACCGACAAGATACCCGCGCCTCCCGGCAGAGCGGGAAGGGGTGCGATTGCGACGACGCCCGCCCTGGATTAGCGGTGAGCGGCGCTTTTCGCGGAGTACATCCGAAGCGCTCGTCGCGCACGAATTCAGAATTCGCCTGCGGCACGGAAAAACGCCTCGCCGGATTTTATTCCAGTTGCCTTTCTCGCGTTGGCCGTGAAGACAAACCTTGCCAACCTCGACGTTTCCGCGGAGATCGAGCGCCGGCTCGACTGGGGCGAGCTGCCGTTCGGCGTTCGGCGGGCGACGTGGATGGACCGCATCGGCCATCGGGCTTTTGCGCTGGTCATCGCGCTACTTTGCGCGGGGCTCTACGGTCACACGCTCGGCGACGGCTTTCTGCTGGACGATTATCACCATCTGTCGCGGATGGAGGCGTTGCGACAGGGGCTTCGCGACTCGCCCGATCTTTACCGCTTCCTGGTATCGCCGGAGTCGAACGCGGCGGCGCGCCAAAGCGGCGAATATCCCTGGTGGATTACCGACGACGTGCGATATCAGCACTGGCGACCGGCGGCGGAGTGGTCGCTGTACGGTCAATACCTTCTGTTTGGTCAGCGGGCTTTCGCCTATCGGCTGGTAAACCTGTGCCTGTACATTGCGGGCGCATGGCTGGTATTGGCGCTGTATCGCCGCTGGTCGAATGACGAGGCGGTGGCACGCCGGGCGGCGCTGTTGTTCACGGTTCTGGCGGGCCATGCGATTCCGGTCGTATTCATCTCGTCGCAGGCCGATCTGGTTGCGCTGCTGCTGGCGGCGGGGGCGATGCTGGCGGCATTCGCATTCGGCGAGCGGGGCGGGGCCTGCACTGCGGCACTTTCCTGCGTGTTATTCGGCGCTGCACTGGGTTTCAAGGAGTCGGTGCTGCCGATGGCGGCGCTGCCGGGTGTAGTGGCGTGGGCCCGGGCTGGCGCCGAGCGCCGGCGACTGATCGGCTTGAGCGGCCTGTGGCTGGCCGCGGGCCTGGTGTGGTTTGCGGGATATGCGCGCGGCGGATACGGCGCCAACAACGCCATCATGCTCGATCCGTTTCACGCGCCGGCGGCCTATCTTGCAGCGCTGCCGGGCCGTGCGGCGGTTCTGCTTGCCTCGCTGGTGATCCCGGTGAATCCGTTCGTGTTCTATCTGCGGCCGGGGTACGATGCCGCATTGGCGGCATTCGCCGCCGCCGGCGTGGCGGCATTTGCGTGGTGCGCCCGAGGCGTACTGAAGGACAAGGCCGCGAGGAATCGCTGGCCGGTGGTGGTCTGGCCGATCGTTTTCCTGCCGCTTCTGGCCTGCACGGTTCCGGACGATCGCGTGCTGATGCTGCCGGGCATCGGCTTTTCGCTCATGATCGCCGCATGGTGGGCGCGCCGGCGGCCGCGGCGAAGCCGGTTGGCCGGGGCTGCCTTGTGGGTGCTCGTGCTCAGCCATGCGGGGGCGGCGCTGGCGGCCTCGCACATCATGGGCATGATCGCGGAGGATGGCCGCGAGAGCGTTCGTGTCGCCGTGGCGGCACTCAAGCGGCCGCCGGCCGCGGGCGACTGTCTCGTGTTTCTCAACAGCACGGTGGATTCTCAGGTGCTCTTTGCGCGCGACCGGTTCGAGTCCATCACCGGCGTTCGCGACGTTCATGTTGCCTTTGTGACGTCGGCCAACGATCCCATCGTCGAGCGCGTGGACGATCGAAGGATTCACATTTCGGCGCGATCCGGCGGCCTGGTGGATGGTTTCCTGGGGCGCATGGGTGTGAGCTGGCGGCGCGAGCTGGTGGCGGGGGACGAATTCGACGCCGGGGCGTACCGGGTGGTAGTGACGGAGGCGGCAGGGGCGACGGTCAAGCGGATCGAACTGGTGCTTGCAGATTCACTGGCATCGGGGCGCTATCACTTCTTCCGCGTGGAACCGGGCGGCCGGCCGGCGCCGTGGCCGGGCCTGCCGTAGCGTCACGGCGCCGCGGCGTTTTCGTATTCGCCGTGGTGCGAGTGGAATGCCTCCTGTGCGGCACGATCGGTTGCAGCAAAGATGGGACCCAGCTTCACGATTTCGTCGTTGAAGCTCTGAAGGTGCTCGGCGGTGACGCGCTCAGGAGGCAGCGGCAGCAGCTTCGACCAGCGGGTGGGCGGCACCAGCGCGATGGTGGTTCGCAACGTGAGCAATTTGCCGATGCCGTCCTGGTAGCCATCCCAGGAACGGCCGATGAGTTCTCGCTTCCAGTAATAGACGATGTTCGAGCGCCGACCGGTGCAGTACTGCACGCTCCACGTCTGCGGCCCAGCCAATACATCGATCAGGACCTGTTGCGACACGGCGGCGTGCCCGGCCTCGTGCTCGCGGCGCGACTGGCACAGGGCGTCGCGTTCGTGCTTGACGGGAACTGTCTCGTTGTCGCTGCGCACCACGACGGTCTGATCGAGGTGCCATTCGACGGGGGTCAGCAACGTGGCCTCGATGCGCGTGCCGGGCTTGCCGGGATAGCTGCCGGGGGCGGCTGGCGAACCATCGGCATTGTCGGGCGGCACCTTGTGCAGGGTGTAGAGGATGCGGGCGACGTCATCCGAAACGAATTCGTGGTAGTGAATGCCGACGACATCCTGAAGCGACGCATCCATGCGCTGCTTCCATACGGTCTGCGGCAACTCGATGGTCGGGATCTCGGTCGGCTGCTGCCGGTCTGCTCGGCCGGTGCGGGCCAGTGACGCGGAAAGCTGAGCCGTGGGCGCCTGTGGCACAGGGGAAAGAACATCGCCGCGTTGCCAGTTTGGCGCATCGTCGCCGGCGGGAGCGACCAGAAGTTCCCACGGCACGCCGTCGGCCGGGCCGGCCGCCTTGATGGCGTGATACTTCCACTTGCCGATGGTGATGGTCGTGGGGCGGGGCTTGTCGTCGGCGGGCTTTTCCGGGATGGGCCACAGCTTCACGGGCCTGCGGCCGAGTGGCGACTTGACGCGGGCAGAACCCTCGGATTGCGCAAGGGCCGGCCATGCGCCGGCGACGACGATGGCGGCGGCGATGAGCGCCTGCGCTGAACGTCGACTTGCGATGTGATGGACCATGGTTCGAGCCTGCCCTGCCGGCGCGACGCTGTAGCAACCCTCACATTGTATGCCGCCGCGGCCGTCTGAAACAATCGATGCCGCCGGGATTTACGAACATGGACACCATCCGGCGCGTCATCTATACATACGATCATGCACCCCGACGAATTGCTCGAAAACCTGACCGAACCTCAGCGGCAGGCGGTTTCCCACACCGAGGGTCCGCTGCTGGTGCTGGCGGGGCCGGGCTCGGGCAAGACGCGGGTCATCACGCGGCGAGCGGCGTACATCGCGGCGACGGTGGCCCGGCCGTGGGAGGTGCTGGCGATCACCTTCACCAATAAGGCGGCGGGCGAGATGCGCGAGCGGATCGGGGCCCTCGGCGCCGATGGCGGCATGTGGGTGAGCACGTTTCACGCACTGTGCGCGCGGCTGTTGCGGGAATTCGGCGATCTGGCGGGCATCGACCGGCGGTTTTCGATCTTCGACCAGGCCGACAGCCGGGCGGCGATCAAGCAGGCGATCGAGGCGTGCGATCTGAAGGCGAGCAACTGGTCGCCGGCCGCGGTGCAGGCGGTGATCTCGGACGCGAAGACCAGGATGCTCCGACCGGCGGAGTTCGCGGAGCAGGCGTACGACTTTGCCGGGCGCACGCAGGCGCGGGTTTACGAGGCGTATGACGAGCTGCTGCGCCGCCAGAACGCGGTCGACTTCGACGATCTGTTGATGCTGGTGGCGCGGATGCTGCGCGAGAACGACGAGGTGCGCGAGCGGCTTGGCGAGCGGTTCCGCTATCTGCTGATCGACGAGTATCAGGATACAAACCACGCGCAATATCTGATCGCCACGCTGCTGGCTCAACGACATCGGAACATCTGCGCGACGGGCGATCCGGACCAGTCGATCTACGCCTGGCGCGGGGCGGATATTCAGAACATCCTGGACTTTGAGGCCGATTACGCGGATGCGGCGGTGGTACGCCTGGAGGAGAACTTCCGCAGCACCGGGGCCATCCTGTCGGCGGCGGCGGAGCTGATTTCGCACAATGCGCTGCGCAAACCGAAGGACCTGTTTACGTCGCAGGATGCCGGCGAGGCGGTGCGCGTGTGGAGCTGCGACGACGAGAAGCACGAGGCGGCCACGTTGACGGAAGACGTGCGCGCCTATCTGGAAGAGGGCGGGCAGGCGGGCGATATCGCCGTGTTCTATCGCGTGAACGCGCTTTCGCGCGTGGTGGAGGATGCGCTGCGACGGGCGCACATTCCGTACCAGATTGCGCGCGGCGTCGAATTCTATGCCCGCAAGGAGATCAAGGATGTTTTGTCGTATCTGCGGGTGATCGTGAATCCGGCGGACGAGACGGCCCTGGTCCGTGCGATCAATACGCCCGCGCGGGGCATCGGCAGAGTGACGGTCGATCGCATCCTGGCTTATGCCGCGCACCGGCGCCTGACGGCCTTTGACGCATTGATGGCATACGAGTCGATCGACGGCCTGAAATCGGCAAAGAAGAAGCTGGCCGGCTTTGCGCGGCTGCTGGCACAGCTTCAGGAGATGCCGCGGCGACCGGTGCGCGACATTGTCGAGGCCGTCGCGCAGCGGAGCGGCATATCGGATGAACTGGCGGAGAGCGGGGACATCGATAATGCGCCGCTCGACAACGTGTACGAGCTGATCAACGCGGCCGGCGAATATGACGCGGAGAATCCGGAGGGCTCGCTGGATGAATGGCTGCACCAGATCAGCCTGGTGAGCGATACCGACGCGTTGAAGGGCGCGGGCGGGGCTGTCACGTTGATGACACTGCATGCGGCGAAGGGGCTCGAATTTCCGGTCGTGTACATGGTGGGCCTGGAGGAGGGGCTGCTGCCGCACCGGCGGGTGCTGGATGAGGGCGACGCGGCGCTGGAGGAGGAGCGGCGGCTTGCGTTTGTCGGCATGACGCGGGCCATGCGGCGCCTGACGCTCAGCCACGCGAAATATCGCATGGTGCGCGGCATCACGGAGCGGGCGATGGCCTCGCGTTTTCTGAAGGAGCTCCCGGCCGAGGAGATCGATCACAAGAAGCTGACGATTGAGCGCGATCGCAGCTTCGCGCATCTGGGGCGGTTCAATACGGAGCGCTACGAATCGGACGATGGCATGTTTTTCCCCGGCTGCCGAGTGCGGCACGACGAATACGGCGTCGGGCAGGTGATCGCGCTGGAGTCGCGCCTTCGCTCGCGATACGTTCGCGTGTTCTTTCCCGAGCACGGTACGCGGTCTTTTGCCCTCGAGCATGTGTCGCTCTATATTCTCGACGAATAGGCGAATATGGAGATTTTTGATCCGGCGATTTGGTGATTGACTTCGCGAACGGCCGGCGCGTCTGGCCGAGTGCGCATTGTGTGTGCATGGAGAATCGCCAAATCACAAAATCACCAGATCTCAGATTCCGGTTCCCTCAATTTTGTCCATCGAAGCAGGTACCCTTCGTATGCGCAATGTGGCGGTGATCATGGCGGGCGGTTCGGGCACGCGGCTGTGGCCGCTCAGCCGCCAGCGCCGGCCGAAGCAGTTTCTGCGGCTGTTCGGCGGCCGGAGCCTGATTCAACTGTCATACGACCGCCTGCGCAGCCTGTTTGCACCTGGAGATATTTATGTCATTACGCTGGCCGAGCAGCTGCCCATCGTGGCCGAGGAGCTGCCGGACATTCCTGCGGAGAACCTGATCGGCGAGCCGGCGGCGCGCGACACTGCCAACGCGGTGGCACTATCGGCGGCCATTCTGCACGAGCGGAACCCCGACACCGTCATGGGCATCTTCACCGCCGATCACGTGATTCGACCGGTCGAGCAGTTCGCCCGCACCGTGAAGTATGCATTCGAGCTGGCGGAGAAGGAGCCTTCGCTGCTGGTCACTTTCGGCATCAAGCCCACGCATCCGCACACCGGGCTGGGCTATATCGAGATCGAGAGTCAACTGCGCGGCGCGGGAACCGACCATGCGTCTTATCGCGTGCGTGCCTTTCACGAAAAGCCCGCCGAGCCCAGGGCGAAAGAGTACATCGACAGCGGCCGCTACTTCTGGAACAGCGGCATGTTCGTGTGGCGCACCGCGACCGTGCTGGATCAGCTGAGGCAATTCCTGCCGGAGAGCCACGAGGGGGCGACGCGCGTGGCGCAGGCGTGGGGCGGTGGCCGCGGCCCGGCCGTGGCCGCCGAGGTCTATCCCGCGTTGAAGCGCATCAGCATCGACTATGCCGTTCTGGAAAAGGCCCAGTCCATCGCGACCGTGCTCATGCCGGTCGAGTGGCTGGACGTGGGAAGCTGGACGGCGCTGCCGAGCGTTCTGGGGGCCGACGAGCACGGCAACACCGCCGGCGCGCCGGTGACGATGCTCCAGGGCGCGAAGAATACGATCATTGCCGGCGAAGGCGATCATCTCATCGCCGCGATCGGGGTCGAAGACCTGGTGATCGTCCACAGCGACGACGCGACGCTGATCTGCCGGCGCGACCAGGCGCACCGCATCCGCGAGATGGTCGAGCAACTGAAGTCGTTTCAGGATGGCCGATACCTCTGATGCGGTCGCCGCAGGATTTGGCGATTGCCGCGGACGGACGATGAAGCTCTTTGGAATAGACTACGGCCGGCGGCGGATCGGCGTTGCCGTTGGCAGCACGACGATGCGCATTGCGTCGCCATGGAAAAGTCTCGACGGGCGGAATGATCCCACCCGGGATGCCCGGATCGTGTCCGACGCGGCCAGCGTCGAAGATGTCGAGGGTTTTGTCGTGGGGCTGCCGCTCAACATGGATGGCAGCGCAGGCCCGCAGTCAGAGTTGAGCCGGCGGTTCGCGGACGAGCTGCATCGCCTGTCGGGGAAGCCGGTGCATCTGCACGACGAGCGCCTCAGCACGGCGGCGGCCGACGAGGCGCTGGACGAGGCGGGCATTCATCAGCGGCGGCGAAAGGGACTGAGGGATGCCATTGCCGCTCAACAGATACTGCAAACATGGTTAGACCGGCAGGCGCCGGATGGATCGGCCGGCGAACCGGGTTAGCGGCTTGCACCGGCAGGGGCCGGGACTAGACTAGCCGCCGTCCCTTCGCCCAAAGCGCCGTGGAGGCAGCACATGGCCCGTGAACGACTTGGAAACAGAGTCATCGCCTGCAAGGCCTGCGTCGCGATGCTTGCATTAGCGCTGCCGATCCCGGGCTGCGTGGAGCGAACGGTGACGATCAACAGCCAGCCGGAGGGGGCCACGGTGTTCCTGAACGACCAGGAGGTCGGCCGGACGCCGGTCAAGGTTCCATTCACCTGGTATGGCGACTACGACATCATCCTGCGGAAGGATGGCTACGAAACGCTCAAGACGCACTGCCAACTGGAGGCGCCCTGGTATCAATATCCCTTCATTGACTTGTTTGCGGAGTGCCTGATTCCGATGACGCTCCGGGATGAGCACATACTGGAGCCATTCGTCCTGGCGCCCTTCAACGCACCGACGCGGGAGGGCCTGCTGTACCGGGCCGACGAGATGCGCCTCCAGGCCCGGGAAGCGGGCGTGGCCGCCCGGCCATCGGAGCCTTCCCCGGAGGAGTAGGGTCCCGTTGAACCCCGTCCCGGCGGCGGTTTTCGTGAAATTGCCGCCATCCTGCCGTTTTTCTACAATACAAACGTCAAATCCGTTTCCTGACGAAAGACAGGTTTAACAGGCAGCGATGGCCGACGGTCGCGCCGGCATCGCGCGTTGACGGCTGAGAATTCAGCACGGGGAGCTTTTCATGTATCACCGACACGCGCTTCGCAGTCGCACCATGCCGGTCATGTTTGCACTGATGGCGGGGTTTGCGCTTCCTGCCCTGGGCGGCGAGCGGCGGCACTCGAGCGATGAGTCGCTGTTTTCGGCCAGCGAGTACATGGCCCACGTGGAGCGGCTGGCCAGCGAGGAGTTTGAAGGCCGCGGCACCGGCCAGCCCGGCATCGACCTGGCCGCGGAGTACATCGCCGAACACTTCAAGGGCCTCGGTGTCGCGCCCGCAGGCGACGACGGCACGTACTTTCAGAATTTTACGCTCCAGCTCGAGCGCGAGCTCGGTAAAGGCACGCGCCTTGCGGTGGCCACGGATGATGGCGACGACGAGGGCCGCGAGGCGAAACTCAAGCACGACTACATTCCGTTTTCCTTCTCGTCATCGGGTTCGTTCGATGGCGAGTTGGTCTTCGCGGGCTATGGCATCGTGAACGAGGACGAGAACTGGAATGACTATGACGGGCTCGATGTCGAAGGAAAGGTCCTGCTGGTTATCCGGCGGGCGCCGGCCTTCGGCAACTTCAGCGTGGCGCGCGATCAGACATTCATGGCCAAGGCGGCGCACGCGAAGGAGCGAAAGGCCGCGGCCATCCTGATCGTCAACAACAGCGCAGACGAAGGGCTCTATCCGTTTGAAGGCCAGGGCCGCGTCCGGTCATACGACATTCCCATGGTTCACATCACGCGCGAGCTGGCCGATCGGCTGCTGAAGGCCGGCGGCCTGGATGGCCTCGGCGCTGCGCAGAAGAAGATCGAGACGAGCAAGAAGCCCGTGTCGGCGGCGCTGTCGGGCGTCCGCGTGAGCGGCGAAGTCGAAATCAGCCCCAAGGATACGGCCTGCCGCAACGTGGTGGGATTGATTCGCGGCAGCGGCCCGCAGAAGGACGAAATCATCGTCCTTGGCGGTCATTACGATCACCTGGGGATACGCAAGAAGGGTGAGCCCGACTTCGACGCCGCGAAGGACATCTCCAACGGCGCCGACGATAATGCCAGCGGCACGTCACTGGTCATGCAACTCGCCAGGGCCTACACACAGGGCAAGGCGCCCAATCGTTCGATGCTGCTCGTCCTGTTCTCTGCCGAGGAGATCGGGCTATTGGGCAGCGGCTACTTCACCAGCCATCCCACGGTCGATCTCGAAAACTGCGTGGCCATGCTCAATTTTGACATGGTCGGCCGCATGAAGGACAACCGGCTCGAAGTGGGCGGAATGCGCACCGGCGGTTTTGAGAGCGCTGTGCGCGAGCTTGCCGAGGCGTATGAACTGGACATCAAAGACGGCGGCGGCGGGCGCGGTCCGTCGGACCATACGCACTTTTACAACAAGGATATTCCGGTGCTCTTCTTCTTCACCGGCATTCACCGGCAGTATCACCGCCCGGAAGACGACGTGCACCTGATCAATACCGATGGCGCGATTCGCATCGCCCGGTTTGCGGCGGACATCATCGACCATATCGATGCGAGCGCGGAGCGACCGGTGTTTGTGGCGGATTCCCGGCGGGCACAGATCAGCCGGCAGCCGGAAGGCGATCAGCCCCCGGCCGGACCGTCGCCGCAGGCCGCTGCGCCGACCGGCGTGCGGCTGGGTGTCATGACGGGTGACAGTGACGAGCCGGGCGTCGTGGTGAGCGAAGTCTTGCCTGATTCGCCGGCCGCCAAGGCAGGCCTGAAGCCGGGCGATCGGATCGTGCGTATCAATCGCACCCGCATCAACTCGGTCGAGGAAGCGGCCGCCGCGCTGGCCAAGCTCAGCGAAGGGGACTCGGCGAACCTGGGCATCTTCCGCGAGGGCGAACGCGTGCGGGTGAGGGTGCAATTCGGCGAGCCGCGGCGCCGCGGCGGTCGCGAAGCACCGCAGGCTCGGCAACGCCGCGAACAGACGCCGCGAGCCGGGCGGGCGGAACGCGATCCGCAGCCGGGGCCGCGGCGCGAGGCGCGACGGCCGGCCGCCGAGCTTTCCGAAGCCGTCCGGCAGTTTCTGGCCGAGGTGTCGGAGGCGGAGCCGATCAAGTCGCACGTTGCCGGCTCGACGGTTTCGGTCGACGGAAACGGCGGCGAGATTACGCTCCACATCCGCGGGGAGGCGCTCGTTCACAGCATCGATCAGATTGCCCACGCCGTCGGCGGTAAGTTCGCGAGCTTTGCCGAAGTGCGACCCCGCCTGATCGGGCGGTACCGCATCGAGATGCGCGCCGTGTACGAATCCGGCAGTCCGGTTCAATCGTTTCACTTCACTATCGATTTTGACGCTCCCTCGCGCAATCAGCGCGGCAATCGCGAGCCGGGCAGGTCGGCTGCGAATGCCGCTGCGGCAGAGGGCCGCGACCCCCATGCCGCCGCCCATGCCGGCGACGCGGCACACGGCCAGGTGGATGATCGCTCGGAGACGCGGGAGATGCCGCCGGTCCGGCTGGGCATCATGCCGACATACGGGGAGGGCGAAGGGGAAGGCTACGAGATTGCCGGCGTGGTGGAGAATGGCGCAGCGGCAAAGGCCGGCATGAAGGACGGCGATCGCATTCTCTCCATCGGCGAGCGAAAAATCTCGAACGTGTACGAATACATGGAGGCGTTGCGAAAGTACAAGCCGGGCGACCAAGTGCCGGTGACCGTTCTCCGCGACGGCAAGCGCGTGGAATTGAAGATCAAGGCCGACGGGCCGATGGTGCGCGAGGCGGCCTGACAACTTATCGCGTGGACTCGTCGCGTCGGCCGGTTCTCGCGACGGGGCCGAGGCACCGGCACCACGACGGCCTCTGGATTTTGTGACCAGCTGCAACGCGGTCGAGCGGGAGCCATTGCGTGGCAACGGCATTGGCGGTCCATCGCCTGGTGCGGTTACCGCGAAACAGCGGCGCCGGCCATCGCCCTGCACTCATCGGCGCACGACTTGCATGCCTTGGCGCAGCGCTGGCAATGGTCCTCGCGGTGGTTTTCGCACTCGGCCGCGCAAGCATCGCAGATCTCGGCACACAAGCCGCACAGGCTTGACGCAAATTGCGAATCCCTGCTCATAAAGGCAACGCATTGGGCGCAGATGGCGGCGCAGTCGCGGCACAGCCGGGCGCATTCCGCCATGTCGGACTCGCCGATGCAGGCATCGCAGCAATGTTCACAATCCTGGGCGCAGCGCGTGCAGTCCTGAATGCACGATTGGTATTTCTGATGAGCCATGGTTGTCTCCCTGGCGGCCGAACAACTGGCGGCCGGCTGAGTTTCGTGTATTGACCACGGGGATTGATAGCGGCCCGGCGTTTCGTCGGGATTACCGCGAGATGGCGAGCCGGCCAGCGTCGCTGCCGCGCCGTCTGCGTCGCTGTCGCACGCCCTCCTGCTGAGCCGCCGGCGGGCGAAAGTCAGCACTCGCCGGCGCTGCCTTGTTTGCCCCGGAATCGCTCGATACCATATCGAATTCTGCCCATTTCCGGCCTTGCCCGCGCGGGCAGCGTGTTCGAAACAAGGACATCATCCGGTCATCGCCAGGGATTTCGGAGGCGTCTGCATGCCCAGCTACACGACTCAGGATATCCGCAACATCGCTCTCGTCGGTCACGCCGGTTCCGGAAAGACGTCGCTGTGCGAGTCCTTCCTCCACGCGGCCGGCGTGACCACCCGGCTCGGCAAGGTGGCGGACAAGACCAGCCATCTCGACGTGGACGACGAGGAGAAGGATCGCGGTTACTCGATCGATCCGCACGTGATCAACATCAATCACGACAAGGTGCACATCAACGCGATCGATACGCCCGGGGCCCCCGATTTCATCGGGCCGGCGATCGCGTGCCTGGCGGCGGTGGAGACGGCGGTGATCGTAGTGAACGCAGCCGGCGGTATTCAGGTCAACACGCGGCGCATGCGCGAACAGGCCAAGAACTACGATCTGGCCCGCGCCATCGTCATCAACCACATCGATGCGGCGAATATCGATCTTGAGCGGCTGGTGGAGAACCTGCGCGAGAGCTTCGGCGCCGTGCTGACGCCGGTCAATCTGCCGACCAATGGCGGGAAAGGCGTGATCGACTGCATCGGCAGCGACCAGGGTGATGCCGACATCATGAGCGTCGCCGAGGCGCACACGACCATCGTCGAACGGGTGTCGGAGTGCGACGAGGCGTTGATGAACAAGTATTTCGAGGAGGGCACGCTTTCGCCGGAGGAGGTCCGAAAGAATTTCACGCGGGCGATGACGGCGGGCACGATCGTGCCGGTACTTTTTACCAGCGCGGCGCAAAACATCGGCGTCAAGGAGCTGATGAACTTCGTCGCCGAATGCTGCCCGTCGCCGCTGGAGGGCAAGCAGCGGGTGCTCAAAATCGGCGACAAGCAAGAGCCCGTCAGGCCCGACGGCGACTTGTTCTGCGGCCAGGTCTTCAAGGTGGCGGTCGATCACAAGAGCCACATCAAGTATTCATTCATTCGCATTCACGGCGGCAAGCTGGCGGCGGATGCGGCGCTGCTGCTTCCGGGAGACAAGAAGGGCGCCCGTGCCGGACATCTGCACAAGTTCCAGGGGGCGGAACACAAGGAGGTCGACGTCGGCATTTCGGGCGATATCGTCGCCGTGGCCAAGCTCGATCTGCACATCGGCAACACGCTCTTCACCGATCCGCACGACGGCAAGATCGAAATGCCCCGGCTGCCCAAGCCGATGTTCTCGCTGGCGATTGCTCCGAAGGCGCGCGGCGACGAGACCAAGATCGGCGACGCCGTTCGCCGTTTTGCCGATATCGACCCGTGCTTCAAGAGCGTGCAGGATGCTCAGACGCACGAGATGGTCATCAGCGGCACCGGCGATCTGCACCTGCGCGTCATCCTGTCGCGTATGCACAAGCAGTTCAAGCTCGACGTCGAGACCAAGCCGCCGAAGATTCCGTATCGCGAGACGATCACGGCGAAGGCCGACGGCCATCATCGCCACAAGAAGCAGACTGGCGGCGCCGGGCAGTTTGGCGAAGTGTATCTCACGGTCTATCCGCTGGAGCGCGGCAGCGATCCGGCGCTCGAGTGGGCCTGGGATATCTTCGGCGGTTCGATCCCCGGGCAGTTCGAGCCCGCGATCAGGAAGGGCGTAACCGAACTGATGGAGCAGGGGGCGATCGCCGGTTTCCCCATGCAGGACATCAAGGTGTCCATTACCGACGGCAAGCACCATCCGGTCGATTCCAAGGAAGTGGCGTTTAAGACGGCCGGCAAGCTGGCCTTCAAGGATGCGGTGGTGAAGGCCAAGCCGGTGCTGCTTGAACCGATCGTGAATATCGAAGTGACCGTGCCGTCAGAGAACGTGGGCGATATCACCGGCGATCTGGCCCAGCGTCGCGGCCGGCCGACGGGGCAGGACATGCTTCCCGGCGGCCTGTCGCTGGTGCAGGCCGAGGTGCCGCTGGCCAAGCTGTCGGACTATCATTCCCGCCTGAGTTCCATCACCGGCGGCAAGGGCAGCTATTCGCTGGAATTCTCGCACTACGAGACGGTGCCCAGCAACGAAGCGCAGGCGGTCATCGCCCAGTACAAGCCGCGTAAGGAAGAAGAAGAATAGCCGGGTTCGATCGGCCACGGGTGAGGGTGGATTCGGCACGGCCCGAAAGCGCCGGGGCGATTCCGTAAGGAGGCGTGACACGAAAGATGGATCGCGTGGCGCCGATCGAGAAGCCCGCAGCCGTGGATCTGCCGGAGCAGGCGGAAGGCGCACAGGAGCCGCGCCGAGCGGGCGACGACGCTGGTGCCTCCGGGGAGGCATCGTCACGCCAGGGCGGCGTCGGCGATGGCACCGGCGATCTGTCGGAGGGCCGCGTTCCCACGTTGACGCTGATGCGTATCGTGGCCGTGCGGGCCTTTCTCACGGGCTGGATGCGATGCTTCGGTCTACCCGGGCTGTACAAGCTGGGGCAGTTCTTTGCCCTGTGCGAGTTCGCATGCGACTACCGCCGCCGCCGCCGCGTCGAGACCAAGCTGGTCTCCTATTTCAAGGACGCCTTCACGCGACGCGAGAGAATCGGCATATCGCTTCGGTACTTCATGCGTGTCCGGTGCGACAAGATGTTGTACACCATCATGGACAAGGTTCCGCGCGAGAAGATCCTCGCACGCGTGCGCGAGTTCAACATCGAGCGGCTGCACGATGCCATGGCCCGCAACAAGGGCGTCTATGCTGCGCTGTGCCATTTCGGCTCGCACTATGTTGCCGGCCTCATCATGGCCCTCAAGGGCTATGAAATGGCGGGCTTTCGCGATCCGCGGCAGAGCGCCGTCCGCAACTACATTCAGCGAAAGTATCGCGAGACATTTCCGGAGATCGCGCGGATGAAGGTCTTTCCGGCGACCAACTTTCCGCGCGCGATCTACCGGCACCTTCAATCGAATTACATCGTCGCCAGCCTCATTGATGCAGAGCGCAAGCGAGGCGAGACGACGAAGACTCATCCCGTCACCATTTTCGGCGAACAGCGAAACTATCTCATCGGCCCGCTTCAGATCGCCATCCGGTGCGGCTCGCCCATCCTCCAGGGGTTTGTCGTCTCGCGCAAGGATTTTCATTACGACCTGATCGTCGCCGAGCCGCTGCACCTGCCCGAGGAAACCGGCAACGAGGACCAGCTCGTCGCCGACGTCATTCAGCGTTACGCGAGCGCCGTCGAGCGTTTCGCCCGCGAGCACCCGGACCACCTGATGAACATCTGATCGGCCGGCGCTGTCCGACAAGCCGCGTGCCGGGCATCGGCGGTGGATATCGCGGTAAAAAAGTGCGATTTGGCGCATTTCCGCGCCGGCGTTTCTTTGCCGGAGGCGCGCCGAATGACTACGCTAACGATAGCGATGAGCGTGCGTGGCGGCGATTCGCGGCGGCGCGAAACATCAGTCCATACCGCAGGCAAACATGGCGGATTCAACCATTTTCAACCGGGCCAGCGTGGAGTTCCTCGAGGCCCTGCACCGGGATTTCCAACGGGACCCGCAGAGCGTGCCGCCGGACTGGCAGGACTTTTTCCGGCGGCAGGCGGCCGTCGATGGCGATGGTCGCGGCGCCACGGCGCGGGCTGAGGGCACCGACGATGCCGCCGCCACGCGCACGGCACCGTCGCCGGGCATGCCGCGGCCGCTCGAATCACCGACCGCCGCAGCCGTGCTCCAGGACCGCGTCGATCAGCTCGTCCGGGCCTACCGCGTGCGCGGTCACATGATCGCGAAGATTGATCCGCTCGAGCTGCCGCGGCCGGAGCAGGCCGAACTGGATCCCGGCCATTATGGTCTGACCGAGGACGACATGGATCGCATGGTGTCGAGCCGCACCATCGCGGGCCCGCCGGTGAGAACACTGCGCGAGTTGTTTCAGCGACTGCGCAACACTTACTGCCGTTCCATCGCCGTGCAGTTCATGCACATCGATCACATCGACATCCGCCATTGGCTTCAGGAACGGATGGAAGGCACCGAGAATCGGATTCAGCTCAGCCGCCGACAGCAATTTCGAATTTTGTCGCGGCTGACCGAGGCGGTCGTCTTCGAGGAATTCGTGCAGAAGAAGTACGTCGGCGCGAAGACGTTTTCCCTGGAAGGCTGCGAGAGCCTCATCCCGCTGCTGGACATGGCGATCGAACGCGCGGGCGAGCACGGTATCAGCGAGATCGTGCTCGGCATGGCCCATCGCGGGCGGCTGAATGTGCTCGCCAACATCATGTCCAAGCGCCCGGTGGACATCTTCCGCGAGTTTGAGGACGACGAGCCGGACGCAACCGGCGCCGGCGACGTGAAGTATCACCTGGGGCACAGCTCCGACTGGGAGACGGCGGCGGGATACCGAATCCATCTGTCGCTTTGCTTTAATCCCAGCCATCTGGAGTACATCAATCCGGTGGCCCTGGGCCGTATGCGAGCCAAGCAGGATCGCGTGAGTGATGCGCGGCGCGAGCGCGGCATGGTCTTTCTGATACATGGGGACGCGGCCTTTGCCGGCGAAGGCATCGCGCAGGAGACGCTGAATCTCAGCGAACTTCCGGGCTACAGCATCGGCGGCACGGTTCACGTCCTCGTGAATAATCAGCTCGGCTTCACGACCAGCCCGCCGGAGGCGCGGAGCAGCCTGTACGCCTCTGGTGTCGCCAAGATGCTTCAGATCCCGATCTTTCACGTGAATGGCGAGGATCCGGAGGCCGTTGCGCAGGTCGTTCGCCTGGCGCTGGATTTCCGGCAGACGTTCAAGCGCGACGTTGTCATCGACATGTACGGCTATCGGAGGCACGGCCACAATGAAATGGACGAGCCTTCGTTCACACAGCCCGTCCTCTACCGCGCGATCCGGGAGCGCAAGAGCGTGCGCGAGGGATATCTCGATCACCTGCTCCAACTGGGCGGCATTACGCGCGAACAGGCCGACGAAGTTGCCGCCGGCTTTCAGCGCAGCCTCGAAGAGGGCCTGACGCACGCGCGCAGCGACGACTATATCGCTCCGTCGACGGTCCCCGGCGGAATCTGGTCGGGCTACTCCGGCGGTTTTGAACCGAAGGACGACGTGGCGACCGGCGTCGAGGCCGCCCGGCTTTCGGCGTTGTTGCGGCGATTGAACGTGGTGCCGCGCGGGTTTCACCGGCACCCCAAGCTCGAGCGGCTCGTCCAGATGCGCGAGGCCATGGCCAGTGGCGAGAGGCCGCTGGACTGGTCGGCCGCCGAGGCCCTCGCCTTTGCCACCCTTGCCACCGAAGGTATCCGCGTGCGCCTGACGGGCCAGGACAGTGGCCGCGGAACCTTCAGCCAGCGGCACGCCATTCTGCACGATCATGAGAACGGCACGCCTTACGTGCCGCACCAGCACCTGGCCAATGGCCAGGCGCCGGTCGAGTTCTTCAACAGCCCACTGTCGGAGGCCGGCGTACTCGGCTTCGAGTACGGCTACAGTCTCGACTGCCCGGACGGGCTCATCCTCTGGGAGGCGCAATTCGGCGACTTCTTTAACGCCGCCCAGGTGATCGTCGATCAGTTCATCGTCAGCGCCGAGGACAAGTGGCGGCGGTTGAGTGGCCTGGTGCTGCTGCTGCCGCACGGGCAGGAGGGCCAGGGCCCCGAGCATTCCAGCGCCCGCATCGAACGCTTTCTGCTGCTCTCGGCCGAGCACAACATCCAGGTGGCTCAGCCGTCGACGCCGGCACAGCTCTTCCACCTGTTGCGGCGGCAGGTGCTGCGTTCGTGGCGAAAACCGCTTGTCGTGTTCACACCAAAGAGCCTGCTGCGCCATCCGGAAGTCAAGTCATCGCTGGCGGACCTGGCGACGGGTCTATTTCAGCCGGTCCTGCCGGACATGGGCGCGCAGGCAGACCTCGTGAAGCGTATCCTGCTGTGTTCGGGCAAGCTGTACTACGAGCTGGATGCCAGGCGACGCGAAACCAAACGGCCAGACGTGGCGATCGTCCGCCTCGAACAGTTCTATCCGTTGCGCGAGAACATGTTGCGCGATGTCCTGTCGGAATACGGCGGGAAGACACCGGTCGTCTGGGTGCAGGAAGAGCCGCAAAACATGGGGGCATGGCCGAAGCTGTGCGGCAACTATCGCGAGCGGCTGATCGGCCGGCATCCATTCTCGGGCATCTGCCGCGCCGAGTCGGCCAGTCCCGCGCCGGGCTCGGCCGCGGTTCACAAGCGGGAGCAGGCCGAGCTTATCGACCGGGCATTCGACATCACCTAGGATTCAGCCGTCCCCTGGTTGGGTTCGCGGCATAGATTGATTGAGCTGTCTTGTGTGCGGGGAGCGGAATTCGCGAATGCCGGTAGATGTATCCATCCCTGAGCTTGGCGAGTCGGTGCAGGAGGCGCAGATTGCCCGTTGGCGCAAGAAGGAGGGCGATCGCGTCGAGCGAGACGAAATCGTCGTCGAGCTGGAGACCGACAAGGCGGCGATGGAACTGCCGGCGCCGGCCGGGGGGCGCCTGGCCAGCATTCTGAAGCAGGAAGGCGATACGGTCGGCATCGGCGACGTGATTGCGCGCATCGACGATGGCGACGGGCAGGCGGTTTCAACCGGCGAGCCAGGCGAACGGAAGAAGCCATCGCGGCCCGCGAAGCAGGAGAAAAAGCGGCAGCCTGCCGATACGCCGCAGGACAGGCAGCCCGAGAACGACGAAGGGCCGCCGCCGGCGCCGCCGGTGGACGTGCGGCCGCGGCTGATGCCGTCTGCGCGGCACGCGCTGGAGGAACATCGACTCAGCCCGGAGGAAGTGGCCGGCACCGGCCTGGGCGGGCGAATTCTGCCCGAGGATGTCGGCCGCCGTGCCGCCGACGAGTCAGCGACTTCCGATCGGGCGACCGCGTCGTCGCAGGGCGGCGACGAGGAAGTGGTGCCGATGTCCATGCTGCGCCGGCGAATCGCCGAGCGCCTGGTGCAGTCGCAGCACGACACTACTTCGTGCTGCACGTTCAACGAAGTCGACCTCAGCGAGGTCATGGCCTTCCGCCGGCGCCACGGCGAGGCATTCGAGTCGCAGAACGGCGTTCGCCTGGGAATTCTCTCGTTCTTCGTCCGCGCCGCCATTCACGCCCTCAGGGCCATTCCCCAGGCCAATGCCGAGATCCGCGGCACCGATCTCATCCTCAAGAAGCACTACGACATCGGTGTGGCCGTGGCGACCGATCACGGCCTGGTGGTGCCCGTCATCCGCGGGGCCGACCGCATGAGCCTGGCGCAGATCGAGCAGTGCATCGCCGAGCTCGCCGCGCGGGCCCGCGACAAGACGATCACGGTCGAAGAACTGACCGGCGGCACTTTCACCATCACCAACGGCGGCGTATTCGGCTCGATGTTGTCGACGCCGATCATCAATCCGCCGCAAAGCGCCATTCTCGGGCTGCACGCCATTCAGGACCGGCCGGTCGCGCGGCAGGGGCAGGTCGTGATTCGCCCGATGATGTATCTCGCCCTTACCTACGATCACAGGATAATCGACGGCCGCGAGGCGGTGACATTCCTGAAGCACCTGAAGGAGTGCGTCGAGTCGCCGGTACGGATGCTGCTCGACGCCTGATCGCCATCGGAACGTCCTGACGCAGATTCGGCCGACCTTTGGGAGAACACTTCTAACTACCTGCCATACAGGGGTTTACTGATGGGCCTTTAGTATCATGAAAAAAGCAACCATTTGGTTGCATTTGTATTGCGATGTGCTAAAATGCAACCAGGAGGTTGCATATGTCCACGCCATCGAGCACTGACCGCATCGAGAAGTCGATCGAATTAAAAGCCAGCGTCGACCGTGTCTGGCGCGCGTTGACGGACCACCGAGAGTTTGGTGCATGGTTCAGGGTGAATCTGGAGTCGCCCTTTGTCGTCGGAAAGCCGACACGCGGGAGGGTCACATACCAGGGGTATGAGCACGTGGTGTTCGAGGTGGACGTCGTCGCCTGCGAGCCCCGCCGGCGGTTTGCGTTCCGATGGCACCCCCATGCAGTGGATCCTGGTGTGGATTATTCCGAAGAGCCGCCGACGCTGGTCGAGTTCCAACTGGAGCCGACGGACGTTGGGTGTCATTTGCGCGTCACTGAGTCGGGTTTCGACTCTCTTCCTGCGGCCCGGCGTGCCGAGGCCTTCCGCATGAATTCTGGCGGCTGGGAAGTGCAACTGCAGAATATCGGCACATATGTTCAAGCGTAGCTCAACTGGCGCCGTGCGGAAGCAGGCATCGCGGTTCGCCGCGCTCGGGGACGAAACGCGCTTGAAGCTGCTCCTGGCGTTGTGCGCCAGCGCGCCGCTGTCGATCACTCAATTGACTGCGGGCTCGGGACGCACACGGCAGGCGATCACCAAGCACCTTGCGGTGCTTGAGCGGGCCGGGCTGGCGTCGAAAGTGCGCGTCGGGCGCGAATCCCTGTTTCAGCTTGAACAGGAGCCGTTGGGCGAAGCTGCACGACTGCTCGATGACATATCGCAACAGTGGGACCAGGCGCTTGCGCGTCTGAAGGCGATGGTGGAAAAGTAGCCGCAGCGAATTAAACGAGTGCCATTAACAAGGAGTCAATCATGGGAGCCGAGGTCAATCCCGTTGTTCAGTTGCAGATGCTCTTCCGGGTACCGGTCGAGCGCGTCTTTGGTGCCTTCGTCGATCCAGACGTGACAACGAGATTCTGGTTCACGCATGCCAGCGGACCGTTGGAAGCCGGCCGCGACGTCACATGGGAGTGGCGCATGTTCGGGGCCTCGACGCGCGTACACGTACGCGAGTTGATTCAAGACCGTCGCATCGTTATGGAATGGGGCGAAGAGGGCCGTCGGACGACAGTGGAATGGATGTTCGAGGGCCGCCCCGACGGAACCTCGATTGTGGAGGTGACCAATGGCGGCTTCGGCGGGACCGCCAACGAGGCAATCGCCGAAGCGATCGGCTCATCCAGTGGGTTTTCGCTCGTTCTCTCGAATGCGAAGGCGTGGTTGGAGCACGCGCTCGACCTGCGCCTTATTCGTGACCGGTTTCCTGACATTCAGCCGGCGGCGGTCGAGGTCTGTTCCTGAATCACAGGAAGTCATGTCAATTCCGCGCTGCGTGTTTGCTGTGCCCGGTGGCGAAGTATGATGCGTGCATGCCGGGCCCGCTGAGCGGAGTCGGCGCCGGAACAGTGTCGCGACGGAGATGAATCGTGGAAAAAACGTTCAGCACTCGCATCACCGCAACGCTCTCAGTGCGCGAATGGCCAGGCGCGGTCGCCTTCTACAAACGGGCCTTCGGCGCCGTCGAGATCCACTGCGTCCCTGGCGGCGGCGTCGCACAACTTGCCATCGGCGGCGCCGAGTTCTGGGTCGCCGAGGAATCCCCGGACCACGAGAACTACAGCCCCGAGTCACTCGGGGGCTGCTCGGTGAGAATGCTGCTTATCGTCGAGGATCCCGCGGAGCTTTGCCGCCAAGCCGTCGCGGCCGGGGCGAGGGAGGTCGTACCCGTGGCGGAGGGCCATGGCTGGCGCATCGGACGTATCGTTGATCCCGCGGGACACCATTGGGAGATTGCCACGCCGATCGGGTGATGTCGTCGTGCACACTCACGTATGGGCGCTGCGGCACCCATCGATCCCCAGAGGAAGAAGCATTCAAGGCGATCGTCGGACATTGACGCCGGAGCCCCCATGACCGAAGACCATTTCCGCCGGCTGGCCCTCTCGATGCCCGGCGCCGAGGAGCGCGAGCACATGGGTCATCCCGACTTCCGCGTCGCCGGCAGGATCTTCGCGACTCTCGTCGAGCGCGATGGCCGCGTGTTGGGCACGCTCAAACTCACGCCCAGTCAGCAGAAGGTGGTCTGTGAGTCATCGCCTGGAGGCTTCTTTCCTGTCCCCGGCGGATGGGGCCGTCAGGGCTATACGCACGTGAACCTTCGCTCTTTGCGCCTCCGAGCGCTGCGGCCAATCATGGAGATGGCCTGGCGTAACGTCGCGCCACAGAAGTTGCAGCGCGAGATCGAAGGCCATTGAAAAAAGCAGGGATCAATCGGCGCCGATGATCATGATACCCATCGCAGGCGGCGATTGGCGGGCCGCGCGCCATTGCCGACCGGCCCGTTGGTGCCCGCGAGACGCACGTGGTGGCCATGCGCCCGGTAGTGAATGCGTGGCCCTGGCGTATGATGTTCGGATGATCGACAGCCGCGAGGCGGTGACATTCCTGCGGCTCTTAAAGGAGTGCGTCGAGTCGCCGGCCAAGATGCCGCTCGATTCGTGATCGCAATCGCGCTCCCGCCGCCTCAAACCGCACCGACGGGAATGATGGTGATTCCGCCATCGCGCTCGAGCACGGCGTACTTGATCTGATTCAGCCGGGCGAGTCCGCGCCGCTCGCGGGCCGCGCACAGAATATCCGACTCATCCACCCGCGCGCGCTTCATGCGGTCCTGGAGCAGCTTACCGTCCTCGACCAGGACCATCGGCACGCCTTCGAGCCAGCGCTCAACGGCTGGTGAGCGCTGCTTGAGCCACGCCAGAAAGATGTCGATGCCGATCAGGGTGACGATCAACAGACATGCGTTGACGAGGGAGAAGTCGTCGCTGAGCAGGGCCTGCTGCGTGCATTCTCCGATCACAAGGATCAGCACGAAGTCGAAGTTCGACATTTCCGACAGGGTGCGACGTCCGGCCAGCCGCATGATGAGCAGGAGAAAAAAGTAGATGACAAAGCCGCGAACAATGGTGTCCATGCGCTTGCCTCATGGATAGACGTACTGGCGTACGGCAAGGGCATGCTGTGGCCCGGTGCCGACGCGATAGTCGATGATGCCAGTTGTTTGGCACCGAGCGTAGAGGTGTACGGTTGCCGCCGGCGCGCCCCCTGCGGCAAACACGTGCAAAAGGCCGTCGCCCTCCGGCCTCGCCTCCACGGGCCGCGGCACGATGCCCTCGATCTGAAAGGAATCGAGAAATGCGCCGCTGAGCCAGAGCTGTGTGCGCTCGACTGCCGCGCCGGGCTTCAGGCGAATCACCAGTTCGACGCTCGCCTCGCGCCGCGAATAGGCTGGGATGTCCACCTCCAGCGGCACGTCCTCAGCGGCCAGCGTTCGGCGGCTGAACGGCCCGCCGGCTCCGAAGAAGCCGAGAAACGCCGTCAGGACGATGAGGGCCATGGCCGCCCAGCCGACACGTTCGACGCGCCACGTCCGGCGCTGGAACACCATGTCTTCTTCGATGGGCAGGCCGGGCCAGGACTTGTCGGGGGGTGTGGGCACAAACACGCTCTCAAGTGAGCGATTGTAGCAGAGTAGATGCTTCGTTTTCCCGGACAGTGCCTTGATTGAGGCACTCTGTGATCAGGACTCCGAAACTCCATTGCCGACGGAGGAGGCGCATTCGTCCGCGCGTTTTATGCTCGAGAGTGTTTTCGGCGAACCGCAGGATGACACGATTACGACAGCGTGCCCCGCGATTTGATCATCCCCAAAGGCTCGTGGACATTGGGTCAAGAGAATTCACTCGCGCGCCGACCCCTTCGGAGCGACGATTCAGCCGCGAGAGATGGGAAAAACGCGCGATCTGCCCGGCAGGACCCAGACAGGCCAGAAAGCCGCCGAAGGGACTCGAACCCTTGACCTGCGGTTTACAAAACCGCTGCTCTACCAACTGAGCTACGGCGGCAAGTCCTTGAATGATACTGGCTTACGTGATGCCCGGCAACGCGGGATGAAGAAGGCCGCGTGCGGAGCGCGTCCGGAGCGCGTGTCTTTCAGCCCGTTCCATGGTTAGCGCGGCAAGCCCTTCGGCTGGCCGGGTCGTGCGCCTAAGTTTATTGCTGACAAGCGTTTGCAGCCAGCGCAACCATAGCCCCAAATTATTCCGGTTTTTTCCAAGCACCCTGCCGGCCGTTTACGGCTTTTCTGATGCGGGGCAGCCAGCGTGGCTGGCCGGAGCGACTGCCCGGATGCGGGCGTCGGGAGTGTGGGACGGGCGTGCGACAGCACGCCGGCAAATCATGGGAGAAAGTCATGCTTGCAAACACGAATCCACGACATCTGAGTGACCTGTTCCGCGAGCGGATTGCCACGTGGGCGACGAGCCAGATCCGGCGGGGATTGATCGCCGTGGTGGTCTGCGCATTGGTCGCAACAGGCTGTGGCACCGAACAGATGATGCCGCCAGCCGAACAGCCGGCCGGGGCCGCAGCCGATCAGGCCGAAGCGCTCGAACGTCTGGGCGTCAACACGGAAGAGACGCCGCGGATCGATCCGAAGGGCAACGCCCTTCCGGAATCGTACACACCGATGGGTCCCAAGCACACCCTGGGCGCCAAGGCGGAGCTCTATCTCGCCGGCGCGGAAGTCACGCCGGAAGACGCGGCCACCGACCAGATCGCCACGCTGTTTCAGGACATGTCCTGCCGGGCCGACGACACCTGCGAGCCGATCAGCGTGCTCGGCATGGCGCTGGACACGCGCGACACGCCTTCCGCGCCCTGGCTGCTGGAGAATATCAACGAGATGTCCAATCCCCAGACGCGTCGCGCAACGGCTTCCGCCGACGTCGACGGCGACGGTTTCGACGAAATCGTCAGCGTCTATTGCAAAGGCGCCGATGAGATTCGCGTCAACGTCACGGACGATGAGTCAGGTGACTTCGCCGTCGAGGACATCCTCGTCGGCCGGCTCGCGAACGTGACACACGTGTCCGTTGCTGCCGGCGATTTTGACGGCGACGGCGTTGCGGAGCTCGCCCTGGGCCTCTGTGTTCCGAGCAAAGCCCATCTCTGGTTCCTCAGCGATCAGAACGACGGATTCATTCGTCACGCATCGTTGGCCAAGACTATCGACGGGATGGTCCCGAACGGAACGATGTCGCTCGAACTCGCGGCCGGCAACCTCGACTATGACGCGGGCAGCGAACTGGTTGCCGTCGTAAACGAGATCAAGGATTTCTGCAGTCCCATCGCCGACTGCCGGCTCTTCGTGTACGACGACGCGGCCGCGCAGCACGACGAACTGATGAGCGGCCCGGTGCAGGAGCGGACTTCCGAGGGCACGCTGCGCACGTCGGTGGCATCCAGTGTGGCGCTGGGCGACATCGATGCCGACGGCGTAAATGAGATCATCCTTGCGGGGCTCACCGGTTTTCCCGGTTGCACCCCCAACGATTGTGACGCGCCGCCTGCTGTTCTGATCGCACTCGACGACGCGGTGGCCGGTTTCAAATCCCTCGGAGCGGCGCTCGCAGACTTCTCGACGGATGACTGCCTCGTCAAGGTGCGGTATCTGCATGTGAACACGCTCGATATCGACGGCGACAACATCGCAGAGGTGCAGGTGAACCAATTCTTCTATGACGACTGGCGGAATGAAGCCCCCTGGACGAAGCTGCCGTACGCACTGCCGGCATCATCGATGTACGGCACCTGGAACGATCCCGACACCTACCAGTACGGCCGCCACACCAGCGCCATGGCTGTCGGCGACGTGACGGGCGACGGACTGGATGACGTCATGTTTACCGGCCTCGAAAACGGTGTGCAGAAGCTCCTGGTGTATGCGTCGAATGCCAAGGCCGACACGCCCGACATGACGCGGCTTTATGCCAAGGCCATCGCATTTGATTCGAATCCGATCATGGTCGCCGCCAATGCGGACGTGGACGGCTCGATCATGGAATTCGTCGAAGGATCGCACAGCCTGGTGTACACCGAGCCGATCGTCCTGGCCGTGCTGGCGGCGCCGCCGTGCCTGTCGGGCGATGGCCAGAACACCGATGCGTGCAGCACCAGCTTCGGCAACAGCTCGAGCATCGGCACCGAGGAAGAGCTGGGCTTCACCGTATCCGTCGGCGTGGTGGTGGGCGTCAGCGTTGAGGACCGCACGTTTACACAGAGCGCCATCGACATCAGCGCGAGTTTGAAGACGAAACTCGGGGTGTCGGCGAGCCATTCCTACACGCTGACCAAGAGCGTGGTGCGCAGTACCGGGCCTATGGAAGATGGTGTCATCTTCCTGACGCAGCCGATGGACCGCTACGTGTACAAGATTCTGTCGCACGTGGAGCCTGAGCTGATCGGCACGGTCGTCGACGTCTGGCTGCCGCGCGACCCCATGATTATGCTCGCCGAGCGCGAGTTCTATAATGCCAGCGTCACCGAGGGCAGCATCAAGATCGACGAGTCGATTCTGCAGCACACGATCGGTGATCCTTCCAGCTACCCGACGCAGGGGCAGAAGGACCAGATCATGGCCAGCTTCGGCGGCAATCCGCTGATGCAGAACGGCCCGCACTCGGTCGGACAGGGCAACGGCGAGACCGAGCTGTCGATCGAGGTGGCCGAAGAGTTCAGCGCCGGCGCGAGTCTGGCGCTGGAGTTCGAGTTCGAGGCGGAGACGACGTTGGGCGGCTACAAAGTCGGGGCGAGCTTCGGTTTCGAGGCCGAGCGATCCTTCGCACTGACGGCGGGTACGGCGACGACGTACACCGGCGTCGTCGGAAACATCAGCGCCGATCGTTTCGCCGATGACCAGTACCGATTCGGGCTGTTCACCTATCGGCACAGCCATCCGGCGACCGGCCAGCAGTTTGAGGTGATCAACTACTGGGTGGAATGATGCCGGACTGACGGCACCCATGAACCTGGCCGAAGCGCCGGATTTGCGAAAGCTGTCCGGCGCTTCGGCATTTTTACGTCAGTCGGGGGGAAGCGCGCTCTTACGCCACTGAGCCGCTTTCGCGGCAAAGCCCTGTCCGCCGTCCGCCGCTTCAAGCGCGTCATAGAGTTCGGCGAGAAACCGAGCGATCCTGGCGGTCTCGACGTGGGAGGGGCCAAAGGTGTCCGAGACCAGTCGATGTGCCTCGATCAGCGCCTCCTCGGCAGCAACCAGCTCGCCGGCCTTCGCCAGCGCGGCGCCGTAGGAACCGAGCAGCACGCCCAGCGCGGGATTCTTTTTCGCGTCGCCGGCGCGATCGATGGCGGCCCGCGCGAGCGCCGTGCCCTCGGTCAGCTTGCCATTCAGCACGAGGACGCGAGCGAGGATGATCGTCGAACGGAACGTGGCGGAATGTCGCTCGCCCGCCGTTCGGCCGCGGGCGGAGGCGACCTGGCGGGCAAGGGACTCGGCTTCGTCAAGCTCATCCGAGAGGACCAGGGCATCGATAAGCCCTTCTGTGGCGTCGAGAGTCATGGGATGTTCCGGACCCATCCGGCGCTGCATGGCCTCCACCGCCTGGCGATGCGCCTGTTTTGCTTCGTCGAGGCGATTGGTCTCGTGGTAGAGCGTGCCCAGCCGGGCGAGCGTCATCAGGGTGCGCGGATGGTCCTCGGCCAGTGCGGCACGATAGCCGGACAGGGCCGACGAGAGCAGCGCTTCGGCCTCGGCGAAGCGGCCGCACGAGCGCAGCAGCGTTCCCAGGGCGGCCTCGCAGTCGAGTGTATCGGGATGACGTTCCCCAAGGGTGCGGCGGCTTGCCTCGAGGGCTTCGCGGTAGTGTGCCTCGGCATCGGCGTGCCGGCCGATGGAATACAGCAGGCCGGCAAGGTTGTAGATCGACGTGAGCGTCTGGGGATGTTCGTTTCCCAGGATGCGCCGGCGGAGCTTGAGGGCTTCTCGATAGTACGACTCGGCGTCGGCGGGACGGTCCATGGCCTTCATGAGGAAGCCCATGTTGTTCAGGGAAATCAGCGTGTCCGGGTGCTCGTCCCCAAGAACGCGCCGACGAAGCTCGAGTGCCTCCTGGTAATAGGGCTCTGCCTCCTCGAGCCGGCCCATGGAGCGAAGCAGCATGCCGAAGTTGTTGATGGCTATCATGGTTTGCGGATGTTCGTTGCCCTGGACGCGGCGCAAGCCTTCGAGGGCCTCACGGTAGTAGGGCTCGGCTTCGGCGAGCCTGCCCACGTCCATCAGCAGCGAGGCCATGTTGTTCAGCGACGACAAAGTATGGGCGTCGTTGTCGCCGAAAACGCGGCGTCGGCCTTCGAGGGCCGCGCGATAATAGGGCTCCGCCAGATCGGGGCGTCGCATGGCATTAAGGCAGTAGCCCATGCTGTTCAGCGAGTTGAGCGTCTCGCGATGGTCTTCGCCGAGGATGCGGCGCCGGGCATCGAGATTGGCGCTCAGTAGCCGCCGGGCCTCGTCCGTTTTTCCCATAGCAACATGAAGCATGCCCAGGTTGTGGACCACATCCAGCGTCAGAGGATGTTCATTCCCGAGTTCGCGCTGTCGCGTTTCCAGCGCGGCCTCAAACAGCGGCAGGGCCTTGTCGTTGAGGCCGAAATCGCGGTAGGTGCTGGCGAGCGTCAGGCGCAGGGCCGCGCGCGTCAGCGGCTGGTCCTCGAACTCCCGCAGGATGAGCTGCGCGGCGGGGTCGAGGATGCGCTCGTCGATGAGCCTGAGTGCCACGTTGACGGCATTCACGCCGCTCACGAAGCGGTCGAATTCGGCCAGGGCATGGGAGACTTCCTCCTCGTCGGCGCCGCTCTTCGCGAGGGCGGCCGCGCCGCGTTCGCGCAGATCGTTGACCAGCGCCTCTCCGGTGGCGAGCGGGCTTATCCCGGCGAGCATGCGGCTCTGAAATTGCGTGACCTGCTCGAGTTCGCCGGCGCGAAGGGTGGCAAGCCGCTCGCTTTTCTCGGCGAGATGGCGCTGCCGCTGTTCGGCTTCGCGAGCCGATTCGGCGAGACGGCGCTGCTGCTCCTGCTCGGCGCGGGCCTGTTCGGCCTCGTAGTATTGCACGGTGACGGCGGCGAGGCTGGCGATCAGCGTGAACAGCACTATGGCTGCGGCCGCGAAGATGCCGCGATTGCGGCGCACCAGTTTGCCGAGGCGATAGACGCGGCTGGGCGGACCGGCCGTGACTGCATCTCCGCGGAGATGGCGGACGATGTCTTCGGCGAAATCGGCCGCGGAGGCGTAGCGCCGCGATCGATCCTTTTCCAGGGCCTTCATCGTGATCCAGTCGGGCTCGCCGCGGAGCAGCCGTTTGAGGGCGGCGGGCGCCATGCGGCGGCACTCGGCGAGGGCGGGGATCGAGTCGGTCAGCCGGCCGATGCGCGTGCTGGGGCGGAGCGGCTCTGATTCGCGAATGGACCGTTGCAGTTCGGCATAATCGCTGTAGCGCAGCAGCTTTCGTTCGTGGGGCAGCGCGCCGACCAGAAGCTCATAGAGCATGACGCCCAGCGAGTAGATATCGGTGCGCGTGTCGATGTCGTCGCCGCCGGCCGCCTGCTCGGGCGACATGTAGGCCGGCGTGCCGATGATCTGCCCCTGTTGCGTATGGAGGCTCTGCTCGGTCAGCGAGGCCGTCATGGCCTTGGCGACGCCGAAGTCGATGATCTTGGGGGCGGGCCGTCCGTCCTGCGCGCAGACCAGCACGTTGGAGGGCTTCAGATCGCGGTGGATGATGGTCTTCTGGTGGGCGTGCTGCACGCCGTGGCAGACCTGGACGAAGAGTTCGAGCCGTTCGCGGATGGTCAGTCGATGGCGATCGCAGTAATCGGTGATCGGCAGGCCATCGACATGTTCCATGACGAAGTAGGGCCTGCCTTCGGGCGTCGAGCCGGCATCGAGGACGCGGGCGACGGCCGGGTGGTTCATCATCGCCAGTGCCTGCCGCTCGGCATTGAAGCGGGCGACGACAGCGGCAGTGTCCATGCCGATCTTGATGATCTTGAGGGCGACTCGGCGGCGGATGGGATGGGTCTGCTCGGCGAGGAATACGGTGCCCATGCCGCCTTCGCCGATCCTGGCGATGATGTTATAGCGGTCGAGGTTGCCGGGCAGCGGCGAGCCATCCATCCGGCCGCTGGAAAACTGCGCGGCGTCGAGATCGGCAGCCGATTCGAGGGCGAAGAGCGCGGCGGCGCGGAAGGACGGCGGCGTATCGATGGGCGAGCCATCCGCCGCATCGGCGGCGAGCAGCATGTCGAGTTCGGCGCGTTCGTCGCCGTCGGCGCAGGCGGCGTGCAGGAATGCCTCGCGCTCCTGTGCCGGAAGCCTGCTCGCCCGGCGAAAAAGCTCCGCGATGCGCTCGTGCCGTGGCGGCGTCATTCCGCCCCCTTTCCCTTCAGTCTTGCGTTGAGCCAGGCGCGGGCGAAGCGCCAATCCTCCTCGACGGTGCTCTTGGACGTGTCGAGCACGTGGGCGACTTCCATGACGGACATGCCGCCGAAGAAGCGCAGTTCGGCAACGCGGGCCTGTCGCGGGTAGTGTTCGGCAAGGGCCTTCATGGCCTCGTCGATATCGAGGGCGTCGAGGGGCGCGCCGTCGGTGGCGGGATCGAACATGGTGACGCGATGGCGATCTCCGCCGCGCTTGGCGGCGCCGCGGCGGCGGGCGTGGTCGACCACGATGCCGCGCATGGCCACCGCGGCGACGGCGAGGAAATGGGCCCGGCCGGTCCACTCGACGTCCTGGCCGACGAGGCGCACGAAGGCCTCGTGAACCAGGGCGGTGGGTTGGAGGGTGTGGTCGCTGGGCTGGTTGCGGAAGTAGCTGCGGGCCAGATCGCGCAGCTGTTCGTAGACGAGCGGCATGAGCCGCGACGCCGCATCGCTCGCGCCCTTGTCCATGGCCTGCAGAATCTGTGTCGCCTCGTGGCTCGACATGTCGCCTCACCGAGGGTTCGCCCGACCGGATAGTGCCAACAATTTGACACCAACCGGTGGGCTGGATGTGTTCGGGCGCCGGCACGCCCGCCGGCTATGCGCGGCCATCGGGGCCCGCGTCAGTCCTGCTTCGCGTCGCGGCTGAGCAGGATGTCCTTGTTGTCGTCCTCGGTCTTGCCGCTCATCGCGTAGTTCTTCGTCTGCCGGTCGTGATTGACCTGGAGCTTTTGCTTGTAGAGCTCGACGACGTCGTGGGCGTCGAGGCCGAGGCACTGGGCCATGGAGATCCAGAAGAAGAGGATATCGATGACCTCGACGCGGGCGTTCTGGAGATCGTGCAGCTCGAAGCGGCGGCCCTGGCGGGCCTCGGCGCACCAGTGCTTCCAGAAGGTGCAGTTGCGCAGCTCCTCGAGTTCGTTGGCGGCGGCCATGAGGTAGTTGTTGAGCCACTCGCCGGCGAGGCGCGGATCGAAGTTTTCGCGCAGCTTGTCGGGGTCGAAGCCGATGCGGCGGTTGAGTTCTGCCTGGTGTCGGAAGAGTTCGTCGAGCATGAAGCGGATGTCCGTGTTTTTCCGTGTGAAAGGACTCGATTTCGCCGCCGCACGAGCGGCCTGCGGATGTGAATTTCGGCCGCGGCCGGTCGGACCCGGCGAACCATGCTTTTACGATACAGCCGGTGCAGAAAAAAATCATCCCCGGGCTCCGGGGCAGCCCAAAATTCCACGGGTCTCGCGGCAGCGCGCGGTAAAAAAGCTGCGGCACAGCGCGTCACAGCCCGGCAAACCGTGGGCGGCGCAGAAAAACAGGCGGCGCAATCCGAGGCAAAGCGAAGCGCGCGGAAGGATGCCGGCGTCATCGCGTCGAGCGGGCTGTGGGGGCCGCGCCGCAACATCACTCAATAGAATAGCTCAGCGCATCGCGAGACAAACGGGGCCGGGCGGTGCGGCCCGGGCGGCGGGCGGCGGGCGGCGTCGCCGTTGTCGTGCCGAGCTGGTGTGTGCAGGGAGGATGGCGGTGCCGCGAAGACGGCCGCGACCGCGAATCATCGGCGACGATGTGGGCGTCGCGTTTGTCGCATGGTCGCGGCCTGCGAACTGCGCGGGACTACGGTGTTTGTGTGCGTTACTTGGAGGGCCCGTGCTTTTTTTGGGGAGTCCGGGCTGAAGACAGCCCGGCTCTGAAAATGGGCCCAGGCTTTGATGATGGCGTTTTCTACAGGCCGATCAGGATGGCGATGATACCTTGAATGGTCGTGCCGCCGGGCAGGCTCCCGATAATGGCGTGCTCCCAGACGTCAATGAAGTTCGGGTGCTGCGTGAGTGCCAGGATGATCTGCTGAATGGTCATGCTGTCGGTCTCCGTTGCACGGTGTTCGATCGGGCCGGTGTACGCGACGGCCGCGGTCGATCAGGCCTGCTGCAAGGAAGACGGACGAACGGCGAAGGCGGCTGTTCCATTAATGGCGTGCAAGTTGAAACCAACAGGATGTCGACAGGCGAAACTCCGATCTTTGCATTTGTGTGGCATCGCTGCATGATTCAGGCTCCACTCGTGACCGGGATTGCTCAGGCGCCTGTTGGCGGCTTCCATTCTGACGTTCTCGGCCGGCTGGGGGTTCCGTGTCCTGCGCCGAACAGCAAATGAACATGCTCGATCACCCCTGGAACATCGTCTTTCTGGCCGGCTTCGTCGTCTATGCCTGGACGCGCCATGTTTATGAACAGCGGGCGAAGGGGCAGGCGAAGATCGAGCGGCACGTGGACGGGCTGGAGAAGGGGCTGCTCGCATTCGTCGCGCTGGGCACGCTGCTGCTGCCCGTGCTGTACATCTTCACGCCGCTGTTGTCGTTTGCGGATGTTGACCTGCCGGCGGCGGCGCACTGGGCGGGGCTGGGTGTCATGCTGGTGGCCCTGTGGCTCTTCCGGCGGTCGCACGCCGATCTGGGGCCGAACTGGTCGTTCAGCCTGGAGCTGTACGAGGGGCACGGACTGGTGACGCACGGGGTGTACCGGCGGGTGCGGCACCCGATGTACGCGGCGATCTTTCTGTTCGGTCTTGCACAGGGGCTGCTGCTGGACAACTGGCTGGCAGGCTGGTCGGCGGTGGCGACATTTGTGCCGCTGTATGTCGTGCGCGTGCCGCGGGAGGAGCGGATGATGCGGGAGCGGTTCGGGGAGGGGTATGCGGCGTATGCGCGGGGGACGGGGAGGATCGTGCCGCGGTTTTTCGATTGAGTAGAGGGAACGGGGAACAGGGGGAACAGGGAGAAGGGAACGGGGAACAGGGAACCGGAAGAGGGTCGGAGGGACCGAGGGGCTTGGGGGGTCGAGGGGCTGTGCGCGTCGGGGCTGCGGGCGGGTGAAGATAATCTGAAATTGTTACAAATGGGTTCGGGCATTGCGTGCTCGTATCCCCGTGCCCCGGGCCGCGATTCGCGCGGCTCGCGCGCCGCACGGAAAAAATGGGCGGAACAAACCGGAACAAACCGGGGCGCGCGTCGCGTGGTTGACACTTCCCGCGCGGCGTCACGCTGACGGCGGGCGGTGAGCGTCTACGCATTAAAGGTGCTCACTGTTCCGCCGGAAGGAGTCCGGCGAGAGCGGGTGGGAAAGGGATGCCTGCACAAGCACGGTTGACTCTGTGCCCGCATGCCGACGCCGGACCGTTCACTCGGCCGATAGCACCGATGGAGGCATTGCTGATCACGCCACGGGGAATGCCGCTGGTTTGGCGTCGGCATGCCACCCACCATATAACTATAGAGCGGCACGGTTCCGTATGGTGCGATCCCGACGCGCCTTTTGCGTTGGCCATGGGCTTGGAACCAAGGCGTAGCCGGGTTGTACTCTACGTCGCGTTTCCGGAGGCGGATCCATTGTCGAGAAGGCGTCCACATAATCCGATTGCAAACGACCCCGAGTTTCTTCAGCTAGTGCGCCCGCCCACAATCGAGGCCGCCCTGGCCCAGGCGGAGCAATTCGCTGGCAAGCTTAGAGTTCCAAGGGCTCGCATTAGAGACGCCTACGCTCAAATCCTACGCTGTGTTACGCGCGAATGGTACTATCAAAAAAAGGAGCTTGAGGAGCGGACTAATGTACTTCGGATTCTCGGGAAGGACGGCTTGTCCGCTTGTGAGATTCTTAGAAAACCGAGTACGGAGAATACAAGCGAGGTGCTGGAGCTCGCGACATACTTGGAAGTCTTCAAAACCGACAGGAGCTTCCCAAGCGTCATCAACAACTTGAAATCAGACTATGAAGCAACCCGGTTTGAGTTGGCGATGGCCTACAGATTCAAGCGGTTTTGGCCACAGGTGGAATTACAGCCAATAGTAGGAAGTAGGCGAGCAGACTTTATCGTAAAACACGATGGCGCGGAGTGGATATGCGAATGTCAAGCTTTACGCGTGTCAGAACACTACAAGCGGGTCGAGAAGTTTCTAGATGGGATAATGGATACGGCCAAGGACGTAGTCGAAGAGTTTGGGTGGAAGGCGAAAGTCGCGATAAAGATGTTGTTGGCGCCACCGTATGAATTCGAGAATATCAAGGTGATAGCAGCCTCGCTGCGACGAATGCTCAGCCAGTGGCTAAAGCGACCGTGGAATACTTACCGTGAATCGGGCGGTTTTGGCAACATTGAGCTCTATTCGTTCTGTGAGGCTGACGACATCAATCCGATTACAGAGGGTAAGCCGCATGATTGGACATTTATTGCCGATCATTCGAGAGCCCGAAGAATTCAGTTCTTGGAGAAGCTAAGGAACCCCTTGGCAGATGATTACGAAAGCAGGGTGTTTGGTAGGACCTTCGTTAGAATAGAGCAAGCGGAAATCGATGTAGAAGAAGGAATTATTGAGAGAGTCAGAAAGAAACTAAAGCAGTTGTCAGATATCGCGGACAGTGAGCATCGCCTTATTCTCGTGGAGAGCCTAGGTGATCCATATAAACTTGAATGGCATCAGATAGCGCCGGAGATGCACAAATTCATATCGGTCCGGAAGCGGGTCGCCGCGATTGGAGTAATGTTTCGGCAATTCCATGACCAAAGGTGGTGTTACGGAGGTCAACTATTCACGAATAGAGACTCCCAGTTTAGCGTACCTGATGAAGTAGTCGCTCTAATGGCGAAAGATGAATTTGAGAAGCTGTATTAGGTCAATTGAAAACACCTACTAAAGGGAGCGTTAACGTAGCCCCGTCCGCTTGGGCGCTCCACCGATCCATCACATCCATGTAGCTGGCGGGTGAACACGACGTGTTGGGCATATACACTGCGTGAATCGATGTGGACAGTCGCCGCAGCCTAATGAACACAAGAGCGCAGTCGATGTTGCCAATTGTAACTGGTACTAAGAAGTACGGCACGTTGTACGGGAAGTTGGCGCCCCGTACTTCGGCAACGATCGAGCGGAGCTTGGGATCCGCGCGCCCGCTTTCGCAAATCAAGCGACGGATGAATTGGGGTGCCTCGTGCTTCACATACGAATAGCCAAACTTCCTGAAGAGAGCCAGGTACGCGCATCTGATAAGGGCTCTCCTGAATCCGCTTTTGGTGTATCCCAGCCCAAGCTTGAATTGATACTCGCTGATTTCCCCGCTTGCTCCCTTGCTCATGAGGGCTTGTACGGCGGCCGGGTTTGACGCCTTATCGACGATCTGAATGTTGTTGGATCGGGAGCCCCATTGCATGTTGACCTTCACATTGTTTCCCAGGGCCGACATCGTCGCGCGGATCGGCTGCAGCCCATTAAATGCGTCGCAGATCTCCTGATATTTCTTAAGTTGGGAGTCGAGGCTACTGCCGTGCGAATTGTTGCATCTCTCGCAAGACAGGATATCTCTCCTGCCACCTACGCTCCCGGGTACGATGTGCTCAAGCCGTAAATCGGCGTACTGAGTTAGCGTCCAACAAAGAGGGCAAATAATACAGTCGTTGGGAACCTTTCCTAGGCCTGACTGATGCAGGCTCTTGTGGAGTGCTTTGAAGTACATTCTCCGTCGTTCTTCGTTCGTCACAGCTCTAGCTAGCCCTTTTCAACCCATTTAGCGCCCACCACAGCGTCCTAAGGCATTCATCCGAGCAGGCGTTGCTCGTCCAAGCACTTCTAGAGGCACGCGAAAGCTCACAGAGCATCCAGTTGTACGCATCGTTCTTTATGGATGTGCTATCCGACTCGCGGTGAATGCGATAGAAGTACAAGGCACCCGCACAACCGCAAACGCAACCCCAAGGATCCGGAGGAAGGTAAATTCCCTCCTCTCGACGCACTCGTTCGAGTATCGCGTATTCGCATGTTGACAGGTTCCAAAGGCGGGATTGCATCCGGTCCCAATCCTCGCCGGAAGCGAGCGGCAGGCTTGATGATTCCTGGTGTAGCCGCACTGTCTCGCGGAGCCAGCGAGCCGGATCACTACAACGCGCCACCCCGAACTTTCCTCGGGCTTGCTCGAGGCAGACGTCGGCGTACCTCAACCATTCTTTCAGATTCGGTCGAATGTGCCTGAAATGTGCAACTGTAGGGGCTGATCGGTGGGCATTCGGTGACATACTGAGGTTCCTCCGTGAACGCAATTTGCAACTCTTCGTCACCGTCACTATACCACAGTAATCGCTATTCGGCTAACAGGACAAAGACAGCGGCAGAGGGGAGTGCCGTCGATAACGCCGAGACCGACGCGGAAACTGCGGATGCAGAGATCGCCGCGCACGAGGCTCGCCCATGTCGTGGCTAACAGTGCAAACTAAGACCAAAAAAAAAGCCCCCCGGTGTTTCTCCGGGGGGCCATCTTACCCGATGTTGTTACTCCTTCACTTCAAACTCCGCGTCGATCACATCATCATCCTTCTTCCCCCCCTTGCCGGCGACGGCTTCATCCACGCCGCCGCGGCCGGGCTCGCCGGCTTCGGCGCCCGGGGCGGCGCCGGCCTTGGCGGACTGTTCGTAGATGATCTTGCCGATCGCCTGTGACGCGGTCATGACATTCTCGATCGCCTTCTTGATTGCTCCGGCGTCGTCGCCTTTCAGGACGTCCTTCAGGTTGGAGACGGCGCTTTCGACCTTGCTTCGGTCGGCGGCGGGCACCTTCTCGCCGTGCTCCTGGAGCGTCTTCTCGGTCTGATAGACGACCTGGTCGGCCTGGTTCTTGGCGTCGATGAGCTCGCGCTTCTTCTTGTCCTGCTCGGCATACTGCTCGGCCTCCTTGCGCATCTTTTCGACTTCGGCTTCGGTCAGGCCGGAGGAGCCCTCGATGCGGATCTTCTGCTCCTTGCCGGTGCCGAGGTCCTTGGCGCTGACGTTCAGGATGCCGTTGGCGTCGATGTCGAAGGTGACCTCGATCTGCGGCATGCCGCGCGGGGCCGGGGCGATGCCGGTCAGGTTGAATTTGCCGAGGCTGCGATTGTCGATGGCCATCTGGCGCTCGCCCTGGAGGACGTGGATGGTCACTTCGGGCTGGTTGTCCGACGCAGTGGAGTAGATCTCCTTCTTGCTGGTCGGGATGGTCGTGTTGCGGGTGATCATGGGCGTCATGACGCCGCCGAGGGTCTCGACGCCGAGTGACAGCGGGGTGACATCGAGGACGAGGATGTCCTTGACGTCGCCGCCAATGATGCCGGCCTGGATGGCGGCGCCGATACCGACGGCCTCGTCGGGGTTGACGCTCTTATTCGGCTCTTTGCCGAAAATCTCCCTGCACAGCCGCTGGACGGCGGGAATGCGCGTGGAGCCACCGACGAGGATGCACTCGTTGACGTCCTTCGCGGTGAGCTTGGCATCCTCGAGGGCCTTGAGAACCGGACGCCGGCAGCGCTCGATCAGCGGATCGATGATCTGCTCGAATTTGCTGCGGGTGATCGTCTGGTTGAGGTGCTTGGGGCCGCTGGCATCGGCAGTGATGAACGGCAGGTTGATCGTCGTCTCCATGCTGGACGACAGTTCGCACTTGGCCTTCTCGCAGGCCTCCTTCAGCCGCTGGTGCGACATGGGGTCCTTGCGGAGGTCGATGCCGGTCTCCTTGCGGAAGTTCTCGGCGACGTGGTCGATGAGCAGTTCATCCACGTCGTCGCCGCCGAGGTGCGTGTCACCGTTGATGGCCAGCGTCTCAAAGACGCCTTCGCCGACATCGAGAATGCTGATGTCGAAGGTTCCGCCGCCCAAATCGAAGACGGCGATCTTGCCGCCCTTGTGCTTGTCTTCGCCGTAGGCAAGGGCCGCGGCGGTGGGCTCGGGCAGGACGCGCTTGACTTCGAAGCCGGCAATCTCGCCGGCTTCCTTGGTGGCCTTGCGCTGGGCGTCGTTGAAGTAGGCGGGGACGGTGATCACCGCTGCGGTAACCTTTTCGCCGAGATAATCTTCCGCCGTCTTCTTCAGGTCCTGGAGGATCATGGCGCTGATCTCGGGCGGGGTGTAGTCCTTGCCGCGGACGCGGACCTTCACCAGTTCCTCGGGGCCGCCGACGATCTCGTAGGGCACGAGCTTCTCCTCTGAGGCGACTTCGTTGTGTCGGCGCCCCATGAAGCGCTTGATGCTGTAGGTGGTGTTGCGGGGGTTGGTGACCTGCTGATGCTTGGCGACCTGTCCGACGAGTCGTTCGCCTTTGTCGGTGAAGGCGACGACGGAGGGCGTGGTCCGCGAGCCGAGCGAGTTGGTGAGGACCTTGGGGGTGCCTCCCTCCATGACGGCGACGACGGAGTTGGTGGTGCCGAGGTCAATGCCGATGATTTTTCCCATGATGTGCAAACTCCTGTTTGTCGGGCCGCATGTTGCTTTAAGTTGCCGCGCGAATTTGTCATGCGCGCGGCGATGCACGATCCTAGGGAGCAAGGCGGGTGCCATGCTCCAGCCATGGCCGCAATTGAATGTAAGTGGTTTGCTGGCAAAAGCTTATTGGCAGGCGGCCCGGTGCGGTGCAGCGAATGAGACCGGGCAGGCTGCCATGATGGCATGACGGAATCGCCGGCTGGCAGGGCTGCCGGGCGACAGCGAAAGGCGAAACATCGGCGATCGTGGGCCGGACGCCGATCAGGAACCGAGCAGGGCGTCGACATACGGCTGTACATCGAGGCCATCATTGGCGTTGTCACCGTTCATGTCGGCCATGCAGGTGTGACCCGGCAGAAGGGGCGTGCCCAGGGTGGCCTGCACGAATTCCGGAATCGTGAGCAGCGGGCAGGGTTCGCCGTCGAGCGCGGCAAAGGCGCGGAAGAGCTGCCAGTCTGTGCAGTCTACATCGTCGTCAAAGTCCATGTCGAATGTGGCGCAGGGATGATCGTTGACATCGATCACGCCGGTCATGTCATCTGCAAGGTCGGGCGCGCTGAAGTATCGATAGCGGCCCTGGAACCGCGGATGGACGTTTTCGAGGTGTTTGTCGAAGATGACCGTGAAGGCGTATCCCGGCGTGGATTGCGGCGGGCCGGAATGAAATGCGCCGTCGAATGAATTGACGCCGCTGATCACGTTGTGGGGGCCATCCTGCCAGACCCATTGGACCAGGTCGCCGGTTTCGACCACCAGGACTTCGGGATCGAAATTCGGGCCGGGGCCGACGCTGACGCTGTGGGTCATGATGCCGTTGTCGTCGTAGGTGAGGCCGGGACCGCTGTAGCACGCCGGAAACGCATCGCAGTCGATCTCGTTGACCTGGTCGTCGTCGTTGTAGTCGCCGGGCAGGACGCGAAAGATGGCGCGCTGGAAGATCTCCTGGTTGATGTTGCCGGCGGGATGGACCTCGAGGGCATCGATGTTGTCGGTCGGGGCCAGGCCAAGCAGGCTTGCCGGGGCAAACACGGCCGGAATGCCATTCGATTGTGTTTTGAGCAGGTCGGCGGGGCCGAGTTCGAACTCCTGAAGCGTGGGGGATCCGCGGGCCAGCGAGAAGATGATGGCGTCGTTTTGAGGATTGAAGACAAGATCACCGTTGTCGATGACCACGAGGCTGTCGATGTCGTCGCCGAGCGGGCCGGGAATCAGGCTGAGTTGCGCAGCGCTGGCATAGACGAACTCGCCGCCTGGGGCGGACGGGTCGAGATCGCCGTAGACATTGGCGCCGCTGGGGGTGCCGGGCAGTGACGTCAAGGATGGGCTATCGCGCGTGATGCTGAAGAACAAGACGTTGTCGGCGCCGGGCACGCCGCGCGGGCCGAATGGAATGCCACCGGTGGGCTCTCCGGCGATGCCGTCGGAATCGTCGATTTCCGCCAGGGGGTCGGTGAAGACTTCGGGGCTTACTTCCGGCTTGAGGTCCTTGTCGACGCCGCCGGTATCACCCTGGTTCCTGACGAGGGTGTTGTTGGCCGCCGTGCCGGGACCGAAACCTTCGAATGGCAGCGGGCCGTCGAGCGTGAAGGGTGTGAGGGTCATGAAGATGTCGCCGGCGGCCTGATGTTTGGCGGCCTGGTCGAGGACGTTGTAGGGGCGGTTCTGCGCCACGAGGCCGGGGTCGGGCGGCGCGAGACCGATCGAGGCGCGATCGACACCGAACAGCAGAAGTAAGGTCTGACCCGGCGCTACATCGCTTCGGCTGAACGACATGGCATCCAGATCATCGAGCGGGCTGAACAGTCGGAGCGTGGCGGCGGGCCGAACGACGAGCGGCCCGGGTTTGTTCAGGACATCGCCCGCCAGCAGGACGCCGTCATCGAGCGTGGGTGAATCGAGATCGATGGTGAAGTCCGGCAGGCGGATCGGATTGATCGCCTGCGGCTCGGCGTCGGCCCTGGCGCAAATTAACGCGGGCAAGAGCACGGCTGCGGCAAGCAGCGCGCGCAAGTAGCACCATCCCGAAAACTTGTGCAGCAGGCTCATTCGGCGCGCTCCTCCGGCCGGGCGAGTTCTCGACTCCCCGGCTGTGTGTTGTCCTGCAACAGGACTACCGCCCTCCGGCGTCAGCCGCTGATTGCGCACGTCCCGTCGTGGCAGGGGCGGTCTGGCTGACGGAGCCAATTGTACCGATTCGGCGCATCGGGCTGGGAGAGAAGACGGGGCGGGGGGTGCAACCGGCTCGTAAAAAAATGGAGAAATCGGGCTCCTTGTCACCGTGGGGGCTGCAAACGCCGGGGCCAGCCGGGATCGGCGGCGATTCGGCGGCTGATAACGCGGGCGAGATAGCAATAGTCGTCGAAGTCGTAGGTTGCCTCGCAGGCGGCCAGGTGGCGGTTCACGGCATCGTCGTTGCCACTGGAGAATGCGACGGCGGCGGCGAAAAAATGCGGGGCGGCCCAGATGGATTTGTCGTACTCCCGGTCGGCGGCGTCCGTCAGGTCGTCGAACGTGTGCTCGCCGGACAGCAGCCCGCGCGACAGTCGGTGCCAGTCGCGAGGCGTTGATGCGTCGTCGTCCGGCTGGGCGGCCGGCTCGCGCACGAAGCCGGCGATGATGATGGCCGCGTGTACGGGCTCGCCGAGCCAGTGCATGACGGCGGCGGCATCGAGCTGGCTGCGCTCATTGGCGGCGTGTCGCGCGGCGGCGACCACCTGCTCGATGGCTGCCGAGCGCTCAGCCGAGTCCGCATTGATGAGCGCGGGAAACAGGTGTTCGTACCAGTGCCGCCGCGGATCGGCGGGGGTTGCCAGTTCGGCCAGGCGGGCCAGGTCGGCACGTGCCTTATCAAGCTCGTTCAACCAGAAGTAGATCCGCCATCGATAGGACAGGAACTCGATGAACTCGTCATTCGTGCGGCAGTGAAGCAGTCCGCGATTGCGGGCGTCGAGCGCGCTGACCAGGTCGTTGACTGATTCCCAGAGCTCGGCCTCGGCGGCATAGCCGCGGGGGCTGTCGGGCTCATTGTCGATGGCGATGGCGGCGCAGTTGAGTGCCGCTTCGAAGTCCCTCGAGGCGTCGGCGTCGTTGCCATCGTCGCGATGCATTTCAGCGGAGAGTCGATAGCCGATTGAGAGGAGATAGCGCGGGTAGGCCTTGTCCGGGCGCAGGGTGCAGGCGGCGAGCAGGCTTCGCGTCAGCTCTTCGTAGCGATCGCGCCGGCGATGGTGATAGGTCCAGTGGTTCTGGCAGCGGCCGAGATGGACGACGGCCTGGTAGTTGTCCTTGCGCAGGGCGGCGGCGGTGCGGTAGTTCTCGACGGCGTCGTCGGGGCGCTCGCGGACGAGGGCCTGGGCCCGGAAGAAATGGGCGGCGGCGGTCTGCGGTCCGCCATGCTCGTCGGCAAGGCGAATGGCGTCTTCGTATTCGGCGCGGCGTTCGAGCCGGCGAAGCGCCCAGGCGCGCAGGTAGTGCAGCTCGGTATCGTCCGGACGCGTTTGCAGCACGCGATTGACGGTCTCCAGCGTGGTCGTGGGATGATCGAGGATGTTGCACAGGGCCATGGCGGCGAGGTAGATGGGTTCATCCCGGAGGATGTGATGGGCATCATTCAGGCTGGCCTTGGCGCCTGCGACGTCGCGATAGTCGTCGAAGACGAGCAGATCGAAGGCTCGCTGCGCGGCGGTCATGGCGCCTTCGTAGCGCTGGTGGAGGTACTGGCGCGTCCACAGGCCCGTTCCGGCCAACAGCAGCGCGCACAGGAACAGGATCGTGGTCAGGGCGGGGTGCCGGCGCACCCATTTGACGGCCTTTTCGAGCGGTCCCACGCGGCGCGAGACGATCGGCCGGTCGTCGGCATAGCGGCGCAGATCGGCTGCCATGTCGGCGGCACTGGCGTAACGGCGGGCGGGGTTTTTCTCCATGGCCCGCAGGCAGATCGTATCGAGATCGAGCGGGACATCGGCGTTGCACTTGCGCGGGGGTCGCGGCTCGCGCGTGCGGATGCGGGCGATGATCTGTTCGCGCGTGGTGCCTTCGAAGGGGCGACGGCCGGCCAAGAGTTCGTAGAGCGTGACGCCCAGCGAGTAGATGTCGGTGCGATGGTCGATGCGATCGCGATCGGAATCGACCTGCTCGGGCGACATGTAGGCCGGCGTGCCGAGCATTTCGCCCGTCACGGTGACATTGGGCTCGTCGAGCAGTCGGGCGAGGCCGAAGTCGGTGATATGCAGGGCGCCGTCGCGGCCGAGCATCAGGTTCTGCGGCTTGATGTCGCGGTGGATGACGTTCTGGCGGTGGGCATGGTCGAGGCCGTCGGCGACGTCGGCCAGCAGGCGGGCGAGGCGGCGATAGTCGCGGACCCGGCGGGGAGTGGGTGCCGTGGTAATTGCACTTGAGACGGCGGATTCTTCCGACGACGACATCGTGACGAGACTGTCGCCGGCGAGGCGGCTGAGCACATCGTGCGGATACTGGCGAATGAGGCTGCCGAGGTTGACGCCGTCGATCAGCTCCATCGCATAATAAAAGTGACCGTCCTGTTCGCCCTGGGCATAGACGGGGACGATGTTGGTGTGGTGGAGCTTGGCGGCGGCCTGTGCCTCGCGCTGGAAGCGGGTGACGGCGCTGGCTGACGATGCGACGACACCGGGCATGACCTTGAGGGCGACGACGCGATTGAGGCTGGTCTGCATGGCGCGGAATACGACGCCCATTCCACCGCGGCCGATCTCGCCGAGGATTTCGAAGTCGCCCAGTCTCATGCCGGGCTGCCAGCCCGGCGCGGGAGGTGCGACGGCGGAAAAAGCGGCACTGGTTCTGCCGGCGCCGGATCGGTCGCGCCAGACCCGCTCCTGGCAGCTGCGGGCGCTTTCCAGCATGCCCAGCATTTCGCGCACATCCTCAAGGGCGGACTGGCAGGCGTGGCAGCCGGCGAAGTGTGCCCGCATCGCGGCGGACTCGGCCTGGGCGAGCTGCCCCTCGAGATAATCGAGCAGCGCATCCTCGACGTCTGCGCACTTCATAGGGATGAATCGTCGAGGGCCTGGAGGCGGCGGCGAAGTTCGCGCGTGGCTTTCGACAGCCGGGCCTTGGTGCCCGCCAGCGTCAAGCCGATGGCATCGGCGACCTCGTTGCGCGAGAGGCCCTGGAAAAAGTAGAGTATGACCACTTCCCGAAGGGTTTCGTCCATGGCGTCGATGGCGAGCTGCACGCGGCGGACGCGATCGGCGCGCATCGCCTTGCCGGCCGGTGTCGACGTGGGATCGACGGGGACGGCGGCGTTGGCCCAGAGATGGCTCTCGCTCTGGGCGGCCGAGAGGCGCACGTCGGGCTTCATGCGACGGAGTTCGTCGATGCTGCGATTGCGGGCGACCTGGTAGAGCCAGCCGCGCAGGCTGCCGGCCGGGAGGCCGTTCGGATCGGTCTTGCAGCACTTGAGCAGGACATCCTGCACGATGTCCTCGGCCAGGGACTCGTTGTACACCATGCGGCGGCAGAAGAGCTGGAGCTCGGGCTGGTAGCGGGCGCGGATCTCTGCAACGGCGGACGTATCGCCGGAGCGGAGTCGATCAATGAGGAGTTTTTCCGGGTCCGGGTTCATGGCCGATCTGCCGGGCGAAGGCCGCTCTCCCGCGCGCGGGCGCCGGGTTGCTTTTGCGGTCCGCGCGAACACGCTCCGCCGGGCCTAAATACCAGCGAAGCGGAAAGGACGCGCGCGAGCGCCTGGGACGACGATCTCGATAGCATACCGGGGTGGTGGTTGCGCCACAAACAGGGCCGGGTGCGGAAGTTGCGCCGGCTGCGGAGGTCTTGGGGCGGCGCTGCGGCGTGCCGGCGACACGTTACGTGGGAATTATTCCGCGAAAACCGGGGCGTCAGATCGGGCAACTATCGTTGCGCATGAACCAGTCACAGATTGAAAACAGGCATTCGTATCGGTTCCTGCCCACTTATGTGCACGGGGTGTTGGACTACCTGGCCGGCGTCATTCTCATTGCCGCGCCCTGGCTGTTCGGGTTCGACAGGGGCGGACCGGAGACATGGGTGCCGGTGGCCCTGGGGGCGCTGACCATCGTGCAGAGCCTCGCGACGCGGTATGAGCTGGGCCTGGTGAAGCTCATTCCGATGAGCACGCACCTGTGGATCGATGGGCTGGGAGGCGCGCTGCTTGCGCTGTCACCGTGGCTGTTCGGCTTTGCCGACTACGTCTGGGCGCCGCACGTGGTCTTCGGGCTGTTGGAAATCGGCGCAGCCCTGACGACGGAGCTGACTCCGCGTCAGCTTCCGGAACATCGGCGGCTGAGGCACGCAAAGTTCTGATCGCGGGGGCTAGGGCGAGACTCATTCGCTGGAGCGACAACGCCCTTGCTGGCGCATGACGCCATCGCTTGCGCTTCGGGTGGGTGTTTTTGCGCGGTGAGCCATGCACGCCCTCGCTGGCGCTTCGGGCTGGTGGGTTTGCGCGGAGTCGAGTTTTGTACTGTTACGCCACGGCGTATTCGCGCAAGGCTTCCACGGTTGCATCGGCCAGTCGCGATTCGAGCGACAAAAGGTAATCCTGCTCTTCGAGCCGGATCTGGTGTACCACGCTCGCTGTTTCCACGTCGTTCAATTCCTCGGCGGCGGCCTCGAGCGATCGGTAGCAGGCGATTTCGAAGTGCTCCGCGGCGATGCCCATGAGGAGATCCTTGACCCTGGTATCCGAGGCGGTAACGCTCGAATACCCCTGAAACAGGCCCGATACCTTCGCCAGCAGGTTCTTGGTCGTGGAAGAGTCGCTGCCGTAACGCTTCAGGCATTCATCAATTCGCTGGGCCTGCCGCCGGGTCACTTCAATGTGCTCTTGGATCTGGGCCCTGATCAGGGCGTCATCGTCGGCGTGCTTGGCCTGCTGCTGCAATGTCTTCTCGAGCGCCGTTTCCATCGCGTGAGCGTCGCGAAGCCAGGCGATCATCAGGTCTCTTTGTTTGTCCGTCATGGTTTCACCTGTTTTCTTTTTGCGTGTCGGTCGGTTCCGCCGGTGGCAGGTGCCCTGGGGAGAACGAAGCCCAGTCCTGTTGCACCAGAACATTCGACAGAACTTTATCTTCCGGCGCTAACGCCTGCGCGAACCCGATCTGAATGGCTCGACGGGATGCTCGATTCTGCATCAAGAGGGCGTTGGACCTTGATGCGAACGTGCCGGCCAGCGCAAAGGCGGCTTTGCGCGGCACCCGGGCCGAAGGCAGGAACGGGCATCGAGGCTTGGAAAGTTGACCTTTGGTCCGCGACGCCTGCGGTGGGCGACGGGGACAGCCCTGCGGCTCGCCCGCAGGCCCGGCCAGCCCGGCCATAGCGGGGTGTTGCGGATCGGCGGCCGGGCGATCAAAATAACAGGGCAACCAACACGGCGAGCCCCGGCGGTTCAGGGAAGGCATGCGAAGTCCGACGCCGGCGAGTTTGCAAGAATTCCATCACGCCTCGCAGTTTTTATTGTACGTTGAAGTAACCGGTCGCCTTTTTTACTGGATGGGACGGAATTCCGTGTTTGCATTCAATTCTGCACAGGATCCAAGGCCGCGGCCGCCAGCCGCGGGAGTTCACGGCCATCGCCTCAACGACCAGCCGGTCGTCTTCGTCGTCGATGACGATCCGGCGATGCGCGAGTCGCTGCACTGGCTGATCGAGTCGGTATCTCTGCGGGTGCAGACCTTTGACTCGGCGCAGGCCTTCATGGATGGTTACCGACCCGATCAGTGGGGCTGCGTCGTGCTGGATATCCGCATGCCGGGGCTGTCGGGGCTCGATCTGCAGGAGAAACTGATCGAGCAGGGAGTCGATCTGCCCATCATCTTCGTGACCGGCCATGGCGATGTGCAGATGGCGGTGCGGGCGATCAAGGGCGGGGCGGTCGATTTTCTCGAGAAGCCGTTCAGTGATCAGGCGCTGCTGGACCGGATTCAACAGTCGATCGCGCGACACCGCGAGCTTCGTGAAGACTCGGCGATGCGGCACGACATCGACCATCGCCTGGCGTCGCTGTCGCGGCGCGAGCGCGACGTGTTCCAGCGGGTCGTGAATGGCATGTCCAATCGCGAGATTGCCGAGGAACTGGGGCTCTCACCGAAGACGGTCGAGGTGCACAGGGCACGGGTGATGGAGAAGATGCGCGCCCGCTCCTTGCCGGACCTGGTGCGTCTGCACTTCATGGTGAAGGGCCCTCCGCCGGCGGCGTGAAGAGTTAATCCACAGATTTCGCAGATAATAGCTGTTCCGATCGGACGAGGTGATCGGTTCGGCGGCCCTGTGCGCGCGACGCTCATCGGGCGGCAGATTTTATCCACAGACTTCACGGGTTGGCGCAGTTAAGAGCTGTCTCGATTGCTTCAAGCGGAACAGCTCTTTGTATGCGCCAGGTTTGTTGGTTGGTGCTGCGAAAGGCCTTGTCAGCGGGCGGCATCAGGCAGCGGCGGCGGCCATTTGCGGGGCGGAATCCGGAAGCGTCATGACCTGTTCGTGGGTGAGTTTGTCCTCGCCGAAGCGCACCAGCCGTGCCGAGTTGAACACGACGACGAAACTGGAGCTCAGGTGCAGGAAGGCGGCCGAGACCGGCGAGATGATGTTGAATGCGCCTAGTGCCATCATGGTGACAACGAAGGCGACACCGAAGACGAGGTTCTGGACGACGACGCGGCGGGTGGCGCGGCTGAGACGAACCAGGAAGGGGATGCGCGTCAGGTCGTTGTTGAGCAGTGCGATGGAGGCACTCTTGATGGCGACATCGCTGCCGGCGGCGCCCATGGCCAGGCCCAGGTCTCCGGCGGCCAGCGCGGGGGCATCGTTGACGCCGTCGCCGACGACCATGACGCGATGGCCCTGGCGGCGCATCTGCTCGACCAGATCGAGCTTTTCCTGCGGCAGGCAGTCGGCCTTGTATTCGGTGCAGGCCATTTCGGCGGCGACGCGGCGGGCGACGGCGGCGCGATCGCCGGTGAGCATGGCGACGCGGCTGATGCCGATCTCGCGAAGCTCGTTCACCGATTCGCGGGCGGCGGAGCGGGTGCGGTCCTCAAGGCCGACCAGGCCCAGGACGCGGGCATCGGCGGCGACGTAGAGCTGGCTCATGCCTTCGGTTTCGCCGGCGGCGGCGCTGACGGCGGCGGTGGTCACACCGTTTTCGCGCAGGAAGGCCTCGCGGCCGACAAGCACGCGGCGTCCGCCGACGTTGGCGATGACGCCTTTTCCGGGCACTTCTTCGAATTTTTCGGGCTTGTCGAGGGCGACATTCGCCTCGCGGGCGACTTCGACCAGGGCCTTGGCGGCCGGGTGGTTGCTGAGCTGCTCGGCCGAGGCGGCGAGCTGGAGCAGCTCGGCGCCGTCGACCCCATCGGCGGGGATGAGCCGCGTGACCGAGAGCACACCGGTCGTGAGGGTGCCGGTCTTGTCGAAGATGACAGCGGTGAGGCGGCCGGCACTTTCGAGGTGCGAGACGTCCTTGATGAGAATGCCGAGCCGCGCGGCGCAGCTGAGGCCGGCGACCATGGCGGTGGGCGTGGCCATGATCAGGGCGCAGGGGCAACTGACGACGAGCATGGTGATGGCGCGCTGGATGCCGTTGTCCTCGCGGGTGAAGAAGAGGACGAGGGCGGCGAGCATGAGTACGACCGGCGTGTACCAGACGACGTAGCGGTCGATGAGGCGCATGATGGGGATGCGGGTGTGCTCGGCCTGGAGGATGAGGTTCTGGACCTGGCCGAGGGTGGTTTCACCGCCGACCTTGGTCACTTCGATTTCGAGCGCGCCGGTAAGATTGGTGGTGCCGCTGAAGACCTGATCGCCGGGGCGCTTGTCGATGGGCAGGGACTCGCCGGTGATGTTTGCCTGGTTGACGGTGGATTCGCCGCTGGAGACGCGGCCGTCGGCGGGGATGTTGTCGCCGGGCCGGACGCGGACCATCTGGCCGGGCTTGAGTCCGGCGGCATCGACCACGCGCTCCATGGCGCCTTCGATCAGGCGTGCGGTCTTGGGAGTGAGCTTGACGAGTTCTTCGATGCTGGCCCGGGCGCCGATGGCGGTTCTTGTTTCCACCAGTTCGGACAGGAGCAGGAAGAAGGCGACGACGCCGGCGGCACGGTAGTCGTTGGTGGCGATGGCGGCGACGATGGCGAGGGCCACCAGTTCGTCCATGTGCATGTGGCCGCTGATGAGATTGCGGGCGGCGTGCCATAGAATTCGCACCGCCAGCAGCAGCGCGCCGACCATGGCGGCCAGGTTGATCTGGAAGGCGTAGAGGTATTCCGGCGCGCCATCACCGTGGACGAAGAGGTGCGTGATGCGCCACCAGAGGCTGACGTTATGCTCGATGTCGCCGCCGGAGGTAACGACGGGGCTGTAGAGCTGGACGATATAGCTTGTGGCGACCAGCAGGCCTCCCAGCAGGGTGACGAACAGCCAGAACGATGCCGTTCGAGCGGCACTGTGGGCATCACCGTGGTGGTGGTGATGATGATGGTGCGCGTGGTGGTCGGTTTCTGCCTGCCGTATGCCGATGATCTGATGAGCCATGATGTCGGTTCCGAGTGTCCTGGTTCAGTATTGCCAATGGTAGGCCTTGCCGGCGGCGGTCGTCAGCCCACTTCACGCGTCTGGTAGAGGGCCATGGCGAGCAGCAGCGCGCCGGCCATATACCAACTGAGGTAGGCCGCGGCATGGCCGATATAGTTCGGCGGGATGACGCGATTTTCGTTGAGCGCATCGACCATCCAGAATGGCTGAAGGCTGGGCACGGCGCGGTAGGCCACTCGGGCCCAGACTTTGCCTTCGTCGGCCGCGGGCTTGATCACCTGGTCGGATGACAGGCCGATGCAGACGACCGCCAGCGTCAGCGCGAAAGTCGGCACGACGCTGGCCCTGGTCGAAACGGCGAGGGCGACGCTGCCGAAAAACGCGATGGCGACCATGATCAGAATGGCCGCCTTCAGGATTTCCATGCCGGCGAGCTTACGCGTTTCCTTTACCAGGTAGCCTATTGTCCTGCGCCATTCAATGCCATCCACGAGGCTCAGCAGCTGCTCCCGCTCCTGATCGTTTATCGGTCCAAGCCAGTTGGAGCGCACCAGCTTGCCCGCGTGACCGGGCAGCACGTCGTTGCCGGGATCGGGACGAAAGTAAATGATGCCGTCGAAGACGGTGTTATCTGCGACTTCGGCGGGCAGGGCCCGCACGTCCTGAGTTGTTTCATATGTTTGAAATTTAAAGTCGCGCCCCAGAAAGAGCAGTACGACGGTGCTGAATGTGAGCGCCGGGATGGAAAACGATACGAGGGTGGGAAGGAACCGCCATTCGTAGATGTAGTTCATCAGCGTGGCGGCAGCCGCCACGAGCACCATCAGGCAGGGGCCGAAGAGAATGACGGTGTAGTCGGACTTTTCGGCGGAGGTTTGAAGAACGCCGTGCCGCATGGCCATGAAGAGGGCAATGCCGGCGATGTAGTGTGCGGTTAACAGGGCGCCGAGAATTCCCGCGTATTTTCCGAAGATGAACATCGATCGCCCCACGGGCTTGGCGGCGACGGTCAGGGCGGTTTTTTCCTCGATTTCGGCATCCAGAACGTTGGTGGCGCAGAAGCATGCCAGGAACAATCCCTGCACGAGCAGCGTAGAGAGACCAATATCGCGCAGCAGTTTGTTGTCGTCATCGAGGGTCCAGCCGGTCATGGCGGGCGCAAGGGCCAGCCCCACCAGCGTCACGATGATGATGATGCCGTAGGCGGGCTGCCGCACGGACTGGAGGTAGGTGTTTTTGGCAATTGCGAAAAACTGTTGCATGAGCAGGATTGCTATAAATATCGCCGGATGCAGCGGGCGGCAAGGCGGTCCGCCGCCGGGACAATGTGTAGGCGACGCGGTGGTGTAACAGTTTCGCGGGGGGGCCGCCTCTATCTTGACCAGTGTGAATACGAGCGAGAAAGGGTGGAGTTCATTCGACGGCTGAACTGCCGCGAAAGTACGGATCCGGTTTGAAAGCAGGCAATCCGAACGGACCGGGGTGCGGCGTACGAGTGTCGTCTCACCGGTTCGTCGGCGGTCCGCAAAAGGGCCTGGCGACGCGCCCTGCAACCGGTTCCCGGGCTTTCAGCACTTGGCAGTGGGGGCCGTGGACCTACAATGGCAGGGCTTTGGGTTGTGCGGTGGTCCCCGGTTGCGGCATGCCGTGGCGGGACGCCAGCCCGCGCCTTCCGCCGAGGCGGCAGGCGCTTCGCCCTTCTAAACCCAGGAACGCAAGCTTGCCGGCACCGGATTGTGCGCATCCGGCGCGGCGGCGCTCACCCGCAAGGGCCGAGCGCATGAACCAGACCGCCCGCGGCGGACGCCGTTTGATTGCCTGCGTCGGCGCGGCGGGATGATGGAAGAACATGAGCAAGATCGTGATCCGAGGCAGTATCGATCGTCGAGGTGAAGTGGTCGCGGCACTGGGGGCGGGTGCGAGCCTGGTGTGCGCGCTGCTTCTTGGATGGCTGGCCCTGTGGAGCCAGAACAGCGCGGCGTCGCTGTGGCTGGTTACGTTGCAGATGGTCGGCTGCGCCGGCATCTGGCTGCTGAGCTATATCCAGCTGCACCAGCACCGTTTATTGGCCGAAGAGCAGCTCGAAGTGGCCGATCTGGAGCGCTTGCGGCGCGAGCAGCTCGGCGGGGCCGAATCGATCTTCCGCGAAGAAGATCTGGAGCAGATGGACGCGCTGGCGATGGGCCGGCGGCTTCGCTCGATCGAGCGGTTTCTCATTCCTGTGATCGCGCTGGTGGTGGCAGCGTTTCATGCCGTTGCGGGCCTGGCGGCGTTTCCGACCGGCGTGCAGTTTCCGATGATCGCGCAGGCGGCGGACTTCAAGGAAGTGGCGCACGCGCAGATCGTCATGTTTTTTGCCGGCGGTTTGGCGTTCGTGGCCTTCATGCTTTCGCGCTATGCCCTCGGGATGAGCCGGCTGCCGCAGTTTGCACCGTTGCGTGCGGGCGGAAACTACATGTTCGGCGCGAGCGCGGCGCTATTGGGCATCGCTTTGGCACTGCTGGCCGAAGTGGGCAACATCGCGCGGCTCGAACCGCTGGTGGCAAAGCTGATCGGCGTGCTGCTGGTGCTGCTGGCGATCGAGACCATCGCCGGGTACATCATGAGTTTCTACCGGCCGCGGCTGCACGGGGCCGAGCAGCGGCCGTTCTACGACAGCCGGTTTCTGGGCATCTTTTCCGAGCCCGAGGGCATCATCAAGAGCGTGGCCAACACGCTGGATTACCAGTTCGGCTTCAAGGTGAGCGAGACCTGGTTTTACCAGTTGTTGGGCAAGGCCATTCTGCCGCTGCTGCTCGTACAGATTGCCGTCCTGCTGTTGCTCACGTGCTTTGTGGTCGTGCCGCCCGGGCACCAGGCGGTGATCGAGCACTTCGGCAAGCCGCTCGAGCAAACGGCCCGGCCGGGCATTCACATGACGTGGCCGTGGCCGATCGACCGGGCGACGGTGATTCCGGTGGACCGCGTGCAGCGTATGGTGCTGGGCTTCGAGCACAGCGATGCAGAACACGAGTCGGATGCGAAGAAGGCGGCGACGCCGGCCGAACAGCGGGCGCCCATCCTGTGGACCAAGAAACATCGCATCGAGGAGTATCGCCTGCTGGTGGCCGATCGGCTCTCGAGGCAGGGCGGAGCGGACCAGATCAATCAGATGCCCGTGAATCTGCTCAGCGTCGAGATGCCCATTCAGTGGCGGGTGAAGGCCGACGATTCCGAAGTGATCCGCTACCACGCCCAGGCGGCGGATGTCGGCGAGATCATCGAATCGCTGGCCTATCGCGAGCTGACGCGCTATGCCGCCTCGGCAGACATCACCGACTTTCTGGGCGATGGCGGCGTGGCGGCGGCCGAGACGATCAATGCCAATTTGCAGGCCGCCTGCGACGCGGCGGGGCGGGAGGGCAAGTGCCTGGGTGTCGAGATCGTGTACGTCGGCATCGGAGGCGTGCATCCGCCGCCGGATGAAGACGTGGCCCAGTCCTACCAGGATGTCGTCAGCGCCCTGGAAAAGAAGGAAGCCGAGATCAAGAAGGCCGAGGGGGAGGCGACCAAGAAACTGCTCGAGGCGGCCGGCAACAGGTGGGAGTCGATCGTGGAGGCGATCGAAGCCGAAGAGGCGGCGCAGTTGGCGGGGGCGCCGGACAAGGCCGAGAAGACGCGCGCCGTGGAAACGCTTCTGCTGACGGTGGCCGGCGGCGATGCCCGTTACGATGTGGCGACCGCGTCGCATCAGGCTTACGCGCGGCACTTTGCCGAAAAGTCGGCGGCGGAGCGCTATTTGCTTCAGCTCGCTTCCTACCAGTCCGCGCAGCAGACTTATTCGCTTCGCATGTATCTGCGGATGATGGCCGAGTCGCTGAAGGACGTGCGCAAGTACGTGATTGCGATGCGCGATTCGGGCAAGGTGTTGTACGAACTCGATCTAAAGCCGCCCTCGGCGATGGATGTGACGTCAGCCGAGATTCAGTCAAGGGAAAAACAGCAGTAGATATCCGCGGCCGCACGCGACCGGCCGGTTGCGACGACGCAGTGCGATTCAGAGGACAATCGTTATGAAGAGCCGTCAAGTATGGACCATTGCCGTGGCGTTCATCGTCATATGCGTGGTCGCCTCGCTGATGTTCTTTTACCAGGTCCGCTTCACCGAGAAGGTGGTGGTGACGCGGTTCGACAGCATCAAGGAAGAACAGCCGCGCGAGCCCGGTCTGCACCTCAAGTGGCCCTGGCCCATCGAGCAGGTTCATCGCTTTGATGCCCGGCTGCGGACCTTCGAGACCGAATTCCGCCAGGCAGCCACGCAGGACCAGAAGACCGTGGTGATTACCAGCTATGCCACGTGGCGGATCGATGATGCCGAGAAGTTTCTGACGGCGGTCGGCCGCGAGGATACCGTCGCCGACAAGGTGCGCGATCTGCTCGAGAACCAGGTGCAGCTCGTCTTGCGCAAGCATCCGCTCAGCGCCCTGGTGAACACGGACCCGGAAAAGCTCAAGCTGGATGAGATCGAGGAGGCATTTCTGTCCGGCATCCGCGGCCCCGCGCGAGATCGCTACGGCATCGAGTTCGTCAGCGTCGGCATCAAGCGGCTGGGCCTGCCCGAGTCGGTGACCAAGGATGTGTTCGCCCGCATGAAGGAGGACCGTCTCAAGACGAGCCGGCAGTACGAGGCCGAAGGCCAGGCCGAGGCGATGCGGATTCGTGCCAGCGCCGATGAAATCTCCCGGAAGATTCTCGCACGGGCCGAGGCCCTGGCCAAGACGCTGGAGGGCGAGGGCGAGGCCCGGGCCGCCGAGTACTACAAGGTCTTCGCCGAGCATCCCGAACTCAGCGATTTTCTCAAGAAGCTCGAAACCGTGGAGAAGATTCTGGCCAGCGGCCAGGTGACGCTGGTGCTGGATGCGGACAAGTTCATTCCGTTCGACATTCTGAGGACCGCCGAGGAAACAGGCGTCGGGAAGAAGCCTGAAGGGGGCGCCAAGGCCGCATCCGATGCGGCGCCGCCGGCCGCGACCGAGGAGTCATTGACCCGCAGTCCGGACGAGGCAGGTTAAGGAGCGAACATGGCGGTCAATCATTCACACGGCCACGGCGAACACCATCATCATCACGCCGGCGATGCGCACATGTTGCCGGAGCAGCCGCTCGATCCGGCGAGTCAGTCGCTTGCCGACGCGCTGCGCCGCAGCTTCGGCGTGCTCAAGGTGCTGATGCTGGTGCTGGTCGCGCTGTATCTGCTCAGCGGCATCTTCACGGTCAAGCAGGACGAGCGCGCGGTCGTCCTGCGTTTTGGCGACATCGTCGGCAAGGGGACGGCGGCAGCGGTGAAGGAACCCAACTGGCACTGGTCCCTTCCGTTCCCCTTCGACAGCCACGTCGTGGTCAACGTCGCCGAGCGCGAGCTGCCCGTCGAGTTCATGCTCCAGCTGACCGACGAAGAACGCACCAGCGGGAAGATGCAGCCCAAGTACAATCCGCTGTCGCCCGAACGCGACGACTACGTGGTCACTGGCGATGCCAACATCCTTCACATCTCGTTGAAGGTGAAGTATCGCGTGACGGACGTGGTGGACTACATCACCCACGTCTATCCCGCGCCCGATCCCACGGCCGGTCTCCGCAGCGCGCCCCACCAGAAGAATCCGGAGTACAGCATTCTGCGCAATCTGACGCGCGACGCGGTCATCGCCACGGCCGCCCGCTTTGCGGCGCTGGATATCCGCGGCGATATGCAGGACGAGTTTCTTCTGGCGGTGGCCAGCAACCTGATCGGACGCCTGGATGCCCTCGAGTCGTCCGGCCGGCCACTGGGCATCACGGTTGACCGCAACACGGGCGTGATCGCGCCGAAGTCGGAAGTTGGCGATATGGAGGCGATCATGCCGCCTCCGCAGACCAAGGAGGCGTTCGACCAGGTCTTTTCCGCCGAGACGAAGAAATCGGGCGATGTGACGCGTGCGAACACGGCGGCCAAGTCGCAGTTGATTCAGACGGCGGGCGATAACTTTGTCGCGATCGCGCAGGCGGTCGAGAACGAGGCCGAACTGCTGCGGGAGGTTTCGGCGGCCGAGTCTGCCGGTGGTGACGCCACTTCCATTCGAGAAAAACTCAAGGCCCAGCGCAAGATCGTGGAAGACCTGCTGCTTGCCGCGTCGGGCAACGTGCGGACGATCATCGAGAACGCCAAGATCACGAAGAACCAGATCATCCAGGAAGCCCAGAGCGACTATGACAACTATCTCAAGGTGCTTCCGGAATACCTGAAGAACCCGCGGATTTTCCTGGCGCGGCTTCGTGACGAAGCGCGTGCGCGGGCGATTGCGAAGCAGGAAGTCGTCAAGGTCTATGTTCCCGAGGGCGCGGACACCTACTGGCTGAAGATTCCGCGAGAGATGCAGGAACTGGTCAAGCCGCAGGGCAGCGACAAGGCTGCCCGGGAGAAGCAGATAAAGTCGGAAATCAACGCCCCCATGATCCAGCCAAAATTCCGGTGATCGGATCGCCGCACTGCTCGCGGAGCAGTGGCACACGAAAGCAGCTTCATGAACGTCGTAGAGTGCATTTCGCTGACGAAAAACTTTCAGGATTTCTGGGGGCGCGATCGCGTGCGGGCGGTCGACAGCCTGACGTTCGAAATCCGGCCGGGCGAGATCTTCGGTCTGCTGGGACCCAATGGCTCGGGTAAGTCCACGACCATCAAGATGCTGCTGGGCCTGCTCTATCCGACCAGCGGCACGGCCCGGGTCTTCGGCCGGCCCCCGACTGATACCGCGGTGAAGTCGCGCATCGGCTTCATGCCGGAGGAGTCGTATCTTTACCGCTTCCTGAACGCCTACGAAACGCTCGACTATTACGGCAAGCTGTTCCGGCTCGACAACCACGAACGCAAGCGCCGCATCGAACAACTGATCGACATGGTCGGTCTGAAGCGGGCCGGCAAGCGCCCGGTGGGCACCTACTCGAAGGGCATGGCGCGGCGGATCGGCCTCGCGCAGGCGCTGATCAACGATCCCGACCTGCTGATTCTCGACGAGCCGACGACGGGGCTCGATCCAATCGGCACGCGGCAGATCAAGGACGTGATCCGCATCCTCGGGGAGCGTGGCAAGACGGTGCTTCTGTGCAGCCACCTGCTGGCCGACGTGGAGGATGTGTGCGATCGCGTGGCGATCATGTACGGCGGAAAGCTCCAGGCGGCCGGCACGGTGGAAGAGCTGCTGGAGCGGCGCGACACCACGCAGATCGTCACGCGCGAGCTGGATTCGAGAACGATCTCGAAGGTGAAGGATGTGTTGCGCGAGGCGGGGCGCGACGTGCTTTCGATCGAACATCCGACCGATCGCCTCGAGGATGTGTTCCTGCGCGTGGTGGGGCGGGCCCATCGCGAGAAGCTGGAGACGAGCGGCGTCGAGGGCAGCGCCGGCGTGTCGGAATTCCTCGGCGGCCAGGCCGACGGACGTGCGGTGGTGGACTCGCTGATCAGCGCCGGACGCCGTGCCGCACCAGCGGCACCAGGCGAGGACGTGCGTCCGGCCGAGCCGGTGGCGGCGCCGAAGCGGGATATTCTCGAAAAGCTGACGACGGCCGAGGCTCACGAGGCGGCGCCGGCGCAGGCGGAGGCGCCGGTGGAAGCGCCCGTTTCGCGCAAAGTCGATCGCGGCGTGCTCGACAAACTGATCCAGAAGACGAGCGATGAGCCGTCGGAAACCGGCAAGAATGCCTGAACGGCCGTTCGAATTTGCGTCGCGCCAGGCAGGCCCGGCCGCGACAGACGATCTCTGATCCCATGTTCAACACGCGGACTACGATGAGCATTCTCGCCGACGGCGGCGGCATCGAAAGCTATACGCTGACGCTGATCCTGCTGGGCTGTGGCGTTCTTTTCGCCGTGCTGACGCTGATCTATGTCATCCGTGCGGCCCTGTCGCGCGGCGGCGGCGAGATCGGCGGATGGGAGTTCCGCGGGGCCCCCGGCCGCATTTTTGCGGTCGCCCGAACAACGGTGCGGGAGGGCCTGCGTGCCCGCATTGCCCTGGGCTTCGTGGTCATCATCCTCCTCTGGGTGCCGGCAATCTGGTTTCTGGCCGAGGGCGACGGCACGACCAAGGGCAAGGTGCAGATGTTCATGACCTACGCACTGGGCTTTTCGGCCTTTGCGCTGGGGCTGTTGACGATTCTGTTCTCGTGCCGGTCGCTGGCCAACGAAATCGCGTCGCGTCAGATCTATGGCATCGTGTCCAAGCCGGTGCCGCGCTGGCAGCTCGTCATGGGCAAGTTCACCGGCGTCATGGTTCTCAACGTCCTGCTGATGGCCTATGCCGGCGTGGGAACCTGGTTCGGCGTGAAAGGCCTGGTCTCCTCCTTCAAGCGCGATCTGACGCTGGAGCTTCAGTCCCACAGCGGCCTCACGCCCGAGCAGGCGGCGCGGGCGGTGGCCTCGCTCGACAACGTCAAGGGGGCCGGGCGCGAAGGCATCGAGAGCCCCATCATCGAGGCGATGTCGAATGCCACGGGCATGACGCGACAGGCGACGGTGGATGCGCTGTTGCTGCTGCCCGAGGGGCGGCGGGCCGACCTGCGGCGCTTCGACGATCTGCGCCGCCAGGTGCTCATTGCCCGTGCGAAGGTCAAGCCCCACATCGATCACGAGGCGGTGCGCAAGACAGTGGACGCCAAGTTCAAACAGCGCAAGGATCAGGGCGTGCTGCCGCAGACGATGTCGGAGGGCGAGGCGTGGCGGCAGATCGAGGCCGAGGAGCTGGCCAAGATCAACCTTGCCGAGGCCGGCGGGCCGCCGAAGGCGTTCGAATTCTTTGGTCCGCCGCCGGCGGCGAACGAAGATCGGATCATGAGCCTTCGCTTCAAGCTGGAGACAACCAGTGGACTGGTCGACTACACCGATCCCTTCACCGGCGAGCGCCTGAGCGACGACGAGTTTTTCTGCGTCTTCATCGTCGGAGCGCCGCAGTCGCGCACGAATTTCGCCATCATGGAAGAGAAGCAGCCGATCCGTACATACCAGGAATGGGAAATCCCCTCGAACTGCGTGGATAAGGATGGCAGGACCGGCGTCGTTTTCTACAATCGCGATCCGCGGGCCATCGACGTCACCTTCAATCTGGCCGAGGAAAACCTGCTGATCCTATACCGCGTCGGATCGTTCGAGTTGAACCTGTTCCACGCGTGCATCGCACTGCTCATTCCGCTCACGTGCCTGGCTGCGTTCGGCACCTGCGCATCGACATTCCTCAGCTTTCCAGTCGGCGCGCTGACGGTGACGTGGTTATTCCTGCTGGCGTCGTCGATGGGGTTCGTGGCCGAGTCGATGGCGGTGACCGAAGATTATATCGATCCCACCGCGCCGCCGACGCTCGAGCTCGAATTGCGCCGCCTGTCGGTCGATTCGATCGGCTGGCTATTATCCATGGGCGACATCAGCCCGCTGGCGGACCTGATGGAAGGCCGATCGATCGGCTGGGATCGTATCGGCTCGAACGTGCTCAGGTTCGGTGTGCTCAAGAGCGGCGCGGCGCTGTTGATCGCGGTGCTGGTGTTTCGCCGGCGGGAGCTGGCCGCGGTGATTGTGTAGGGCGGGCGCTTTGCCCTGCGGCGGCAGTGCCGCTTGAACGGTCGCCGCCTTTGCGAAACGAGGCAATCGGACATGCGTCCATCCACGAAGAAATGGCTGCTGGTGCTGGCATCGCTGGCCGTGTTCGGCATGGGGTCGACGCGCATCGATGCGATCAATGCCCGCCGCAAGGCTGCACATCTGGTGCTGCCGCCGCTGCCCAGCGAAATGGCGCCGTCGGCGTTGTACACGCCGCTGCTTGCTTTGGGGCGTGCACCGCTGGTCGATGTGCTCTGGATGCGCGCGACGAAACTCAAGGACGAGGGCCGCATCTTCGACGCCCTCCAGCTCGCCAGGCGCATCTGCGATCTTCAGCCGAAATTCCCCGACGTGTGGGCCTTTCAGGCCTGGAACATGTCCTACAACATCTCGGTCACCTGCCGGGCCCCCGAGGAGCGATGGAAGTGGGTTCGCAACGGCTACGAGCTGCTGCGCGACAAGGGCATTCCGCTCAATCCCAACAACACGCAGCTCTATCGCGAGCTGGCGTGGATCCTGTTCCACAAGGTGGGCGACTTCATGGACGACCACCACTTTTATTACAAGAACGAATTTGCCCGGGAGATGGAGAGCATCCTGGGCAAGCCGCCGAAGGATTTTGAACGGCCGGGTCGCGTGCGGGGAGACTTTTATCGCGACTACGACTTCCAGTCGCTGGCCGAGGCGCCGCAGACGATCGAAAAGCTGCTTAACGATGCCGATGTCAAGGCACTGGCCGATCGGCTGCGCGAATTCGGATTCGACGCGACGAAGCCCGGCATTTACCTGGGCCTCCTCGACAGCGTCGCGCGCGGCAAGGTGCTCATGCCCAATACGCCCGAGCACGAGCAGGAAAACCGCATGCAGGCGTTTCTGAAGTTCTTCGGTGAGGCGACGCGTGCCGACGCGAAGACGCGGCTGGAGAAATTCTGGCGGGCGTACCGTCTGCGGAACGAGGTGCGGCTCGATCCGGTGCGGATCGTGGAACTTCAGAAATGGCTGGGCGTCACGGTCGACTTCCGGCTTGCGGAGGCCCATGCCCTGTACTGGGCAAATGTTGGCATGGAAATGGGCAGCGACAAGCGCGAGCCGGTCGACGTTCACAAGCTCAACACCAATCGCATCGAGTTCTTCTGCCTTCAGAAGTTCTTCCATCGCGGCCGCCTGGCCATGAGCCCGGAGGCCGACATGGGAGAGCCGCCGCTGATGTCGCCAGATCTTCGCATGGTGCCGATCCTGTTCCGCCTGTTGATTGAGGAATCGGAAAAGTACCTCGTGGACGAGCGGTCGGGTAAGCCCGTCTCCGAGAACTTCCGCACCAACTTTGTCGGCTTCGTGCGCTCGGCGATCCTGCGCTATCACGAAGTGGGCAGTGACGCGGATGCGAAGGAATACTTCGAGTATCTCCGCGAACACTATCCCGATCCGGTGTACGACAAGGGCTTCGACCATTTCCTGAGCGAGCAGGTCGATTTCGACCGCGATCTGAACGACTTCCGCATCGTGATGGCGCGGATCGAGGCCCTGGTCAGCCGCGCCATATTGAACTACGCCTATGACGAGGACGACCAGGCCGTGGCCGCGATGCAACGGGCAAAGCAGGTCTACAACATCTACCAGACGAATGCCATCTCCGACCGGCAGCGCCTTCAGGGCAGCGACAAGAAGATCGAATCGTTCGCGTCGATCGTCACCAACCTGGTCCACTATCGCGGCGGGATGTTCAATCGCTACGAGACGTATGTGCGCGTATGCAGGAAGATGAACATCGAGCCGCTGCCGCCCGCCCCCGAGGAGCCCGCCGGGACTGAAAATGCCACGCGAAATTAACGTGCCCTGGTATCGCGACGGCCTTTCGTTTCGCTGCACCCAGTGCGGCAACTGCTGCACCGGCGCGCCGGGATATGTATGGCTGACGCGGGATGAGATCGACGGGATCGCGGCGTTTCTGAATCGCAAGGAGCTCGGGCCGGAACACCTGCGGCGCGTCGGTTCGAAATACTCCCTGACGGAGGATCGCCGCACCGGCGACTGCTGCTTCCTCAAGCGACTGCCCGATGGCAAGCGCGTCTGCGGCATCTATCCGGTGCGGCCGTTGCAGTGTCGCACTTGGCCATTCTGGGATGACAATCTGGAATCGCCCGACACCTGGGCCGACGCCGCCACTGGCTGCCCGGGAATGAACAAGGGCCCGCGCCACACGTTCGTGCAGATCGAAGTGCGCCGGAAGGCGCGCACGTGGGAGGAGGCGGCCGGATGAGCCACGCCCTGACCGATGCGGTGATTGCCGCCGCCGGGGATGAGGCGCTGGCCGGGGACCTGCGTGAATTCTACGAGTCGGTCGACGCGGCCGTTGCGCAGCGTACGCCGGTGTGCACCAATCGCGGCCTCTGCTGTAACTTTCAGGCCTACGGTCATCGGCTGTACGTGACCGCGGTCGAGCTTGCCTATTTTGTCCGGCAAGTCGGAGCGATGCGGCCGCCCGGAACGACAGGGGCCTGCCCGTACCAGGTCGGCGGCCTGTGCACGGCGCGGGAGGGCCGACCGCTGGGATGCCGGATCTACTATTGCGATCCCACGGCCCAGCACTGGCAGAACGACGAGTATGAACGGCAACTGGGGCGGCTGAAGGCCATTGGCGAGGTGCATGGGGTGCCGTATGCCTACGTCGAGTGGTTATCGGCATTGGAGCGGATCGCGGCCGCGCAGCCGGCGAAGGCGGGCGATATGCCGCCGGCTGTCGATTTCATTGACCCGCGCCGGCTGCCCGTGATAGAATCGTGAACACGTCGGAAAAGCGACGTCCTGCCGGCCGGTGCCCGCGAGGGTTGCCCGGCCTTATGCACACGCCTTTTTGCCTTCGAGGAAGAAGCCATGCGCACTATCCGCAAGTTGTTGTTGGTCATCGTGGCCGCCGTTGCCATCGGTCCCATGGTCGGTTGCGGCGTCGGCACGACGCAGGAAGAAAACTGGCGGACTGTTCGCCGGGTTGCCGATTACGATGCCCGCATGATGGTGGACGATCTGGCCCTTTTTGCCCAGACGCACCGCACGATGCGTACGTCGCGCTGGATCATTGACTGAGCCGTTTTAGGTCTTGCCGCGGGTTCGCCCCGGGCACGCGCGGCTCCTGCGCGAATGTACTATTCCAGTTTGCACGAGAAACGCCGTGGCGCCACATGAGGCGCTGCGGCGTCTAGTTTTTGGCCGCGGTCGCCCCGGGAGCGCGGAGCCGCGCGAGTTCCGATCTCGATCATGTCTGCCGAACATTCCGAATGGACCAGGCTGCTGGAGGTTTCAGCGCTGCCGCCGGGGAAAGGCCGGTTCATCGCCGCGGGCGGGTGTGAGCTGGCAGTCTTTCATATCGCTGAAAGCGGGCAGTTCGCCGTCATCGACAACAGTTGCCCGCACGCCGGCGGCAACCTGTCGGCCGGCAGCGTGGCCAACGGCGCGGTGACATGTCCGTGGCATCAATGGGAATTTGACCTGGCGTCCGGCGTTTGCACGACGTCGGATCGCGTGTGCGTGCGGCGGTACGCCTGGCGCGTGGAGGCGGGCGTGCTTTACGCGAGGCTTACGGGCTGAAAGCGGTGTTGGCGATGTGCGGGGGCGCTCGAGTGATCAGTCATGTCCGGGCGCGGACGGCCCGGACATGACGGTTTGACTTGGGATGGGCGGCTCTCTGCGTCAGCGATCCCACGCCGGTGACTGGTTCGTCTCCCATGCTGCCGCCTCGATGAAGGCGAGCGTCGACCGGTCGTGATCCGGATGCTGGAGATAGCCTTTCAGCATCGCGGCGCCCTCGACGCGCTGGCCGGAGAAATACCGCACGAAGCCGAGCAGGAAGAGCGCATCGGAATCGGCCGGGTTCTGGGCGACGTAATCCTCGAGTGCTCTTCGATGGGCCTCGGCGTCATCGGGCCGTCCGTAGACGAGACGCAGGTCGAAATCGCTGCGGGCCAGGGCACCGGAATCCGCCAGGGCGCGGCGAATGGCGGCGGAGGCGTCGCCGTAGGCGCCAAGTGCATATTCAGCCAGGCCCAGGGCGACACGAACGCCGGCGTCGTCGCCCGCGTGAACCAGGGCGCGGACATATTCCTCCTGCGCCTGCTGGTAAGAACCGGCCTCGAATGCGGCATCGCCGCGGGCGATCGCGGCCTCAACCAGTGCCGCGGGATCGGCATCTTCGGCGGTGGGCGCCGGCGGCGCATCCGCGGGCTGCTGCTGGACATCCGATTTCTGTTCCTCGCGGAACTCCTGAAGGGCCTCGTTCTGGAGCGAGTCGTCGTAGGTCTCGGCGGGCGGGGCCGCCGTGTCATCCGGCCAATCCAGGTACACCGGCTCCTCGATTACCTCGGTAATCACCTCGTCGGTCAGCAGATAAGTCGTGTTGTCGTAGGCGTACGGCCACACGTAATGGCCCAACGGGCCGGCCGGATAATAAGCATCGACGTACCACGGCGCACAATGGGACCAGCCGAAGCCGGCGACGATCGAGAATGTGTCCCAGTAGCCGCCCCCGTAAAACCCAGGCCAGTGACAGACGCCGCGGCCAAACTTGGTGAAGTGCCTGTGGCCAAAGCCGTGAAAGTGGCGGCCGATGCCGTGCCCGTGATGTCCATGGTGACCGCGGAAATGGCGGCCAATTCCATGGCGACTACCCCATCGCGACAGTCCGTGCCGCGCAGAAGGATGTCGACCGATGCCGCGGCTCAGCGTGCCGGAACGCGAGAGGCCGCGGTGCCGCAGATCGCGGCCGAGGCCGGATCGCGAGGCGCTGCCGCGTCCGAACGCCCCGTCAATACGCGACGTGCCGCCCGGCCGATGGCGCGGACTGATGCTGGATGCCGGGCGCCGCGTGGTTCCGGATGAACGGCCCAGAGCGCCGCTTAAGCCGCGCGTGCCGCCGTTTCGCGACGGGCTGGATAGCCCGCTGCGCGGGCGGCTGCCGAGTGATCGCCGCTGCGTGCCCAAAGTGGAGCCGCCGCTCCGAACGGTGCCCGAAGGACGTGGCGAGCGCGTGATGCCAGGGGACGGTCCAAACGTAGAACGTGTTCCGCTGCCGGACGAGCGAAGACCGGACCGCGAACCAATGCCGGATGAACCAGGGCTCGAGGGTCTTCCGATACCCGAAGAGCGAAGGCCGGATCGCGAACCCATGCCGGAGGAACCAGTGCTCGAGGGCCTTCCCATACCCGGTGAGCGAAGGCCGGATCGCGAACCAATACCAGAGGAACCAAGGCCCGAAGGCCTCCCCATCCCCGAAGAGCGAAGGCCGGATCGGGATCCCAAACCGGAGGAACGAAGGCCGGATCGCGATCCCCCGCTCGAACTGAAGCCGTTTGAGCGAAAGCCGCCGCGGCCCAGACCGGACGAGCGCATCCCCGAAGGGCCGCGCATGCCGGATGACCGCATGCCGGATGACCGCATGCCGGACGAGCCGCGCATCCCGGACGAACGCATCCCCGGCGATCGCATGCCGGACGAGCGCATTCCGGACGAACGGAAGCCGCCGCCACCGCGCATGCCGCCGCCGGCTCTCATTCCACTACTCGCGCGCATGCCGCCCCCGCGCGACTGGCCGGAGCGCATGTTCTGTGCGTCGGCAAGCTGCCAGGGAACAAGGGTGATGACAAGGGCGGCGGCGGCGATCAGGAGAAATCTGACGTAGCTGCGTCGCGAGGGGAGGTGAGACATGGGCGGCCTCCTTTCACACGAAAATTGTATCCGGTCGGCGCAAGGCGTTCCAAACGGTTGGCTGCGAATTATCATGGTAGCTCGATGCAGGACGCTCGCTCCCTGTCGTTGGGCGAATGAACTGTGTAACGCCAATGTGGCGCTGTTGGCGCCAATCGACATGCGGAATCGAGTTGTCGCGATTCACAAAAGGACTGGACCAATGTCGCCAGATCGTGAGCGCCGTAATCGACGCCCGGAGTTCCGCCGCCCACTGGGCGTGCGGTGCATTGTGCTGCTATGTGTGGCGGCGCCGGCGTTCGCCGGTGCTTGTTCACCGGCCGCCGACGGCGGACCGCGGCGGACCGTTGCTCAGCGCCTGGCGGAGCCGGCAGCCACGTCAATGCCCTCTACGTTAGACACCGCCGAACCGGCACCGTTAGGGCCGGCGGTGGCGCTGGTGAACGGGCGCCCCATCGGCCTGAGGGAACTGGTGCGCATCCTGCTGGATGGGCGGGGTATCGGGGTGCTCCAGCGCATGGTGCAGCTCGAGGCGGTCCGGCAGGAAGGCGAGCGGCTGGGGTTGAGCGTGTTGGAGGAAGACGTGCAGAGGGAGTATGAGCTGGCCCTGCGGGCCGATCGGTTCAACGGCAAGGATGTCGAGGCGCTGACGCCGGCGAGAAAGGACCAGCTCATCGACGAATGGACGCGCACGCGCGGCGTCACGCGGGAGGAACTCGATATCACCATGCAGCGCCAGGCGTGGTTGCGCAGGATTGTGGGCGATTCAATCGCCGCCACGCCGGAGCAGGTGCAGGCCGAGTTTCAGCGCCGCCACGGCGAAAAGGTGGAGGTGCGGCACATCCAGATTCCGGCCGAGCGCGTCCATACACAGATTCGCCAGCGGCTCGAGCGGGGCGATCGCTTCGAGGACCTGGTCGCCGAATTCAGCCAGAATTCGTTCTCGCGCGAGCGGGGCGGGCTTCTGCCGCCTTTCACGCGCAACGACGCGAGCGTTCCCGGTGTCTTCCGCGAGGCGGCGTTTCAGCTTGAGCCGGGCGCGGTGTCGAACCCCATTGCGGCCGAAGGGTCCTTTCACGTGTTGCAGCTGGAGCGGCGCATTCCGGCCGATGACGCGTCGTTCGACTCGGAACGGGAACATCTGGAAGCGGCGGTTCGGCTCCGGCTCACCGAGGAGCGGATGCAGGAAGTCGGTCGGCGCCTGCTGCTGACGGCCGACTTACAGATCGAGGATCGGACGCTGCGCGAGCAATATCGAAAGCTGCACGCCGCCGACCAGCTGGAGGGGCCGCCGCTGCGCGGGCAATAGACGAGGCCAAAGACTTCGTTCGCGCCGATGCGGCCGCGTCTCGTTTTGACGCGCTGTGACCGCTCGTTATAATCCCGCCGCGTGCCTGAGATCGCGCAAGTCAATCGTCGGCAAGGAATTACTTGCATGATGCAACAGCGAGCGTCGCGTCGGTGGCATCGAGGAAGCCAGGCTGGGCCACGGCATGCCGCGGGGCTCTGTGCGTGTCTGGGGCTGGCGCTGTCGCATGGCGGTTGCGGCGATCGCGGCAAGGTCGCGCCAATCGCCGATGGACCGACGGCCGAGCAACTCGTCTCCTATTACAGTCCCTCGCGCATCGAGATCCTGCCGCACTCCCGGCCGCGCAGCTTCGACGAAGATCTCATTCCGGACGGGCTGAAGGTGTGGCTGCGGCCGCTGGACAGCGCCGGCGATTCGGTCAAGGCCTACGGCGTGTATCGTTTCGAGCTGTACCACTACCGGCCGGCCACGACCGATCGGCGCGGCGAACTGATTCAGCAATGGACGCAGCCCATCCTCGATCCCTCGGCCCAGCAGCGCTACTGGAACAAGTTCGCCAATGCCTGCGAGTTTCACCTGAGCTGGGAGGGGGCGCCGCTGCCGACCGATCGAAAGTACATCCTGAAGGCCATTTTCGAGGCACCGTCGAGCAATCGTCTGTTCGACGAGCACGAATTCGAGTTTCGACTCGACACCGAGGCGATTCGCGAATCGCTTCAGCCATCGAGCGGAAACTGACAAACCCCGATACATGAGGAGGAGCGGTGTATGGTTCGACGCGTGGGAACCCTTTCATGCGGTGTTCTGGCTTTGGCACTCTTCGCCGGATGCTCGGACAACAAGCTGACTCGTCAGAATTATGATCTGATCATGGTGAACACGTCCGACAAGAACGAGGTTCGAAGCTGCCTGGGAGACAAACACCTGATCGACCGCGGCGACACCTGGGAATACTCGGACATGGACCGCAAATTGAGCGTCTGGTTCGAATTCGACAAGCAGGGCGTCGTCACACGCAAGCAGTGGATCACGGGCGAGGGCGGCTTCGAAGACGATTCGAAGGAAATGCCCGCCGGCGAAACACGCTCGACCGAAGACTATCGCAGCACGACCGACCGGTAAGCGGCGTCGCGACGGCCGGGGCCGGCGTACGGGGGGTGCCGCCGGGTCTGAAATAAGGCAAGCATTTCGCATACAATGTGGCGGGCGGGCCAGGGGGTCCGCCCGTTGTCATTTGCGCGCCTGCCGCGGGGCAGGCGCCTGCGGCGGCGGTCGCCCGGGACGCCGCATTCACGGCATGCGAATGGACGCGGCAATCACAACACAGTCTGCCCGGTACGATGCGCGGCGTGTGTTTCGGCGGTCGTTCGTGGCCGCATTCTTCCTGCATGCATCGCTACTTGCGTATGTGCTGAGTCAGTCCGGTCTGTTGCCGACGGGGTTTGAGCAGGTCGCACCGATGGTGCATGGGCAACTGGTGGAGCCGGTTGCCGAGAGCGATAAAGGGCCGCGGGATTCGGCAGGTCCTGGCGAGGCGCCGACCGCCGCCGGAAAGGTGGGCATCGCCGTTGAACCCGATCGCGACATGGTTCGCGAGATCGCCCGGCAGCTGCTGAGTGCCGAACGTGAGACACCCGATCCCGCCGCATTCGACACGCTGATGCAAAAGGCGCGGCTTCTGGAGCAGATCAGCACGCCGGAGGAAGTGTCGCGCATGTCGCAGCGCATCCGGGATGCACTCGGTGTGCCGACCTTTCCAGTGGTAAAAGAGGGCGCCGGGAGCGGGTCCATCGATTTCGACCAGGCGCAGCTGGTCTCCTCGGAGCGGTTGGAAACGCCGGATGCCATCGAGATCCGCGAACACCTGATCGATGCGTCCGGCGCGTGGGCCGAGATTGCATACGTTCGCCGCCAATCGCCCGGTGGCATCGTTTATGAACAGGTTTTTTCCGAAGCCGGTCGCGAGCCCATCCTGTTCGAATCCTCCGCGGAGGAATTCGATGCGGCGGTCGCGCGGCAGCGGCCCTTCGCAATCATCAACCGCTTCCCGCTGCTTCAGAGCCTGCACCGCGAGGCGGTCCTGCCTCTGATGGACAAACTCGCCCGCGACGCATCGCCGACGACGCAGCCGGCGCCGCCGGAAAAGCGAGTTAACGAAGAGACTCGCTAGCGGCCGGTTTGGTCGCGCGGCCAGGTTCGCAGGCAAGGCCAATCGCCTTGCATGGAGGCGCATCCTCCGAGAAAATATGAGCTTACGGCTGTGCAGGGGCGTCGTGCCAAGTCTCGGGTGATTCCGCCGTCCCGCTGCAATTCACGCAACCAGTCGATGTATAAGCGGGGGTGGATGCGGACGCGCCCGGTGCGTCCGCGAATGTACGTGAGGCGAATGTAAGCTACTGTCTCGCAAGTCTTTGCACTTCGGGCGGGCAGATCGAAAAGCCAGGACCCCATGCCAAGCTTTACCTACACCGCCAGGGATGCGCAGGGCCAGACGGTCAACGGCGTCATCGCCGCCGAGACTCAACAGCAGGCCCTCCGCTCCTTGGATCAGCAGGCCCTGTTTCCCGTGGACATCCGCGAGGGCGGCAAGGCCAAGAGTGCGGTCACGGGCGGGCGACGCAAGGTCCGCGGCACCCTGGTGGCCGTGTTCTATTCGCAGTTTGCCGACCTGCTGCGGGCGGGCGTCCCGGCCTTGCGATCGCTGGACGTGCTGCACAAGCAGACTTCGAACGCGGTTCTGAAGGAAGTGCTGCGCGAGGTGCGTGAAGAGCTGTCCAGCGGTGAGACACTGGCCGACGCCATGGATAAACACCCGAACGCCTTCAGCCCGCTGCACGTATCCATGATTCGTGCAGGTGAAAAGGGCGGCTTTCTGGAAGAGGTGCTGACGCGCATTGCGATTTTCACCGAGCGGCAGAACGAGCTGCGCAGCAAGGTGGTCGGCTCGCTCCTTTATCCGGCGGTGCTGATGTTTGTCGGCACCGGCATCGTCGTCTTTCTGCTGGTGGTGGTGGTGCCGAAGGTCCGAACATTCCTCTCCGGGGATCTGCCGGCTTTGACGCAGATCGTGTTCGCGATGTGCGATTTTCTGAGGGATCACGGCCTGGTGGCCGGCGGCATCTTGCTGGTGGCGGTGTTTGCGATCACCGGCGCGCTTCGCAGCAAGACCGGGCGCGAATACTTCGATCGCCTGCAGATCATGGCCCCGCTCATTGGCAACATCCTGCGGCTGGTGGCCATCTGCCGCTTCTGCCGCATTCTTGGCACGTTGCTGATCAACGGCGTGCCGATCCTCCAGGCGCTGAAGATCGCCCGCGATTCGGCGGGCAACCGGGTGCTGATGGGGGTGATCGACGACTCGATCGAGGCGGTCCGCAAGGGCGCCTCGCTTTCCCTGCCGCTGGGCAAGAGCAATCTGTTTCCGCTCGATATCGTGGACATGATCGCGGTCGGCGAGGAGAGCAACAATCTGGATAACGTGTTGATCACGATCGCGGATGCGTACGAATCGCGTACGGCGCGAAAGATCGATCTTGCGGTTCGAATGCTCGAACCGCTGTTACTGGTGGCAATGGCGGGCGTGGTGGCGGTTATCGCCATAGCGCTGTTGCTCCCGATTTTGACGATGAGCAGTTCCGGGGCCTGACGCTGCCGATGCGGCAGACCGAGCGCCAGGGTATAATGTCGTCCCGGGGCCTTTCAGAACGTTTCAAGGAGTTTAAAGTCATGACGAAGAACAGGACGAGAAAGGTCGCCCGCAAGGGCTTCACGCTGTTGGAAATCCTGCTGGTCGTGGGCCTCTTGGCCCTGCTGGCGGCATTCGTGGTTCCGAACCTGGGCAGCCAGGGCGAGCGCGCGAAGATCGATATGGCGCGGGCGGGCGTCGGACCGGCCGGGGCGCTGTCGCAGCAGATCGAGCTTTTCAAGTTCCAGTGCGACAAGTATCCCGAGTCGCTCCAGGACCTGATCGAAAAGCCCAGCGATCCCGATCTGGAGGAAAAGTGGAAGGAGCCCTACATCAAGGACGCCCAGGGGCTGAAGGATCCGTGGGGCCGCGATTACAACTTCCGCGCCCCCGGCGAGAAGAATCCCAAGGGCTTCGATTTGTGGAGCTCCGGCCCCAACGGCATTTCGGGCGACGAGGATGACGTCGTCAACTGGCAGAGCGATCGCTGACACGCCGGCGGCGCCGGCGAACGGCCGGCCCGGTGATCGCACGTGATCGCCCGTGAGTGCCGACATGATGGCATTTCGTTCATATCGCGCCCGTGTCACCTGGACCCGTAGCACCGCTTTGCAACCGGTAAAGCGGACCGGCGTTGGTCCATTGCCGCGCCGCGCTTTTACCCTGTTCGAAGTCGTCATCGTCATCGGCCTGCTCACGATCATGGCCGGCTTTGCCTGGCCTCTCTACCAGGATCGCATCCGGCAGTCGGCCATGCCCGAGTCGGCCCAGCGCATGCGGGACCTGCTCTTCATGGCACGTGCCGAGGCGCAGGCACAGCATCGCCGCGTGCGGATTCGCTTCGAGCCCCTCAAGCAGCATCCGCTCATCGAGATCGAGCCCGATCCCATCTACTATCCCAACCAGTGGAACCCGCTGGAGACCATGTGGACCAGCGAGGCGATGCTGCTCGACGACGTGCAGGTGCATCGCATCGAGCCCGGCCGCCCGATCTACATGATCCCCATCTCCCAGCAGGAAGACGCGGACTCGGTCGCCGACGACATTCAGGAAGAAGAGGAGATCGTCGCCGAGTTCGATCCCACGCTCGGCGGGGCCGCCACGACCGAAGACATCGAGCTCGACGAAGACCGGCCCATGCTCATCTTCGAATCCGACGGATCGACCGACTGGGCCACGCTCGTCCTGAGCACCAAGCCCCTCGCAGAAGAACTCGAGGAAGAGGACGACCAGGTCTGGATCGTGCTCGACGGTCGCACCGGCATCGCCACGATTCGCGACAAGGTGACCGAAGAGCAACTGGCCGATCCCGAGTTTTACGTCGATCGCGACAAGCTCGAACTGCCGTTGGACGCCGACGTCGACGACCTGTCGTTCGCCATGTACGACCCGGCGGCCGAGGCCATGGGCTCGAAGGACACGGGCGGCGGGGCAACACCGGGCGGCGGAGGCTTCGCAGGCCGCGGCCTCGGCGGGGACAAATTGCCGGATGGCGCCGGTCAGTTGGATCCCGATCAACTGGGCGAACTGGGCGACGCCATCGGCGATAAGGTCGGCGATCAGTCTCCCCGCGGCGGTCAGGGCGGATCGCGCTTCGGCCCCGGCGGTGATCGCGGTCCTCGCGACGGTCGCGGCGGTTCAGGAGAGGGCGGCGGCCGCTTTGGCAATCGCGGCGGACAGGGCGGCGGGCGCTCTGAAGAGGGTGGCGGACGATCAGGCGGTCAAAATGGCCGTGGGGGCGGAAGAAACGCTGGCTCAAACGGCAACGGCGCCAATGGCGGGGGGCCTTCCAAACAGAATGACACAGGACCGAAATCGGGCCAGGGCCTGGGTCAGGAGCTCGACCGGGAGCTCGCAGACAGCGATTTGACCGACCAGGAGCGCCAGAATATTCGCAATACCATGGGTAACGGCGGGCGGCGCGGCGGTCGGGGCCGTTAATGGCGCGCCATTCGTCTAGTCTAACCTAAGCAGCAGAAGTAGTTTATAACAATTCAGGCTCGCCGCGACACGGAGGTGCGGACTTCTCCAGCCCTCGTGCGACATTGGCCGTCATTGGGCGTACAAGGTCGAGGCGAGCGGCACCTGTGCTGCGCCGACTGCAAATCACAAGGGGACGGGCGGCTCGCGGCGTCATTCCGGCCGGCTTCCCGATCGAGGGATCTCTGTGCGGTGCTCAATTCATACAGCCCGGCGCAAACGTCGAGCGGCAGCGTTACTTGAGGTGGTGCTGTCGCTGGGCATTCTCATTCTGGCCATGGGCACCGTTGGCATCGTGTTCAAGAATGGCCACGACAACGTGATCATGGCGGATGAACTGTCGCGGGCCATGCTGCTGACCGACCGGCTGATTGCCGAGTTCGACACGCAAATTCTCGAAGAAGACATGCGCGAACTGGTCGGCGCCTTTGGCGAAGAGGCGCCGGGCTATTGCTTCCGCGTTGAGCTCAACCCGTCCGAACGGATCGCGGGCATGCTCGAAGTGGACATCGAAATCTACGACGGCGATCCCAGCGGCCCGGAAGAGATGGTCCGCCAGATTCTCAGCACCCGGGTCTTCCGCGCGCAGCCGATGGGCATCGACTTCGAGCGCGACTTCGGGCTCGACCAGGACCAGATTCAACAGCTTACCGACGCGATCCCCGGCGGGGCACAGGTCTTCGATCCCACGAATTTCGATCCGCGCGCGCTGGCCTCGCTCGATCTGGACACGCTCATCGAGCTGTTGCCGACGCTGATTCAGGCCTTCGGCGGCCAGTTTGGCGCAGGCGAGCTCGACCAGATCATCAACGCGGTGAAATCGGGAGATGTGGGACAGCTACAGGAGATCGCCGGCCAGCGGGGTGGTCTTTCGTTGCCCGGCGGCGGATCGTCGCCATCCGGCGGCGAGTCGCCGAACGCAGGCCAGGGCGGCCGACCGCCGCGCGGGTTGCGACCTGCCGGCGGGGAGCAGGGCAGCGAGGGTGACGCCGGATCGCAGCCGCCGCGTCGCGGCAACCGCGGACGAGGAGGTGCAACAGGCGGCGGTGGCCGGGGAGGCCGAGGATGACACGCGCGCGGCACTTAACGGCGTGCGGCCGCCGTCGCGGCATGACGGTGCTGGAAGTGGTGCTGGCCATCGGCCTGATGGTGATGGTCAGCGTCATGATGTTCACTTTTTACGACCAGTGCCTGCGCCGCCGCGAAGTGGTGAAGGAATCGATCAGCAGCGGCTACCTGGCGAGGGCCATCGCCCACAAGATTGCCGACGAGATTCGCTCGGCCAACGGCTTCGTGGCGCAGGCCGGCCCCGGCATCACCGGCAAAGAGCGCATGATCACGCTCCAGACCATCGCCATTCCCGATCGCAAGGTGTTCAGCGTACTTGGCATCGAAGACCAGGCCCCTCCGGCCGAGTGCGACGTTCGCCAGGTGCAATACTATCTGGCCTACGACGAGGACGAGGCCAACTACCAGTACGCGGACGGCACCACCGGCGCGGCGCCCATGGGTCTGGTGCGGCGGGAAATCAAGACGCTTTACCAGGTGCTGCTCGACGAGACGAAGCGCAAGAACGTCGATCTGGATTTGCTCGCACCGGAGATCAAGTACCTGCGCTTTCGCTATTTCGACGGTGTCGAGTGGCTGGACCGCTGGGACCTGGGTCAGCAGCCCGAGGGGAAGCTGGGCAATTCGCTTCCCCAGGCGGTCGAAGTGACGATCGGCTACGGCGAGGTGCCGCCGCCCGACGTGGAAGAAGAAGAGGAGCTCGGTGACAGCGATTCGCTGCCGGCGCCGCCGGAGCCCTATGCCCGCGACAAGTACACGATCATGGTCCGCCTGCCGCAGGCGGATACGTTCTTCGGCTCGCGGATGATGCGGGCCCAGCGACGCTCGCGGATGTCGTCGGCGAGCAGCGGCGAATAGCGGGGGATCGCGATCGCCACGCTGCAAACAGTAGAAATGGCAATGAAAACGACCATCCACAGGCCATCGCCACGTTACGCGCGCCGCGGCGGGCGCCGCCCGCGCCGCGCGCTGATGCTCGTGGTCGTGCTGTTCATGGTCGCCCTGCTGGCGCTACTGGCCGCGTCGTACAGCTTTATGGTGCGGGCGCACGTCAGCGGCGTGATGGAGCGATCGAGACAGTTCGAGGCCCGCCTGGCAGCCGATGCCGGTCTGCAGCATGCCATCGTCACGCTGCGTATCAGCCGCGGCGATGTCGATTCCTGGTACGACAATCCCGTCGCCTTTCAGGGTGCGCCGTTCATCGGTGTCGAGGGCGAGGATGCATCGCAGCAGTACCAGCCGCGCAGCGAAGACGGCATGTACGATCCCAATGCCAGCAAGGTCACGCGCTACAGCCTCTACGCGCCGAACTTCGAAGAGCCCGATCGACCGCGATTCGGCTTTACCGACGAATGCGCCCGGCTCGACGTCAACATCGCCAGCGAGTACCAGCTTCGAACGCTGTTCGAGCAGATCATCCCGGCCGAAGCCGATGTCGAAAACGCGGTGGACGTCAACGTGCTGGTCGATTCGCTGCTCGACTGGATCGATGCCGACTCCACGGCACGCTCCAGCGGCGCCGAGAACGACTACTACACCACGTTGATTCCGCCGTACGCATGCAAGCAGGGGAAGCTTTCCACGGTCGAGGAGCTGCTGCTCGTTCGCGGCTTCACCGGCTGGGTTGTCTATGGCGAGGACTACAACCGCAACGGACTGCTCGATCCCAACGAGGACGACGGCTCGGAGTCTTTTCCGCCCGACAATTCGGACGGCCTGCTGTTTCGCGGCGTCTCAGCCTATCTCACCGTCTGGTCGATGGACTCGAACACATCCGGCGATAATCGCGCCCGCATCAACCTGAACATGCAGGACGTCGAGAAACTCCAGGAGCGCCTCGAAGGTGAAATCGACGGCGATCTGGTGGACTACATCGTTCGCCTCCGCTCTTCGGGCACCGCGTTTAACAGTGTTATGAATCTGCTTCCGGCGCCCCCTCCACCGGAAGAGGAGGAACTACCCCCGGAGGATGAGCAAAATCCGCCGGACGATGGGCAGAATCCGCCGGACGATTCGCGAAACCCGCCCAAAGATGGCGAAACCCCCCCGACAACACAGCCAGACGGGGAGGAGGGCGGCTCCCAGCGTGACGGCGATTTTGAATCGGATCAGGCCGGAGGTTTGTCCGATCAAGGTCGCGATACACGCAGGTCCGAGAATGGTGGCCCGACGTCCCGGTCCGCGGCACCTGTGTTCAGGAACCTTACGGATGAGGAGCCGCCGGGCACCTATGAAGATCTGCCCATCATCCTGGATCGTCTCACGACTGATGTGGCGCCTTCGAAGGCTGGCCTGATCAACGTGAGCACTGCGCCGCGCGAGGTGATCGCGACCATCGAGGAGCTGACGCCGGCACAGGTAGACGCGATCGTGGCCATGCGCCAGTCGCTGGCCTCGGCAGATAAGAGTACGCCCGCCTGGCTGGTGACGTCGGGCGCGATCGACGAATACACGTTTCGGCGGATTCTGAACAAGGTGACGACGAAATCGAACATCTATCGCATCGAGGCCGTCGGCTTCGGCGATAACATCGGAACGATCGAGCGGCATCTGACCGTGCTGCAAATGCGCGGGCCGATACCGCAGGTCATGTACTATCGCAATCTGAACCCGCTGGGGATGGCGTACATGCCACACGGCGAAGAAACAAGGGGGCCGACGAACACATCGGCGCAGTAATGGTATCGAGGCGATTCGGAAGTCAGAAACTGCTGGCCGTCGACTGGGATGCACGCGATCTGCGCGTGGCCCAGCTCCGGCAGCGCGCGCACGGCATTGACCTGGTCAAGGCGGTGTCGGTGCCGGTTCCCCAGGGCGTGGCCCTCAACGATGCAGAGGCCTTCGGCGATTTTCTGCGCGAAGCCATGCGGCAGGCGGGCCTCTCCGCCAAGCAGGCACTGTTCTGCGTCCCCCGCGACCAGGTGGTGCTCAACACGCTCCATCTGCCGCCGACGCCGGCGGAAGAGCTGCCTTCGCTCGTTCAGTTTCAGATCGTCAAGGAACTTCCCTTCGCGGCCGATCAGGCGGCGATCGACTTCGCCATCGCCGGTCCGCACGATCCCAAGGCGCCGTGCTCGGCCCTGGTCGCGGCCGTCCGTAACGAGATGCTCGACTTTTACCGCAAGGTCGCCGCCAGGGCCGGCCTGCGGATCGCGCGCGCGGGGCTGCGGCCTCATGCCAATCTGCTGTCGGTCCTGGCCAGCGAGCCGCAGGCGCTCGACAAGAGCGTGATGATCGTCGATGTGGGCCCGCAGTTGACCGAGATCAACTTCGTGCGCTCGGGCGCGCTCACCTTCAGCCGCGCGGCGCTGGTGCATATGCCGGACTTCGGCCGCGGCGAAGACATCGCCGACAGCCGCATCATGCTGCCCAGCCTGCACGATGCCGGCCGCGACGAGCAGAGCAGCAGCACCATCGCCGAACTGATGAAAACGGTGGTGCTCACCTACGAGGCCCATCGCGCCAACGATCCCAGCTTCAGCGCCGACACGATCGTCGTCAGCGGTTCGACCGGCATCGAGCCGGAGCTGGCCGATTCATTGGCGGCCCGTTTCGGCACGCCGGCAAGCCTGTTCTCGCCGGAAAAAGCCCTGAACCTGGCGCCGCAGCGGGCGCGCGAGCTGCGCGGTTTCAGCGCCGTGCTCGGCCTGGCGCTGGGGCAGCGGCGAAGCGATCTCGAGAAGTTCAACTTTGACCGCGTCAAGAAACCCGTCAGCCGACGGGCGGTGCAGATGCGCAAGGCGCCAGTGGCGGTGTTTACCGCCGTCGCGTTTCTGGCGTCGGCGGTCGTCGCCCACTACAAGTTCGTTCGCGTCGAATGGGACAACGTGGCGCGGGTCGAAGCAAAAATCCGCGAAAAGCAGGACCGGGAGCGGCCGATCAAGGAATTCGCCAAGCTCGTCGAAGCCGTCGAGAGCTGGCGCACCAGCGAACAGTACTGGCCCGAGGCCATGGTCGCCCTCACGCGGGCACTTCCGCCCGACGATTCCGCGACGGTCGATCTGCTCCGTTTCCAGACGAGTTCCGTCGGCAGGCGCGGCGGCGTCAACAACCTGCTGAAGATGAAGCTCCGCGTGTTCGAACTCGGTCTGGGCAACCAGATCGCCGACACCCTCCGCAAGATGGGCTTCACCGACGTGCTGACCGGCCAGGAAACGCCCATCGTTCTCCGCGGCGGCTCAAATTACCGCTACGAAACCACGATCGACGCGCAACTGCCGCCCCGCAACAAGTTCCGCAAGGCGGCCAATCTCATGCCGGTCGAAGCGCCCGGCGTGTCGGATGAACCGGTGGACGCGGATGCCGAATCGGCGGCACCGGAGGATGCCGATGCCGGCGAAACGCCCTCCTCCGAAGATGAAGCGGCGCCGCCTGTGCCGACGGAAGAAACTCTCACCGAGAAGGCCCCGGCGCCAGTCCCCGCCACAGGTGCCGATGCCGCGGCGAACGAACCGTCGACGTCGGAGAAAGGAGCTCGGCGATGACGCAGCGCGAACGCAACGTGGCGACGATCGTCGGCTCCTTCGCGGGCGTCGCGGTGCTCTACTGGCTCGTCAATGCCATCTACCTGACGCCGATCGCCAACGCGCGGATCGACCACGCCAACAAGCTGAACCGGCTGGCGGAGATCGAAAAGCTCGAGCAGAGCGAAGGGGCGCTGGCCCGCACATGGAACGACATCGTGGCCCGCACCCTGTCCTTCGAGAGCAACAAGGTGCGCGACTGGTTCAGCGAGGACCTGAAGAATCTCGTACAGCGGCACGGTTTTGAGGCGTCGACCTTCCGCCCTGCCGGCGGCACGCGCATCAGCATCGATCGCAAGCACCCCGTCGTCATGCAGGGGTGCCGCATCAGCGTCACCGGCGAATACACCCGCGTCGTGGATCTGGTCAACGACATCTACAAGACGCCCTACACCTGCAAGATTACCGAGCTCACCATCACGCCGATGGGCCCGCGCGTCGGGCGCGACATCGTCAAGGCCGACATGACCGTCGAGACGCCGGTCATGCCGCGGATCGAGCCGAGCATCAGCAAGTTTGCCGCGGTCGCGGCGCCGATGGACCACGACGCCATGGCGGCGCTGCCGCCGGCCCGCCGGGACGTGCTCGCCGAAGAAGCCTTCGCCGTGCTCGACGAGCGCAACATCCTTCGCGAGTACATGCCGCCGCCCAACACCACCGTCACCGTCAACAACGAAGACTGGAAGACGATCGCGGTGCAGGTCGACTTCTACTGGGAAGGCGAAATCCTCGAGCAGTATGTCGAGACCGTGCCCGGCAACAGTCAGAAGCCGGTGGCCGGCCGCGGCGACGTGGTCGAGGTGCGCGGCAGCTATGCCGACGGCGAGGCATTCGGCCCGCGCAAGTTCACCTTCGGCGCAAACCGCACCGAAATGTACAAAGTCGCGCTGCACACACCGCCGCCCGATCCCGAATACATCATGCTCGCCGTCACCAATCAGGATGCCAAGGACATCCTGGTCGACGTGACCGTCACGTCCGACAAGGGCAAGACCATCCGCCATCCGCCGATGGTCATCGCCGCCGGGCAGACGCTCGACGTCGGCGAATGGCAGGCGTCGCAGGTGCAGGTCGCCGCCCGATATCAGAACGGCGCAACCGCCGCCAGCCAGACCTATGCCGCCTCACCCAGCAAGCACACGCTCGTCGTCCGCAGCGAACCTGCCGTCATCGAGCCGACCGGCCCGGTGGACGTGTCCGATCCGCCGCCGGACGCAAGCCTGACGGTCAGCGGCCTGCTCACTTATCACCACACGCACGAGATGGTCGTCACCAACGGCACCGAGCGCAAGGTGATCAAGTCCGGAGAACCCGGCACGGTCGACGGCGGAATGCTGGTGGCGGTGCATCCGGTTCTGGGCGGCGTCGTACAAATGCCGGGGACGGGGAACTACTACATCTACCCGCTTGGGCAGAGCTTCGGCAGCCGATACCTGCTGGACGCACGGGAAGAGGAAGAACTGGCAAATGCCATCGATCAGTGGACGCGACGCTGAATCGCGTCCGGCAACGCGCGGATAGCCGACGGCCGGCGATGCGTTCGCCGCGACCGGAAAAAACCGGTCACTCGGTGCCGCCCACGTGACATGAAAATGCCTCGGCGTCCGGCTCCGGCCGCACGCCGCAGGGCCGCGGCCGATTCAGGGCCGCCGGCCAGATCGGGAGGAACGACCGATGAATTCGACACCTGACATTCTTTTGCGGGCGGGCCGCTGGACTCTGGCTCTGCTGATCGCGCTGGCAGCCTTCGCGTTTGTGGCGCCGCCTGCGGCAATGGCCCAGGCGCAGGATCCGCCCGCCGACAAGCAGGACGACGCGGACGAAGATACCGGCGAGGATGAAGATTCGCAGGCATCGGACGACGCCGATCGCAAGGCTGCCGCCGAAGCCGCGGGCACGGACGATTCAAAACAGCCCAGCACCCGCCCGGCAACCACTCAGCGGGCCACGACGCAGCCGGCAGACGTCGGTGGCCACCAGCGTGGCAGCAACCGCCTCGAAGAAGCGCGGCGCCGCGCCTTGCGTTCCGTCAGCCGCCCGTCCGCGAATGATCCTCAACGCCGGGCCGAAGAGCCCGCCCGCATCACTCGACCTTCGCGGGATCAGGACTCGGCCGCCAGGGATCGATCCCGGACGCCTGCCAACAGGACCAACGTACGACAGCCCCGTGGCGCCAACGGCGATACAGATGATCCCGCCGCGGGCGATCCGGCCGCCGTGCAGCCGCGCGAGTCGCGCCGCAGCCGCACGAACGCGCGAACGCCGGCCGATCGCCGGCCCCCGACGCCGGCCGTCCGGCCGCCGGCTTCCACAACGGGTGCGACGGATGCCGCCGCCCAGCCGGGCGACGCGGATACAAGCGATCCCTCCGCCCCCGTCACCAATACCACCACCACCATGCGCGTGATCGAGTTCGATCTGGCGAATCCCGATCCCGAGAGCCGCGAGTACACCTTCAGCTATCACGAGACGCCCTGGCCCGAAGTGCTGCGCGACTTCTCGCGCATGAGCGGTCTGCCCCTGGCAAACCTCTCGAGCTTCACCAGCACCGACACGCTGACGTACTACAGCGCCGAGAAGTTCACCTTCCTCGAGGCCTATCACAAGCTCAACGAGCTGCTGCTCGCCGTTCCGTACAACAACTACGTTCTGCAGCGGCATCCGACGTATCTGACCATCGATCCAATTCCAGAGCTCGCCAACCGCATTCCGGTCGAGCGGATGTTCAACACGTTCGAGGAATTCGAGGCCGCCAATCTCGATCCCTACGACGTGTGCATGACGGTCTATCGCGTGCCCGAGGGCTGGACGCCGTACGAAATCATCGAGCTGTTCCGGACGCATTTCAGCGACACCTACGGCACCGAGATCATCGGCGATAACGAAATTGAGCTGGAAGGCCTGGCGCGCGAGCACCACGAATTCAAGCGAGTCGTCGCGCATCTCACCAGCCTCCCGCGCAATCTCGATCTTCGTGATCCGGTCTATACGAAGTTTCAGCTCAAGCACGCCAAGGCGCAGGACGTGTACAACATGCTGCGCCAGCTCTATCCCGCGCAGGGCGGCTCGCCGATCGTGCCGACGCCGCCGCGCGGTCGCGGACGCCAGCCCGCGGCGACGCCCAGCCCGGTGCCGGCCGTCGAAGGCAATGTCGATCAGCTCGCCATGGTGGCCGATACGCGGAACAACATCATCTATGCCGACGGCCCCGACTACCTGATGAACGACGTGGCGGCGACGATCGCCAATCTCGACGTCGGCGAGTTCGAGCCGCCGCAGCAGGAAGTCGTCCCGGTCAGGAACGCGTCGGCCAATGCCGTCATCAACGCCATCCGGCCGGTTCAGCAGTTGATGCAGGCCAGCCTGGTGAAGGGTCAGAACGACTGGATCGCGCCGGAAGTCCGGGCCGCGCTCAACTGGGACATTTCGCCGGCCTTCGGCGAAAACGCCATCCTGGTTGTCGGCGGCAGCGAGGGCCTGGCCCAGGCCCGCAAGCTGATCCAGCAGTTCGACGTCGCGCCCGACTGGCGGACGCGCGTCATCGAGCTGGCCCACGCCGATGCCAATCAGTTGACACCGATCATCAGCGGCGGCCTGCCGCCGGTCGCCCCCGGCGATCAGCAGGCGGTCCTCACGCCGTACACCAGCAAGTCGATTCTCGTCACGTCGACGCAGGCCGATTTCGACAAGATCATGGAAATGGTGGCCGCCTTCGACAAGCCGGCCGATCAGCGGCACGAACACTTCGTCAGCCTCCAGCATGCCAAGCCCAGCGACGTGGCCGAGACGATCACGCAGCTCATCGACAGCGGCGCCGTGCCGGCCATCGCGCCCCGGCAGACCATGAATGTCGCCGCCGTGCCGCAGCCCGCCCAGGCGCAGCAGCAGCAGCAGGCCGGCCGCCGCGGCCGACAGCCGCGCAACGTCCGCGTCCCCACGCCGGCGGTCAAGCCCGGTCAGCCGCAGCAAATGGGCGAGACGACCATCGACCAGCCCGTGCTGCTGCCCGACGACGCCGCCGGCACGCTCATCGTCTTCTGCGTCGATCGCGACTGGCCGCGCATCGAGGGTCTCATCGACGACCTCGACGAGGCCGCCGGCCGCGTGAAGCCCGTCATGGAGACGATCGCCCTCGAGCACGCCGATGCCCAGGACGTGGCACAGATGATCAACCAGATGCTGACGCCGGTGCAGGGCCTGCCCACCAAGGACGACTACACGCAGATGGTCACGGCCGACGCCTACAACAACACGATCACGCTGTGGGCCAAGCCCGACTTCATCGAGGAAATCCGGCCGCTGATCGCCAAGCTCGACGTGCCCATGGAAGGCGACGTCAAGGTGATCCGCCTGCGCAACTGCAAGGCCGAAGTGATCCAGCCCATCCTGGCGCAGGCCATTCTCGGGGCCGATGCCCCGCCGCCGCCCATCTCCGCGGCGCAGCAGGCCGCCCAGCAGGCCGCCGCCGCGCGCAATCGCGGTCGCGGAGCGCGCCAGCCGGCCGCCGCCGCCGGTGTTACGGCAGCCGTGCGCGGCAATGCCGACGTGCGCATCGTGGCCGAGCCGATCACCAACTCGCTGATCGTCCAGGCCCCACCCAAGCAGCTCAAGCAGATCGAAGACCTCGTCGCCCAGATGGAGGCGAAGACGCCCGGCCCCTCGCGCGTGGTGCTGGAGGCGATGAAGCGCCCGGCCCAGGAGATCGCCGACACGCTGGTCAGCATGATGGCCAGCGGCGTGGCGACGGCCGGCTCCAACGTGCCAGGGCTCCATGCCGGCGGTCAAGCACTCAAGGTCGTCGCCATCGGCGATCGCATCATTCTCGACGGCCCGCAGGACCAGGTGGCCGAGGCGATCCAGCTGGTGGACAACATTGACGTCGAAGACCAGGCCCCCGTCACGCGCAAGTTCAAAGTGGTCGATGCCGAACTGGTCGAGCGCCTGCTGCGAGAGCAGCTCACCGGTATTCAACAGGCCGGCCGCGCCGCTTCCACCCGTCAGGCGCCCGGCCGCGCCGTGGCCAATCGCCCCGGCCAGCCGCAGCAGCCGGTGCAGCAGATCAATATCGCTCCGGTCGCCGATCAGCCGATCCAGATTTCGACCAACACCGATGACGACACGATCATGGTGACGGCCAAGCCCAGCGAGTTTCCGCGCATTGAGAAGATGCTGGCAATCATCATGGCCGACCCGGAGCAGGTGGAGAACGGGCCAAAGCCGGGCGATACGCCGTTGAACATTCACTTCATTGCGCTCAAGCACAAGAAGGCGTTTGACATCGCTTTCACGGTGGAAGACCTGTTCAACGATGGTACCGGCAGCAAGATTCGTCTCGACGAGTCGCCCACGGACGAACGCACATTGATGGTTACCGGCTACCGGCCGGCGCAGATCCCTCAGATTGAGGAGCTCGTGTCGAAGTTCGACACGCCGGGTTCCGGCGGCTCGGGGAAAATCTATCGCGTCGACCTCGAAGGCAAGATGCCCGCCGAGCAGATTCTCCAGATCATCGCTCGCGGCGGCTACAGCTCCAAGTCTGGCATTCCGGTCAAGGTCGGCGGCAGGATGGGCTCCGACCTGGTGCAGGTGATCGACATCCACGCAGATGAAGAAGAAGAGCCTGCAACAGACGGCCAGGCGCCCGCCGGAAATTCGACGCCCTCTGGTGCAACGCCTTCCGGCATCAGTCCGTGCGTGCTGCCGGCGACGCTCTTGAACGGATTGGCCGTGTCCATCGGGCAGTCGCGGCCGCAGGAAGAGCAAGCCGACGACGAAGAGCCGCGCATCAAGACGACCATCATTCGCCCGAGCGGCGCAGTCGAGCGGCGTGAGCCGACCGGCGGCGAATTGACGGATTTCGGATTGGGCGCCAAGGATGAGCTGCGCATCTTCACCGATCCGGGCGGAAACCTGGTCATCGTGGGTCCGGAGGATGAGGCCGAACTGCTCGAAGAATTCATTGAGGAACTGCTGCCCGAAGAAGGCCGCCAGGTCATCCGCGTGTTTCCGCTCAAGTACGCGGATGTCAACGCAGTGACACAACTGTTGAATGAGGTGTTCAACCAGTCCGCCCCCTCCGGCGCCGCCGCCCGCCGGGCAGGCCGGCAGCCCATGCAGATGCCGCAGGCGATGCAGCCGCAGCAGCCGCAGATCGATCCCAAGACCGGCCAGCCCGTGCCGCAGCAGCAGGGAGGCCGCCAGCAGCAGCAACAGCAGCAGGCAATGGCCGCGCCGGTGCAGGCCCGCATCAAGGTCGTGCCGGACGAGCGCACCAAGTCGCTCTTCGTCGTCGCGGCCGAATCGGACATTCCGCAGATTGTCGACGTGCTGAAGAAGATCGACGTCAGCCAGGTCGATCACAAGACACTGCGCATCTTTAAACTCGAAAAGCTGGAGGCCGAACAGGTCGTCCAGAACCTGCGCGATATCCTCGGCCTCGACCAACCCGCGGGTGCCGCAGCGGCGCGCGGGCGCGGGAGACCGGGGCAGCAGCAGCCGCAGGGCGGCCAGAACGTCGAACAACAGATCGTCGGCATGCCGGGCACACAGGGCGCCGCCACGGTTTCGGCCGACAAGATCAAGCTCACCGCCGAACCGCAGACCAACATCATCATCGCCCAGGCCCCGCCCGATACGCTGGAACTGATCGCGGGTCTCATTGCCGAACTGGAAACATTGACCAACACGCGGGCGTGGGAAATGCGTCGCGTGGCCCTCAAGCATGCCCGCGCGACCGAAATTGCCGAGATCGTCGACGATCTGGCACGAGAGCTTCTCGTCGGCGGCGGGGCCGGCGGCCAGCAGCAGCCGCAGCAGTTTCAGGGCGGGCCGGGCGGCGGTCGAGGCGGGCCGCGTCGCGGCGGCGCCAATCGCGTGCTGGTCGAGTCCGACGCGCGCACCAACAGCGTCATCATCGCCGGCGAGAAGAAAGACCTCGATGTGTGCGTCGGCATCATCAACGATCTGGATATTGCCGGCGGCGATACCAATGTCCGTCAGTTCGCCGTAAAAGGCACGCCAACGGAGATGGTCACGACCCTGAAGGAATTGTTCAATCCGAGTCGCGGCGGTCGCGGGCCGGATACGAGCGATATCGTCATTACTGCCAATGACGCGACTAGGCTGATTATCGTCAAGGCCCCGACGGCGCAAATGGCCGAGATTGAGGACCAGATCAAGAAGATGGACGCAGAAATCGAGGATTGGAAGGCCCTGCGCACCATCGTCCTCAAAGTCGCCAACGCCGAAAGCGTCGCCGAAACGCTTAACACCGTGTTCGGAGAAGCACGCGGCCGGACCGGTCGCGGCGGGGCGGCCGGCGGCGAGGTGTCGATCCACGGCAACAAGTCAACCAGCACCCTCTTTGTCCGCTGTCCCGACGAGCTGTTCGATCAGATCAAGCAGGTTGCCAACGATCTCGACAAGGCACCGACCGACGTGTCGGTCACGCGCTTTTCGCTCAAGCATGCCGCGGCCCAGGCCGTGCATTCCACGCTGCAGACCATGATGGTTCAGGCGGTCAGCCAGCGGTCCGATCTGAACCTCGACCTGATCGGCATCACGCCCGATCCGCGGACCAATTCGCTGGTGCTGGTCGGCGGACCGACGTCGAAGATGCTGATGACGCAGATGCTGGCCCAGGTCGACGTGCCGCCCGAGACGCCGCTCCAGCGCAAGAGCAAGTCCTACACCCTGCCGACCGGGCAGGATGTCAACCAGGTGGCACAGAACATCAACGCCATGTTCCAGGGCGTCTCGCCGCATACCCACGGCGTCGAGGCCCCCCGCGTCACGGCCAACGTCGCCGCCAGCATGATCATCGTCGACGCCAACGACGACCAGCACAAGAAGATCGAAGACGCGATCATCAACCCCATCCTCGCGAATGTCGGTGAAGGCCCGCAGAGCTACCAGGTCAAGCTCCAGTTCGCCCGCGCCGACGAAATCAAGCCCATCATCGAAGATTCGATGAGCAAGTGGAAGCAGGCCCGCGGCAACAAGCCTCAGGACTCCTTCACCGTCACCGCCGATCCCAATAGCAATTTGCTTCTCGTCAACGCCGCTCCGCACGTCAAGGCAGAGTTCGACAAGCAACTGGCCCAGCTCGATACCGAGGGCATCGCCATCAGCGAACGCAATCCCATGGCCTACGTCGTGAAGTACGCCAGCCCGCAAGCGGTACAGCAGGCCATCGCGGCCAGCTTCCCGGCTCGAGCGGGCATGTCGAGCCGCGACCAGGTCAGCGTCAGCGTCGACATGAACACCAACACGGTGCTCGTGAACGCGAATGAGAAGAATCAGCAAAAGGTCGCCGAGCTCGTCGCCATGATGGATGTCGAAGGCGAGGCCGGCGCCGCGAAGAAGAACCACGCCTACCAGGTCAAGCACGCCCAGGCCACGCAGCTCGCCACGCTGCTCACCAACCATTTCAACAAGGTCAAGCCCGCCGTCGGCCGCGGCTTCCCGGTCAATATCGTCGGCGACGATGCCGCCAGCATGCTGATCGTGAATGCCAACGACAAGGACTACGACGAAGTCCTCGCCGCCATCCAGCAGTTCGACGTGCCGCCGCCGGCCGAGATGCAGCGCAAGACGTTCAAGCTCACTTATGCCGATCCCGGCGCCGTTGCGCAGAACATCAACAGGAGCTTCGCACCCACCGGCCGAATGCCGTCGCCACGCGACGTGGTCCTCGCCGTCGAGAACTGGACCACGAACACGGTCTTCGTCACCGCCAACGCCGAAAAGATGAAGCAGATCGAAGGCGTCATCGGCGAGATGGACCGCAGTGACGGCGGTGAGCGCAAGGTGCACACCATCAACGTGGTGAATGCCAATCCCGTCGACGTGGCCAATGCCGTGCAGCAGATCTACGCAGATATTTTTCGCATGCGGCGGCAGCAGACGCCGCCCAGCATCAAGGCCGTTCCCGGCACGACGCAGATTGTGGTGCATGCCAATGACGCAGAGCTGGCCCAGATCACCGACCTCGTCCAGAAGGCCGATGTCGGCGGCGGTCGCGTCGTGCACACTGTCATCATGCCCGAGCAGGTGCCGGCCCGCACCGTGTCCGACACCATCAACCAGCTCTTCGGCGCGCAGGCCGGCCGCACCGATGGACCGAAGGCCCAGTATCACGAGCCGACCAACACCGTGCTCGTCCACGCGACGGATGTCGAGTTTGACAAGATCAACAAGCAGCTGATCGAGCCGCTGGGCAAATCCGAGGCGGCCTTCGCGCGGCAGTTCTACAAGATCAAGCTGAAGTACGCCGTCGCCGACGAAGTCGCCCAGACGCTTCAGGAGTTCTTCGACAAGAAGTCGGGCGCCTCTACCCGCCGCAACCTGCCGCCGTGGATGCGAGGCGGCCAGCAGCAGCAGGATGACAACGTCGCCATCATCGCCGAACCGACCAGCAACACGCTGCTCGTCTTCGCGACCGAAGCGGCCAAGAAGCTTATCGACGATCTGATCGCCGACATCGACAGCGATGACGGTCCTGAGCGCATCGTGCAGATGGTCACGCTTGAACATACCGACGCGACCGAGATGATCGACATTCTCACGGAGTACCTGAAGGTCCCGAAGCGCTCCGACAGCGGCGAAAGAGATGAGTTCGTCCCCTGGTGGTTCGACGGCCGACGCGAGCAGCAGGACGAGAAAGTCGTCCTCGCCGGCGACATGCGGCTCAAGGCCATCGAGTCGAGCAACTCGATCATCCTCGCCGGCCGGCAGGAAAGCGTGAACGACGCGATCGCCAAGATCAAGGAGCTCGACGTTCCGAATGCCGGCGTCATGCCGGAGGTCGTCAAGCTCGAGAATTCCAACGCCACTGAAGTTGCCGAGGCGCTCACGCAGCTCTTCATCGACAGCCGCACCACGAGCGGCCGCGATGCGTCCGGCGTCAAACTCACGATCGTCCCGCGCGACGCATCGAACGAGTTGATCATCCGCGGCAAGCCCTCAGAAGTCAGCGCGGTCGTCTCGATGGCGACGGATATGGATCGCCGCATGGCCGCCGAGAGCTACAAGGGCGGCATCCAGCTGGTCAAGATCCCGCTGGGCCAGAACGTCGAAGACCTGGCCGACCGGATCGAGAGCATCATCAACGACGGCGAGCGCGATCTGGCCCAGAAGACCAAGGGCTACAAGGAAGACCGCGTGCAGATCGCGGCCGACCAGCGTGCCAGCGTGTTGATGGTGCACGCCTCCCGTTCGAAGCTGGAAGAAGTCGTCCGCCTCGTGGATGAACTGGTGTCCCTGACGCCCGACGGCGGGGCGATAAAGCGCACGGTGATCAAGCTCGATACGCTGTCCGCAGAGGACGCGCGCCGCCTCGCCGAGCAGTTGCAGGAAGGCAGCAATGGCTCAGGCAGCAACCGAGGCAATCGGGGCGGCCGTGGCTTCGGCGGTGCTCGCAGGCCGCGCGGCGACGCCGGCTGGACGCACGATCGGCGCTACGATCGCCTCCTGCACGATGCGCCCTGCCCCGCAGGTGCCACCAACGTGGCAGGATCGGTGCCCGCCTTTCTGATGAATGCCACCGCCGGCGCCGCCATCAGCCAGACGACACAGCCGGCCCGCCGCCAGCCCGAACGCCGTCAGCCGGAAGCCCGCCAACCGGAACGCCGTCAGCCCGAACGGCCGCGCGTCAACACCATTCGCCCGCGCCAGCCGGCCGATCGCACTGGCGCCGCCCAGCCGGGCCGCCCCGGCGCATCCGCCACGCAGCCGGCCGCCCGCACGACGCAGCCCACCACGCAGATGACGCCGGAGGAGTTGATTCGCGAAGCCGCGGCCCGCAGCGGCGGCCAGATGAACGATCTGACGCGCGAGCAGCTCGAGCGACTCAGCCAGCAGCTTTCCGGCGCGCCGCTCACCATCGTCGAGGCCGGTCCCGACGGCATCATCGTCGAGGGTCTCGAATCCGACGTGGAGATTTTCTCCGACATTCTCCAACTGCTCGACCAGGCGACGCCGCAGAAGGAAATCCGCTACGTCAAGCTGAAGAACGCCCAGGCGCGAAATCTCGCCGAGACGCTGAATGACGTCTTTGGGCGGATAGAGCCCGCTCGCCAGTTGCCGCAGGACAAGGTCGACATCATCGCCGATTCGCGCACCAACGGTCTCTACATCGCCGCCACGCCCGCCAAGATCCCGCAGGTGCTGGAGCTGATTGCCGAGGCCGATCGCGAACCGCCGGATGACGACACGCGCCGCTTCGTCTTCAAGAACCGGCGCGTGACCGAGGCCGCGGAAGTGCTCAAGAGCATCGCGGCGGAGCACCTGCGCCAGAAAGGTCTTCAGCCCGATCAGATAACGTTACAGATGGACCAGTTCACCAACTCAGTCTACGTCACCGCCAACGAGGCGGACATGAAGTTCATGGAGGAGACGATCAAGACGCTGGACATGGAGCTGCCCGAGGAAGTCGAAGAAGAAGTCATGGGCCAGGCCAATGTCATGATCGTGCCGCTCAAGATTGCCAAGGCCGATACGCTGGCCACGTTGCTCATGGACCTGCTCACCAAGGCCGCGACCGGCGACACGCCGATGAAGGACTTCATTCGCCGCCTGCGCCTGCTGGACGAGCAGGGTCAACCCCTGGCCACCGTCGATCTGAATAAGCCCATCTTCGTCTTCGGCGATCCCGATTCGAACGCCCTCATGATCGCCAGCACGCTCGAAAACTGCCTCATCATGAAGCAGGTGGCCCTCGCCTTCGACAAGGAGCCGTCCAAGGCCGCCGTCGAGCACCGCGTGTTCGCGCTTCGCTATGCCGACGCACAGGACGTGACCACCACGATCAGCGAGATGCTGACCGCCAGCGAAGACCTCACGCTGCGGCCCGGCAAGCCCGATCGCGGCGGCGTGCCCGAGGGCGAGGCCGGCACGCTCGTCTACAAGGCGGTCATCAAGGCCGATCCGCGCACCAACCAGGTCGTCGTCGTGGGTCGCCCCGATGCGGTCGCTATCCTCTCCAACATCATCACCCAGCTCGACGTGAAGGGCGCCGACGTCATGCCGTTCGAGATCGTCCCGCTCGAGTATGCCAGCGCCACCGGACTGGCTCAGGCCCTGAACGAGATGATGGAGGCGCGAAAGGCCGCCATTCCCACGGGCACGGGCGAAAATGCGCAAAAGGCCGAGACCGTCATCATCACGCCCGACGCGCGGTCGCAGACGCTGATCATCGCGGCCCGCCGCGAGCGGGCGGAAGAACTGAAGGAGCTCATCAGGAAGCTCGATGTCAAGGCGACGGCCCTGGTCGAGAACATCCGCACCATTACGCTCAAGAACACGAGCGCGACCGACCTGGCCCAGAAGCTCCAGGAGCTGTGGACGCAGCAGGCCGAGCAGCGCGGCGGCGAGGCCGGCGGCTTCGCCATCGAAACGCCCGCCATCGTGGCCGACCAGCGCAGCAACTCGCTCATCGTCGCCGCCAGCCCCAGCGACTTCGAGGCCATCGAGGCCATCGTGCAGAAGATCGAGAACCTGCCGCTCAACCCCATGGCCGACATCTACATCGTCCGCCTCCAGAACAACTCGGCCTCCCAGCTGGTCAGCCCGCTCCAGAGCCTGTTCGACCAGCGGGCCGCCATGCGCGTGCTCGAGGGCGAGCCCCGGCCCGAGGACAAAGTGACGATCCAGGCCGACGAAGTGACCAACTCTCTGTTAATAACTGCCTCGCGGGAAAACTACGACGTATTGCGACAGAAGGTCGACGAACTCGATGTGCCCATCGCCGTCACCGGCCAGATTGAATTCTTCGAGTGCGAGAACGTCTCGGCGCTTCGCATCAAGGACGTGATAGACCAGATGTTCGAGGAGCCGCCCTTCAAGCCCGGCGCCACCGGCGGAGGGGAAATCGCGGAGACCCGCGAACGCGTCAACGTCGTGGTCGACGATCGCAGCAACACCATGATCGTCTCGGCCAGCCCCGAGAACATGGCGCTGGTCCGGAACATTCACGGCCGCATGAACAGCGTGAAGACGCCGTGGGATTCGGCCATCACCCGCATCATCGATCTCAAGTTCGCCGATGCCGTCGAAGTGGCAGCCCAGGTGGAGGACTATTTCCAGCGGCTGGACGAAATCCGCCAGACCGGCGGCGAGGGCGGCGCGGCAAGCACGTCGCTCTGGGGAGTCAAGCTCTTCCACGACGAGCGCCGCAATCGCCTTATCGTCGGCGGCACCAAGGACGGCATCGATCGCGCCGTCGAGCTGATCAAGCAGCTCGATGTCCCGCCCGGCACGCCCAATCAGGAGGTTCAGGTCTACCCACTGGTAGAGGCGCCGGCCGTGCGCGTGGGCGAGATGATCCAGGCCATCTTCCAGGAGCGAAACCAGGCCCGCCAGGGGGCCACCGGCCCGCAGATCAACCCGATTCCCGTCACCGTCCAGGTGCAGGAGTCGACCAACAGCATCGCCGTCAACGCGACCAAGCTCGACCACATCCTGGTGCGCGAACTGATCGCCAAGCTCGATCGGCCCAGCGCTCTGCTCCAGATGACGCGCGTTTTCAACCTGCGACAGGCCAACGCCGAACGCATCAAGGAGATTCTCGACGAAATCTACCAGGCCGGCGGCGGCCAGGGCGGAACCGGCGGCACCACCGTGTCGGTCGTCCCCGATCTGCGCAGCAACTCGGTCGTCGTCGCGGCCCCGCCGGGCGAACTGGCAAACGTGGGCCAGCTCATCGAGCAGCTCGACAAGGCCAACATCGATGCTTTGGACGAGGTCGAGGTCTACCCGATCAACAACGAAGATGCCTCGAAGATGGCCGAGCTGATCAACCAGATCATGACCGGCGAAGGCGGCGGCGAAGGCGCGATCCAGGCGACGGCTGACGAGAATCTGCCGCCCCCGGGATCGCGCGGCCTGCGATACTCGCGGGAAGGTCAGGTGCTCCGCAGCCTGAGAGAGAACATCAGCATCAGCTACAACGAGCGCAGCAACAGTGTCATCGTGGTGGCCCCGCCGGCCGCGCAGGAGCTCATCGCCGCGCTGATCGCCAAGCTCGACGGCATCCAGAAGCGCGAAGTCATGGTCAAGGTCTTCCTGCTGCGCAATGCCGACGCCACCGCCATGGTCGAAAAGCTGGAGGCCATCTTCGCCCAGGAAGCCGGCGCCGAGGACCAGCAGGCCTTCCAGGAAGGCCGCGAGTTTCAGGTCGAAGGCGGGTCCACCACCATCGGCGACGTGCCGACTGCCGCCTCCCAGAACGGTGACTCCCGTAGCGGAACCTTTGGCCGGCCGAAGACCACCTTCGTGCCCGACGAGCGGACGAACTCGGTCATCGTCGCCGGCTGGGGCAGCGATATCGAAGTCGTGTCCGACATCATCGACCAGCTCGATTCGCGGGATATTCAACCGCGCGACGCCCTCGTCTACACGGTGGTCAACATGGAAGCGGAAGACATGCAGACCGCCCTCGACGCCTACTTCCAGGCCGAGAAGTCCGTGTTCGAGGGGATTGAGGCACTCTCGCCGCAGCAGAAGCTCGAACGCGAAGTCACGGTGACCGCCCATCCCGAAAGCAATCAGCTCGTGGTCTCGTCCAGCCCGCGCCTCATGCCCGAAGTCATGCGCATCATCGAACAGCTCGACGCGCCGCCTCCCCAGGTGCGCATCGAGGTCATGATCGCCGAAGTCACGCTGAATGATTCGTTTGAGATGGGCCTCGAGTTTGCCCTTCAGGAGCTGCGCTTCAGCGAGACCGCGGTCGCCGGCCCCAACGGCATCCTCCAGAGCAGCCACTTCGACGTGATCGGCGGCACCGACCTTGGCGCGGCCGGCTCGGGCCTGGGCGGCTTCTCATTCACCGTCACCGGCGAAGACTTCAACTTTCTCGTGCGGGCGCTTCAGAGCGACAGCCGCCTCGAAGTCATTCAGCGGCCCATGATCATGTGCCAGGACAACCAGATCGCGAAGATCAGCGTCGGTCAGGAAGTGCCCACGCCCACCGGCACCGCCGCCGGCGCGGACACGGGCGGCACGTTCCAGACGCAGGTGCAGTATCAGGAGGTCGGCATCATTCTCGAAGTCGAACCCAACATCAATCCGGATGGCTGGGTGTACATGCGCGTGGCGCCCGAAGTCTCCGCCATCGCCGATTCCACGATCCAGGTCGCCCCCGGCGTCTTCGCACCCATCTTCACCAATCGCTCCGCCGAGACATTCGTTGCCGTGCGCGACGGCGAAACCGTCGTCATCGGCGGTTTGATTACCACCGAGGAGAGCGAAGGCGAAACCAAGGTGCCGCTGCTGGGCGATGTCCCCGGCCTTGGGGCGCTGTTTCGCACGACCATTCGCGACAAGGTGAAGACCGAGCTGCTATTGGCCCTCACGCCGCGCATCGTGCGCACCGTCGAAGATGGCCGCCGGCTCAGCATCGACGAAATCAGGAACTCGACCATCCTTACGCCCGACATCAAGGGCAGCCGCTTCCTCGGCAACATTCGGCAGACGCCCGAGAGCGTCGACGCCATCGATTCGATCGAGGACCTCCCCTCGGATACCAACTATGTGCCGGTCGAACCCTATCCTCCCGGATTGGATGCGGAGCCGGTCCGCACGCGGCCCGCGCCCCCGCCCGCCGACCAGCCTCGTTACGGCCCCCCGGCGCCCAGGTACGGTCCCATGGTCCCATCGGTCGATGCGGATGACGTGGTGGCCCGGCGACCGGCCGCGTCCCCGATTCAGCGCACCGCGGGCCATCCCTGAGAACGATCACCGACTGCAAAAGACATGAACGTCCGCACCGCTGTTACTGGTATGTCGCACACCCGAGCCATCATTGCGCACAGGGGCCTCCTGGCGCTCGCCCTGGCCGCTTGCCTAGCCGGCTGCGAGCAGCCGGAGAATCAGACCGGCTTCGGTCGCAATCCCCTTGCACCAAAAAAGGAGCCCAAGGCGCCGCTCAAGCCCGTCTACGTTCCGCCCGATGTGCCGCAGTCGAACATCGTGCAGGTCACCAAGTTCTTTGAAGAGTTCCCCTGGCTCAGCTTCTCCGGCGGCGAAGCCGGCAACATCGACGGCTTCAAGTGCGCGCTGTATCTGTCCACGCCCACCAGCAAGGGAAAGGGCGTCTTCGGCAGCGGCAGCCTCGTCGTCGAAATGTACCGCCTCGATCGCACGGAACGGGCCGAGGTGCCGGCGCTCGTGCAGACGTGGGAACTCCCGCCTGACCAGCTCTACCTGTTCCAGTCCAGGCGGCCGACCATGATGGGCTGGGGCTACGGCCTTCGGCTCCGTTGGGCCGACGATGTCGACGTTCGTGGCAAGAAAATCGCCATTCTCTTCAAGTACGTCCGCGAGGACGGCCGCATCGTCCACGCCCAGCGTCAGGTGCTGACCGTTCCCTTGTACAGCGACAACCGCGGGCCGACCATCTCCAGGCATCGCCGCTGATGGCGGTGCTGGTGTCAATGTCATGAGCCGTACTCAAGCCGGGCCCGCCGATCTGTTCCCCCCGCGTTTTTATGCACGCTGGCTGCTGGCCCTGCTGGCGGCTGTCGGCGTGGCCATCAGCCTGGTGCTGACCGGCATGAGCCTGCCATCACCCGCGGGCGAACCGGGTCTTGCCTCTCGGCTGTGCACACCCGGCGCGCGGATCAACTGTGACCACGTCCTGGCCAGCCCGTGGGGAAAGTTCAAGGGTATGCCCACGGCGATGCTCGGGGCCGGCTACTTCGCGGCGGTCTTCATCTGGCTTGCCGTCGTCGGGCTGCCGAATCGAGCCGGTCGCGCGTGGCATGCCGTGCCCATGGCACTCACGGGCCTGGGCGTCGTGGCTTCGGCGTACTTCACGTTCATCATGGCCGTGCGTTTGCCGGTGTGGTGCACATGGTGCCTGGCCGCCCATGCCGTCAATATTCTGCTCTTCGCCGGCATCCTCTGGACGTGGCCACGGCGGCGCGCCGCCGCAGGCGATTCCCCGCCTGTCGCCGAGCCCCGGCAGCCGTCGGATGCCCGTGCCCTTGCCGTTCTGATCGGCTGCGCCGGCCTGCTGCTGTGCGTGCTGCTGGGCGGCATCGGCTGGGTCAACCAGATCAAGGCGGTGCAGTTTCAGCGGCTCTGGCTCGATGCGACAAACAACGCCGACTACATCCTCTGGCGTCACCAGTCCTCGCCCGTCCGCGACATTGCCGTTCGTCCCGACGACATCGCCCTCGGCACGCCCGACGCGCCCCGCGTTCTCGTGGTCTTTTCGGACTTCGAATGTGCCGGCTGCCGCGAATTCCATCGAAACGCCGACTCAATCGAGTGGCAGTTCCATGGCACGCTGCGCATCGTGTTCAAACACTTTCCCATGGATTCCGCCTGCAATCCCGCCGTCGAGGGCCGATTTCACGCCCACGCCTGCGACGCGGCCACCGCCGCGGCCGCCGCCGCCCTGGCCGGCACGCCGCAACAGGTAATAAAATACGCGAAGCTGCTTTTTGACAGTGCCGCCGGCCTGCCAGCCGATCCCTATGTGCGCCTGGCCGAAATGGCCGGCATCGACGGCGATACCTTCGCGTCCGCCCATAACGGGCCCGAGCCCGCGCGGCGCGTTCGCGAAGACATCGAGCTCGGCCGCGCCATCGGCGTCAGCGCCACGCCGGCCATGTTCCTCGACGGTCGCGAACTGTCCGCCTGGCAGATTCTCACGAACGAGTTGAACATGCGCATGGACCCCATCTCCTCTCTCGAACTCTGGGAGCGCCTCCTCTCCACGCCGGCCAGAAACAAGCCCAGCTCGGAAAGTTGACCCGCGCTCCCGGCGTCGCGTCGGCGGATTGGGGTAGATTCCCCATAAAAAAATTTCCGCCGTGCCCGCGCGGCGCGGTAAATTGATGCAGCAGTGGGCGGATGTTCCGGTCGGACCTCGTGGTGGAGGCGGGTACGTGTACTGCTATTCCTGCGCGCGTTTTGTTTCCCCGACGCGCCGATGGGCCCGCTTCGCCTGCGCGCTGATGACATCGGTTGCTGCCCAGATGTCGTCGTTTGGATCGCACGCCGCTCTCGCTCAGGCCGCTACTTCTGAGAACGGCGCCGTGCCCCGAGGCGAACCGGATCCGGATGCGGACGGCGATGGAACCCCAGATGAGTTCGATCCGTGCTTTGGCTTCGACCCCAGCGGCGATACTGACTTCGACGGCATCTGCGACGTCGGTATCGGTGAACTGGCAGAAAGCAACTGCTGCGTCCCGCACGGTGGCCTGGGCTGTGAAGACCCGACCTGCGAATCCATCATCTGCGGCAATGACGAATTCTGCTGCGACATCGCGTGGGATGGTCTTTGTGCCTATACGGCCATAGCCTTCTGCGACGATGTCTGCGGGCTACTCCCCTGCACTGGCGGCCCGGTGGCCGGCTGCGGCGACAACTGCCCGGATGTTCCAAACCCCGGCCAGGAAGACTGCGACAACGACGGCGAGGGCGATGCCTGCGAACCAGACGGCGACCACGACGGCGTTCCCGACGATTGCGACAATTGCCCGCTGGTCGAGAACTCCAATCAAAACGATGCCGATGGCGATGGGCTGGGCACCCTGTGCGATAACTGCCGCTTTGTCGCCAATGTCGATCAGGCGGATGCCGATGGCGACGACGTGGGCGATCCCTGCGACGAGTGCGAGGGCAACGATGCCGTCGGCGATCTCGATGGCGATGGCGTCTGCAATGACCTCGACCCGTGTCCGGAAGACGCGCCGGATGACACCGACGGTGACGGCGTCTGCGACAGCGAAGACGTCTGCCCCTTCGACAATCCCGACGACGCGGACGCGGACGGTGTCTGCGACTCGATCGATAAGTGCCTGAGCGGCGACGACGGTCTCGATGCCGATTCCGACGGCGTGCCCGACGCCTGCGATGAGTGTCAGGGCAACGACGCCGCGGGCGACACCGATGGCGATGGGTACTGCGACGGTACTTCGCCGCCCTGTGTTGACCCTGATAACGACGGCGTATGCGAACCCAACGACATCTGCGCAGAAGGCGACGACCTGGCCGATGCCGATGAAGACGGCGTGCCGGATGCCTGCGACAACTGTTTCGCCGTTGCCAATCCCGACCAGACAGACCTGGACGGCAATGGCATCGGCGAAGCCTGCGAGGCATTCGGGGGCGGGCTGATTGTCCCCGCCCCGTGTTGCGGCGGCTGTATGCCGATGGCAATGACGCTGACGCTGCTGATGCTGTGCGTCCGGCGTCGCCAGTGCACTTGATTTTCCTGCGAAAGCGCCACTCGGCGCAAACCGGTCTTTTCCGTGTCGCGCATGAAAATGCCCCGGCCATAGAGCCGGGGCATTTGTGTTACTACTGGTTTTTCGACGATTCCTGCTTACGGATTCACGCCAAGCAACTCGATCTCGAACACGATGACCGCATCGCCGGGAATGCCTGCCCGCGGATTGCCGCGCGGACCATAGCCGAGATGGCCGGGTATCACGACCCAGCGCTTGCCGCCCACCTTCATTCCCGCCAGCGCCTCGGTGAAGCCCTTCACAAAGCCGGTCATGCGGTTGGAAATCGGCTCCGCCGGCCGCCCCGGCTGGGCATCATGCGATGAGTAGAACTTCTTGCCATCGCTCAGATAGCCGGTGCAGTGCACCTTGACCACGTCGGTCATCTTCGGCTGCTCGCCGTCCCCGGCCTTCACGTCGCAGGTCCACACGCCGGTGTCGCTCTTCTGGCCCTTGGATACGTCGACATCCTTGCTCTTCACGAAGTTGATGCCCGCGTCCATCATGGCCCGGCCGGCTTCCTCGGCCCTGGCGGCCTTGCGCTTCTCGATCTCCTTGAGCTTTTCTTCGGCCTTCTTCTTCAGCTCCTCGGCCTCGGGTGCAGACATGCCCTTGGGCGGAAACTTCATGTCGAGATAGACATTCCACTCCTCGACACGATCCTTGACCTTGTCGCTGTTGAGCAGGGCACTGGCCTCGCCCTCGATCTTCACCTCGTTCATCTTGTCGCCCTGGGCGATCTTGTTCACCACGTCCTGGCCGGTCAGCACCTTGCCGAAGATGGTGTGCTTGCCGTCGAGCCAGGGCGTCTCCTTGTGCGTGATGAAAAACTGGCTGCCGTTGGTCGCCGGACCGGAATTGGCCATCGACAGGATGCCGGGGCCGCTGTGCTTCAGGGCCGGCGTCGTCTCGTCCTCGAACTGGTAGCCCGGGCCGCCGCTGCCGCTGCCCAGAGGATCGCCGCCCTGAATCATGAAGTCCGCGATGACGCGGTGGAACTTCAGGCCGTCGTAAAAGCCGCGGCGGGCCAGGTTGACGAAGTTCGCCACCGTCAGCGGCGCCTTGTCCGGATAGAGCTCGATCTTGATATCGCCCTTGTCGGTCTTGATCACGGCATGGAGTTTGTCCTGCACCGGCTGGTCCCCTTTCTGGTTGTCCGCGGCCGGCTTGTCGTCAGCCAGTAGTGCCGCCGGCGTGGCGACGAGCGCCAGCGCAAACACAATCGAACACAGACTGCGATTCATGGTTGTCCTCTGTAGAAAGTGGTAATCGGAGAAACATGCTCAGCAAACGCAAGAGAGGCGGGGCGTGCCGCTCTCCGAAACGCGGAAAAATGAGAATACGTCGACCGGGAGGCACTGTCAAACCGCATCCCTGCATTGAAATACGGCAAGAAAGGCAACGGCGACTCAGTTAAACGTGCCGTCATGCCGCCTGTCACTCAACCGCGGCTTCGCTGTCGCGTTTTAACGTGAAACACGGGCCACGCGGGCAAGATCGGCGACAAAATCCCGGCAGGCCGCATCGATGCAGCCGCGCCAATCGTCGCCATGCTGTTCCCGGCGGGCCGGCTCGTCGAAGGCAAACATCACGCTGCGGCCGGCCGCCACCAGGGCTCCCATCCCGTCCGGCCGGAAGTACGGCGCAAAGTCCTCGGCCCGCCCCCCCTGTGCCCCGTAGCCGGGCACCAGGAATATGCTGCGCGGCATCCTCTCGCGCAGCCGCCCCGCGTCTGCGGCACTTCGCGTCGCGACGACGGCCCCGATCGAGGAGAACCCGTGCACCCCGATCGTGCCGGAGGCCTCGGCCCAGTCATTCACCTGGCCGGCGAGTAATTCGTGCACCTTGCGCCCGTCCGCCAGCGCCAAGTCCTGCAACGCCGCCGCCGACGGATTCGACGTGCGCACCAGGGCGAAGAGCCCGCGGCCCGTTTCACGCGCTGCTTCGGCAAACGGCTTCACGCCATCCCAGCCGAAGTAGGCGCTGATCGTGATCGCATCCGGTGCCGTCACTGCAGCACTATCCGACAGGTGCGCTCGCGCGTACATCTCGGCCGTGTGGCCCACGTCGCCGCGCTTCACGTCGCCGATGACCAATAGCCCCGCCGACTGCGCCTCGGCCACCAGCGCCTCGTAGGCGCCCACGCCCGGCGCGTGATAGCGCTCGAAGTAAGCAATGTTGATCTTGACGATGGCCACGTGTGGCGCCGCCAGCCGGATCAATTCGGCCCCGAAGGCCCGCAGTTGCCGTGCCGCCTCGGCGTCATCCGCCGGCGCGGGCTCGCGCAGCTCCGCCGGCAGCCGCTCGAGCACGGGGTCGATCCCCACGCATGCCGGCGTTCCCTTCCGCCGGATCGCCTCGATGAGCCTGTCCGCAAAATTCGTCGCCATCGAATTATCGGGTAATCAGAGCCGGCGTGTCCTCACGCCGGATTCGCGCGTAATCTCAAAGCCGCTCAAAAACCGCCGAACCAGGCTGTGCGGCTACGCCTTTGCCCGCATCTTTTCGATCAGAATCTTCGCCGTTTCCGGCCGCATGATCCGCGGATCCGGCATCTTCCCGGCAATGAGCTCCTCGCGCACCTGCCGCCCGCTGATCGACACTGGCTTTTCATCCGGATGCCGCTCGACCAGGTCCACCCGCCCGACGGATTCATAGAACGCGGCGAAGCCCACCTTCACCGGATGGATCAGCAACTGGCCGGGCAGACTGTCGAAGATGCGCTGGGCCGCCAGCCCGTCCCAGATGTCCGTGCCGTCGTCGTAGGGGGCGTCGGCGTGCTTGCGGCCGATGATGATGTCGGTGAACCCGTAGTTCTGGCGGTAGATGGCATGCATCACCGCCTCTTTCGGCCCGCCATAGAACATCTTGATGTCCAGCCCCAGCAGGATCACCCGATCGTGCAGCGTGTACGCCTTCTTCGCCCACAGTGCCTCGTCTTTGTCACCCTGGCCCAGGGCGTCATTGTCGATGAGGGCTTCGTATGTCTTCATCCGCGTCTCGGCATCCACGTCGTCGCTCTTGGTCTCGCCGATCAGCGGGTTCAGCACCGCCCCGGCCGTGTCGCATTCGCGCACCAGGCACTCCAGCCCATACACCAGTGCATACTCGTGCGCCCGGTGCAGCGGATTGCGCGTCTGAAATGCCACCGCCCGCGTCCAGCCCAGCTCCCGGAAGAGCCGCCGCGTCTCGGATGGCCGCAGCACGTACTTGCCATAGGATGGGTGCCGCGGTTGTGGCAGCACCTCCACCGTGCCGCCCGCCAGCATCTCCCGCGTGTCGCCCATCACCATGCGCCCGCCGGGATGATCGGTCCGCTTCGTCTGGTATACCGCCTCCAGGTATTTCGCCTTCTCATACGGGAAGACGTCCTCGACTGTCAGCACGCCCGCCAGTTGCCCGCGCGAATTCTCCAGCCGCGCCCGTTGCCCCGGCTTCAGGCTCGCGGCGACGTCCGACGCCACCGGAAAGGAAATCGGTATCGTCCACGCGTACGCCGTACCGTTGTGCCGCAGGATTCCTTCCTCCAGCGACCGGTGCCAGCGCTCCTTGTTCATGGGGCCTTCCAGCGGACTCAGTGCCCCGTCGCCGAACCGATAGAGGCTCGACAGATCGGCATCGTCGACCGGGATGACCGGGAGACCGGCGGCGGATCGCTCAAATTCGGGAACACGATCGGGAGAAACGGTGCGGTCCACCGGCTGGCCGAGCCCGCCGTGGACGGGAATCAGATCGCTCATGGGTGCTGCCTTTGTCGGGAAAAATGGTTTTGTTCAGCGGGGCATCATAGAGATTTGCGGCACGCCGCTCAACGTTGTGCCGGTTGACGCGCGCGGCCGGCCGACAAATACTCTAGGCGTCCGTGCCGCCTCGCCTCGGGCAAACAGCGGCAAACGCCGGGAGCCACGTTTTGACGACGACGAATGCCATGACCGCCTCGGTCGAGACGCTGGACTACGCGGGAGCGCGGCCGGTCCGCCCTCTGCTTGAGATTCCCACCTTTCGCAACTGGTTTCGAACGTTGTGCTGGACGATCGGCGCGGTCGGCGTCTGTGGGCTGATCTACTGCTTCGACAAGTGGGGCCTGACGCTGAATATCGCCGCCCCGCGCGACGTGGATTACCGAATGTTTAAGAACCCCGCCGAACTGCCCATGCGCGTCTTCGGCCTTCCCCATTTCATCATCGCCACGATGTTCGTCCTGACGTCGCGGCGAATGCAGTCGCTCCGTAACCGCCTTGTATTCATCCTGCTCTGCGGCGTCAGCGTCGTCGTGTGCATTGCCTTCCATCGCGTCGGTGCGACCGAAAACCCGATTGCCCTCATCTTGTTCTACTTCTACTTCCTCATCCACGGCATTCGGGATGATGCATACTTCTACAAGAGCTACGGCGACATGCCCACCGAGGCGGCCCCGACGCACCAGCGCATCATGGCGGTGCTTCAGCTGCTGGCCCTCGGCCTGCTGTTCGCCTTCATCTGGCCGATCTATACCTATCTGTCGCGCATCAAGCCGCGCTATGCCCATCCCGTCCTGCAGAACTTCTTCCCCGCCGACTGGGGCTTTGCCTTCCGCCTTGCCATCATGTTCATCCCCATGGTGCTCATCGCGCTATTTGCGCTCGCGATGATCGCCCGCCAGTTCAACGACGGCTGGGCCGGTCTCTGGCGCGCCCACCGCCCCATCCTGGCCGTGTTCATCATCTCCATCGGCATCATCCTGCTCACGCTCATCATCGGCCCGGCCACCTTCAACGTCGTCGTGCTCATGCACTTCGTCGGCTGGTACATCTTCGCCCTCTACCTGCTCGGCCGCCGGCCGGAGCCCGCCGGGCAGCTGGGATGGTGGCAGTGGATGCGCTCCACGCGCCGCGGCTTCATGACGCTGCACCTGGGCCTGGCCGCCGTCGTCACCATCCTCATCGCCATCAGCGTTTATGGCTTCGGCAAGCAGGATTTCCTCGAAGATTTTGTCGGTTCCAAGAGCTTCTTCTACTGGACCATCGCCCACGTCACCCTCAGCTTCATGCCCCGCTGATCGCGGTTATCATCTGTCCCATGGGCGACGATGTTCAAACGGTGCTCGTGCCGCTGGGCGACCGCGCATGTTCCATTCACATCGGTCGCGGGCTCTTGTCTCTGGGCGCCGATCATCTTCGCCAGCTTGGGCTCCCTCGGCGCGGCATCGTCGTCTCGGATGAAAACGTGTGGCCCCTCCATGGCCCGCGCTTGATGCAGCCGTTGAATGCCGCGGGCTTCGATTTCGACGCCATCACCGTCCCGGCCGGCGAATCGTCCAAGTCGCAGGAACAGGCCTCGCGCCTTTACGATCATCTGGCCGTTCGTCGGCACACCCGCGACGAGCCGATCATCGCGCTCGGAGGCGGTATGGTCGGTGATCTGGCCGGCTTCGTCGCGGCCACCTGGATGCGCGGCGTGCCCCTGATTCAATGCCCGACCACGACCGAGGCGGCCATCGATGCCTCGGTCGGCGGCAAGACGGCACTCAACCACCCCGCCGGCAAGAACCTGATCGGCGCATTCCACCAGCCGCGCACGGTGCTCGTGGATCTCGACTGCCTTGCCACGCTGTCCGACCGCGATTTTCGCGCCGGCCTGGCCGAATCCGTCAAGCACGCGCTGATTGCCGACGAGGCGTTCTTCGCCTGGCAGGGGGCGCACGCCCAGGCGATTCTCTCACGCGAGCCGGCGGCCATGGCCTGGCTCATACGACGCAACTGCGAAATCAAGGCCGCCATCGTCGCCGCCGATGAGCGCGAAACCGATGCCACGAGTGTCGGCCGGGCGGCACTCAATGCGGGTCACACCATCGGCCACGCCCTCGAACTGGAGCCGGCCCTGGATTTGCGTCACGGCGAGGCCATCGCCCTGGGGCTTTCGGCCGAGCTCGATCTCGCCGTTCGCTGCATCGGGCTCGCCGACGACACGCGCAAGAGAGTCATCGATCTGCTCGCGGGATTCGGTTTGCCGCAGAGAATTCCGGCCGACGCCGGCCTCGCCGACCGCATCGTCCAGCGGGCAGAACTCGACAAAAAAAATCGCGATGGCGGCATTCACTTTGTCCTGATACCCAGAATCGGCGAAGCCATCCGCTTCACCGGGGCGTCGGACGCCGCAATCGCCCAAACGCTGCGCCTTATTATCGGCCCTGTGTGCGACTGAACACCGCCAGTCCGACCTACGGGTTTTCACAGGTGGACTTTCAACCGCTGCGGCCGCAGGCCCCGCCGCAGGCCACCGACATAAATCCTTGGAAAGATTAGGGTTCGCCCCCAAGGGGGGCTTGATTCAAACCCACCAAAGCCGGTAGCATCCGCTGGATACGGAGCCTGCATGACGGCTCGTGGGGACCCGCACCCCGCCACTTGGAGAGGATGAGAATGCACCCCCGGCTCACGCTTGGCGTGCTTAGCCTTTGCGCCATTTTTGCCGCCGCGCTTCCCGCGCAGGCTGATCCCATTGATTACGGCGACTACTTCGGCCTCAATCCCAGCGAGGTCGACTTCCTCATGGTGCGTGAGGATTCGGCGACCGACAATACGCCGCTCTACGGCATGCCCATTCGTCAGGGCAACCAGCTCATCTTTTCCCCGTTGTCGTTTGCGTCCTTTGCCGGTGGCGGCAGCTCCGATGTCACCATCGGGGCACTCAGCATGCGCATTCGCGCGGATATGGGCCAGTTCCTCGAGACCATCAGCATCCGCGAAACCGGTAACGCCTCGCTGCTCGGCGGCTTCGGCACCAGTGCCACCGCCGCCACCATCACCGGCCTGCTCACCGCCGTCGTGCTCGATCCGGCCACCGGCCAGGTCATCAACGGCCAGTTGACCGCCGATCCGCCCGCCCCCTATGCCCTGCCGGAGGATACGCAGGTCCTCTTCAACACCAAGACCCACATCGATCTCACCGGCATGGGCATCCGCGAAGTGGTGATCGTCTTCAGCAATGCCCTTCAGACCACCAGCGAGCCCGGCACGGCCGCCCTCATCCAGAAAACCAGCATCATCATCGACGCGCCGGAGCCCACCACCCTCGTTCTCCTGCTTGCCGGCGGCACATTCGTCCTTCGCCGCCGTCGCCGCTGAACCGCCCGATACGCAGTCATTTACGGCTCGGTTCTGCCCCCCACACGCTCATCGCTCTCCAGGCGCATGCGCCACTTCTCCGCCTCCGCCGGTTTGTCCCATGCCTCGTACAGTTCGATCAGCTTCTCGATTCCTTCCACATGGTTGGGATGGTCCGGCCGAAGCAGCGTCTGCTCCCGCTCCCGGCTCAGCAACAGCTGCGTCTGCGCCTCTTCAAATCGCCCCATCGCCGTCAGGCAGATGCCCAGCCCGCGACGAAAGTGCTCGGTCAGGTAGTGACCGTCGGGCCAGGCCTGCTCCGCCGTCGTCGTTGCTTCGCGATAGAGCACTTCGGCTTCATCCAGCCGGCCAAGGTCCTTAAGCATCGTCGCGAGGGCATGCATCGTCTTGAGCGTGTGCGGGTCCTGATTACCCAGCAGGTTCCGCCTTCCATTCAGTGCGGCCCGCAGCAGCGACTCCTGCTCCTCGTGCTTCTGTTGATCGCCCAGCGAAATCGCCAGATTGTGCATCAGGTTCAGCGTCATCGCATGATCGTCGCCGTATACCCGCTGCCCGGCGGCCAGTGCCGCGCGAAAGACCCCCTCGGCATCCGCGTGTCGCCCGACGTTGAGCAGCGCAAAGCCATAGTTGTTGCGTGCCACGATCGTGTACTCATTGTCGTCGCCCCACTCGAGCCGGCTCAGCTCCGCCGCCTCCGCTGCGATCGGCAGCGCCTCCTCGCCTTTCTTCTGCTCCCCGAGCGTGAGTATCAGATTGCTGAGCAGCGCCATCCGGTCGTTGACGGAGCCCTTGCGCGACTCGTGCTCGCGCAGCGCCTCGCGCAACAGCGCTTCCGACTCCGTCAGCTTTCCCTGCCGGCTCATGTTGGCGGCCAGTCGGATCGCCAGCTGAAAAAAGTTCTGCTTGCCCTGACCGTGATCTCTCAGGTCCGCCAGTGCCTCGCGGAACAACGGCTCCGCCGCCGCCCACGCGCCCAGCGACTCATGCGTCATCGCCAGCACCAGTCGCGCCGTGCGCGTCAGCCGGTGGCTTTCGCCCATGCCCTTGCGAAGCCCTGCATAGGCATTCTCCGCCAGCGGCAGCGCCTCCTCCCCCCGGCCTGTCAGCCACAGCACGTTCGCCAGGTTCATGCAGCCGATCAGTGTCTCCGGGTGCTCCTCGTGCAGTGCGCGATTGATGGCCAGCGTCTTGCGAAACAACGCCTCCGCCTCCTCGTGCTGACCTCGCTTCAACAGACATTCGGCGAGATTGTTCATGACGACCAGCGTGTCCGGATGTTCACTGCCCTGCACGCGAATGCGATCCGCAAGCACCCGGCGATAGAGCGCCTCCGCCTCCTCCAGGCGATCGGCATCCACGTACCAGCCGGCCAGCGCGCTCTTGGAGATGATCGTCTCCAGATGGTCCGGCCCCGACGCACGCTCCCGCGCCGCTGCCGCCTCGCGCAGCAGCGACTCGGCCTCCTCGAGCTTTCCCTGCGACGAGAGCGACGTGCCCAGTCGCCGCATTGTCTGCAGCGTCTTGTCGTGCGCCGGCCCCAGCTCGGCCCGCGCGATCGCCAGCGCCGCCCGGAATTGCGCCTCGGCCCTGCTCGATTCCGACATCCATTCGCTTACCAGGCCCAGGATCGTCCGCACCTCCAGCTCCACCAGCGGCTGATCGGCAAAGGCGCCGCGCTCGATATCCTCGGCCGCCTGGTCGAACAGCGCCCGCGCCGGCAGCGCCTCGCCCTGCATGGTGTACGGGTCCAGCTTGCGCAGAACGTCCTGCGTGAGAAAGCCGACCACCGAATGGGCGACTTGTTCCTGGCGCCGGGCCTCCGCCAGCGCCGCGTCCGCCTGCCGCTGTGCCGTCTGCGCGGCATCTCGATCGTGCGCCGCCTGCCGCCAGAATGCCAGCGACACCGCCAGCGCGCCCGCCATCACCATGACCACCAGTCCGGCCATCGACACCGCCAGCCGGTGCCTGCGCAGCTGCTTCGACACCACGTACCATGCGCTGTCGCGCTTCGCCTCGATCGGTTCGCCCCCCAGATAGCGCTCGATGTCCCGCGCGATATCCCCCGCGCTCTGATAGCGCTCCGCCCGGTCCTTGCGGAGACACTTCAGCACGATCGCATCCACCTCCCCGTCGATGCCTTCTCGCACCGCGCTCGGCGCCCGCGCATCGGCCCGGCAGATGTTGTCCAGCACCTGCCGCACGTTGCCGCCGATCTCGTGAGGCAGACGACCGGTCAATATCTGGTAGAGCACCACCCCGAGTGCATATACGTCGGTGCGCACGTCGATGTCCGACGGTCGCCCCTCCAGCTGCTCCGGGCTCGCCCACGGCAGGCTGCCGATGAACTGGCCCGTCACCGAGCGCACCAGCGTCTCGCCCCAGGCCAGATCGTCGTCCTCGTTCACCTTGGCCAGGCCGAAGTCCAGCACGTGCGGCTCGCCCGCCGGGTCCACGCGAATGTTCCCCGGCTTCAGATCGCGATGGATCACGCCGCGCAGATGTGCCACGTTGACGGCATGGCATATCTTCGCGAACAGGGCCAGCACCTGCCGCACGCTCAGGTTCGCGCCCGCCACGTATGCATCCAGCGTCTTCCCCGCGATGTAGTCCATCACGAAGTAGAACCCGTGCGCCGACGTGCCGCTCTCGTGGATCGTCACGATGTTGGGGTGCTTCAATTGCCCCAGGATCTGGATTTCCCGCTCGAAGCGCGCCTTCTCGCGCGGACCGCCGAAGGGCCCTTCCCGCATCACCTTGATCGCCACTTCGCGCCGCGTCCCGTGCTGTACGCTGCGGTACACCACCCCCTGTCCGCCGCGATGGATCTCCGGCCCGATGTCGTAGCCCGGCAGCGAGTCCACCTGCCACGCCGTCGCCACCGCCGACGCCGAGCCCGCCGTCTGCGTCCCCGGATTCCCGCCAAAGCCGCGCGCCCGCGCCGCCTCCGCCTGCCGCCGGGCATGCTCGATCGCCGCGGCATGGCGCGGATCGTCGTTCGCCTGTACGTACGCGTCTGAAGAGCCGTTCATATGCTGGTTCCGATGGGGGCGTCGTGCGCCAGATCGGCGCCGCCCGCTGGAAGTGTACGCGACGTTCGACCCGGCCCCTTCACGCACCGCTCGAATCAAAAAACGCCGACGACGAGCCCAGCGCATCCCGAAGCCGATCGTGCGCCCGCGCCCGCAGCATGTGCACCGCCCCGGCCGAGCGGCCCAGCGACTTCGCCACCTCGGCGATCGGCTGCCCCTCGATATCGTACAGCCGGATGACGAGCCCATAGTCCTCCGGCAGCGAGGCCATCGCGCTCTCCAGCAGCTTGCATGCCTCCATGCGCCCGACCTGCCGGCTCGGCGTCGTATGCGTCGCCCCCAACAGGTCGTACAGCCCCACCATCGAGTCCTCATACGTCGGAGGTCGCACCCGCTGCTGAGGCTGCGGCCGCTTCTGCCGCGTCAGGCCGCGAATGGCATCCTTCAGGTTGTTCTCGGCCACGTGCCGCAGCCATGTCGCAAATGATGCCCCGCCGTTCAGATCGAAGTGCTGTATCCGCAGAAACGCCTCCAGGTATGTCACCTGCATCACGTCCGCCGGCTCCAGCACCGACTGCCACGTCTGCTCGATGCGCAGGGCCCGCTCGACCGCCGGGCCGTGCCGGCGCAACAGCTCGCTCAGCGCCGCCGAATCTCCGGCGACCGCGCCGCGCACCAGTTGTTCCTCGGAAGCATCCACCCGATCCCTCCGCCACGCCGTCCATCCGGCTTCGCAGCCTGCCAGTATAAGCGCAACCGGGTGTCACTGCCCTGGGAGCAGTGCTCAACCGGGGTGCCACTGCTCTGAGAGCAGTGCCTTAGGTCCTCCAAGCGGGTGCCACTGCCTTGCGAGTAGTGCTCAACCGGGGTGCCACTGCCCAGTGAGTAGTGCTCAACCGGGGTGCCACTGCTCTGAGAGCAGTGCCTTAGGTCCTCCAAGCG
>CAYOZN010000006.1:0-142794 GCA_964408455.1 uncultured Planctomycetaceae bacterium
GCGATCGTCGCTTCGCAGTTGACCATCAACACAGGCCGCGCAAAACCGACGGGGCATGACTGCGATCCGCCGCAGCCATGCCCCGCTTTCTGTCGGCGTCGCCCTTGCGCCCCTCCACTTCAAGGCGACGCCTCAACGAGGTACTTCACACGCCCGTTACGGGCACGACGAGATCGACAGCGTGTAGCTGTCGCAGCTCGGGCTCGGCCAGGTGTCGATCATCAGGAAATAGACACCCGGCTCCAGCACCAGACCGGTGATGACATCCGGGTTCGCGCTGGTCGTCGCCTTGGCCAGGCAGGTGATGGGGTCGAGCGGGCAAGAGTCATCCACGGCCACGGCCGTCCAGATGCTGCCGCCCTGGACGCTGATGTCCAGGCAGGTCTGGGCGGTGACATTCAGCATGTAGATGGCATCCTCGGCGCCATCGTACGAGCCCATGCACGTGTCGCTGTAGTCGTTCCCCCGGCCGCACGTGGAATTCACGTCGGAATAGGGCAGCGCCGCCGGCAGGTCCACGACGAAGGGCGTCGCGCAGATGTTGCCCGTGGTGTCCGGGCAGACGAAGGTGGCGCAATCCTCGCCTTCGTACCAGATGCCGCCCAGCGCAGCACATTCCGGCGCCAGGTTGGTCGCGACGCAGTTCGCGTCCACGCAGCACGCGCCCGTGGGCGGCGTGCAGTTGGGTGGATCGAAGCAGGCGTCGCCTTCGGTGACGGACAGTGCGATGACTCCCGCATTGGCGGAAAATCCGCCCACGGCGATGTAATACGTCTCGCCTTGCGCCGAGCACCACGTCACGCTTGATCGCAACGTGCTGATCGCGCAGCCGCTGAAGTCGTCGTTTCCGCCCACGCATATGAGGTTCGTGCATTCGTTGCACCAGACCTGAACCTTGGTGTCGTTGAAACTGCCTCCCGGATAGCACGTCGAAGCCGTCAGGGTGTTGCCGGTGCCGATGACCTCGTACCACACGGCCTGGTTGAGAGCGCCGGTACCGCAGGTCACCGTGGATTGTGCATCATCTGTTGCCAGCGTATTGTCGACGATCACAACCGTATTGAGCGGCAGAAGTTCCGCCGTGTCGCAGTCATCATTCGGCGGAACCTGCGGGCACGGGTTGGGATCGCACGCCACATCCGGATGCCACTGGATTCCGCCGAGCGCGTCGCATTCGGCTTCACCCAACTCAGGAATGCACTCGCCTGTCGGCAGGCAGCAGGCGCCGCGGACGCACGGACCGCTGTCCGTCAACAGCTTGTTCACCATTGCTGCAATGTCAGCCGTCGTCACGCCCATCTCCGCGTCCACGTCTGCGCACTGGCAGCCGATGATGGGAGGTACGCCGGGCCCATTTCCCGGATCGAGAATGCAATCAACAAACGACTGCAGGTCGATGCCATCGACATAGGTGTCGCCGTCCACGTCGCCGGGGCAGTCGCACGGCAGGACGGTGAGGCAATCCAGATCAAATTGCGTCAGGCCGCCGCCCTCGCTGGTGCCCCAGTCGCCGACCTGGAACCAGTAGGTCGTACCGGGCATCGCCTCAATAGACCACGTGGCCGGGTTGTCGGGCTCGTCCAGACAGGCGATCTCGGTCAGATTGTCGCAGTCCGGACCGGTGTAGATCGCAATGATCCCGTCGTAGGTGGTCGTGTTGACCGCCAGCGAGAGCAGACACTCCTGCGTGGGGGTGTAACTGAACCAGGCGTCATTCTGCATGACCGTTGCGCTGGTCGTGTTGCAGCTCGCCGGTGGCCCATCGGCCGTTGAAAGGTCGTTGTCGAACGAAGTGCTGTATGGCACCGCGGCAATGGCAATGGCCGTGGGGCAGGACTCGTTGGTGACCGGGACCGGGCAAGTCGTCTCACAGGTGAGACTGCCATTCCACTGGCCCCCCAATGCGGTGCATTCCAGGTTGGTGTTCTCGACGCACTGCACCGGGTCTCCGAAACAGCATCGGCCGATCGGCACCACGCAGCTCACCGGCGGCGAGCAGGGTGTCGCGTCGTCCGTCACGGTCAACTGGAAGTTGCCGACCGCCGTCGAAAAGCCACCGACGTGGATGTAGTAAAGCTGGGCCGGATCCGAACACCAGCTTACCTTGGAAAAGCGATTCAGGCCGTTGAGCGCGCACTCCGGCGGTGCGCCGACGGCATCATCGTTTCCACCGACGCAGACGAGATCCATGCAGTCGCAGAAGACCTGTATCTTCGTATCAAAGTCGCTCCCCGGATTGCAGGTTGACGCCGTCATCGTGTTGCCGGTGCCGGCAACGACATACCAGACGCCATGTCCGGGCGACGTCGTGCCGCAAGTCGGCGCGCCGTCGTCGGTGGCCAACTCGTTATTGGCAATCACATCAGCCGGAACCGCGATCGGCTCGGCTGTCAGACAGGTGTCGTTGGGCGGCGGCTGCGGGCAGGGATTCGGCTCGCAGGAGAAAACGCCGTCGAACCAGGTTCCGCCCATGCCAAAGGGCGAAGCGAATTCGCACTCGCACTGCGTCATCACGCCCATGCATTCACCGGTGGGCAGACAGCAGACGCCGAGCGGTGCTTCGCATGGAGCGCACTGCGTGTACAGCGTATACCGCGCTCCGCAGGGGAACGCCGGGCTGTTGAAGTCCGCGGCAACAAAGACATAGTAAGTGCCGGCCCTCAGGCACGCTGAGACGTTGCCGGTGACGCACGGATCGACCAGTGCAAAGGGATTGATGAAACCGGTCACCGCTGCGCAGTCGTCGATGCCGCAATTCTCCACGAATCCGAAGACCGCCATGAACTCGGAATCGAGCGTCAGCGTGACGAAGGTGTCCATCGGCAGCACCAGCTTGTACCAGTCGGTGTCGCGGGTGGTGCCGTCGTAATAGGCGGTGCCGCAGATCGGCGGGCCGTCGCAAACGATCGTGCCGAACGCAGGCGGCGTTGACAGGCAACCCTCGTTGAGGCCGTCGCAGAACGGCTCGCCCTCGGGCACGCCTTCCGGCGGGCACGGAACCAGGCACGGGCACTGATCGCAGGTCGTGTTCGGGCCGAGCCAGTTGTCGGTGCAGTCGAACTGCGTCGTGATCGTGCAGGTGCCGTCCGGATGGCAGCACGCGCCGGTCACCTGTCCGCACGGCGGAATCAGATCGACACACAGGGTGTTTTGCGCAAAGCGCAGCGGCGGCAGGCAGTTGGAGAAGAGAACGTTATCGGTGCACATGGGGACGTTGTCGTCGCAGCAGGCGCCGACCGGCTCTTCACCGGCGAAACCGGTGATGCAGAAGGCGACCTGGTACTCCGCGCCGAATACCGTGTTTCCCGGTTCCCAGGCGGGAGCGTTCGGTCCGTAGTCGAGATAAATCTGAGAGGTGCCGTTCGCGGCGGCCGTCGTCCACCAGCCCTGACCGTTGATCGGCGGCTGCTGCACCGCCCGCATGCCGATCCAATACTGCCCCGCCGGCAATTGCACATTGAGGCCGACGACCGAATAGAGCCAGATCGGATCACCGAACAGAATGACACCGGTATTGACGCGGGTCGCGGGCACGTCGTTCATTCCGGCGATCTGGGCGCCCGGCACGCCGGCGTTATCGCTCAGAATGATGTAGTCGATATTCGTCGTCCAATTGAATGTCAACGGCTCGTTGCCCCACCAGTGCAGATCTGTAATCGTCACTTCCGATGTGAACAGCACATCGTCAACGACCCATCGTGTCAGGCTCCCGTCGGTACGTCGTTCACACGAGAGGGAGTTGACCGAGTCGTATGAGCCATTCATATACAATGCATTTGTACACGGATCGTCCCTGGGCACGGCCGCCGGCGGTACTTCGCGGCTGGCGGCAATCGTGGGCGGCAGTTTCACCGCGTCACGACGGCTCGTGAGGCTGAAGTCCGTCGGCTCGGCAGCGACCGCCGCCGGCTGGTCCAGCTTGGCTTTGTCGGATGGCGTTCTTTCGTCGGCCGGAGAGGCAAGTACGCTGGCCAGGAATGTGACGGTGAGCAGGATGACCCCGCTGCTACACAAAAAAACAGACTTGACGCGATTCATCTTGAAACTCCCCCTTTCGTCCGTGACTGTTCAGTGACAGCCGGACCAGAAAATAATTGAGCTTTCGCACTCGCCCGGGCGAATTCCCTGACACCGGCTGCTGCGCTTGGCGCAGCACCTGCGGCGTGTCAAATAGCGCGCCCACGCCTGTCACAACCAGACGTTGCCCGCGCGGACTATCATCTCCGCGCGAAATTCGCCTCGTTGTGCGTCGTACGGCGGTGCCTGCTGATTTCCCTGGCACATCCGATGGCGACGGGACCGATGGTCAGACTCGGCGCGCCACATCCCCGCGATCATGAATTGCCGACAGGGAATACTGCGCAAGGAGGTTGGAAAGCGGGGAAGCCTCTGACGTGTACACATCCCCAGGACAACCAGACCGCTGCCCCGGGCTGCTGATCATACCCCCTGCCACGCTCCACGTTCACGCGAACTATAGACATGCGCCGACGAGCGGCCGCGCCGTCCATGCGGACGGCTCCCTCACGTGAAGTAGAACCCTTTCTCGACTCGCTTTTTGATGTGAACCCTCCCGTTTGGGCCGCGTCCCGCACAGATTTCGCGCGCGACACACCCCCAACTCGCGACGACGAACGCCGTCGCTCAACACAAACGACATGTCTCCCACGGCCCACACTCTACTTTCAATATACACGCGCCTGGAGGGCGAGGCAAAAAAAACGGGCGCGAATCACACTGAACTGCCTGTTCGAGTGTGACGCTTCTGGCACTGAGTTCGCGGCAATCCGTACCATTTGGGTGCGATCATTGGTTACCGACCAAGGAGCGGTTGCGTGCTCGCGCCATAACGGGCATTTCGCATGGCGACGGATTGTCAGACTTGGTCTTCACCCCGGTCCCGCATTCTTCGTGGTGGACACGGCGACGTCCTACACGCTCGATTTCGATGGGGCCGATGGTGGGAAGAATGCGCGCTACCTCCTGCGTCCGGTGAATTCGACAGGTCAGATGGGGCCGCAGACCAAGACGGCGAGCGTGACGATCGGGGCGTGAGGGGTTTCGCGCAGAGGCGCAGAGATCGCAGAGAGGATTATAGGATCGAATCCATGGACCCCATGTTTACCTTCTGCTCCCCGTCCTGTGCGTTCTTTGCGCCATTTCGCGAACCTGTTCAGTCTATCCCGTCGTCAAATCGATTCACAATCCGGGTAACGCCGTCCTTCATAAGCACAACGTTGAAGTTCAGCAGAAGGCCGACCTGCTTGTCCATCAGGCGCAGATAGGTCTGAAGCTGCTTTCGGTGTACCGGGGACACCATCTCGACGCTCTTGATCTCGACAACGACCAAGCCTTCAACGATCACGTCCGCTCGAAAACCGATGTCAAGATGCACATGCTCCCATGTGACGTGAATGGGAACTTGTGTTTCGACTTTCAGTCCACGGCGACGAAGTTCGTGACTGAGGACCGCTTCATAGACGGATTCAAGCAGGCCCGGCCCAAGCCCGCGATGGACGGCAATCGCGGCATCGACGACTCGCCCGCTGATCGAGTCGATCGTTTCACGCAGAGGCGCAGAGGACGCAGAGAGAGTCGGAGAAGCCGGACAATTTGACACATTGCCGCCCTGTCTTCTTTCTCTCCCATTTCTTCTTCATTCCCTTTTTTTTCTCTGCGATCTCTGCGCCTCTGCGCGAAACTCCTCAGACGCTCGCCGTCTGCCGCTCCGCCATCTCATCCAGCATCGCATTGAACTTCCACCCCTTTCGGCCCTCCCATGCCTTGCAGTGGTAAGCAGCACTGGCGATCAGCGGGAAGGCGATGGTCGCCTCGCAATAGACCATTTGCTCGAAGGCGGTGTCCACCTTGCCCCAGCTGCTGGCCTCCTTGAGGGTGCTGCTGGAGAGCGCCCCGTCGCGGACATCGGCGATGGTGATCTGAACCGCGTATTTGTGCATGCTGGGATTCGCCTGAAGGATGTCGGCCGCGACGACGATGTCCTGCGCGAAGTTCTTGGGCACGCCGCCGCCGATCATGAAGAGACCGGTCGTGGGGTTCTTGATCTTGATCTGCGTGAGTTCGTAAAAATCGGCCATGCTGTCGATGGTCATGCGCGGGCCGCCCTGCCGCTGGCGGATGTACTCCACCAGGCCCAGGCCGGCGGAGCAGTCGTTGAGGGCGGGACAGAAGATGGGCACCTGCTTCTGATGCGCGACGCACACGATGGATTCGGCCGCGCCGGGACACGTCTGCGGGTTTTCCTCGGCGTAGCGGCCCATCTCCGCCAGGAATTCGCGCGAGGAATACGGCCGATTCTCCAGCCGCTCGGCGATCAGCTTGCACGTCTCGTCGCAGGCGCGGAGCTGGTCCTCGTCGATGAAGGTGTCGTAGATCCGGTCGATCTGCATGTCGCGCAGCTCGTTGTCGTGGAGGCCCGCCTTGTAGAGCTCGGGCGCGATGTAGTGCTTGAAGCCAAGTGCCTCGAAGAAATCCTGGTCGACCATGTTGGCCCCGGTGCTGACGATGGCGTCGACCATGTTGCTCTTCAGCATCTGCACGATCACCCTCTTCAGGCCGGCGCTGATGAGCGAGCCGGCCAGGCAGAGGATGACGGCGCAGTCGCGGTCGCGCAGCATGCGCTCGTACACGTCGGCGGCACGGGCCATGTCGCGGGCGCTGAAGGCCATGCGGCTCATCGCCTTCATGATCGGCCGGGCATCGAAGGCGGTGATGTCGATGTGCTCGACGGGCGTGGAGAGCAGTTCCTTCTTGGTTGGCATGGCAGCTCGGCTCCTCTCGCGATCTTGCGCGACCCTTACGGGGTGATCCAGGATGACAAACCGCGGAATGGTAAGTCGTTCGGACGGCGGTTTCAACGCGGCGCGGGCCGAATGAACGAGATGCGTTTGTACTGTTACTCGGCGGTAGACCACGCGTCTCGTTTGGCAGCGGCGGCGCGGCGGCTGCGGTTCACGGTGCGAGCCAACTGGATGCGAGAGTGCCATTGGACGACCAGGCAAAGCGCGCCCGACGATGCCCCTGCTCGCCGATGCGGAGCCAGTCGATGACGTCGATCGTGCAAATCACAAGCGCGAAGTTGGCGCGGGCGAAGGCGGCCTCTTCGGCATTCATCGGCCGCGAGAGCAAATCCGCCGGCGCCTGGGCGTAGGGCGCGTCGAGCGGTGCGCCGGGCACGTGCGGCGAGGCATGGTGGATGCGGCTTGTCTCCGGCAGGCGCTGCCAGAGGGCGTCGACGGCGGCGCCGGTCGTTTCCACGCGAGCACGCGTGGCGATGCGAAGCTGGATGCCTTCGGCGGCGTCGTAGAAGAGCCAGGCGGCGCGGGGATTCCGGTGGAGATGATCGACCTTGGGGCTGCGAGCGTCGGTGCAGAAGTCAAGTTCGCGGCGGTCGCGATCGAATCCGCGGAGGACGATGGTGCGCGAATGTGCCGCGCCGCCGGCATCGACGGTGGAAAATACGGGTGTGTGAAGGGGAGAGAAGATATCCGCGGCAGCGCGATCGAGCATTTGCCAGATGCCGTCTAATATTTTCGCAAGTTCGTCGGCATCAGGCGGCATGTGCAGGCACCCAGGGACGCGGGATTTCAGAGGGCATGCGGTTCAGCCGTCCCTACGGGACTTCCGCCGCTGTCGCAAGCTGACCCAGCGTTAAGACACCGGTCTGTTTTCAAATGTCCCGCTTGGGACATGGAGTCCATATCTAACATTCTTCTATCGCCGCTTCGCCGAAGCGCGTTTACCGAATAGCACGCAATCAATAGACGCGAGTATTACTCGCCAAGCACCAGACAATCGCGCCGACAGCGGCGCTTTCATTGCCTTCAACCATACTTGCAAAGAAAAATCTAAAGAATCCTGCGAATATCGCTGCCGCCAGAATCATCACGCCTGCGAACCTGATGATCCTCATGTCAACAGCCTCGGTCGAAACCAAACAGGAACGGAGCCCCCGCCTGTGGCCGGGGTCGCGAGCAGTCTCCCGACATTGCTAAATGTATATTATGCGCATGTTCTCGAGTAACGACTTCGCAGTCAGAGTGTCCACGCCCAACCCCGACCACAGGTCGGGGCTCTGTAATCAATCTGGGCAGCACCCTCAGTCGATCGCCGTCACCCCCAGCATCTCCGCCTGCTCGCGAAGCTGCTTCAGCGCACGATGGCAAATCATGTGGATGGAACCAATCGAGCGATCCAGCGCCTCGGCCACTTCGGCGACCGGCCGGCCTTCCAGGAAGCGCATGCGAATCACATCGCGATAATGATCGGGCAGGCTGGCGACGCAGGCGGAGATGACGCCGAGGGCCTCGTCCTTGCGCGCGACCTGGCTGGCGGTGTTGCTGTTGGCCATGATGCGGGCCATCAGATCCATGTACGTCGTCTGGTTGTGCGGCGTGGGGGCCGCCTTGACCTCGCGGCGGACATCGCGGCGCTCTGCCCGCAGGGCCCGGTGCTCGTCGATCAGCTTTCGATCGAGAATGGCATAAAGCCAGCGCAGGAACGAGTCCTTGCCCTGATAGGTGAACGAGCCGATGGCCCGGAAGGCCTCCAGATAGACCTGTTGGAGGATGTCCTCGGGCTCGATCTTGGATTTCATGACCGCATCCATCTGCTTGAGCAGACGGGCCTTAAGGCGCGGATGGTAGATGACGAGCAGCCGGCGGGCGGCGGATTCGTCCCCGGCCCGGGCATGATCGACGAGAATCTGGGTTTCGGTGTGTTGCGACAAGCGGTAGCCACCTCAATCTGGGGTTACGACTGGCGAATAAGACCCCTATTGTGTCACAATATGCAGTGTTGATGCCAGTGAGGAATTCCGGACACGGCATGGCGGAATGAAAAAACGCACCCGGGATTCTAATCGTTAGCGGAACCGGCGTGTGCTACGCTAGTAGTAGGTACGGGGCCGACGAGGCCTGCCCGCAGGGCAGGCGTGTCTTACGCGGAGGAATCTGGCGGGAAGCCCTTTCGTAACCCGTGTCAGCAACTGGCATTGTCGCAAGGGGACGAAGGTCCGACCGGAGCCTGAATGACAGCTGAGAACCCCAGACCCGACGACCGGCTCGACGTCAGCGCCGAGGAGGAACGCCTCGGCGAGTTGATCAACGAGTTTTTCGATCGCCGGGAACGGGGAGAGAACCTGTCGGAAGACGAGTTCCTGGCCATGTATCCGCAGCACGCGGATCAGCTTCGCCAGCACCTGGTCGGGCTACAGCTTCTGGAAGGCATCGGCTCCTCGAGCGACGTGGCGAAGCTGCCGGGGGACGACACCGAATTCGCGGCCGGCAGCTCGGCGCACAAGCCGCTGACGTCGTACGACGGCCACCTTCCCGTCATTCCCGGCTACGAGATCAGCAAGCAGCTCGGACGTGGCGGGATGGGGGTGGTGTACAAGGCAATTCAGCTTTCCACGCGCCGCGAAGTCGCGCTGAAGCTGCTATTGGAAGGACCGCTGGCGACGGAGCAATCACGCAAGCGCTTTGAGCGCGAAGTCGCGCTGGCAGCGCAGCTCCGGCATCCCAACATCATCCCGATCTACGACAGCGGCAAGCACGACGGCCGCATGTACTACGCGATGGAGTACGTCCGCGGCCTGCCGCTGCTGGATCACCTGCGCGAGCGTGCGCTCGATCTGCGCGGCAAGCTCCTGCTCTTCACGCGGGTATGCGCCGCCGTAAAGCATGCGCACCTTCGCGGCGTCGTGCATCGCGATCTGAAACCCACCAACGTGCTCGTCCGCGCCGATGGCGAGCCGCAGATACTCGACTTCGGCCTCGCCAAGGCCGGCGCACTCGGTGACGTCACGACGTCACTCACGGCGCAGATCGTCGGCACGCCCGCCTACATGTCGCCGGAGCAGGCGGCCGGCGATCCGGCGGCCATCGACAGCCGCACGGATATTTACTCGCTGGGTGTGGTGCTGTACGAGATGCTGACCGGGGCCATGCCGTACGAGACGAAGGTGCCGATGGGCCGCCTGCTGGAGAACATCGCGAAGACCGAGCCGCGTGCGCCCAGGCAGTTCGATCCACGCATCGACGCCGAGCTGACCGCCATCCTGATGAAGGCGCTCGAGAAGAACGTGGACGAGCGTTACCAGTCGGTGGATTCGCTGAGCGACGACGTGGTGCGTTATCTGAACGACGAGCCGATCTCCGTGCAGCCGCCGAGCAGCGTCTATCTGATTCGGAAAGTGCTCCGGCGGCACAAGCGCCTGGTGGCCGTTTCGGCCGCGGTCCTGGTGATCGTCTGCGCGACGGGCTTTGCCTTCCGGCAGTCGATGGTTCGGACGAAGAACAAGGAGCGCCAGCTACAGGAACAGATTTCGCAGAAGCAGCAGATTCAGGAGCTCGCCGACGAGGTAAAGCGGGAGCGCGACGAAAGGGAAGCGATCCTTGAGGTGTTGGATCCGGAAACGCGGGCTCAGCTCGAAACCATCGTGCAAGCGGCAAGCGCCCTGACCACGCCGCAGGAGCGGCTCACCCTTCTGAGACAAATCCTTGATATCAAGGTGAACGTCAAAGATGCCGCGCCGGCCAACCAGCCCAAGCCGAAGGACCTCGATTTCAACGAACCATTCGCGTCCGTCGTTCCGCCGCAGTATTCAGGCCCGCCGGCAGACCAGGCCACCTCACTGACCAGCCAGGTGCTCAGCCGCCTTCAGACGATGATCACCCCCCCGCCGGCGAAGCCGCCTCAGGAGGCCACTTCGCGGCCCGCCCTGCTTCCACCCGCGCCGGCCTCACAGCCGGTCACGGCCGACTCGTCCGGCACGACCTCCGCCGCAGCGCCGTCGTCGTAAGTCGAATCGCCGTTCAGCAGTCCTCTGAGTTCCGATGCGGCATCGGCCAGCATCGTGAGGCCGCCCTCAGAAAAGCCGCCCGGTTCGTGGCCGACAATCATGCCGGGCAGGATCTCCCAGCTGCGCTCCGGCGGCTGATTTCGCAGCCACTGGCTCAGCCGTCCGGCAAGGCGCGTCCGCCACGCGTCTTCGTCGTGGATCACCGCGGTGAACCGGGCGGCGCCGCTGCCGTTCTCATCGAACGGGACGAGCTGCACCGCCGTTGGGCCGGCGACCGCCGCAACCAGCCAGTCCTGTCGCGTCAATGTCGCCCTTGTGACACTTCGCGATGAATCGCATACGGCCAGCCGCAGGCTGTGCGTGCTGCGCCGGGCCCCGAAGCCGGTATCGAAGACGAGCGGCACCAAGCTGACACCATCCCCGGTCTCAAGCACGTGTCCGATGCGGCGGCTGTGCCCCATGCGAAAGACGGCCACGTTGCGCAGGTGGTGCCGCCAGTAGCGGGCCGGCTGCTGCGAGACTTTCCAGCCGTGACGGGCCGCGATGTTCAGGCCGGCGCGGAACTCGCGCTGCCGTCGAACGATGATGGTCATCAGCGTGACGGCGGCCAGTGCGGCGCTCGCGATAAGCAGGCTGGTGTTCACGACGTGTGCGGCAAGGCGATCAGGGCGTTGCGCCGGTGCCGGCCGACGCGGGCGGCTCTGCCGGCTGGCTCGCCGGCGTCCTGTCCGGCAGAATGCGAACCTGGTAATCGACGGCCGGATGGTTCAGCGATCCGATCCAGTCGCGAATGCGCCGAAAACGCGGGTTCTTTTCCGAGGTAAAGACCGGCTTGTATTCGACGTCTCCGGGATGGCGCTGCTCGGGTTTGACGTTGAGCGGCGGCAGGAGGTACGTCAGCAGGAGCGACTGGTCCGGGTTGCCGCGGTCGATCATTCGCGCGCCATCGACGGCCAGCTCGTTGAGGACCAAAAAATTCGCATACGTCGTCGGCGCCGATTTCTTGGGATCCTTGTACAGGGCGAAGCCGGCGGCGTCTTCGTTGGATGTCGCGTGACAGGCCGTCGTCGCGCAGGTGCGGAGCACGACTGGCATGATCCGCTTGCGAAACTCGACGAACACTTCGGGATCGGAGCGGATCTCGACGCGATCGGCGTACTTCTCGCCCTTGTAGCGCGCGATGATCTGAAGCTTCTGCGGGGCTGTCAGCTTGAGAAATTCGCCGCGCTTCTCGCGGGTGTTGAAGTCGGGTTCGCCCTCCATCTCGACCAGAAACTCCTGGATCGTCTCGCGCGGAATGTTGACCGAGACCGACTCCACGCCGCCCTCCCGCGAGCGCATGGACTTGAGCTCCAGGAATCGTATTCGATTGATCTCCGACGGCGTGAGCCTGCGGATCAGCAGCGACTGGTCCTCTTCGGCCTCGTCCTGCGGCGGCTCTTCCTGAGGCGATGTCCAGAACGAAGCGAGCCGCCCGGGACCTCTGTCGGGCTCGCGAGCATCCACCACAGACAGGACGGCGCAGGTGACCAGAAGCAGTGCGCCGACGATCGCCAACCAGTAACGCGACATATCGTGATCCTCGATTCGGGTCCCCGATCCCAGGCCCGGGCCGCGCATCACAGGCGAATGCGCCCGATGCGTTTTGTCCACTATTATATTGCGAAAAGGACGCATGGCACGGCCGCGCCCCCGACCGGCAGCGGCAAAGACAGGCTGGCACGACAGTTTTTCGCAATTCATCGGCAAAACTGGCCGCCAGCCTCGCAGTCCCGCAAGGCCGATCCGCCGCGGCCGCAGATGCGAAGGGAGATTCAGATGGGCATCGTCCACGACAGTCTCAGCAGCTTCCTCAACTCGGAAGTCGTGCTCGACACATCCGGGCCGATCACCTACCTCGGCACGCTCGATTCGCTGGAGCCGGACGGTCTTTGGCTGCGCGACGCGGACATTCGCGACCGGAACGAGGGGCACGTGAGCAAGGAGCGTTACATCGTCGAGGCCCGCCGCGACGGCATCGTTCCCAACCGGCGGCGGATTTTCGTGCGACGCGACATCATCATGAGCTGTTCGCGGCTGAGCGACGTGGTCGGCGACTGACGCCTGCTGCCGGTCGTGCGTGCGCCCCCGGTTTGTCTGCGGCCGCGCCGCGTTACGGAGCGGCGAGAAGCGCCAAGACGAATCCGTCCACGTCGCCGGTGTCAAGAGACTGGCTCTCGTTGAAATCGCCGGCGCAGGTCTGGTCCTGCGAGGCGCCGTTCAGCAGGGCCGCCGCGAAGGCCGGCACATCGACGCCGTTGATCAGGCCGTCGCCATTGAGATCGCCATCGGCCACGGGACACGACGTACACGCTGCCGGACAGATGGTGCCTTCGCCGGGCCAGAACGCGTTGGGGATGAGCAGGCAATCCGCCGGGGACAGATTATTGATGCAGCCGCCGCTGGAGAGGCAGCATGCACCGGTGGGAATCGGGCAGTTCGTGGTTTCACAGGCGATAGCGTTGCCCTGATAGACGCCATCGGCGGCGGCACACTCCAGCGGCGTCTGATCGGCCTGGCAGCTGCCGAGCGGCAGACAGCAGGCGCCGCGCGGGCACGTGTTGCCGGCGCCGCAGACCGTCCCCACGCCCTGGAACACGCCACCGTCGATCAGATCGCACTCCGCCTCCGAGAGAAAGAGGCAGTTGTTCGTGGAGAAGCAGCATGCGCCGTCGCACGCGCTCTCACCGCAGTTGACGAAGTCGCCCAGATACGTGCCACCGGCCTGGTTGACGCAATCCGCTTCCAGCATCTCGATGCAGGTACCCGAGATGCAGCAGCCGCCGACGGGCTCCGGGCAGCTGACGTTGGCACACGTTTCATTGAGGAAGAACGTCTCGTGTGCGGCCTGGCAGGTGTTCTGGAGGGCCGCATCGTCACAGGTGCCATCCTCGCGGCAGCAGGCGCCGGTGGGCTGCGGGCAGGGATTGGGGCTGCACGGAATGCCCTCCCCCTGGAAAACGCCGCCCTGGCTGGCGCACACGTCGGGCTGCGACATGGTGCAGACGCCGGAGGCAAAGCAGCACGCCCCGCGTGCGGCACAGTCGAACGGCGTATAAGTGACGCGGATGTTCCAGTCGCCCGTGATGCCGACGGCCGAGTTGGTCGTCCAGCCCGGCGAAATCAGGATGTCGCAAAAGCCCGTCGTCCCGGGGCAGTCCCGTGCGAAGAGCCAGTTGTTGGCAGGCGAGGCGATGCCGCCCACATCCGTCGTCGGGAAGGCGTTGGAGGACGGCGGCGGCGGACAACACACTGCCGGTAACGTACCCAGTCCGCAGGAGCAGGATGCAACGGGCTCGTTGTGGTGATCGTCGATGCGAAAGCCCACCGAGAACTTGTGCGAGCCGTTGTCCTGCACCACGATCTGTTCGGGATCGCCGGGATCAACGGAGAATTGCAGATTGGCACCGGTCGTGCCCGGCGGGAGGATGACGTGCGGCAGGATTTCTCCGTCCGAGGAGAATGTCGCCATGGGCTGGCTGAGGTTGGGCGTGCCCTGCCAGACGAGGACCGACCAGGCCGTCGTTGTCGTCACGGTGGCGTTTTGCTGCGCCCAGATAATCTCGACTTGGTTGATGAGGATGGGGAATGCCAACGCGTCCAGCGTGAACGAGACGGCGGCGATCTCGGTCTCCACCATGCCGGCCTGTACGACGACCTGTCCGCCGGAAAAGTTGGCCGAGGAGTATGTATTGACAACGGGCGGGCACTGCCCGCGCGGCATGGGTCCCGAGGGACCGCCGGACGGCGTCAGCTGGACGTGCTGCAATTCAATCGGCGTGGCCGTCACCTGAAGCTCGACGCACTCGGATGCCAGTGCCGGCAACGCAGCACGCTGAGCACATACCAGCGCAACCAGCACGGTCGCTGTGATCGACCTGCCACCCCGCGCGAACCCCATGGGAATCCTCCTTGCAGCCCGCAATCTGAGCTAACTGGATAAGAAGCGCTCGCCACGATGCAATTTCGGAATGCAGGCAGGCTGGCGTCTCGGCGACCGGCCCAGTCGCGAGGCCGACACGAATCCCATTCCCGTACTCCGCTGTCTGATTATCGCCCGCTGGTGCCGCATTTTCAAGAAAAACGCGCAACGGCGGGCATGGCGCAGCCGAGGTGTCGAGTTTCTGACTCGGCTTATCCGGGCGATTGCTCAGAATATTCCAGCGGCAAAGCCGTCGGCATCGTTGTCTGCCGCGTACGGCGGGGACGCCGGCTGCGGCGGATTTTCGGCCGTGCGGGGCGCAGCGGGCCGCGTGCTTTGGACACCGGCGCGATCTCGGGGCTGATCGGCCGGCGCCGCGTGAGCCGAACGCCCGCGCTGAACAGCGACCGGTTGCTGGCGGACCGGGCGCGATGCGGGGGCCTCTTCGCTACGGCCGTTTCGCCGGGCCGGGCGCTGGTCGTTGCTGCCGGCGGGAGCGCTGCGCCGATCGTGCCAGCTCTGCCGTGCCGGGGGCTGGTGCCGCTGCAACGACCCGTTCGCGGCAACGCGCGGGTGCTCGACCGCGCCGGCCGCTTCACGCTCGTGCCGCTGGCGCCGATCGCTGCGAAGCTCGGCGATGAGTTCGTCGAAGTCAGACGCATCGGAATCCGAGGTGAACGTCTCAGGATCGTCGTATGGCGCTGGCGCGTAAGCCGGATCCTTCTGCAACTCCAGCTCGCTCTCAAATGCCTCAATGACCGCGTCCTGAATGCGCTCGCGACATTCGGCGTTGATGGGATGGGCGATGTCGGCGTGCAGCTTGACGCGGCCATCTTCGTCGCGAGATGCGCGGTTCTCGATCAGCCTGGTGCCGCACTCATTGCAGAAACGCGCGCGCAGATGGTTCTTGCTGCCGCACTTGTTGCAGCGATCGGAGAGCTTCCGCGAGGGCATGGCGACGAAGGGACCATGAACTCCGTCGATGATCTTGAGATCGCGTATCACAAAAGCGCCGTCCAGCGTGATGCTGCAAAAGGCGCGCAGCCGCTCCGTCGCGTCGTTGACCATCTTCACCCGAACTTCCGTAATGTTCATCGAAGTCGCCTCCATCGTTAGTGGATTGCTGCCCCCCGGCAGCCGCCGCCATCCTGACTACGTGTCCTTACCCGTCCTGTTCACCCTCCTGCCAGATGTTTTCGTGTCGCTCTCCCGGCACCGCCAGCACCAGGATTTCAATGTCGCCCGTTGCGCGCGACGCCGCCGCCTTTTTCCACGCGGCCGCCTCCCCCACGTCGTCGAACAGCGTGAACAGCGCCGATCCGCTGCCGGTCATTCGAACCGTGCGCCCCCCCAGGCCGTCCAGCGATCGGTGCAGTTCTGCGAGTGCGGGCTGCACCGCAAATGCGGCGGCCTCCAGGTCGTTAAACAGGCAGCGCATTAATTCGTTCGCGGGCAGATGGGCACGTTCCCACGGGCGATCGAGGCGTGCTGCCGACATTGACGGCGTCCACGCCGAATAGACATCGCGCGTCGCGCAGCCGTACGGGGGAACCACCAGCGCGATCCACCGTGGCCTTTCGGCCGCCGGGAGCGGTTCGAGTTTCTCACCGCGGCCGCGCATCACCACTGGCGAGTGCGCAAGGAACAGCGGTACGTCCGCGCCGATGCCGGCGGCAATCCCGGCCAGATCGCTCGACGAAAAACCGAGTTCCCACAGTCGGTTCAGGCCCAACAACGTGGCGGCCGCATCGCTGCTGCCGCCGCCAAGTCCCGCCCCCACCGGGATGCGCTTTTTCAGGCGAATTGAGGCTTTACACGCTACGCCCGCCGCAGCTGCCAGGGCACGGGCTGCCCGGGACACCAGGTTGCGTTCGTCAGCCGGCAATTCATCGCCGTGGCCGTCGATGGACAGCGAAAACCCGGGGGCATGCTCGAACGTCAGCTCATCCGCCAGGCCGATGGGTGTGACCCAGCTTTCAAGTTCGTGATATCCGTCGGGACGACGAAACCGGACCGCGAGTGTCAGATTGACCTTGGCCGGCGCACGGCAAATTAAGGTGGGCAACGCCATCACGCGCACATCGGCCTCCCGTTGGCGGGGATCAGATAAGGCGATGCTGGTCAACAACGCGGAAGCCGCAATGACGACGCCGATCGAACGACGACTCAGAACGACCAGACGCGGATTGTACCCGCGAAGGGTCCGGCAGTGTCAACCCTTCATGGGTTGATCCGCATGAGGCATGCGCAGCAAACGCGCCGCGTGCGTTGTGAAATGTTTATCGCGGGCCGATCAAGGTGTCACAAATCCGAACATGAGAGGCTCGGCGCTGGCGAGGCGTTCTGTAACAAATCGCACACGCGCTCGCCTGCCGACGCGCAGAGAGCCGCGCCAGCGCCGTAAACCGCGCGCACTGGCCACGATCGGGGCCCGGCCTGAATCGAGTGCGACTGCCTGGCCGAAGCAGTAGTGTGGAAAATTATGGGCGCCGGACCGCGATCCTGGCAGGCGCGGCTGGTTTGTCCGGCGTCAGGCGTCGTGCTGCCACCAGGCGAATATCAAAGCGGCGCGATGGATCGGTCACGCTCCTGCCGGAAAGGGCCAGCACGCCGCCGCAAGCACTGAGCGGTGATCCCGCCTTCGCTGCCACAAGTTCTGCCGCGACGACCGGCGTCTCTCCCGCCCGGACTTCAAAGGAAATCCGCGCGCTCGATTCGAGATACGCGGGAGGCACGCCTTCGATCGCCGACTTGTTCGGCTGCACATCCTGAATGGCGAGCCCCAGCCGCATGCCGCTGAAGATTGCCGAGAGTTTGACCACGAAGGGCACGAAGTGATCGACGATGGGCCGCAGCAACGGTGTTGAGAGCACGATCGCCGTCAGCGTCTGAAGCGCGGCGATGTTTTCGACGAATGCAGGGTACACGCGCGCTTCCAGTTCGCCGCTGAGACCATTTTTCAACTGAGCGGCCAGATCAAACAGCACCGGATTGTAAAAACCGGTACGCAAGGGCTTTTCGGGGAGCAGCAGATATCGGGCCTGGCGCAATTCTCCCGCGGAGTCATAGAGGGCCACCCACGCCAGGGCCGGGCCGGAGGTGAATTCGTAATCTGCGACCGTGCCGTCCTCGCGCTTCGCCAGCCCCGAGAGTTCCAGCGACCACGATCTGGTCTTGAGGTCGTATTGCGACTGGCCGGGATCGCGAATGGACAGGCTGCGCGATCCATGTTCATTGTGCTTTTTCGCGATGTTCGCGGCGGCCTGTTCTTCGTCGTCGGCAGCATGCGGTGGATTGATGTGCACGACGTCGACGGCTTCGAGGCTGACATCGTGGATCTTGATCCGTAGAAAGGAGGTCTCGCGGCGATCGCCCAGCGTGAACTCCACCTGGTAGAGCACATCCGCCCCGCCCATTGCCGCCGAGGGTTCCCGCAACCGGTCGAATCCGTCCAGGATGCCGTTGGCCGTGGAGGCAAGGGCCTGCGGCGTTGCGGGCGGCCGGGGCGAGGGCGAAAGACATCCGCCGCAGAACAGTGCGGATGCCAGCAACAGGCAAATGGCAGGGATGGCGCGGTTGGACATGACCCCTCTTCGCCTTCGGCACACGACGCGACAGTGACTGACGATTCGCGATGACCAACTATAGTCGGGGCACGCGTCGGAGGATAGGCAAATCCGGTTGATTCGTGCCGGTGTGCCTTACCATTGCCGGCAGCGGGCCGCCGCCAGACCGCGAGTGCCTGCGCAATTTCGGACGTCCGCGCAAGACAATCCGTTCGACGTAATTGAATTGAAATCTCGTAACATGCACAGCCCGCTGACATACCGAGGGGCGCCAACTCACCAGCGGCGAAACGGGTGCGACTGGCCTATGGGACCGCCGGCGGGCCTGCGGCCGACGCGCGCACGACCGCAGGCGCTCATTTGACGTTGACGCCGAAGTGTGCCAGCGCGGTGGCATCCTCCGGAAAGAAGCGGAAGGATTTTTCCAGGTTGGTGATGCGGAACAGCTTCATCAGTTCGGGGCGCAGTCCGCACAGCACCAGCTCCCCCTTGATGGCATCCGACTTCTTCCGCAGGTTCAGCAGTACGCCGATCATCTGCGAACTGAGCAGCTTGATGTTGCTGAAATCGAGCACCAGCTTGTTCTTGTTCTGCTGATCGATCAGTGCGTACACCTCCCGGGCCAGTTCGTCGATCTCGCGGGCGTTGAGCATCGACGATTCGACGATCGTTGCGACCGTCACGCCCGCGTAGTCCTGTACCGTGATGTGTGAAGCGGCCATGCCGAACTCCCAGTTGACGCAAGTTGCCCGCCGCGCGGCGCGACCGGCTCTCCGACGAGGGCTATCCTAAGCGCCTGGCAACGCACGGGCCAGCACCAGACCGGTTCGCACAAGGCTTTGTGAGAACCCCCAGGAATTCAGTTACCGGAGGACCTGCGGCGATTTTTCTTGACCGATCAGCGCGTCAACACGACGAATCCCGTCCGGTCGAATTCCGCTCCGCGCGGCGAGCCCCCCACCACATCCGTGTCGACATGCCAGCCGCGCCCATCGGGCGTGAACTTTAGCCGGAAGGCATTCAGGCCGGTGGCAAGATCGTGCGCCGCCCGGCGCAGATCGAGCAGCAGATCTTCTCCAAGCGCCGGCATTGTGTCGTCCAGATGAGAAAACATCTCGTATGCGATGAGCACCTCGGCCGTGTCCGGATTGCGACGAATCTCGATGAGCCGGCCCTCCTGCGGGGCATCGAGCGTCGAGCAAGTCTCGATCTCCAGATATCCGCCGTGATCGGTCACGCGGTTGCGATGCGTGTGCCCGGCCAGGTGCAGCACCACGCTTGGATGGGCGTTCAGCAATTCGCGAAACCCGGCGGCGTTGGCGGCCGTGCCGAAGACATCGAGGAAGTGACTGCTGGGATGATGGGATGCGACGATGACGAGTTCGCCGGCCGCATCGGCCCTCGCCAGTTCGCTCTCCAGAAACGCAAGTTGCCTTTCGGAAATGGCGCCATCGACATAGAACAGCCCCGCCACCGCCTGAACCGGATCGCAAGAATCCAGCCCGACGAGCCGCACGCCGGGCGCGGGCGAAACGCTGTACCAACTCTCGCCGCCCGGCGCAGCAAACCCGTGGCCGGGCGGGCCGGTCAGCGTTTCGAACATCGCGGCGATGTACTCCTGACGATTGAAAAATGCCCGATCTTCCACCACGTCGACCCAGCACGGCAGCGCAAACAAATCCGGCGGCCCGGGGCGGGCGGGCGTGACATTGCCGTGAGCGACGGGACCCAGTGGATTCAATTCCCCCGGCAACAGGATGTCCAGCCGCCAGTCGAATGGCAGTGGGGCCCGCCGCAGGCCCCCGCCGTCGATGATGATCGGGAATACGCCGATGGCGTAGACGTCGTGATTGCCGAACACGCCGTACCAGGGAATCGAAGCCGCCTCACCGTGAACGCCCGCGCGGTAGAGCCCTTGTGCCGTGAAGGTGGCATGCGGATCGAGCAGCGGCGTGGGCCGCGCGGCGATTGGCCGATCGTCCGGTCCGCTCAGCGGATTGATCTCGGCCCCGTCGAAGATGCCCAATAGCCAGCCCAGTTCGTTTTGCTGCGAGTTGTCGCAGGCGTCGCCCGTGTGCACCAGAAAATCGATTGACCGGCCGCCGGCGTGCAGGCGGTTGGCTGAACGAAGCACCCCATCCAGAAGCTGCGTGGAATATGCCTCGTACGGTCTCCAGGCGCTACGCGTGAAGCTATGCGCGCCGGCGAAACGGGCAGGCGATTCTTCATCGATCACGTGCATGTCGCTGATGTGCGCGAGCCGGACTACCAGTTCGCCGTCGGCATCGTCCAGCGCAGGGCTCTCCCGGGCCGGAAGCCAGTCGCCGCCAATGTCGTAACATGCGCACTGGGCCGAAAAGACCAGCAATATCGCAAAAATATCCGACCGTCTGCCACAATTCCGGTTCATTCGAGGGACCGAGCTGGTACGTAAGAGCTGCATTGGACGCAGTTTACAATCCGAGCGGACGTTTGAAACGGCGAGCGCGACCCGATCGGCCGTTTTTGCCGGGCCGCTCAAGTTTTTCTAAAGTGCTGACCGATTGTTATTTTGCCCATGTTTCCTAGTTTACCTAGTTTAACAGTCAGGCCACCTGAGAGAGACTTATGTGCCCAATCTGGATTGCACAGGACGGCAATCCTCCCTGCGTAGCCTGTGTTGACCGGCCGTAACTCGGCATGCGGAGCCACCGATGCGGCGCCAACGCCCCGGTTCACGGGGCATCTGACGGAGCACTGTTCATGACCGAATCCAACCTGCTCAGCGAATACATCGATCCCCTGCTGCAAGGCAAGCGACAGGCATGCCGCGATCTGATCTGCCGGGCCCTTTCGTCCGGCTACGAAGCGCGGAAACTCTACCACGAAGTGGTCTGGCCCGCACTGGAGCACATCGAGCGCCTGTACCGCGAGGATCGCATCAACGTCGCAGAAGAGCACATGGCCACGCGGATCAACCGCACCGTGGCCGACCACCTGCAAGCGCGGCTGCCGCGGACCAATCCACACGGAAAGCGCGCCCTCATCACCTGTGCCGCGGGTGAGCCCGAAGAGATCAGCGCCCAGATGTGCGCAGACCTTTTTGAAGCCGACGGATGGGACGTGTTCTTCGTGGGCGGCGGCGTCCCGGAGGACGAGATCACTTCGCTGGTCGGGCAGCTTCAGCCGCACATGTTGATCATCATCGGCAGCAAGCCGACCGACGCCCCCGGCATCCGGCAGATGATCGATCGCCTGCGCGAGATCGGCGCATGTCCCACCATGAACATCATGGTCTCCGGAGGCGTGTTCAATCGGGCCACCGGCCTGTGGAAGGAAGTCAAGGCGGACTTCTTCGCGAAGACCATTGCCGAAGCCCTGGAGCTGGCGGCGGAAGCCAATCCGCGACAACCGGAAAGCCGCATCCCCGGCGCGCCAAAGAAGCGCCGCCGTCGCCGCCGACCGCCACTGTTGATTCAGGTTGAGGGGCAGGTCTGAGCGAACGCACGGTCCTAAAGCTGCGGTTTCCGAACGCAGCGGCCGTGCTGGTCCGAATTGAATCTCCTCGGTTGGCGTGCCACGCCACTTGCGCAACTTTTCGCACCCGCAACCAATCCAGCCTGCGCCCGGCCGATCCGATGAATCGGGCAGCCGGAATACGGCGCACGCACCATCGTCATCGTCGGGGAGTTGTGACCAGTGGCGATCCACACGGCTGAGACCGGCGGTACAGCGGTATACCGATGCAACATCTGTAGCCTGCCGCTGCCGTTGCGATTGCCGCTACCCGGCGAAGTGGCCAGTTGCTGGGTTTGCCAGTTCTGCGACAACCACTTTTTTGCGACGCTGGTCGATGATTGCGATCCGGACATCATCTCGAACGTCCGACCGGCGAGCGATCTCAACCCGCGCGTCATGATCGGACCGGAGGTGCTCGCAAAGCTGTACAAACGCAAGGAGCGCATGGGGCGCGGCTTTGACGAGCGCAGCCATGGCCGCCGTGCGATCGAGTTCGTCATGACCGTCATTTGCGATCGCGGCGAAATCGGCGTCTTCGGCGTGGATTTGTCGGCCGGTGGCGTTGGATTCGCATCCCCGTGGGAGCTGCCGGTCGGCAGCCAGATCGGCGTCCGGTTCGACTACCTTCCGGGCACGCCTGCGTCGAACTGCATCGTGCGTTACTGTACGCCGGCCTCGCCCGACCAATTCCGCATCGGCGCCGAGTTCATCGTCCGCGATGGCGACGCTGCGAAGGCCTCCGTTGGAATTGAAGCGCGAGATATTGCCTCGCCCGGTGCCGGATGATGCCGCACACCCCGTGGGGCTAATCAAGCTTCATACCGTCCGCCAGAAAACCCTCGGGCTTATGCGTATCGCCGATGAGCCCCAGTTCCGGGTCGCGCTTTCGGCGTGAACGCTGGGCCGCCGCCTGCTTCTTGAATGCCGCGAGTTGGCGCGACGAAGGCTCCTCGGCCGGATCGACCGAAGATCGCAACATGCGAATTCGCTGCCAGTACGTGGCCCTGCCCTTCGGCGGCTTCTTTTTTCGAACAAGCTCCAGGCGGGCCAGAATCGGCGTGCGCTCCGCCGCCGCCTGAATCGCCGACGGGGCCGCCGGTTTCTTTTCACCGCGATCCAGGATGTAGGTGGAGGCCAGCAGCTTTCCCAGCGGGTTGTGCGGATTCGCCTCAATTCCCGACTTTCCGGGCAGGTTCGTCTGATCGTGGCAGATGGTGCAACTGACGACGCGTTCGATCCGCGCCCGCTTTTTTTCAGAAGGCACGTCGGCGGCATCGGCCGGGGACTTTCCGGCCAGCACTTCGATCCAGTTCGGCACGCCGTCGCCATCGACATCCCGACGATCCGTCGCGATCGAATTCGATTTCTGCGCCCCCTGCACGCCCTCGCGCTCGAGCTCGACCATCCGATCGGCAAGTGCGTCGCCGGCCGGAAGCTCCGATAGTGCCCGTCCGTAGGCATTCAACCCATCCCTCGCCTTCCAGCCGCCATCTCCCGCTACGTGGCACGTGTTGCAGCGGGCCGCGCGCGCCATCAGCAGGACGCGGACCTGTTCCAGATGCCTTTCCTTGGCGCTGGATCGACGCGGCGCGGCCGCCAGGCTGCCCAGCGCAAGGCCCACGGCAACGCACAGCTTGACATTCGCGGAGAGTTTCATGAATCTTCGCACCGTGTACGACCGATAATAAAATCACGCGGCCGTCCAGGCAGACGGATCTGCAAGCCAAGCGCACGTTCGGCGTAGCCTCGCGCCGGGTCACGGTGGGCCCTTCGCGTGGAAATCAGGACCGATCTCGTTCCCGGCCCTGCTGTCGATCGCGGCCCTGGCTGGCGGCCTGCATTCTTTTGGCGTTCGTTCCGCGGCCGCATCTCGACGATGCGGCCGCCGTCGTTTTGCGCCCCACTTGTGACGTCCTTTATCATACCGCTCATGCAGGTTCGCTTCGAACCCGACATCCGTTCCAGCGGCGGCAGGTTCTCTCGCGGAATTGACGAATGCAGGCGTTGATCGTTGAAAATGGCCGTGCTGACTTTCGAACCGTGGCCGATCCGGTCCCCGGTGAAGGCGAGGTGCTGATAAAGGTGCGCCTCGCGGGCATCTGCTCCACCGACCTGGCGATCGTTCAGGGATATGGCGGCTATTCCGGCATCCTCGGCCACGAGTTTGTCGGTGTCGTTGCCGCCGGTTCGTCGCGGCTGGCCGGCAAGCGCGTGGTCGGCGAAATCAACTGCGTATGCGGCCGTTGCGACCTTTGCCAGCGCGGTCTGTCGAACCACTGCCGTCGACGCACCGTGGTGGGCATCGCCGGCCGGCCGGGCGTCTTCGCCGATGCCGTCTGCCTGCCGGAGCGCAACTGTCACGTCATTCCCGACACCGTTCCCGATGAAGAGGCGGTGTTCACCGAACCCTTGGCGGCGGCCTACCAGGTACTGCATCAGCTCAAACTTGAATCGCGCACCAACGTGGCCGTCCTCGGCACGGGGCGGCTGGGGCTGCTCGTCGCGATGGTACTCGCCAAGCGGGGCTGTCGACTCACGGCGATCGGTCGCAATTCGAAGACACTCGATTTGCTCGATCGTCGCGGCATACGCACGCAGAATTCAGCCGGGCTCGAACCTCGCCAGGACTTTGACGCCGTCATCGAATGCACGGGTTCGGCCGAGGGCCTGCCGCTGGCGATGGCGCTCGTCCGTCCCCGCGGGACCATCGTGCAGAAATCCACGATCGCCGAGCGGCAGCAACTGGACATGGCGCCGCTGGTCGTCAACGAAATCACCCTTCTTGGCAGCCGCTGCGGGCCCTTCGGCGATGCGTTGGCGGCGCTGGAACGCCGCCAGTTCGATCTGGCCGGCCTCGTGACCAGAACGATGCCGCTCAGTGCCGGCGTTGAGGCACTGGGTCTCGCGGCCTCCCCCGATCACATCAAGATTCTGCTGAAGGCGGGGCAATGAACGGCACCCCTACCGTCGAGCTGTCCGCCATCACCCTGGAAGACACGACGTTGTTCCAGTTTCCCGTGCTCGCATCGGTGCCCGGCCTCGCCCATGCGGTGACCAGCCGCCCGTGGAACATGGCCACTCACACCGGCCCACACACGGAGCTGACCGTTCCGCGACGCCGGCAAATCTGCGAATTTCTCGGCCTGTCCTTCGAGCGGCTCACGGCTCCCGACCAGGTGCACAGCCCCCACGTCATCCGCGTGACGCCGGCGGACCTGGGCGCCGGCCGCGAGGGCCGGCACACGGCCCTGAAGTTCGTCGATGGCCTGGTGTGCAATATCCCCGGCGCGGCGATCATGCAATTCTCGGCCGATTGCCCCCTGGTACTGGCGGTCGATCCCGTGCGGCGTGTCATCGGTACGGCACATGCGAGCTGGCGCGGGACCGTGGCTGAGATCACGATCGAGTTGCTGCGCGTGCTCCGTCGGGAGTTCGGCACGTCGCCGGCCGAATTGCTGGCGGCGATCTGCCCCTGTGCCGGACCGTGCGCCTACGAAGTGGGTGACGATGTCCGCCGGGTGGCCGCCGCCCGATTGCCGGATGCCGACCGGTTCTTCCCCCGCGTCGATGGAAGGCTGATGTTCGATCTGCGCGCGGCCAACGTGGACCAGCTCGTGCGTGCAGGCGTCAGGCCGGCAAACATCCACGTCGCCGCCAACTGCACCATGACCGACGGCCGCTTCTACTCGCATCGACGGGAGGGCGCCGCCGCCGGCCGCTTTGCCGCCGTGATCGGCTTTCGCGAATAAGCGGCGCGTCCGAGAACGCCGCCCGCAGACAATCGCGAAGTCCGTCCGCAACAGGCCGCTCCATCTCGTACGCCTCGGAAAGTCCGCTGGATTTTGCGCCGATAAGTCCCCGGGAGACTGCGCCATGCCACCGAAGGACAAAGCGGTCATACTCTGCTCCGGCGGGCTATCCAGCGCCGTGGCGACAAAGATCGCGCACGCGGATCATGCCCTGGCCATGCTGCACGTGAAGTTCGGCCATCGCGCCGCGGAGCGCGAAGCCAGGGCCTTCGAGGAGCAGCTCGCGTATTTCAAGCCGGCAAATCAGCTGGTGATAGAAATGCCGCACTTCGCGGCCATCGGCGGCAACGCCCGCGTGTCTAAGAAACTCGCCATCGAAGATGCGATGGCGCTGTCGGAGGGCCGGTGCAACAGCCATGTCCCCGGCCTCGTTCACACGTTGATCGGCGCCGCCTTCACCTGGGCCGCGACGCTGGGGGCCAACCGCATCTTCCTCGGCATCACCGAGGACCTGGGCCCGCCGGCGCCGCGGCTGGCATCGCTCTATCCGGAGTATGGTCGCGAATATATCGAGCTCTGTCGACATGCCATCGGGGCGGCACAGCCCGAACGTCAGATCATCGTTGAGACCCCATTGGCCGAGCTGACGCGGACGGAGGTCATTCGCCTCGGCCGCCGGCTTCAGGTGCCGCTGGAATTGACGTGGTCGTGCATCGCGTCGTCATCGACGCCCTGCGGGGCGTGCCTCGGATGCGCGACGCGGCACCGCGGCTTCCTCGATGCCGCCATGCCCGATCCACTGCTGGCGGCACATCATTGAATGATGGATGCTGAATGCTGAATGCTGAATGGTGCGAGCGGAGTGAAGAAATTCATGCCCCTTTCAGCACTCACAATTCCTCATTCATCTTTTCTCATTCATCATTCTTCAATCAGGATTCTGCATTCATCATTCAGCATTCCAAATTCTCCTCACATCCGCTCCAGCGTCGGAATGCCCAGCAGACCCAGCCCCAAACGCAGCGCCCGCGCAGTAAGATCGCACAGCCGCAGCCGCGACGCCTGCACCTCGGCGCTCTCCGCCTTCAGGACCGGGCAGTATTCATAGAACACCATGAACTTTTGCGCCAGATCGAAGAGATACTCGCAAAGATAGTTGGGCATCAGGCTTTCGGCCACCGAGTCGATCGTGTCCGGCAGGCGACGGATCGTCATGGCCAGCGACCGCTCGGCGGGATGCTCCAGCCGGATACTGGCCGTGGCCGTGTCCACATCGAACGACCCTTCCTCGGACCCCTTGCGGTGAATCGAGCGAATGCGGGCGTAAGCGTAAAGCATGTAGGGCGCGGTGTTTCCCGTGAGTGCCAGCATCTTGTCCCAGTTGAAGACGTAATCCGTGTTGCGATTCTGGCACAGATCGGCGTATTTCACGGCCGCGATGCCGACGGTCTCCGCGATCGACTTGATCTCATCCTCGCTGAGACCGCGCTTTCTCTCCGCATTGCGCTCGCTCTCGCGCATCATCACTTCGGCGCGTTCGACCGCCTCCTGCAACAGGTCGCGCAGCCTCACGCTGTCGCCGCTCCTCGTGCGGAGCATCTTGCGATCATCCCCGAGCACCGATCCGAAAGCGACGTGCTCCAGACGGCTGCGGGTGCCGTCCGGCTTTTTTGTCCAGCCGAGGGCATGCACCGCGGGGAAGAACATTTCGAAATGCAGCTTCTGCGGCGCGCCCACAACATAGATCACGCGATCGGCCCCCAGCCCGCCGTTGAACGGCGCCCGGTTCAGCAAATCGGCCAGTTGCCGCGTTTGCAGCCTGACCGGGTGCCGCTGCGGGTGCGCCACGCGATAGAGCGCGGCGGCCAGATCGGTCGTGGCGTAAAGCGAGGCCCCGTCGGACTTCTGGATGATCATCGGCAGCGCGTCGCCCTGCGGCCCCTTGAACGCCGGCGAACCATCCGGTTTTTCGTGAAAGACGCAGACCGCCCCCTTATCGCGGCGGCAGACGACGCGAAGGCCGTCGGGCGCCTCGCGGTACGTGATAAGCTCGTTGATGACTTCGTGGACCACGTGCGACAGCAGCGGTTCGTAGAAGCTTTCGCCGCACACGTCGTCGTCGCCCAGCAGCACACCCATCCGCCGGTAGATCTCGCTGCATTCCTTGAGTGTCGCCTCCTTGGCACGGCGCCAGGCCTCCAGCTCCTGCGTGTTGTCGCGATCCGTCTTGCCCTGGAGCATCGCGGCGATCAACCGCGACAGCGAAGACAACGCCGTCGGCACGCCGGTCAGCGGATCGCGGACGGCATACGACGTGCCTTCCGCCGCATCTTCGATCGCGTTGACGTAGCGATAGGCCGGCAGCAGCATCTCGAAGCTGGGATCCAGCGTCTGGATGTAGTCGTGAAACTCCCGCCCGTCGGGATCGCGATCGAGATTCTGCTGATGAATCGTGCACCGGGCCGCGAGAATCCGCTGTTTCTCCGCGTCGCTGCTCTTGTTCAACTCGTCGGCAAGCCGGTCGAAATCGCGGTGGTCTTCGGCCTGGTGCCGTCCCATGCACAGGTGCCACAGGGCCAGAATGATCTTGCCGAACTGGGTGCCCCAGTCCCCCAGGTGGTTCTGGCGAATAACGCGGTGCCCCTGAAAGGCGATTGTCCGGGCAATGACGTCGCCAATTGCCGTGCTGCGGAGATGGCCAACGTGCATTTCCTTCGCCACGTTGGGCGAGGAATAGTCCACGACGACCGTCTCGACCGACGCCGCATCGCACGTCTCGATGCCCAGACGATCCTTCTCGGCGATTACCGGAGCCGCCGGAATTCGCTCAAGCATCCCGGCGATCGCCTCGTCACGCAGCCGAAGATTGATAAAACCCGGCCCGGCAACCTCCACAGGGGCGAGCAATCCGGCCGATGTCTCGTCGATCGCTGCGGCGATGCTGTCCGCGATTTCGCGCGGTTTTTTTCCCAGCCGCTTTGCGAGCCCCATGGCGACGTTCGACTGATAATCACCGAATTTCACATCGCCCGTGGCGCGCACCTGTGGATTGACGTCTGCAAAGTCAGGCCCGAAGGCCTGCTGAATGGCGGTGCCGACCAGATCTGTGATTTGTCTAAGCAGCGATTTCATCGTTATATTTAGTTCCGAAGGGCGCGGCTGAAAACGGACGCATCATCGCCATCCACCGCGGCCTGGTCACGAACCGCATGTGCTGAAGGAAGCCATGACGGCCTTGAACGCCACATCTTCCGCGGTGAACGCTGCAGCCGCAACCTCGGCGCAGTTGGGACCATGCGTCGCGGATTCCCGCAACGCCACCGGCTCACGCCCGGTGCTCTGCCCTGTCTGTGACTATTCCCTGCTTGGCCTGGCAGAGACGCACCGCTGCCCCGAGTGCGGCCTCCACTACGATGAACACACGCGCGTCTGGGAAGAGACCAATCCCTGGACGCTGACCAAAATCGCGGCGCTCTGCATCACCGGCGGCATCTCTCTGGCATTCGCCCTGCTCCTGGTGCGATACTACTGGGTCTTCGGCGGCTGCCCGCAGGACCTGTTCCGATTCGTCATGGTCAATCTTGCCATCTGGCCGTTTCTGTTTATCTGCCAGTGGTTCTGGAACCACCGCCGCCAACTCGTCGCCGTCGCGCCGAACGGCGTGGTCATTCGAACCACCAACTGGCGCATGCGCATCGTGCCATGGCACAAGGTCCGCCACGTCGTCATCGGGCCCGGCGCCATGCCCCTGTTCGCGGTCATTTCCCTCAAGGGTCGCAACCGCTTCGCCCTGCGCCCGGCGCTCAAGTCGTCGCAGGCCGTGAGAGATTTTGCCGCCGCCGTGGATGCCGGCAAGCAGCGTCATGCCCACTGACATCGACACACCTCCGGCCATCGGCCGCCGCACGACGCCCCCGAAGCGCCGTCCGGCAGCGACACCTGCGGCGCGCGATCGAACACCGCGGCGCCTGCGCGTCCCCGGCAGGCAGCCGCGCCGCTGCCCGGTGTGCGAAATTTCGCTGCTCGGTCTGCCGGTCGGGGGCCGCTGCCCCCAGTGCAGCTTTCCCTACGATCGGCACACCCGGGCCTGGACCGGCAGAAATGACCTTCAACTCGGCACGCCCATCGTCTTCGTCGCTCTTTCGCTGGCGGCGCTGGCGCTCTGGTGGCATGTCGCGTGGGTCTTCTGGCCGGTTGTGCTCGGGGTGCCGCTGGTGGCGGCGTGGAAAACGTGGGACACGCTGGTGCGGATGGATGGGCGATTTGCCGCCGTCTCGCCGGAAGGGGTGCACTTTCGACGTTACCGCCTCGGCACCGAGATCATTCCGTGGCAGCGCATCGTGAGTGTCAGCGCGTCGGTCTGCCGGATGCCGCGACTGGCGTACCTGTCGCGCCACGACTGGATGAATCGCGGCGGTGCGCGGCAGATCAATCTCGGCCCGTGCTTCCGAACGCCGGGCGAGGGCTGCGAATTTGCTTATGCCGTCAGCGAGGGAATCCGCCGGTATGAGCTGCGGCAGGCCCGCGAGGCCGCCGCGTCGCAGCCGGCCCTGGCCGACGAGGTCCGCGGGGCTTAACGCTGCCACTCCACGGCCGGGCTGTCGCCCCACAGTGAGTCCAGATCGTAGTATTCCCGTTGCTGCTCGTCGAACAGGTGGATGATGACGTCGACGTAGTCGATGACGATCCACGTCCCTTCGTCGTAACCGCTGACGCCATAGGGCTTCTCGCCGATTCCGCGGGCCATCTCCTCGATGTGCTCGGCGACGGCACGCATCTGACGATCGGACGTACCGTTGCCGATGACAAAGTAATCGCACACCTGGCTGACGCCGCGAAGATCGAAGACGACGATGTCCTCGCACTTGTCGTCTTGCAGGATGCGCGCACAGTCGATCGCAAATCGGCGCGCGGCATCGGCCGACCGCGACGGCTTCAGGCGCGGCTTCACCTCGACGGCAGGAGCTTGTGCGGTACTGGCGGACATCAGCAGGTCTTTGTTCTTGGCCATTCAACCTTTCCGGAAAGGGGCGTTGTCCGGCGACTGCGGGAGCCGAAGTGCCCCTCAGAGGATCGCGGACGCCAGCCCGACAAAACAAAACGCGTCTGAACCGCCGTGCGCCGACGGATCAGACGCGCAGATATTGTAGCATCCCGGTCGCGAATTTGTACGCGCGGTTTCGGCGTCTCCCGACGGCCGGCCGCGGTGCTATCCGCCCAGTCCGAGCAATGCGCCGATCCGCGGACCGTAGGCCACGACCAGGCCGGCAAACACGACGCTGACCATGCTCATGAGCTTGATCAGGATGTTCAACGACGGCCCCGACGTGTCCTTGAACGGATCGCCGACCGTATCGCCCACGACGCCGGCCTTATGGTCCTGCGAGCCCTTGCCGTAGACGATTTCATCGTCGCTTTCGGCCTGCTCGGCACGGGCGGCGATGGCCTCGCGGACCGAGGCGGGCACCTGTTCCCGCGTGAGCGGATCGCTCTTGAACTGGCCGGCGGTGATGCGGCCAAACGTCTCGATGTACTTCTTGGCGTTGTCCCAGGCGCCGCCCGAATTGGCCATGAAGACGGCCACCGCAAAGCCGGAAACCAGTCCGCCGGCCAGGAGGCCCATGACGCCGGCCACGCCGAAAACCAGACCGACGAGGACCGGAGCAATGATGGCGAGCAGCGAAGGAAAGATCATTTCCTTCTGCGCCCCGGCCGTCGAGATGGCCACGCAGTTGGCATAGTCGGGAATCTGGCCGCCCTCGAAATCAACCGGCGTTCGCGGCCAGTTGTCGGGATTGCGAATGTAGGTTTCGTCGTGGCCCTGCGCCCGCAGATAGGCGCGCATCTTTCCGAACTGCCGGCGGCATTCCAGCATCATTTGATTGGCCGCGCGGCCGACGGCCTTCATCGTCAGCGCACAGAAGAGGAATGTCAGCAGCACGCCGGCAAACAGGCCGCACAACACTCGCGGATTCATCAACGTGACGTTGTAGAACGTCATGAACTGATCCATCGATGCGCGGCGCACCGGCACCACGGCGATCGACTCTCCGCCCACGCGCAGGCTGCCGACGTAGTCTTCATCGCGGGCCGCCGCCGAATAGTCTGCCGCGTTGAATTTCTGCCCTGGCTTCAGATCGCCGCTTGCCTCAAGCGCGTGCAGCTCGCGCGAGTGCATCGCGAGCAGGCCCTTGTACGAGTGAAGATCGTCGACCGCGCCGGCGTCCTTCATGGCGAACTTGCCATATCCGATGTACACCGGAGCAACGGCGGCGTCGGGACTGGTTTTTTCGCTGTCGATCACCTGCCGCACGACGGTCTGGGACTCGTGAAGCATGCCCATCCGCACTTCGTCAATGTATGCGGCGAGCAGGGCCAGGGCCGTCAAAGCCGCCGAGCCGATGGCAAAGCCCTTGCCGGTGGCCGCGGTCGTGTTGCCGAGCGAATCGAGTGCGTCGGTGCGCTGGCGGACCTGCGGGTCCTGGTGCGTCATTTCCGCGTTGCCGCCGGCGTTGTCGGCGATCGGACCATAGGCATCGGTGGCAAGCGTAATGCCCAGCGTGGCAAGCATGCCGACGGCGGCAATGCCGACGCCGTAGAGACCGAGCATGTAGTCGTTCGCGCCGCCTGCGAAGATGAAGGCGAGCAGAATAGCGACGATGACGGTGAAGAGGCTGGCCCACGTGCTCTTCATGCCCTCGGCGATGCCGCCGATGATGATGGTCGCCGGGCCGGTAATGGCCTGTTCGCTGAGCTCCTTCGTCGGCTTGTAGTCATAACTGGTGAAGTATTCCGTTGCCTTGCCGATGATGACGCCAGCCAATAGACCGCTGCAAATGCTGAGCCAGATGCCCCACCAGCTCGGGGGCAGAATGCCGTCGGGCGGCGTCGGAAAGCCCACGCCGATCAACAGGTAGCACACGATGGCCGAGGCAACGACGATCAGGGCGCTGCTGCCCCAGATGCCGCGGTTGAGCGCGGCCATCAACTGGCCGAGATTGGCCCCCTCTTCGGTGCGCACCATGTAAATGCCGACGATGGACAGGAGGATGCCGACGCCGGCAATGATCATCGGCGTCGCCAATAGACGCATGCCGGCATCGAAGCCGGCCGCTTCCACGTCACTGCCGAACATCGAGACGGCGGCCGCGACACCCAGGGCGGCAGTCGCCAGGATCGAACCGGCGTAAGACTCGTAGAGGTCTGCCCCCATGCCGGCCACGTCGCCGACGTTGTCACCGACGTTGTCGGCGATGGTGGCGGGGTTGCGGCTGTCGTCTTCCGGGATGCCGGCCTCAACCTTGCCCACCAGGTCGGCCCCGACGTCGGCCGCCTTGGTATAGATGCCGCCGCCCAAGCGGGCGAAGAGTGCCTGCGTGCTGGCACCCATGACGAAGGTGAGCATGACGACGGTGATGTTGATGAGCGTCATGCCGCCGCCGAACAGATACAAGGCCAGAAACCAGAGCGTAATATCAAGCATGGCAAAGCCGACCACCACCAGGCCCATCACCGAGCCGGCCCGGAAGGCGACCACGAGGCCCTGATTCAGGCTCTCGCGGGCGCCGGCCGTCGTTCGATGGGCGGCGTTGGTTGCGGTCTTCATGCCGATGAAGCCGCACAAGCCGGAGAAGAAGCCGCCGGTCAGGAAGGCAAACGGCACGATGCCGTGCTGCACGCCCAGGCCGTAGGCCATGTAGGCCAGTATCGCCGACAGGCAGATGAAGACGACGGTGACGACTTTGTACTGGCGCCAGAGATAGGCATATGCGCCGGCGCGAACGTAGCCGGCGATCTGCTTCATGTTCTCGTCGCCTTCGTTCTTGCTCATGATCTCGTGGTAGAACTTCCAGGCGAAGAACAGACCCACGAGTGAGCCGATCATCGCCAGCCACCACCAGATCGGAATGTTGCCGAGCGTCTTGAGGTTCTCGCCGACCATCTCGGCCTCCGCGGCCAACGCGCTCGATGCACCGGTCGCCAGAACGGCCGCGCCGCACAGCGCGGCCGTCTTCCAATCGATTCGATCACTGCCTCTGGGTGTCACTACGATTCTCCTCTCGGTGTTGTGTCTCGCACGCCGCAGCCGGGTGCGCTTGCACTTCGTGACAGAATTCACGATGTCCTTGTCCTCGAATATCGGTATCGATCCGCGAAAACTTCCTTCGCGCTCGAACGGCGTCGATCAAAGATGGATGTCGGTTGCTTTTTCCGAAAAGTGGTGCGCTAAGCCAGGGCTGCCGCGCCGGGGCACGCCATGACATCGGGGTACGACGCTGCTCTTGGTATCCACAGCCGTCGGGCTGCCGCAGCCCGCGCCAACGTTCCTTCACCAAAACGACGCGTCACTATACGAGACCGGTCCGGTTTGCATCAAGAACGCGAAATTGCGCCAAACCTGCCGGCCAAGAGCGCGGCCGGTCCGGCGCATCGCCCCACGGTCCGCCGTGCCTCGACGGCAGATTCTGTGCCGGCGCGGGCCTACGGCCGAGCAATTCTCGATTCGCAGCGACTACGCGTAAATATATATCTCAATTCTACTTAGGAATGCCGCACGCTATTTTTCATGACCTGCCGCACCCGTGGGCTGGTGCGTTGCGGCCAGCGCCTGTCGGGCTATCATGCGTCTTCGGCGCCGGTGGCGGGGCCAGAACATCATCCAACGGCGTGGCCGGTCGCGGCAAGGTAAAGGAGCAGGTCCATGTCGATTTCGACGAGAGCGATGCGCATCCACATCCTTCTGGCTGCCGCCTTGATGGCCGGATCGGCGGCATGGGCATCGGCCGAAGATGTCGTCACCGTGAAAGCGGAGGGCCGCGCGGCCGGTACTGACGGCAACGCGATGGAGCAGGCCAAGCAGGATGCGCTGCGCCGAGCCGTCGAGCAGGCATGCGGCACCTTCATCAGCTCGCAGTCGCAGACGAAAAACTACGAACTCGTGTACGACAAGGCCCTGTCGCTCGCGGCGGGATTTGTCACCGGCTACGAGATCATCGATCGACGTACCGCCGATGGGATCAGCTATTGCACCGTCCGGGCGACCGTGTCGAAGGCCAGCTTCGAAAAGGAGTGGGCTCGCCTGCTGCACACGATCGAGGCCGAGGGCAATCCGCGATGCATGATGGTCTTCGTCGAGGACAACAACGTCGATGACCAGCTCGGCCCCAAAGCCGACGGCGTCGTGCAGAGCATCATCGAGAACTTCTTCATCCAGAAGGGCGTTCAGATGATGGACAAGCTGGCCTCGGAACAGGCGCAGCAGCGCGATGTCGAGCTGGCGGCACTAAACGACGACGTCAGAAAGCTGGCGGCCATGGCGGCGTCCTTCAAGGCCGACGTCGTGGTGCGCGGCACGGCCGAGGCCCGGCGGGCCGGCGCCACGCAGCTCGGGGGGCGCACCCTCTACCGCTGGTCGGCGACGATCACCGTTCGCGCATACCACGCCGACAGCGCGCAGATGCTGATGTCGAATACCTATTCGGAAACGAAGGCCAGCGTTGACGAGAATGCAGGCGGCGACGAAGTGCTCCGCGCCTGCGCCGAGAAGCATGCAGCCAGAATCCTCAGCGACGTCGGCGAGTCCTGGCGAAAACGCCAGAATATCCGCCGCGTGTGCCAGTTGACCATCACCAACTGCACCCGCAAGCAGTTCAAGGCCTTCGAGGCCCAAGTGCGAAAGCTCGAAGGCGTTCAGGAAGTCCGCCTCAAGGAACTCGTCAATAACGTCTGCCAGATCGAAGTGGACTGGTCCTACGATCTCGAGCGGCTCATCTCACGAATCGAGGATGCCACGTTTCCGGACTTCAGCCTCGAAGTCACCGAGCAGACACACGATCGCGTCACGCTCAAGCTCGTCGAATAGACCCTCGGCATTGGCTTGTCGTGTGCCATTGTGCCGCCGGCCCCCGCCAATCGCTGCCGGGCCGCGGCGCGACGGCGCAGGCCATTCCATCGCTACAGACCATAAGGACCGGTAAAGCGCCGCCGGGCGCTGTCGCGGCGGCGGCTGCGCGGCACGGGCCGGTCGCTCAAGGTTTGCCGGCGCGAACCGTGCGGCCTGTCGCCGCATGTGTCCTCGCACATCAGCCTGCCGGGCCCTTCTCCACAGCGCGACGCGCAAGATCGCCGCGGGTCTTCTGGCGGCGCAGTTCGCCATCGCCGCAGGCTGTGACACCCTGCCGGCACCGTCCAGTCTCCTGTTCCTTCAGGATGAGCCGCAGATTGTCTTTCTCGATTTCGACGGGCGCGAATTTATCGCCATCGGAGCGCAGGTTTATCAGATCCCATCGCTCAAACTCTCCGGAGATCGCGTCGCGTTTGCCGAAGCTGTCCGCGATCGAATCGCCGCCGACTTCGCGTGGGCGAACATACTCATTCTCACTTCGGAGACCGACAGCCAGCCGGCGGACCGATGCCTCACCATCGCGTTCGGCGGCGTCAGCGAAGAATACCTCGGCGTCTCATTCGGCGACAATGCCGTCGTGTTTCCCGACTGGGCGTGCGACGACGACGACCAGTTCGCTCAAGCGCTTGCCAACGCCGGCGGTCACGAGCTTGGCCATCTGCTGGGTCTCGAACACTCGGGCGATAACCCCTTCGATCTCATGGGCAGCGCAACCACGCCGTGGATCATGTGCAACTTCGACATGGCGATTCTTGATTCCCCGACGCATAGCGCGGCAACCGACTTGCCGCCGCCGGCGGCGCGCAGTGTGCATCGCGCTCACGATTCGATTACCTGTCATCGCTGATCGGGCTGCAATTCATCGCTTCCATGCTGCCGCGCCCGCTTGTGATATTCGCGGATGCCTGCACAACGGCCCTCCGCTGACGCGTTCTTGACCCCCCGCCGCTCGATCCACTACAGTGCCCCCGTGAGCGGGCGAGTCATCCGGCTTGCCGGCATTGCTGTCAGACGCCTGATTCGGCATGACGTGCGGCGAGGGACTATCGGGTCGTGATCGTCGACTGCCATACTCACATTTGGGAAACGCCGGACCAGCTCGGTCAGGCACAATCCGAGATCGCCGCACGGCTGCACCGCGCGTTTGACGCCGCTCCGCGGACCGCCCCACTCAGCATCGATGCCTCCACCAACGAGCATTTCCGCGCCAGCGAGCCGGTGGACAAGTCGTTCGTGCTCGGCTTCAAGAGCCGCTATCTCAGCGCCGAAATTCCCAGCGAGCTGGTCAGCCGTTACGTCCGCCAGCACCCCGACAAGCTCCTGGGCGTGGCCGGCATCGATCCGACCGATCTGCCGCAGGCCCTCGACGAACTTCACCAGGCGCACGAGTCGCTGGGCATGAAGGCCATCACGGTGTCACCCGCGGCCCAGGACTTTCATCCGTCCGACAGCCGGGCGATGCAGGTCTATTCCGAGGCCGCCCATTTGCGTAAGCCCGTCTTCTTCCATCAGGGCGTTCACTTCAGCGCCGCCAGCAAAATGGAATTTGCCCGCCCTGCCCTGCTGGACGAAGTCGCCCGCGAAATGCCGCAACTTAAGATCGTCGTCGCCCACATGGGCTATCCCTGGATCGACGAGTGCATCGTCCTTCTGGGCAAACACCCCAACGCCTTTGCCGACATCTCCTCGCTCGTACACCGGCCGTGGCAGGCATACAACGCCCTGCTGGCGGCCTACCAGTACGGCGTCATCGACAAGCTCTTCTTTGGCAGCGATTTTCCATATACGCCCGCGGCCCGCGCGATTGAGTCGCTCTACCGGCTGAACCAGCTCGTGACCGGCACCAATCTGCCCACCGTTCCGCGCCAGTACCTGGCGGCCATCGTCGAGCGCGACGCCCTGGCCGCACTCGGCATTGAGAACTCGGCGCCCCCTCGACGCGAGGCGGACCGGGCCACTTCGTCCGCTCTGATCGATCATGAGCCTTAACTCGCCGCGGCTCCCTGAACGTCCTGCACCCGCTGAACCGCCGCGCCGCGCGACGGTTCATCGAATATCCGTACGTTTCGCGCCTCCCTCGGCCGGGCTGCTGCTCCTCGCCTGCGCCGCGTGCCTCTCGATCAGCGCCGCCGGATGCGGCAGGGAACCCACGCAGTTCGTCGTCACGTCCTATCTCCAGCCGGCAACGCCCGAAGTATTCACCGAGCAATTTCCCGATGGCACCTTCAAGGTAGATTCCCTTCGGAACTACCAGATCGCGTTTGAAGTGCCGCCGACCGTCGTTCGCGTTCCCCGGTCGAAGACCATCGGCGCGGCCGATCCGCAGACGCAGCCGGTGGAAGATGACCTTGCCGACGAAGTCTGGATGTCGCAGATCGTCCTCATCGACCTGATGTGGCGTCCGCTACCCGGCAAGACATTTGCCGAGAGCAGCCAGTCCAACGCCAGCATCGTGTACTGCCTGATCACCGGCGAAAACGTCATCAGCTACGAAGGCTCCGGCTTTGTCTTCTTCACCGAGTCCGACGATGGCGCCGCCATCGAAGGCCAGCTCGAGTCCGCCACGCTGTATCCCGTGAGGTTCGTGGGTTCGCCCGCCGACCTGTTCGGGCCCTGTCGCGTGCAGGGCACCTTCACGGCGCAACGCTCGGGCACCGCCACCACGGACCTGCAGCGCCGCGTCCGGCGTCTGCTGGCAAACCCTTCCCGCCTCGATTCGAAATAGTCCACGCACCGGCTCGCGAACAGCGCTGTCGCTCGCCAGCTCGCGGCCAGCCGGTCGAGCGGCTAAAATCGCGCATCGTCGCGCCGCCGGCGCGAGAGAACACGACATGGACGAATTCCGCGAGAATCTCTGGGCACCGTGGCGCATGGAGTACATCCATCGCCTCGTCAACGAAAGCGATGGCGGCTGTTTCCTGTGCCACTATCGCGACACGCCGGGCAGCGATACCGACCACCACGTGGTCGCGCGCACGCCGGCGGCCATGATCGTGCTCAATCGCTTCCCCTACACCAACGGACATCTGCTGGTCGCGCCCCTGGTCCACAAGGCCGAGCTCGACGATCTCGACGACGGCGAAATGAAGGCCGTCTGGTGGCTGGTCCGCGACGCAAAATCCATGCTGGCCGAGGCGGTCGGCGCCCACGGCTTCAACATCGGCGCCAACTTCGGCCGCTGCGCCGGGGCGGGCCTGCCGGGCCATCTCCATATCCATGTCGTGCCGCGCTGGAACGGCGACACCAACTTCATGCCGGTGCTGGGCGACGTCCGCGTCGTTCCCGAATCGCTCGACGCCGTCGCTGCCAGGCTGCGGGCCATCGCGCAACGGCGCGGCCTTGCGCCTTGCGGAGGTTGAGACGCACCATGCCCGCGGCCGCACGCGACTATCCCGGCCTCGCCCCCTACGCCGTCCGCGACGGCGCAACGCGCGGCCGCGTCCACCCGCGCGGCGATGCTCCGGAGGAGAACCCGTTCGATCTCGACCGCCATCGCATCGTGAGCTGCATGGCCTTCCGCCGCCTGATGCACAAGACGCAGGTCTTCGTCACGCTCGACGGCGATCACTTCCGCACGCGGCTCACCCACACCCTGGAAGTCGCCGCCCAGGCAGAGCGCCTCGCCCGCATGCTCGGCCTGAACGATCGCCTCGCCGGTGCCGTCGCCATGGCACACGACCTGGGGCATTCGCCCTTCGGCCATGCCGGCGAGAAAGAGCTCCAGGCCCTCATGCGTAATCACGGCGGCTTCGAGCACAACGTCCAGTCCCTCCGCGTCGTGGACTATCTCGAACACCCCTATCCGGCCTTTCGCGGGCTCAATCTCAGCTACGAACTGCGCGAGTCGCTCATCAAGCACCGCACCACGTTCGATAAGCCCGACCACGCCGGCCGGCTCGATCCATCGGCCCGCGAACTGCTCGACAGCGGCCCGAGCTGCCCGCTCGAAGGCCAGATTGCCAATTTGGCCGACGTGATCGCCTATACCATGCACGATATTGAAGACGGCATCGGCCAGCAGTTGCTCGACGCCGACCTGCTCGCCCAAAGCGCACTCTGGCGCGAGGCCGCCGACGCCGTCGAAAAGCGCCACGCCGGCAAGTCGCTCTTCGCGCTTCGCCGACCGATCATCGACCGGATCGCCGCCCGCCTGGCCGAAGATGCATCCCAGGAGAGCCGCCGGCGCATCGATGCCGCAAGGGTCGATTCGGTCGATGCCGTGCGCCGCCTGCCGCGCGATTTGATCGCCTTTTCCGATGCCACCCGTCAGCAGCTCGACGAACTACAAAAGGTCCTCATCCGGCACGTCTACCGCCATCACCGCGTTGTCCGCATGGACGCCAAAGCCGGCCGCCTCATCCGCGAAGTGTTCGAGGCCTACCTGGCCGAGCCCCAGTTGCTGCCTGAGCGCTATTCCGCCCGCATTGCCGAGCAGGGCGCGCACCGCGTCATCTGCGACTACATCGCCGGCATGACTGACCGCTTCTGCCAGCGCGAGCACCAGCGGCTCTTCGCCCCTTTCCATTTCGAGTGATCGCGCCCGGGACACTGGGGCCCTGGTCCATGTAACGCCTGCGCAACTTGCTCGACGCGCAGGCGACCGGTGCCAGTCCGATCCGCATCCGCAGCGCCGTCTTCAGCCCGCGTCGCGGCCTTGCCGGTTTGACTTGTCGGCCCGTCCCAATCACAATGTGAGGCTTCGCAACGGGTACGCCGCAGCGCGGGAACGCCCGGGCCGGTTGCGAATCAACCATCGCCGCAAAGGTTTGCTGTTCAGCCGAGTAACGCGGGCCGGAATCATCGACGCCCGGCGGATACGCGCGTGCGTTTGAAGCGAAAGCGAGGTTTTTATGAAGTGCCACGGGTTGTACACAGGGCTGTTGCTTCTGGCGTTCGCCGGCGGCGCATTCGGGCAGGAGCAGCCGGTCGTTGCCCGCATCGGCGATGCTCCGATTCCGGACGACGTCAAGGCGCGCTTCACACCCATGATCGAGGAACGGGTGAGTTTCTTCGGCAAGCACTACCAGCTCGGTGAATCGGCCATGGCCAAGCTCCGGGGCGAACTCGAACGGCTGATCGGCGAGCAGGCGATCTACTCCGGCCGCTGGGATGCGACGCTACGCCGCCGTAACCTCGCCCTCTCGCGCACCCTGCCCGCCAATACCGAAATCAGCGAGGCCCTCAAAAACCGCCTCATGCAGAAGTACCAGGAAGAGATCTACGACATTCACCTCAAGTCTCCGATGGGCTACGCGAACGTGGCCCGGCGTGTCGAGTCCGGCATGTCGACCGAGGCCATCGCCGCCGCCCACCAGCGGCTGGCCACCGCCTTCGCGGATCGATTGCAGGGCCAGCCCATCAAGACGGAACAGCTCGATCGCGTCGTGCTCGGTCCGGTCCAGCCGCTGCTGTCGACGCCCGATCCGCTGGAACGCGCACTTAACCCCAATGCCGCGCCCCGACCCGCGAAAATCGATCCGGCGACCAGGCAGACCGCGTTGACTGCCCCGCAGCAACCCCTGGGTCCCCCGCCGCCGCCGCGAGCCGATGTGCCGCCCGAAAAAGTGCAGCTGGAGCCCGCCCCCGCCGTGGATGCCTGGCAGCCCAAGCTCGACGAACTGATGGACTACTATCGCTTCGACGAAAAACAGCGGGCGTCCGCGGCCGGCGTGCTGTCAAGCTGCACGAAGCGCGCCAACGATCATCTCACGTCCAATGCCGAGGCATACGAAAAGGCGAAAGCCATTTCCGACGAAGCCGAACGCAGCAAGGCCCTTGGCGAGTTGAACCAGAAGGTCGACGGCCTTTATAACGAATTCCGCCGGCGCGTGGACTCGATCGCCACGCTCCAGCAGAAGGCCGAAGCGGCGGCCCGCGACAAGTCCGCCGGCGCCGAGCCGAATTCGTAAGCGGAACTGTCCGCGCCTGCCAACGTGGCCGCCCCGGGGCCGGCAAGGACCGATCCCGGTCGTATGTGATCTCGCCATTCTTGACGAACGTCGCCAGACGCCGCACATTCTTCTCGGTTCGGCCGCACGCTCAGCGCTAATTGACTGCGCTGATCGGCCGGGGCGCCTCGCGGAGGGACACCGTTGCGCAAGCCTGCGGTACTCGTCACCGGTGCAAACGGTGAAGTCGGCTACGGTCTCATCGATCGCTTCAGCCAGAACGGCGTCACTGAGATCATCGCGCTGGACATCAAGCCGATTGATGACGCGCGGCGCGACCTGTGCACGGCGTGCATCGTCGGCGATATCCTCGACGAAAATCTGCTGCAACGCCTGGTCAGCGAATTCGAGATCCACAGCATTTACCATCTCGCGGCCCTGCTCAGCACTCGCGCGGAGTACACGCCCGACATCGCGCATCGCGTCAATGTGGATGGCACGCTCAACCTGCTCAAGCTGGCCCACGAGCAGGCACGCTGGCATGGTCACGCCGTCAAGTTCGTCTTTCCGAGCTCCATTGCCGTGTACGGTCTGCCCAGCCTGGAGGCCAAGCAGGCCGCCGGCCGCGTTCGTGAAATCGAGTGGAACTTCCCGACGACGATGTACGGCTGCAACAAGGCCTACTGCGAGATGCTGGGCCGCTACTACTCGCTTCATTACCGCCAGCTCGCGGCCGACAACGCACCGACGGGCGTCGACTTTCGTGCCCTTCGCTTTCCGGGGCTGATCAGTGCCGTCACGATGCCCACCGGCGGCACAAGCGACTATGCGGTGGAGATGATCCACGCGGCCGCCCAGAATCAGCCTTATGCCTGTTTCGTGCCCGAGCACGCCCGGATTCCGTTCATGGCCATGCCCGATGCCGTCAACGCCCTGATGCTGCTGTCGGATGCGCCGGCCGGGCGGCTGACGCAGCGTGTTTACAACGTCAGCTCGTTCAGCCTGTCGGCGGCCGAGCTTCGAGACCGCGTCGTCAAGGCCTTTCCGAAGGCGGATATCTCCTTCCGGCCCGACGTGCCGCGGGCCCGCATCGTGGACACCTGGCCGGCCGATGTGGATGATTCACCGGCCCGTCGGGACTGGGACTGGACGCCGGAGTACGACGTTCGCCGCGCGTTCGACGAGTACCTCGTGCCAGGCGTCATCGCCCGATATCGGCGATAGAATGCAAACGCGGCATCGCCGCTGCGCCTGGCCGCCGCGGCTGCTCCGCCGCCCCGCGATTCGCGAAGGATTGATAAAATGACAGACTTCTGGCACTCGATTGATGGCGAGCTCCAGGCCCTCGAAAAGGCCGGCCAGTACAAGCACCTGAAGGTCCTCACCCGCTCGATGGGGCCGGTGTCCGCCATCGACGGTGTCGGCGAAGTCGTCGTGCTCTGCTCGAACGACTACCTGGGACTTGCCGACGATTCCGCCGTCGTCTCCGCCGCCATCGACGCCCAGAAGACCTGGGGCGCCGGGACCGCCTCGGTGCGGTTCATCTGCGGCAGCTTCGAATATCACCGCACCCTCGAGCAGAAGATCGCGGAACTCTCCGGCACCGAAGACGCCACCACCTACGTTTCGTGCTGGAATGCCAACGAAGCCGTCATTCCTACGCTGATGGCCGCCGGAGGCGACTCGGTCATCGCCATCAGCGACGAACTGAATCACGCCTCCATCATCGACGCCATTCGCCTGGGCCGGCAGATCAACAAGGCCGCCCAGTCCAGGGTGTACAAACATTCCGACATGGATCAGCTCGAGACGCTGCTCCGCGAGCATGCGCAGCTGCGGTGCAAGCTGGTCGTCACCGACGGCGTCTTCAGCATGGAAGGCGACATCGCCCGGCTCGATGTCATTCACCGGCTCTGTCAGGCGCACGGCGCCCTGCTGATCGTGGATGACTCGCACGGCGTCGGCGTCTGCGGGCCGACCGGCCGCGGCGTTGCCGAGCATTATGGCCTGTTCGGCAAGATCGACTGCATGACCGGCACCCTGGGCAAGGCCCTCGGCGGGGCCGCCGGTGGATACGTGGCCAGCCGCCGCAGCCTCATCGATCTCATGGTGCAGAAGTCTCGCCCGCAGCTTTTTTCCAACGCCCTGCCGCCGGGTACCGCCGGCGCCGCCGCCAAGGCGATCGACATCCTCCTGACTGAACCAGATCGGGTGAAAAAGCTGCGCAACAACGTTCGCACGATGCGTGAGGGGCTGAAAAAACTGGGATTCGAAGCAGTCGAGGGCCCCAGCGCCATCACCCCGATCATTCTCGGAGAGACGGCAAAGGCCATCGCAGCCAGCAAGCGCCTTCTGGAGCTGGGCGTGTTCGTGATCGGCTTTGGCTATCCCGTCGTGCCGGAAGGGACGGCACGATTGCGCGTCCAGCTTTCGGCCGCCCACGAGCCCGAACATCTCGATCGGGCGCTCGACGCCTTCGCCAGGCTCTAGGCGCCTATCTCAATACCAAGCCGCACCGGCTATTAGCCGGTGCCACACTGTCATTGAGATAAGCGCTGAATCGGATTGCACAGAACCCCGGGAAATTCAGGGCCTCCGTCCGCAAACAAAGGGCGTTGGATTGAGCAAATCGGTTTAGCCGCGATCATCGCGCCTGCCCGCTTGCCGACCGGCACGCCAGCCGCTACATATCCACAAGGGATTGGGCACGATTTGCTCTCAAGCCGAGCCTCAGGCGCCATGGCACCTTCGTGCAGCGCGTGCGACACTTCGGCCACACGGTTTATATGGCCTCACACAAGCCGCGAAACGTCACCCTGAAGGACGTCGCCAAGCGCGTCGGCGTCTCGGCCATGACGGTGTCCCGCGCCCTGTCCGACAAGTCGCACCTGGTCAGCTCGGAAACGGCCGAACTCTGCCGCAAAGTGGCGACCGAAATGGGCTATGTGCCCAATCTCATGGCCCGCAGCCTGCGCGGCGAGCAGCTACACACCATCGTCATGTTCGCCGAGTTCATTTCGAGCCACCACTACCTGGCCGAACTGGTGGACGTGGTGTCGCAATCGATAGAGAAGCGGAAGTATGGGGTCATCAGTTGTCAGTCGCTGCACAGCCTCCACCAGGCCCTCAAGAATTTCAATCTCGGCGGGGCACTGATCATCGCCCCGCCGGAGAGTTTTTATGCCGATCCCTTCGGCGAGCGAAGCATCGGCCCGATCAAGGCCCCTGCCACGGTGTTGATTCACAGCGCCGTCGAGCAGACGGATTTCAGCGAAGTCAGTCCCGACATCCCGGGTTTCACCAACCGTGCCGTAACGCACCTGCTGGAACTGGGCCATCGCCTCATCGGTTACGTCGGAGGTCCCCGGCACGAGGACGAGCCGCACTGGTTCGATCTGCGGAAGAAGGGCATCGTCCAGGCACTTGCACAGCACAAACTTTCACCGGCCAGCCTCGTGCATCAGCCCTGCCCCGAGCCTGAGATGGGGCCCGTCGCGATCCAGCAGCTGTTGAAGAAGCACCGGGATGTGACCGCCATCATGTGCATCAACGACGAAGTGGCCGTTGCCTGCATCCGCGGGGCAGAGTCTCTTGGGCTGCGCGTCCCGCAGGATTTTTCCGTCGTGGGCTGCAACGACATCCGGCTGGCACGCTTCTTCCGGCCGCCATTGACCACGCTCGCCATCGATATTCCCGCGATGGTCGATACGGCACTCGATCTGCTGATGGAGCAGATACAATCGCGCGACACGACCGAGCCGATCAAGATTCTGTTGCCGGCCAGCTTGATCGTGCGGGAATCCACTGCCCCGCCGCCGCAACGCTGAGCCGCTCCGTCATCATCGCCTCGTTCGCTTGAAACGTGTCGCAGTGAGGATCAGGCATGCCCAACGACAAGCCGCTCGTCTTCGCAGGATCCGCCAGCCGTCAATTCGCTGCCGACGTGTGCAAACACCTTCGCACCCGCCCCGCGCGAAACGAGACCAAACACTTTTCCGAGGGCAATACCTTCGTCCGCGTGGGGGAAAACGTCCGCGGGCGCGACGTGTTCCTCATCCAGTCGCTCTCCTTCCCTGTGAACGATCATCTGATGGAGATTCTCTTTTACGCCGATGCCTTCCGCCGCGCCAGCGCAAAAAGTATCACCGCTGTAATCCCCTTTTTCAGTTATGGCAAAGGCGACAAGAAGGACGAGCCCCGCGTCAGCATCCGCGCCCGCGTCGTGGCAGATTGCCTCGAGGCGGCGGGCGTCGACCGCATCGTGACCATGGACCTGCACGCCCCTCAGATTCAGGGCTTCTTCCGCGTACCGGTCGATCACCTCTATGCCATGCCCGTGATCGTCGATTACTTCCGCCGCAAGGTCAAAAAGGACTGGGTCGTCGTCGCCCCGGATGTCGGCGCGGCACAGATGGCCAACGCCTACGCCCGCGTGCTTGGCGCACGCACCGTCATTGCCGAGAAAAGCCGCGCCGACCATCGCGAAAATGCCTTCGTCAACCGGATCATCGGACACGTCCGTGACCGCAACGCCCTGATCGTGGACGACTTCACCATCACCGGCGGCACGCTCATCGCCACTGCCGCCCGCCTGAAGGAAGAAGGCGCGCGCAACGTCTATGCCGCCGTCGCTCACGGCGTTTTGACCGCGGGTTCCGCCGCGCGCATCGACGACAGCCCCATCGAGGAACTGATCATCACCGACTCCCTCGAATACCGCTTTGAGCCGTTGCCCAAAAAGGTCCGCGTCGTCTCCACCGCCCGACTGTTCGCCAAGGCCATCAACAACATCTTCCGGCAGACCAGCGTCTCCAAGCTGTTCGAGGCCTGACAACCCCGCCTCGCGATCGGTGACGTGGCGGCGCTTCTGCGAATTAATGGCCGCGAAAAACGCCCTTCATAGACGTGTGTATCGTTAACCGCGAGCCTATAATAAGGGCCTTGGTATTGACACAAGTTGTCCGATCTGGGAACATAACGGCGGGTAGGCTGAACACATCCTCGGAGTGGGGATGGGAATTCTCGCATCAGTCGCGACCCGCAATCAGGCCCGGTCTGCCGAACTCCCGCCGCTTCGTCCGGCCGAGCCATCATTCACGCCCGCGATCCGCACGCGGAATAGCGCACATTTGGAGCCATAAATGAGTCGCCGCCTGCTGCATGTGGTGTTGTGTTCCTGCATTTTCATGTCCGCCGCCTTCAGCGCCGCCCGCGGTGATTCGCCGCTGCCTGCACAGCCGCACGCCGCCGATCAGGTGCCGCCGGTCCTCGACATGAACCAGGTGCTGGATGCCCTCGGCCTTTCACAGGTCGATATCATCTCGCTCGACGCGCCCCTTCAGCCCGGTGAAGCGTTCACCATGGCACTGTCGCTTGGCGGCGAGACCATCCATCTCGAACTCGAACGCCACGTGCTTCGCTCCGACAATTTCAAGCTCATCGCCATCGACGAATTCGGCTGGCACGAAACGCCGGCGCCGGAGGCGGTCACCTACCGCGGCCGCGTGCTGGATGCCGACGGCAACGTCATACCCGGCAGCGGCGTGGCCGCCGGCGTCATCAATGCCCAGCTCACCGCCATGATCGACATGGGCAACGGGCAGGCATGGTTCGTTCAGCCCCTCAGCGAGGCCGGCATCGCAGCCGCCGCCCACGAACACGCGCTGTACCTGGGCGAGCACGTGCTGCCCAGCGACCGCCATTGCGGCGTCGAGACGGACGACATCGCGACGCAGCCCGAGGGCGAACCCGGCGATGGTCCGCAGCCGCGCGGCACGACCGGCTACAAGGTCACCGACGTGGCATTCGAGGCGGACTTCCCGTTCTATCAGCTCAACAGCAGCAATGTCACCAACACCATGGCCGACATCGAAATCGTGATGAACACCGTCGAGTTCATCTATGAACGCGACACCGCCATCACCTACGAGATCACATGGATATTCGTCCGAACATCGGCCGACCCCTACTCCACCACCAACTGCGGCACCCTGCTCGACCAGTTCCGTGCCGAGTGGATTGCCAATTTCGGCGCCGTGCCCCGCGACATCGCCCACCTGATGACCGGCCGAAATCTCGCTGGCGGCTGTCTCGGCGTCGCATGGCTTGGCACCGTTTGCGATTCGTTCGGCGGCTTGCCCTACGCGCTATCCGAGTCACGCTGGTCGGTTAATTTCAACAATCGCGTGGTGGTCACGGCCCACGAATTGGGTCATAACTGGAGCGCAGACCATTGCAACGACATCGGCAATGCCTGCAACATCATGTGTTCCAACGTCGGCAGCTGCGGTGGCTACGGCCTGCCCGATTTCTCCGCCTTCGAACAGAACCAGATTGAAGCCTATCGCAACGATCCCTTTGACGCCGACTGCCTGTTTCCGCCGGGCCAGGCCGATACGCTGGAATCGCCCATTCCTGTTCCCCTGCTCGACTCCATCCCCAACTCCGTCCTCGATCCCGCCATCTGGATCTACGCCGACGGCGCCGTTGCCTCAACCGCCGCCGAAAACGAGCCGAGTGGTCTTCGCTCGATTAACCTCGACTCTACCGGCAGCGGACAGTTCGATCAGAACGAGGTGCGGACCAACTTCATCCTGATGTCCGGCCAGTCGCCGGTGGACGTTTCCTACAAGACGCAGCATCGCGGCGTGGAAGCCGGTGAACAACTCATCGTGGAATACTGGGCCAGCAACTTCCGCTGGATCAACCTGAACACGATCGACTCCAACGGCGTGACGCAGTCCAACTTCGTCGATCACGTCCACAGCATCTCGTCCCAGTCGCACCCCACTGCATTCCACAACGAGTTCCGCCTGCGCTTCCGTGTAATTGGCACCGACGGCTCCGACGACTGGTTCATCGACGACATCTCCATCTCGCCCAGCGGCGTCGATGCCGAGCCGCCGACGCCCAATCCGATGAGTTTCGCCAGTACGCCGGCCCCCATCGCGACCGATCAGCTCCAGATGACCGCGACAACGGCGACCGATCCCTCCGGCGTCACCTATATCTTCACCAACGCCACCCTCGGCTTCCTCCAGACCGAATCTGCGACGCCGCAGTTCACCGCCACCGGGCTTCAGCCCAACACGCTGTACAGCATCACGGTTGCCGCGCGGGACAATTCCCCGCTCGAGAACACGACCAATTCGTCGAGCTTTGCCAACGGCATCACCTTCATCCAGACACCCCAGGGCATCGACATCGGCACCATCACCGACACCTCCATCCAGGTGACGGCGCTGGGGACATTCTCCAACCTCAACGTGCCTTCGTCCGGTCTCTTCTTCGAGATGACGCCGGCGCATGGCAGCGGGGCCAATGTCTGGGTGCAGTCGCAAACGATCACCGTTACCGGCCTGACGCCCGGGACCGAATACACCTTCCGCGTACAGGCCCGCAACCGCAACGCGATCACCACGCCCTTCACCGCTCCGGTGAATGCCTCGACCACGGCGCCCGCCACCGGTGCCTGCTGCCAGAACGGTGGCACCTGCGTCATCGCAACCGCCGCACAGTGCAGCGCCGAGTCGGGCACCTATAACGGCGATGGAAGCCCGTGCGATCCAAACCCGTGCGAACAGCCCTGCCTGCTGACCGGCGACGTCAACAGCGATGCGCTGATCGACGGCGCCGACATTCCCGGCTTCACGCGCGTCAAGCTCGGCGTGCCCGAAGCCGGCGACAACGAGGCCTGCGCCGACTATGGCGGCACCCTCGAGGACGACATCGCCGCCTTCATCGCCGATCTGCTTCAGTAAACTCCGCATCGCCTCGCGACGCGGCACGATTCACGCGAAACCGGCGCCGCGCACCCCCGATCAATCGATCGGCGGGTGCGCCTGCGCATCGTCGTCGTGCGGCAGCTCGCCCGGCAGATCGGTCCAGTCCTGCCCGTGCCCGGCTTCCGGCTCGCCCTCATCGCCCGGCGGTCTTGCCGCCGGCGGCTGCGGTCGCACATCCGTTTCGGCCGGCGACGGTGCCATGTTTACGGCACTCTCCGCCGCGCCAGCCGCGCGCCGGCGTGCCCGCGGCGGTCGCCGCCCCTGTTTGATGTCCTCGTCAAACTGCCGCTTCGATCGCAGAATGTGGTGATAATGCTGTGCAAACCGGTGCGCCTCGTCCCGGACCTGCTGGAGGATGCGCAGGGCCGGATCGTTCCGCTCCAGCCGAATCGGCCGCTCCCGCGCCTGGATGTAGATCTCCTCCTCGCGCTTGGCCAGCGAGATGATCATCGGCGGCTTGACGAAGTTGTCGCTGACCGCCGCCAGCGCCGCGTGAAGCTGCCCCAGCCCACCGTCGATCAAAATCAGGTCGGGATACAGCTCCTCGCCCTCGGCGGCCCGGGCGTAGCGCCGCGACACGACTTCGCGGATGCTGGCGTAGTCGTCGATTCCCTCGACGCTGCGAATCTGAAAGCGCCGATAGCCGCTCTTGAACGGCTTGCCGTCGATGAAGCACACCAGCGATCCGACCGTCTCCTGCCCCTGGAGATTGGCAATGTCGATGCCCTCGATGATGCGCGGCGGCTGCTCGATCTCCAGGATGGTCGCCAGCCGCGTCAATCCCTCCGCCGGGTCGACGTAAAACGACTCGGGCTGCACGTCGATATCGGCCGCACCCGAGAGCCGCAGCTTGCGGATGGCTTCGATGCGATCGCGGATGCGCGCCGCCTCTTCAAAATTCAACGCCTCCGAGGCCGCCTTCATCTCGCGCTGCATCTCGCGCACCACGACGCTCTGCTTCGATCCCATGAACCGCTTGAAGCGCTCGATGTCCTTGCGATACTCCTCGCGGCTGATCTTGTCCGCGCAGGGCGCCGTGCACTGATCGATGGCATACAGCAGGCACGGGCGGAAGAACCGCCGCTTGCTGTCTTCCTCCAGGATGGTCAGTTCGCAGGTGCGATACTTGAACACTTTCTGCAACGCATTCACCGCGTCGCGCAGGTCGTTCGCCGACACGAACGGTCCGTACAGCTTCGTGCCGCTCGTACGCGGAGAGCGCGTGACATAGACGCCGGGGAAGTCGTCGCCGGTGGTGACCTCGAGATAGGGGAACGTCTTGTCGTCCTTCAGCATCGCGTTGTAGCGCGGCCGGATGTCCTTGATCAGCCGGTTTTCCTGGAGGAGGGCATCGACCTCGGTGTCGCACTCGATGAAGGCGATGTCGTCCACCTTGGCCGCCATGCTGGCGATGTCGGGACCGCGGCTGGCCAGCAGGTCGGTCGAATCCTGAAAGTATGACGCGACGCGGGCGCGGAGGTCCTTGGCCTTGCCGACGTAGAGCACGCGGCCCTTGTCGTCCTTCATCAGGTAGACGCCCGGCGTCTTGGGGAAGTGGGCGATCAACTCGCGCAGGCGGTCGATGACGTCCCGGCACGGCACGGGGGTGTCCGGCGGGAGGCCCTTTCTTGCAAAGGGGAAGTTGGCGGGCACGCCTCCCCTGTTCTCTGGGGAGTCGCTCATTGCATGCCTCCCTGACTAGCAGGGCCTGCGTCCCCCCCTCTTGCCGTGGGGCAGCCTGTCTTTCGGCCGCTAATCCGGGCGCGCAGGGAAGGGCCGGGGGGAGTTCTGTCCGGATTGTCCGAGTACCGCGGGATCATCCCCATATTGTAACGACCGGCGACGCCGTTCCGCCGCCCCGGCGTCGGGGCGAGAATTCTTCAGATTATTTTGCTTTTTTCATCGGCCACGTCTCGGTTGCAGGCCTGTGCCCGTCGCCGAAGTGTCGCGCGGCGCAGCTTTCTGCCTGTGAGGCGCGAAAAACACCCGAGGCAATCCGAGGCAAACCGGAGCGCGCCTCACGGCGCATGCCCGCTCGTCCATCGCGCCGCGATGGATCGAGCGCCTCGCGGCTACTCAATAGAATAGCTCACCGATCCGCGAGGTGTGGAGGGCCGAGCGGGTGTTTCGCGATATGACTAATCGTGACCGGTCGGACAGACCGCGACTAGCGGCGCTTATCATCACATGCCTGATGGAAGGGGAGGAGACCCGCGCGTACCTGCCAGGATCAGCAGTCCGCTAAGGACCAACATGTACAGTCTTCTGATCGTTATTGGGAGGATTCTAGAATCCGGATGGGGGTAAGACGGTAATTCGCCGGACCGACACGTTCCGGCTCGCGGTAATCCGCATGGTGCGGCTCGCGGTAACCCAGATCGTACGGTTCGTGTTGATTCACACGGTGTGGTGCCATCGGGTTGGCTTGGGACGGGTGCCCTGCCATGGGACGGGCACCCTGCGATGGTGCGGGCGCCGGACCGACACGGTCCGGCTCGCGTTAGTTTACACGGTGCGGCTTATCGTTGATGTGCACGGACCGCTGCCACATGGTCAGCGGTGCCGCTCATGCGGCTCACCGCTGCTGATCACGCACTAAGCCTCGTTAATCACGCGATCAGCCGTTGTACTGCGCCCGGATGATCTCGCTGGCCTTGTTGCTGGACAGGTTCAGCGCGCCGAGCGACTTGGAGGCGGCGGCGCGGAGGATCAGGTCCTGCTCCTTCATGGTGAACTCGATCAGGCGGGAGACAACGTCCCGCTCGCCGAGCAGGTTGCCATTCCGCCGGGCCGACTCGGCCAGATCGCCGAAGGCGGCGATGCGTTCGGTGCCGCTCTTGCCGGTGTCGAGGGCGCTTTCGGCGAGGGCCGTCTGGGCATCGGCCGTGGAGACGAGGGCCAGGGCCCGGGCGACGCGCATTCGCAGCGTCTCCGATGCGCTCTTGAGGGCGCCCAGCAGGGCCCCCTCTGCCCGGTTGACGTCGAAGACCGTCTGGCCGCTCTCGGCGACCTTGCGGAGGACATCGGCCGAGCGGATGGCCAGATCGAGGGCCATGTCGCGGTCCAGCGGTGTCATGCCCATGGCCTGCGACGCGCGGGCCACGCGGCCGAGCAGCATGTCGTTGATGCGGTCGACGTCGCCCATGTCGATCACGTCGGACAGGAGCACTTCGATGCCCTTGTTCTCGCGGGCGAGGCGATTGGCGATGCCGATGCCGTCCGGCTTGGCGACGATAAGGATGGGTGTGGCCGCCGTCTCAAAGCGATTGCGCAGCTCGCGGACCGATGCCTCGGTATCCGGCTGCGTCAAATCGCTGGAGAGCAGGATGACGTCGAAGGACACGAGGTTTGCATCCTTCGCGTTCTGCAATGCGGTGAAGAGATTGTCGCCGGCCCCGGTATCAAAGCCGGACGATCGCAGGATCGTCTGGAACTTGTTGAGCATGTCGGGATCGACATCGACGACGAGGGCCGACCGGCGATCGGACTGGAGCAGGACTTCGCCGAGAACCGGGATGACCAGTTCGCTGCCGGCGAAGGACGACTTCGGCAGCGAGGCGGCGATGGCCTCGGCCGCCTTGAAGCGGACCTGCCGGCTGGGGAAGCTCAGCGTCTGGACCAGCGGCTGCTTGACGTCTTCCGCGCCGACCAGATCAGAAGCGCCGCCGGTTTCGCGGAGGGCGGCGATGGCGCCGAGGGCCACGCCGGGATCGGTATCGCGATAGCCGCGGGCGAGGACCATGTGGTTGTATTGGGCGCCGGCGGCGCGGCCGAAGTAGATCGAGCGCGGATAGTTGTCGGGCCGCGTCGAATCCTTGATGGCGAGCGGGCTGGCCTGGTCGCTTTCGACATCCATGCCCAGGCGTGCCTCGCGGCGATAGTTGGCGGCGAGCCAGACGGCGGTGGCGGGTGTGCGATCGGGATCGGCCAGGAGGGCCTCCTCGGCAGATCGCATGCACATGACGTCGTTGAAGATCTCGCGCGGGACGGGGATGTAGCGCAGTTCACCTTCGCGGAGATACCAGATGTTGGCCATATCGCTGCGCGGATCGGCCTTCAGCGATTCGGTGTTGTTGTAATACAGATCGGCAAGCTGCGTGAACAGGCCGGAAACGTCGGCCTCGCCGACGCCCAGTGCCGAAAGGGCCTGGGCCGCCTCGGCGCGAATCTGCGGGGGTTCATTCTCGTTCTGGGCCAGCTTGGCGAGGTATGGCGCGGGCTGCTTGTAGCCGATTTCCGCCAGGGCGCGGATGAGGATGGTGCGCGTCACGTCGTCTTTGATGCCAAGGGCCTGACAGAGGGGATTCAGACCGGCGTGACCGATCTTGGGAATGACCTGGACGATGGCGGGATGCAGGCTGGCGCGGTTGGAATCCTGCAGGGCGCGGATCAGATGCGGGATGGCGTATTCGCCGGAATCCTTCAGCCGGTTGGTGGCGTTGTAGACCATCCTGGGCGGGCCGCCGAGCTTGGCGATGTTGGTGACGATCTCGTAGGGATCGGTGCGGAGCAGCTCTTCGCCGCGAGTGAGCAGGTCGAGGAATTCCTTGGCGGATGCGCCGACGTCGGCGTTGGTGAGCAGCTTGATGAGGATCTCGTGCCGCTGGGGATTGCGCCGGGCGAGCTCCAGCAAAGCCACGGGATCGGGGCTGGATTCGATGAGGGCCTTGAAGCTGGCATCGGCATAGCCGAACCGGCCGATGGCGGCGTAGTGCCAGCCGTCCTCGGCGAGTTCCAACTGCTTGCGCCCGTTGGTGATCTGGGCGACGAGTTCCTGGGCCGAGGCGGGAGAATCGGCGGCGGCGGCCCACTGCTCGAGCCGGCTGCTGCCGGTGCGCTCGGCCATGAGCGCCAGGCGCAGATCGGAGAGGTTCATCGCGCGGATCGCGTCGAGCTGGGTGGCGGCCTCCGACAGTTCGTCGCGGTCGATCGAACGCATGGCGGCCTTCCAGGCGATCCACGACTGCTCGGTCTGACCCACCATGTCTTCGGTCAGCTCCTGCGCGTAGATGGAGGCGGGAGCAGACAGGCCAAGCGCGCAAGCGGCGACCACGAGGCAGGATCGAAAGCGATACAACGTGAACATCAGAGTCCTCCCGAGCAATCCTCGGACGAAAAAGGAACAGGAATTTCTCGATCGGGCCGGCAGGCAGGTACGACCAGGAGCCCCACACGTACAGGGGTGTGCGTAGCGGAATGGCGCTTCGAGCGCGCGGGTCGGTTCTTTCCGCTCCAAGCTACTTATTGTACTGATGTTATGCTCCCGGTCAAGAAAACGGGCGGCGGCCGAGATGCCAAAAAGTGGCCGAAAACACGGCAGTTTCCGTAACGCGGCGTGGCCGAGCGCAACCGCAGTCTCTCGGCCGCGACAGGGACCGGTCGTCACGGCGGCGAGGAATCGGAGCGACGCCTTCGCTGCAACTGGCGGCAGACGTTTGCCAACTCCGATAAGTGCGGCGGTGTGACGCCCGCCCCACCGCAGATGAACGTCACGCCCGTCGCGGCCAGCGGGCGCAGGCGCTCGCCGAACTGCTTTGGCGAATCGGGAAAGAGCATGGCGCCGTCGCGCAACTCGGCGCGGCCGGCGTTGATCTCGAGCCACGTGGGCAGCGTGGTGCTTTCCCTCAAGAGCGTCGCGATGGCGGGCGCGCCGTCCGGAAACTCGCTGTTGTCGCAGCCGATGGCGGCGGCGCCGGCGTCGGTCAGGGCCCCACAGGCCTGCGGGATGGTGGTTCCCATGCGGGTGTGGGTGAAATCCGGGCCGGCGTCAAACGTCATGCTGGCGATGACCGGGAGTCGGGTCGAATCGACGCACGCGTGCACGGCGACGACCAGGGCGTCGAGCTCGACGAAAGAGCGGCAGAGTATCGCATCGGCGCCGGCGGCTTCAGCGGCCCCGGCCTGCTCGCGATAGGCGGCGGCGAGATCGGCGGCGTCGATTTCGCGCAGGGCGAGGATGCGGTCGGTCGGTCCGATGGCGGCAATCAGACGCGCGTCTTTTTCCGAGGCGGCTTGGGAAATGGCCGATCGAAAGGCGGAAACGAGCTGGCCGACCAGTTCACAGGCGCGCGTGCGACAGTCGTTCTGCTCGACGCCCAGCGATTCGAGTTCGATGGCATTGAGCCGATCGGAGGGAGCAATAAGCAGCTCCGCGCCGGAATCGACGTAGGCGGCGATATCGGGCAGGAGACCGGGCGCCTGTTCAGCCAGCCAGCCGGCGGGCCTGCGGATCAGGTGTGTCAGCCAGTCGCGCGAGCGCGTGCCGAGCAGCCTGCCGAGCATCGCATGCATATCGCCCCCGCCGAGTACGAGCCGATCTCCATAAGCGGACGCGTCAAAGGCCATGCTGCTTAGATCCGGATAAGGCGCCGGCGGAAGCCGGCTGGCGCGGATTGATTACCGGGCGGCGCGAAGGTCCGCTGTAGCGGCACTTCATATCGTAAGAAACCACTGAAGTCGGCAGACAAGGTAATCCGAACAGTTGGTCGGTACACGGCTCGCCTGTGTGGAGGCAGGCCAGAGGTAGTGCGGCATGTGGAGGCATCGCCATGCACTGTCCCCGGCTCTGCGCGAAACCCGTCCTGATGACAGCGGGCATCCTGCTGTCCCTGAATCTTACCTCTGGTTGCGATATTATGCCGCTCCTCGACGCCGGCTCCACCAACCTGGCCAGTGGTGCGGTGGTGAATGGCGTCAGCGAGGGCGCCGCGGCGAACAGCGCCTTTGAGGAAGCCGAGTCAGCGCTTCTTCCCGTGTCGGGCACGATCGTCATCAGCGGCAGCATCGAGGCCGCCGACGACGTAGACCTGTTTGATCTGGGCCCGGCCATGCGCGGCGATCGCATTACCATTGAAGTCATCGGGCAGAACGGGATAAACACCGCGGCGGCGCTGTTCGACCAGCACGGCGATCTGATCGACGCCAACGACGACAAGTCCTATTACGGGGGGCTGGTCGATCCATTCCTCTCGCGAGTGGTGCGCCACGACACGGATCGCCTTTACGCGGGCGTGGCGGTGTCGCGGGCGCGACATTTCGCCAACCAGCAGGGCCGCTATGACAGCGGGACCTATTCGCTGAAGGTAACGCGGCTTCCCGGACAGCAGCCGGTCGATCCGAGACCACAGGTGGTCTATCTCGACTTTGCGGGCGGCGCGACGGTGCAGATCGGGCTTGAGCCGCTGACAACGATGGCGCCGTTCGAGGCCGAACGCATCTCATTCCGGTTCGCGGGACAGACCGACTACATCGCGGATCTGCTGGTCGAGCACATGCGGCAGGACTTCGCGGCATACAACGTGACGCTGGTGGACAGCCGCTACAGCGCGCGACCGTCCGGAGCGGTCTCGACGCTGTACTTCGGAAACTTCAATTCCCAGTTCCTCGGGCTGGCCGACAACGTGGACACGGATAACGCCAACCTGACGCAGGAGGCGATCATCTATACCGAAGACCTGTCAATGTACGAGGGGCTGTTCCCGACGGCGGAAGAAACGGCGCAAGCGCTGGCAAACATCGCATCTCACGAACTGGGGCATCTGCTGGGGCTCGAGCATACACGCGAGGCACTGGACTGCATGGCGACGGCGGCGACGGCCCGGCAGGTGTACGAGAACGACTGCGCATTTCAGCGGAGCCTGATGCAGGAGGATGTCTTCCCGGTGGGCTGGCAGAATGGCGCGCAACTCCTGCTGTGGAACATCGGTTCATCCGGTGCGGCGGCGGCGGAGCGACGTCAGGTGGCCGACCTGCTGCCTGGGCCCGTGCTGCACTGGCGCGATATCGAGGGCGTGGAAGACATCGCAATCACGCCATGCAGTCGTTGTGCGTCTCAGCATTGAACGAAAGTCGAGGCAGTATCGCGGTGCGTAAATCGCGCCGACGACCGCACTGCAAGCGGCACCAGTGCGGAGCGATCTTCAGACTGAGAGTTGAAGGCGCTCGATGAAGCGGACGGCATGCCCCAGGCGGCCAGCGTGATCCGTGCCGGTGACAGGCTCGACGCGGACGATCTCGGCGCGGCAGATCGCGCGTCCGTGGCTGGTGTAAACACCGTTGCCGGCGGGCAGGGAAATTTCAACGTCGAGTCGGTCGCCGACGTCGAAATCAGGACCGTCCAGTTCGAAATGCATGCCGCCGGGGCTCACGTTGCGGCAGACCGTCCGCACGACGGTTACGGTCGATTCATCCTGGCGGCGACACACGATGGGAAGGCACAGTGGCAAGCGCCGGTCGTGTCGGCGTTCCGGTCTTTGGTGCGGCGCCGGCTGCGCCGGACCGTCACGGTCGGGCACGCGATCAGTACGACAATTGCAGACAACTCGGCTCACGGCAGGGCTCCGGGAGATTTTTCCCCATTGATAGTCGGCTAAATGCGCGCGCCGCAACACCTTTACCGGAACGTGCCGGCAGGTGCGCGGTATTGCGCGAAGGCAAGGGGTGGATGCGTTTTCAGTGTCAGGAGGAGGCGTTTTCGGCGGGTGCGACGAGCAGATCGGCCAGCTTACGCTTGAGGATCTTGCCGGTGGGACCGCGGGGCAGGTCCCGGGCGATGACGATGCGGCGCGGAACCTTGTATCCGGCCAGCCGCTCGCGGCAGAACTCCCGCAGTGCCATCTCGTCGGCGACCGCGCCTTCGTGCAAAGTAACGAAGGCGACGACGACTTCTCCGCGCGAGGGGTCCATCTGGCCGATCGCGGCGGACTCGCTGACGGCGGGGTGCTCTTCGAGGGCCACTTCGATCTCGCGCGGATAGACGTTTTCTCCGCCGACGATGATCATCTCCTTTTTGCGGCCGGTGATGGTGATGTAGCCGTCGGCGTCGACGTGGCCCATGTCGCCGGACTTGTACCAGCCGTCGCGGGTGAGCACGGCGGCGGTGTCTTCCGGCTTTTTGTAGTAGCCCTTCATGACGTTGGGGCCGCGAATCCAGAGTTCCCCGGTTTCGCCGGGAGGCAGCATGCGACCGTCGTCGCTATGTGCCGCGACGGTGACACCTGGGATCGACTGTCCGACCGAGCCGATCCTGTGCGCCCAGGGCGTGTTGAGACTGACGACGGGGGCGGCCTCGCTCATGCCGTAACCCTGAAGAATCTCGATGCCGAAACGATCCCTGAACTGCTCGAATGTCTGCGGGGCAAGGGCTTCTCCGCCGCTGATGGCGAACTGGATGGACTTCAAATCGTCCGGGCCGCCGCTCTTGGCGCGAAGCAAGGCGGTGTACATGCTGGCGATCATCATGGTGACGCTGGCATGGTGCTCGCGGATGGCCTCGATGACGGTATTGGGCTGGAAGCGGGGAATGTAGATGACTTTTGCGGCCAGGCTGACGGGGACCAGCAGCATGGCGGTGAGGCCGAAGCTGTGAAACAGGGGCAGCAGGCCGAGAAAGGTGTGGTCGGTCGTCAATTCGGCCTTGCGGATGCAGGCATCGACGTCGCTGCGGAGATTACCGAAGGTCTGACACACGCCCTTGGGTTTGCCCGACGTTCCGGACGTGTAGAGCAGGACGGCGGTATCGTCGGCCAGTACGCGCGGCGCGGGCGGAAGGCTGCGGACACGCTGCAGGATCATCTCGCGGACGATCGGCAGTTCTTCCATATAGATGATCTTTGCGGGCAGGGCTTCGGCGAGTTCGCGAAAGTGCCTGATCGTGAAGACGACGTCGAGCTCGGCGTCCTGGACAACGGCGGCAAGTTCGGCCGGCTGGAGGAGAAAATTCAGCGGAACAACGGTCCGCCCGGCCCAGAGGGCGCCGTAGAAGGTGCCCGCGAAGGCGCAGGTCGATGGCATCAGGATGCCGACGTGGCGGGCATCGGTAGTCATCTCGACCTGGCGGCGCATGACGTCGGAGAACCTGGCAAGATCAGCGAACGTGAGGGTTCTGGTGGGATCGGTCACGGCGGCACGAGCCGGGAAACGCTCGGCAGTTTCGAGCAGCGTGTCAACAAGCATCGCGTGCCTCCAGCATGGCGACGGGCAGTCAAGCGGGGCGATCGGCCATCGGTGCAGTTGCAACGAGGAGCGGGCGTCGCTGTCCGTTCCAAGCGAGGAAGCCCGCTCCAATCCAATCACTGGTACCCGCAATGACCTGCGTCCTGATGTCGCCGGAATTCTACGTTCCCGGCGGCCACGCGCCTATCGCGACGCGGACAGAGGCGCCGAGCCCGCGTCGTCAGACGTGAGCAGCCGACGACCAGCCCCGTGAGAAAAGTCCCCATTTTTTCGAATCGCTCGCCGGCTCGTCACGGATCGCGTTGCAGAGGAGGCGGAACGCCGTTGAAATGAGGCCGACGCCTGACGGGGAGATGGCATGTTCGAATCTTCGCGACCTTACACGTTCGATCGCGTCGTGCGCCTGGTGCTGCTTGCCGCGACGCTACTCGCGGTTTTTTTCCTGGTTCGTTATCTGGCGGATGTGCTCATCCCCTTCGCTGCCGCAGCGGTGCTGGCTTACTTCCTTAATCCGCTGGTGACCGCGATACAGATGCGCATGAAGACGCCGCGGCGGCGCTTCTGGGCGGTGGCCTTTACCCTGGCGGGCGTGTTCGTGGTCGGCTTTTCCATCGTAGTGGTCACGTTTCTGCTGTCGATGCACCAGGTTCGGCAATTCGATCGCGAGTGGTCGCGCATTCGCAACGGCACCGTGGAGTGGTTTCATGCTGTCACGCAGGCAGCCGTTCCGGACACGTCGACGCCCGCGGCGGGAAATGCGCCGATTGAGCCGGAGGAAATCGCCGCCGCGACGCAGCCGTCGGAGAAGAGCGCGCTGGGCATCGAGGAATTCTGGGACGGCTGGAGCGCTTTTGTCGCGCATCCCGATTCGCCGCTACGCGAGCGATTCGCCATGCTGAGGGAGCCGGTGCGCGACACGGCCGTCGGCGTGCTGCTTGATAAGAGCGTGACGCTGATCCACGACTACGATTTTACCAGGCTGCTTCAGGACCTGGCGCAGCGCGTGATCGCCGGTGGCGGAGCGGTGCTCAATCTGGCACTCGAGACAATCGTTGCGCTCAGCGCGATGGTCATCATCGGGCTCTACCTGTTCTTTCTGCTGCTCGAGTATCCCGCGTATCGAAAGACGTGGCATACTTTTCTGCCGCAGGAGTTTCGCGAACCGGTCATCGGATTTCTGCGCGAGTTTGACGTGGTGCTCCGGCGGTACTTTCGCGGGCAGTTCATCATCGCGAGTATTCTTGCCGCCTTCTACGCCGTCGGGTTTTCGATCATCGGCCTGCCGATGGCAATTCCGTTCGGGCTGTTTGTCGGCATGCTGCTGATGATTCCGTATCTTCAGCTCGTCGCCATCGTGCCGGCGATCATCCTGTCGGTGATGCGTTCACTCTCCTCGGACGCATCGCTGGCCGGGACACTCATTGCGGTGCTGGCGGTGTTTCTGATTGCCCAGGCCATTCAGGATGCCATACTCACGCCCCGCATCCTCGGCAAGGCCACCGGTCTCAGCCCGGTCGCCGTCATGCTGGGGCTGTTCGTGTGGGGCAAACTGCTCGGCTTTCTCGGGCTGATCGTCGCGATTCCGCTGACGTGCCTCGGCATCGCCTACTATCGCCGCGTCGTGCTGCGTCATTCGGCCGCGGATACATCGCTGCTGGGCGCCTGAGCCAGGTCCGCTTGGATGGGCCGGATGTTTCGGGCAGATCCGGGCGGTGTGCAACACAGCCCGCGCCGGCTTACAATGCGGGCCACCGTTGAAAACACACGGAGCTGACTGCGCGGGCTTTCCGTTCCTGCCGGCGCTGCTCACCGTGATTTGGAGGGCAGACAACATGAGTGCGATTGCCGAAGCCAAATCCATCGAGACCCTGCAACCCACTGAAGTGTGGCGAATTTTTTCCGGCCTTGCACAAGTGCCACGCCCCTCGAAGCAGGAGGAGCGCGTGCGCCAGCACGTGAAGGACTGGGCGGAGCGCCGCGGACTTTCCGTCCGGCAGGATGACATTGGCAACCTGGTGATTTCGGCGCCCGCCTCGGCCGGATATGAGGGGTCGGAGCCGGTGGTGTTGCAGGCGCATCTCGACATGGTGTGCGAGAAGAACCGGGACACGCAGCACGATTTCGACAGCGACGGCATTCACCTGCTGCTCGACGAGGATGGGGCCTCGGGCAAGCGGATCGTCCGGGCGGATGGGACGACGCTCGGCGCCGACAACGGGATTGGCGTGGCGATGGCATTGGCGGCGGCGACGAGCCCCGAGGTCGTGCACGGGCCGCTGGAGCTGTTGTTCACCATCGACGAAGAGGCGGGCATGTCCGGGGCCAAGGCCTTGACACCCGCGAGCTTTCGCGGGCGGCGGCTGCTGAATCTCGACTCGGAGGAGGACGACTGCATCTATATTGGATGCGCCGGCGGTGCCGACACGAATCTCACGTGGCGCATGAAGCTGAAGCCTGCCGACCGGCTGGAGGATGCGTGCGTCGTGCATGTGGAGGGGCTCCGGGGCGGCCACAGCGGCGGGGATATTCACAAGGGCCGCGCCAATGCCATCCAGCTTCTCACGCGGGTGCTGACGCGCGTCGAGCGGCCGCGCGTGCGCATCGCGGAAATCACCGGCGGCAGCAAGCGAAATGCCATTCCGCGCGAGGCGATGGCCCGCGTGGCGGGGCGAAAAGGCCTTCTCGAGGCGCTCCGGACCGCGGCAGAGGCGGTTCGGCAAGAGGCCATTGCGGAGTCTTACGAGTCGGACATCGCGATACGCGTTGAACGGATCAAGGTAAAAGATGTCGGCGGTGTGGCTTCACCCAAGCGCAGCTGGCGCATTCTGCGGGCACTCTCGGCGCTGCCCAACGGCGTGCTGGGCATGCACCCGCGGGTAAGCGAGCTGGTTCAGACGTCCAACAACATCTCGACCGTGGAAAGCCACCGTGCGGACGGGCGGCTGGAAATCAGCGTGGGCACGCTGTCGCGCAGCCTTTCCGACAGCGCGCTGGAGGTAGTCAAGCAACAGATCGCGTCGATCGGGCGGCTGGCCGGCGCCCGCGTCGCTCACGGCAATCAATATCCCGGCTGGGAGCCGAATGTCGAGTCGGCGACACTCGGCGTTTGCCGGCGCGCTTATTCCGATTTGTTTGGCGAGGAGCCGCAGGTAAAGGCCATTCACGCCGGGCTCGAATGCGGCATCATCGGCAAACTCGTCGGCGACATGGACATGGTATCGTTCGGCCCGACCATCCACGGCGCGCACAGCCCCGAGGAGCGGGTGTTCGTGGATTCGGTGGCGAAGTCGTGGCAGTACCTGGTGGCGGTGCTGAAGGAACTGGCGCGCGGGTAGCCATCGCGGGTGACTGCGCACGATCAGAACCTGCGTTCCGAGCCGCAGATTGCAGGCCAATGCGTCGGGCCGTTCCTTCAATCGGCATCGGGCGAACGGCTCGCGGGCGGTGCCGCAAGCCGTGATCCGGACTTTGCACGGGCAGGTGCTGCATGCGGAAATGTCGATTTTGCGCGGCCCGGGGGCGCGTTGTTCCTCGGTTCCCGCGGGACCCACGGGCTATCTTGATACTGGACAGTTTTGCGGTTTAGGCGTATCTTCTTCGAGCCAGTGCGAAGCCCCCCGCCGGGGCTTCGCCGGAGAGGTGGCTGAGTGGCTTAAAGCGGCGGTTTGCTAAACCGTTGTACGGGCTAATACCTGTACCGGGGGTTCGAATCCCCCCCTCTCCGTTCTTCCCCCAAGAGCATGTTGTCGAACGACTTGGGCACATCAACCCGGCACGGGTATGCGCTGCCTGCGCGCTACCTGGGCTCTCCCCGCGTACACGCCCGTGCAAAATCAGAGCCATGCTGGCCTGCAGTCAGCGGCTCGGAACGGGCCGAACGAGCCTGCGACTCCCATTCGCACGCGAGTCCGGCTCCTTTTCTTCAAAACCGGTGAAAGATCGATCGCGCGTTTGACGCTGTCCCTGATGAACCGCGACCGTTCGTGTCGGGCGCCGGGAATCCATCGCAACGGGAGACGATCATGCGCTTGCAACGATCCATTGCACGCAAGAGTACCTTCATGCTGTCACTCATGACGGCCGCGGCCGCCCTGGCCCAGGACTACGACCTTTCCTGGCGCACGATTGATGGCGGAGGCCAGATGTTCAGCACCGGCGACACTCTGGAATTGTCGGGCACAACCGGTCAGCCCGATGCGGCCATTCTGAGCGGCGGCAGTCTGGAGCTGATCGGCGGATTCTGGGCCGTGACGGCCAGTTCGACCGCGGCGTGCCCCTGTCCGGGGGAGTTCACCGGGGACGGCCAGCGAAACGGCGTGGACATTCAGGGTTTCGTCGACTGCCTGCTCGGCGCGTCCGGCGACTGCGCCTGCGCCGAGATCGACGGCACGCCGGGCGTCGACGGCGCAGACGTCAGTGCATTCGTCGTACACCTGCTGTCGGATAGCGACTGTCCTTAAAGCACATGTCAACGGCACGCGCGGTGCGTGACGCATCAATTCGCGCCGATCACGATAACGATCACTCATATCCAAGGAGAGAGCGATGAAGACTATTCACGCGACTATTTCCATCATGGTGGCACTCGTTCTGGCCCCCCGCGTCCAGGCACTGCCGATCAGCACGGCCACTACTTATCAGGGCAGCCTGCTGGAATCGGGCACGCCGATAGACGAACCGGCCGACATGCGGTTTTCGTTATGGACGGCCGCGGCCGCAGGAAGCCAGATCGGCGCCACCATTGAATTTTCCAACGCCACAATCGGGCCGGTGAATGTGGTCGGCGGGCTGTTCACGGTCGACCTGGACTTCGGCAGCGTTCCCTTCAACGGGCAGGAGGTATACCTCGAAATTGCCGCACGGGTGCCCGCAGGTGCAGGCGGGTGGACAACGCTGTCGCCGCGCCAGCGGATGGCCGCAACGCCGTACTCGTTGTTCTCGACGCTTCCGTGGCAGACCAACGGCAACGAAATCTTCTACGACGGCACCTTCGTCGGCATCGGCCACGACAACCCGTCATTTCGGCTGGACGTGCGCACCACATCGGGGCGTGCGATCTTCGGCTGGTCAACCGCGACGAGCGGGAACAACTTTGGCATGTATGGCCAAAGCGAAAGCACCGGGGGCACCGGCGTGTTTGGCTTCGCCACGGCCGATACCGGATCCACCAACGGCGTCATGGGCTTTGCCGACAGCGCGACGGGCAGGGGCGTGTACGGGTTCGCGCTGGACGCGCAGGGCGCGAACTATGGCGTCTACGGCGAGACCAACAGCGACAGCGGCTGGGCGGGATACTTCGTCGGCCGGGGGCGTTTCAGCGAGGACCTTGGAATCGGGGTCAGCCCGGCGGCTCGCCTGCACGTTCTCAGCGTGCCGACGGACAACCGTCCGACCATGATCCTTCAGACGCAGGTGGATCAAGGCGGCGGCCTGTTGGACGTCACTTCTCTCGAGTTCGATGGCGGCTCGATCGATGCGTTTTCAGCCGTGGCAGGACCGACGTCGATTCGGCTGAACCCGAATACCGGGGGCGACATTCTGCTCGGGCTGGGGGGCGGCGAGGTCGGTGTCAATACGGTGGCACCGTCGGCAAAGCTGCACGTCGTGGGCTCGAGCAATGCCTCGGCCTCCAGCGGTGGCATTGCCGTTATCGAGCATGGACCGAGCGGCAACCAGCTCGCCTTCGACGGCAACGAACTTCAGGCGCGAAGCGGCGGCAGCGCCAGTGCGCTGAGACTCAACGCCGGCGGCGGGAACGTCGGCATCGGCGAACCAACCCCGCTCGCGCCGCTTCATGTGCGCACCGCCGGCATTTCGCTGGGAGCGGGGGCGATGAGCAGTCATCTCGATATCCTGGTCGAGGATACCGACGCGCTGCTGGGGCTGTACAGCAATTCGGGCGGCGTGGGCGGTTCGTCGGTCGTGCTTGGCCAGGTGGGCAGTACCGGCTCATTCGTGGATAAATGGGTGATCCACAAGCGCACTGGAGGTGAATTGCGGTTCCTGTACAACGACACCGACGCCGCGACCCACGACGCGGATACCGATTGGATCGTACGGATGGTCCCCAATGGAAGGCTGATCTGCCGAATTCTGGAGATCACCGGGGCCGACGTGGCCGAAAAGTTCCCGACCAGCGAGCCCGATCAGATCGAGCCCGGCACGGTCATGGAAATCGATCCGCACAATGCCGGCAAACTCCGCATCTCGCGCGGTTCATACAACCGCCGCGTGGCCGGCGTCGTCAGCGGGGCCGGCGACATTCCCGTCGGCGCAATTCTCGGCAACCTTCCCGGCAGCGAAGATGCGCCGGCGATCGCCCTCAACGGACGCGTCTGGGTTCGCTGCGACGCGACAATGCGAGCCATTGAACCGGGCGACCTCCTGACGACGGCGGATCGTGCCGGGTGTGCGATGAAAGTCGAGGACCATGCCCGGGCGACGGGCGCAACGATCGGCAAGGCCATGAGCAGCCTGGCGCGTGGCGAAACGGGCATGGTGCTGGTCCTCGTCAACCTTCAGTGAACCAACGACTTTCGAGTGATTTGCGGTACGGGAGACCGAACATGAACCAGTTCCTGACAGGTTTGCGGGCGATGCTCGCCGCGGTATGCGCAATTGCGTGGACGAGCACGACGCTTGCCCAGGAGGAGGCCTCGCCGGAGGAAGTCGCCGCCCTGATCGCGCACAACGAAGAACAAGGAATACCTCCGCCGGTCGATACGCTGCCCGAGGGCATCGTGGTGATCGACGGCGACATAGGCATGCCGGCGGAGCTGTTGATGCCGCGGGCGACGTTCAATGTGCAGCAATGGCCGGACGGCATTGTGCCGTTCGAATGGGACGCCAACGTCTCCTTTCCCAACCGGTTGCAGATGGTTGCGGCCATGAATCTCTGGCAGAACGCGGCAAACATTACGTTCGTGCTTCGCGACGGCGAAGAAGATTACATCCATATCCAAAGCGCGACGTTCAATCTGTCCACCGGAATCGGGATGATCGGCGACCGGCAGGACATTTTCGTCGTGTCCTGGAACAACATATTCATTCAGGCCCACGAGCTGGCGCATGCCCTGGGATTTTTCCACGAACAGCAGCGGGCGGACCGCGACAGTTTTGTCGATATCGAGTGGAACAATGTCTGCAACAACTGCTGTGCGGGCGGCAGCGACTGCGCGGGCCAGTTCCAGATGGGCGGGACCGAGATCGCTTATGGTCCGTATGACTTCGACTCGGTCATGCACTACGGGCAGTGTGCCTGGTCGGAATGTGCGACCTGCAACGGCGAGGCCAACTGCCGCACCATAACCGTCGAAGCGCCGTGGAACGCTGAGTGGCAGAACGCCATCGGCCAGCGCGATCATCTCAGCTTCATGGATCACATGACCATGTCGTTTCTCTATCCCGAAACGAACTGGCGATTCGTCGATCAGGCGTGGGGCGGAACCGAAACCGGCGAATTCCTCTCTCCCTTCAACACCATCAGCGAAGGTGTGGCCGATACGCCCGCCGGCGGCACGATGTGGATTCAGCCCTCAGCCGCGGTGTATTCGGCGGCAGCGACCTACACGAAGGCGATGACGATACGCGTGCCGCTCGGTACTGCACGCCTGGGAAATTGAAGATCGCACGGCCGATGTCGCTTCGAGGAGTCAAGAATCAACGCCAGCGGAGGCGGGGATCGAATCGGTTGACAGAATCCGCGACAACCCCTTTGAACAAAAGGAAAATCGACGTGAAAGGCCGGACCATCATCGCATCTGCCATCGCAGCGGCCCTTTTTGGTGCCGCTAGCACGGCACGAGCAATCCCCGCCGTGGTCGAGGGCACCGGCTTCGCCAGTGACGTCTTCGACGGCGATGGCACGGATTCCCAGTTGCACGCCGTTGGAATTGTCAGCGTGCCGGGCGCAAATGCCATGCGGGTGGCCTTCTCCACATGGCATCTCGGCGCCCGTAGCCGCGTGGTCCTGCGTTCGCTGATGGACGGACATGTGCAGCACCTGGCGGCGGGGCCGATGGAGAAGTGGTTCGTCGGCAGCGCCTTTTTCAACGGCGATGCCGTAGAGGTGTCGCTGGAAGTGGCACCCGGCGACCAGGGCGTGTTTGTCGTCGTCGCCGGGGCGCTGGCGGAGGAGCCTTCGCCGGCCACGCCGCGGAGCATCTGCGGAACCACGGACAACCGCGTCGCTTCGACCAATCCCCGCGTCGGGCGCATACCCGCATCGGACCCGAGCGGATGCGATGGAGGACTTGGTTGCACGGCGTGGATTCTGTCGAACGGCGCGCTGATTACCGCCGGTCACTGTGGCCCCGGCAACGGCACGCTGATCGAATTCAACGTGCCGCTGTCAAATGCCGACGGGAGTCTTAACCATCCCGGCCCCCAAGACAGCTATCTCGTCGACGGCGCGAGCATCATCAACGCCAACACCGGTAATCTGAACGACTGGTCGATCTTCCAGGTGGAACCGAACACCGAAACGAATCTCCTGCCCGTCATCGCGCAGGGGGCGTTCTTTCGAGGCACCATCGACGATCAGAATCCGGCGAACGCCCGCGTCACAGGATTCGGCTACGACGACTCGCCGACGGGTTCGTGCAACTGGGTCAACACGCACAAGGCCCAGCAGACGCACGCCGGCGAGTACATCGGCTACTTCGACAACGGCGCGACGGAGCGATTTCATCAGTATCGCGCGGATACCCGCGCGGCCAGTTCCGGCAGCCCCGTCATCATTGACGGCACCACGCTGACGCTGGGCGTTCATACCAACGGCGGCTGTGCAGGCGAGAACCCCGAAGAGGGCCAGAACCTGGGGCCAAGCTTTCGCAATACCGCATTTCGCGGCGCGGTCGAAGCTTACCTGGGAGCAAACGCCCGCTACGTCGACATCGGGCATCCCTCCGGACTTCAATTCGGCACGGTTTTCCGCCCGTACGACACGGTCGCGAGCGCCTACGCCGCCGTTCCGGCCGGCGGCACCGTGTATGTGATCGCCGGTGATTACACCGCCGCCAGCGGTAACGCGACCACATATGGCGGAAAACACGTGGTCATTCGAGCCCCCGTTGGTTCGGTTCGGATCGGTAATTGACGAAATGAGCTGGTGCAAGTCTGGCTATTCGGATGACATCCCGTGCGCGGCGCGGATACAATGCGGGCTATTGCATTATCGCCTTGTGTCGAGCCTGCGTGCGGGACCTCATGGCCGCATCCGACTGCGAATTGATCGAGCGCGCAATCCGCGGCGACGAAGCAGCCCTGACGGAGTTGCTCGTTCGTCACGGGCCCATCGCGCGGCGCAACATCCATAACCTCTTTGCCTGGAGCGCCGCGCTGGAGCTGGATGACGTGATGCAGGTGACCTATATGGAGGCGTGCCGCCACATCACGTCGTTTCGGCCCGATGGGGAGGACAAGTTCGCGGCCTGGCTCACCCGCATCGCCCGCAACAACCTGAACGACGCAATACGCAGTCTGTCGCGCCAGAAGCGGGCTCCGCCCGGTCGCCAGATGATGGCCTTCGATGAAGCCACGTCCGCGGTGGGCCTGTTCGAACGTCTTGCTGCCACGAGCACGACACCGAGCCGCAATGCGGCACGTGCCGAAGTCCACGAAGCGGTGCGCGCGGCGATTCAGTCGCTGCCGGCATCGTACGCACGCGTCCTCGAAATGCTCGACTTGCAGGGCAAGAGCGCCGCCGAAGCGGCGGCTTCCATGGATCGTTCGATCGGGGCGGTGTATATCCTGCACTCCCGGGCCCTCGATCACCTGCGCGAGCGACTGTTTGGGCAGCAGAGCGCATGCCCGGCTGACGGGTGAACCCGGAATGCGGCCAGCGGCCACAAGGCGAGGCATCGCACCATGAGCAGCAGCAATCCCGAGATCGGCGCGGCGCTCGGCGACGAGCTGCCTCTCATCCGCCGGGCACTGCGCGAGCTGGGGACGATGCGGGCGACTGTTGAGTCGGGCCATCGCGCGTTGAAGGGTTACCAGCTTCACGGGGAGCTACATCGCGGTGGACAGGGTGTCGTCTATGACGCGACGCAGCAAGGCACCAACCGGCGCGTCGCCGTCAAGTTTCTCCACGCGGGTCCGCTCGTCGGCGAACGCGATCGTGTACGCTTCCAGCGCGAAGTCGAAATCCTCGGCAGCCTGCGGCACCCCAACGTTGTGACGGTCCACGACAGCGGCTGGGCGGACGGCTGCGCGTTTCTGGTGATGGACCTGATCGACGGGCCGACGCTGGACGAGCGCGTTCGGACCCTGCGCAAGGAGTCCGCCGATCGGCCGCGGTTTGCCAGCGGTGGGGCCCGCGTTCCTGCCATCCTGCACCTGTTCACCAAGGTGTGTGATGCCGTCCAGGCGGCACATCTGAAGGGCATAATCCACCGGGATCTCAAGCCGAGCAACATTCGCATCGACGCCTCCGGCGAACCGCAGGTGCTGGACTTCGGGCTGGCGCGAACGGCGCTGGCGTCCGACGACGGTTCCTCCGCCGCCCTGCTCACCGAGACCGGGCAGTTCGTGGGCACGATCGCCTACGCAAGTCCGGAGCAGGCCGCAGGCGACCCGCGGGCCATCGACGTTCGAACCGATATCTATTCCCTGGGCGTGATTCTGTACGAGCTTTTGAGCGGTCAATTGCCATACGACGCGCGCGGGGGCCTGAACGAATTGCGAGATCAAATCCTCAAGGAGGTGCCGGCGCGCCTGAGCACACTCACGCACGACATTCCACGGGACGTCGAAACGATCGTTTCGAAATGCCTGCACAAGGAACGTGAGCGCCGCTACCAGACCGCGGGCGAACTGGCGGCGGACATTCGCCGTTATCTGTCGGGCGAGCCGATCGAGGCCCGGCGCGACAGCAGCATCTATCTGCTTCGCATGTTCGTCCGCCGCAATCGCGCGGTCGCCCTCGTGGCCTTGTCATTCGTCGCGCTTCTGGCGGCGTCGAGCATCACGCTGGCATACATGGTCGCCCACCAGGTTGAGCTCCGTAAACTGGCCCAGACCAGCGAGGCCAGGGCCCTGTTTAATGAAGAAGTCGCAAACCGGCGGGCCGACGAAACGCGACAGGTGGCCGAGTTTCAGGCGGCGCAGCTCTCGGGCATTGACGTGGCGCTGATGGGCCAGCGCCTTCACGACGATCTTCTAAACGATGCGCGCGCGGTCGTGCGCGCGGCCGGCGGCGATGACGGCGAGACGGCCGGGCGACTGGCGCCGTTCGAAAAAGTACTCAAGGATATCAACTTCACCAGCCTGGCGCTGGAGACTCTTGAGGAAAACATCTTCCGGCGGGCCGCCGCCGCCATCGACGAGCAATTCGCGACGCAGCCGCTCGTGCGCGCGGAACTCCTTCAGACGCTGGCGTCGACCGCCAGAAACCTGGGACTGTTCGAGCTTGCGCTGCCGCCGCAGTCCAAGGCTATCGCAATTCGACGGGAATTCCTGGGCGAGGAAGATGCCAGAACGATGGCTTCGGTCAACGAAAAAGGCATGCTATGCAAAGCCATGGGGCGTTTTGATGAGGCGCGGGAATGCTATGAGGAAGCGCTGGCCACGAGCCGGCGCCTGCTCGGCGAAGACGATCGCCAGACGCTCGTCTATCTGAACAACCTGGGCTCGCTGCTGCATTCGATGGAGCTGCTCGACGACGCGTTGGCCTGTTACACGGCAGTTCTCGAGTCCGGCCGCCGCGTTCTTGCCGAGGATGACGAGTTGCGACTGGCGGCGATCAGCAATGTTGGTTCGATGCTGCTGTCGCGGGGGCGTTACGAAGAGGCGCTGCCCTACTACCAGGAAGTGATCGACATTGAGCGCAAGACGCTGGGCGCCGAGCATCCCAATGCGCTGCGATCGCTCAACAACATGGGGGCGCTGCTCAAGATGATGGGCCGCCTGGAGGAGGCGCTGCCATATTTTCAGACCGTGCTTGACGTCCGGCGCCGTCAACTCGGCGACGATCATCCGGCAACGCTCCAGTCGATAAGCAACCTGGGCGTCCTGCTCAAATCGATGCAGCGCTACGGCGAGGCGCTGCCCTTATATCGAGAGGCACTGGAGACCAGGCGCCGCATCCTCGGCGATGAGCATCCCTCCACGCTGAACTCCATCGGCAACATGAGCGTGCTCCTCAAGTCAATGGGCCGCTTTGAAGAGGCCATGCCCTACTACGTCGAGGTGCTCGAGGCGAGGCGCCGACTTGCGGGCAACAAGCATCCGGCGACGCTTACGTCGATCAACAACATGGGCGTGCTGCTCAAGATCATGGAACGATACGAGGAGGCGCTGCCCTACTATCGCGAAGCGCTCGATGGCCGACGCCAGGTGCTCGGCGATACGCATCCCGATACCATTCAGACAATCAACAACTTGGGACTGCTGCTGATTTCGATGGGGCGCCTGGCGGAAGCCGAAACGCTGCTTCTGGAGGCCGAGGCCGGCCTGGACAAGCTGCCGCTTCAGCATCCGAACCAGGCTGCGGTCCGGCAGAGCCTGGTAGACTTGTACGAGGCATGGCATACCGCGGAACCTGGAAGCGGACACGACGCCACGGCAGCCAGTTGCCGCAGCAGAATTGCGTCGCATCGCGCGATCGCGAATCAGGGGCCGGCCGCCGAGTCACCGTAGAAGCGCGATGCCCGTCGGGAACGGCCGACATCGCGCGTTCTGAAGGGAGCTGCTGCCGCCCGGCTATTTCACATCGACGGTCAGCTTCCGGAACCTACGACGTTGATTACTCATTCACCTGCGCGCGGCGGCAACTTCCGTGATCATGCGGTAGTCGGAGTAAGCGGCGGGAGATAGTGGAAATAACGCCACATGGCGGCTCGACGCTCCGGCCCTGGAACCGGGCCGGTTGCGTCAGGAGGTGGTGGCCTGTACGGGAAAACCGCAGGCAGGCTTCGCCCGAGTCAGCGCTTACTTCTGAGCCTGCAACCGCGCAGGTGTGGGTGAGGGTTCCCGCAGTGGGGCCTGCTCAAGATGAAGCAGGTCAAACACGATCTGGAAGAGCTCGCGTGGGTTGATCGGCTTGGCGAGATAGCGATCGAAGCCGGCGTCCAGTGCGCGCGAGCGATCCTCGGGCCTTGCGAAGGCAGTGACGGCAATGGAGGGGATGGTTCGAGCCGAGGTCTTCAACTGTCTGATGCAGCGCATCAGCTCGTAGCCATCGCGCGAGGGCATGCCGACGTCGCTGATCAGGACGTCGTAGTCGGTCGCGCTGATCTGTTCGAGGGCGGCGTCGACCGATCGGACGGAGTCGACCTGTGCGCCACGGTCGGCCAACAGCCGCTCGAGCATTCCGCATGCATCGGCATCGTCATCCACCACCAGCAGGCGGGCACCTGTCAGATCCGGCTCGGCCCAGTTGTCGGCGGGTTGTGGATCGTGGGACTGTGCCCTTCCATCGCTTCCAATCGGCAGGCGCACTACGAACGTCGAGCCGCAGCCCTTGCCGGCGCTGTGTGCCACGAGCGTGCCGCCATGCAACTCAACCAGGTGCTTGGCAATCGAGAGCCCGAGGCCCAGACCGCCATGCTGGCGCGTGATCGAGCTGTCCGCCTGGCGGAATCGATCAAAGATGTGCGGGAGGAACTGCTCGGCGATGCCTTCGCCGGTGTCGGTAATCTGCAACTCGGCAAAGGCATCGACGCGACGGAGGGCGACAATAATCTGGCCACCCCGCGGCGTGTACTTTACGGCGTTGGCAAGCAGATTGGCCACGACCTGCTGCAATCGGACGGCATCGCCGCCGAAGCGGGGCAGATCGTTGCCGATGTCCCGGCTGATTTGGAGCCCCTTGGCATCGGCGGCCGGCAGTAATGACTCGACGGCGGCATTGACGGTCGCCGCCAGGTCCATCTCGCATTGCTCGACGTGGAACTTTCCGGATGCGATACGATTCAAGTCGAGCAGGTCGTCGATGAGACGTGCCTGGGCCCGAACATTTCGTTCCATGATTTCGAGGCCCTGCTTGACGGTGGATGCGTTTTCCTCGTTGTCGCGCATGACGCGCACCCATCCCATAACCACGCCGAGTGGCGAGCGCAGCTCGTGCGAGAGCATCGCGAGGAACTCGTCCTTGGCGCGGCCGGCGCGCTCGGCCTCCAGCCGGGCGGCGCGCTCGCTATCCAACAGCAGCAGCCTTTCCTCCTCGATGCGGCGCCGCTCGGTGATGTCGAGCGTCACGCCCTGCACGCGCAGCGGGACATTCTGATCGTCGCAGACCGGCCGGCCGCGCATGATGAGCCATCGAATGGAATCGTCGGGCCAGATGACGCGGCACTCGACTTCAAAATCGGCGCGGGTATCCAGCGATTCCTGGAGCGCCTCGCGAAAGGCGCCGCGATCGGGCGCGTAGATGCGGGCGAAGAGATTCTCGCTGTTGAAGGCGACGCCGGGGGGAACGCCGAGATTGGCGTTGCAGACGTCGGTCGTACGAATGGCGCCCGTGACCAGGTCAAGGTCCCACGTGCCCAGCCGGCCGGCAGCGAGCGCCATGCGAAGGCGCTCCTCGCTCTCGCGCAGGCGCGCGGACGAGGCTTCGAGCTCGGCGGTGCGCTCGGCAACGCGGCTTTCGAGATCGGCGTTGAGGGCGCGCAGCTCTTCGCGGTTGCGGTAAAGCTCGATGAAGATGGCGACCTTGGCCCGCAGGACCTCGGGCACGATGGGCACGGGAACATAGTCGACGGCGCCGCTGTCGTAGCCCCGAAGACGATCGAGATCGGACACGGCGACGGCCGAGACAAGAATGATGGCCGTGTTCTTGAAGCGCGGGTGCTCGCGAATCAACGTGGCCAGCTCGAAGCCGTCGATATCGGGCATGCACACGTCCACCAGGACGACGGCAATCTCGGTGTTCATGAGATGAACCAGCGCCTCGCGGCCGGAGCCGGCAGCGATCAGGTTCTGGTTCAGCTCGGCCAGGATTGCCTGGTAGGAAAGGAGCTTACTGGGCTGATCGTCGACCAGGAGGATGTTCACCTTGTCGTTGTGGCTCACAAGTAACTCCGCTAGCGATGCAGCCAGGTCCGCAGGGTGGAGAGCAACTGCTCGGTATTCACCGGCTTGGCGAGATAATCCGACGCGCCGGCCTCGAGGCACTTTTCGCGATCGCCCTTCATCGCCTTGGCCGTCAGCGCGATGATGGGCAGCCGGCGGAGCCGGGGGTTTTCCCGAATGGCCTGCATCGTCTGGTAGCCGTCCATGCCGGGCATCATGATATCCATCAGGGCGATTGCGACATCCGGTGCGTCTTCAAGAATGTCGATCGCTTCGCGCCCGGTCGTTGCCGTGCGCACCTTCATGCCGCGCCGCTCCAGCACGCTGCTGAGTGCGAAGATGTTGCGCACGTCGTCGTCGACAACCAGCACTTCCTGACCGGCGAGGTATTCGTCCGAACTGTGCAGGCGGCGCAGCATGTCCTGCCGGGATGGCGGCAGTTCCGTGACCACGCGGTGCAGGAAGAGCGCGGTTTCATCGAGGAGGCGCTCCGGCGACTCGACGCCCTTGACGACGACGCTTCGCGCGAGGGAATGGAGGCGGGCGTCCTCTTCGGGTGAAAGCTCCTTGCCGGTGAAGACAACGACGGGCAGCTCGTGTCCGCGATCGAAATCGCGAATGCTCTCGAGCACCTCGAAGCCGGTCATATCCGGCAGCCGGAGATCGAGCACGACGCAGTCAAAGGGCTGCTTCGTCAGCAGATCCAGCGCCTCGCGGCCGGTCGAGGCGAACGTGATATCTACGTCGTCGTGGCCGAGCAGTTCGGTGATGCTGAGCTGTTCGGCGGCACTGTCTTCGACAACCAGGAGGCGCCGGCGCCGGGGGGATGCATACTCGATGATGCGATCGAGCGTTCTGCCGAGGCGATCGGGCGTGGTGGAGGACTTATTGATAAAGGAGAAGGCCCCGCGGGCCATGCTTCGATGATCGACCTCGTCCATGGTGATGATCTGGACCGGGATGTGGCGCGTGGCGGTGTCCTGCTTGAGCTGGCTGAGTACGCTCCAGCCGAGCATGTCGGGCAGGTAGATGTCGAGCGAAATGGCCGTGGGATGATATTGGCGCGCAAGGAGGAGGCCATCGGCGCCGCGCGGCGCGACGAGAACGCGATAACCCTTGTCGCGCGCGAGATCGGCGAGAAGGCGTGCATAGTGCGAATCGTCCTCGATGATTAATAGCGTCACGTCGCCGGGCTGAATGATGCCGCGATCATCGGGAATGGGTTCGACAACGCGCTCCGGGAGGACGTTGACGACGTTGCCGGCGCCTTCGCTGCGACGCCGCGTTCCGTCGCGCGTGCCGGCGGCAAAGGACGGGCCGGCATAACGAAGCGGCGCGTAGAACGTGAAAGTGCTGCCGACGCCGGGCGTGCTGCGGAGTTGAATCTCTCCGCCGAGCAGGCTCGTCAATTCGCGGCTGATGGCCAGACCCAGGCCGGTGCCGCCATACTTCCGGCTCGTGCCGGCATCGGCCTGCTGGAAGGCCTCGAAGATGATGCGCTGCTTTTCGAGCGGGATGCCGATGCCGGTGTCGATGACTTCGAAGGCGACGACTTCCGGCGACTTTTCGAGAATAGGATGAGTCGCGCTCCAACCGCTGCTGGCGGGCAGCACTCGCAGCTCAACGCCGCCGCGCTCCGTGAACTTGAAGGCGTTCGACAGCAGGTTCTTGAGAATCTGCTGAAGTCGCTTGGGGTCGGTCGAAATGGTCGGCCCAAGCGATGGGTCGATCTGGAACTCGAATGAGAGGTTGCGGTTCTCGGCCTCGTGGCGGAAGGTACGCCCGAGGGCGTCGAGCAGATCGGTGAAGGAGACTTCCTCGGCCTCGACGGTGACGGTGCCCGACTCGATCTTGGAGAGATCAAGAATGTCGCTGATGAGGTTTAAGAGGTCGGTACCGGCCCCGTGAATCGTGCGGGCAAACTCGATCTGCTTCTGTGAGAGATTGCCTTCAACGTTTTCGGCCAGCTGCTGACCGAGTACGAGGATGCTGTTGAGCGGCGTTCGCAGCTCGTGCGACATGTTCGCAAGGAATTCGGACTTGTACTTGGAGGTGAGTGCCAGTTCGGCGGCCTTGTCTTCCAGTGCCTCGCGGGCCTGCTCGATCTCGCGGTTCTTCCGTTCGACTTCGACGTTCTGTTCGGCGAGCTGCTGCGCCTTCTGCGCCAGCTGCTCGTTGATCTGCTGAAGCTCCTTTTTCTGCGAACCCAGTTCGGCGGCGAGCTGCTGAGACTGCTGGAGCAGGCTCTCGGTCCGCATCGTGGTCTCAATACTGTTGAGAACGATGCCGATGCTGGCCGTCAGCTGCTCGAGGAAGGCGAGGTGCGACGGGAGAAAGTCATTCAGCGTTGCCAGGGCGAGGACGGCCTTGGTGTGACCCTCATAAACAACTGGAAACGTGACGACGTTTCGCGGCAGCGCGCCGAGGAGGATGGTCTCGACCGGTACCGTGTCTTCCGGCACGCGGGACAGGAGGATATGCCGCTGATCAACGGCGCTCTGCCCGATGAAGCCCTCGCCCAGTCGCAGCCGTTCCGGATAGCCGTTTTCGTGCGCATTGGCGTAGCACGCCAGCATCCGCAGGTGTGGATCGCCGTCGCCGAAGACCTGGTAAATCACGCCCTGATGCGCCCCAACCAGCGGCACCAGTTCCGACAGCAGCATCTGCCCCACCGTTGCCAGATCGCGCTGGCCCTGCAACATGCCGCCGAAGCGCGCGAGGTTGGTTTTCAGCCAGTCCTCCTCGGCGCCGCGTTCGGTCGTCATGCGCAGGTTGGTGATCATCGTGTTGATGTTGTCCTTCAGCTCGGCGACTTCGCCGCGGGCATCGACCTGCACGGAGCGCGTCAGATCGCCCTGCGTCACGGCGGTGGCCACTTCGGCGATGGCGCGAACCTGCGTCGTGAGGTTGGCGGCGAGCAGGTTGACGTTGCCGGTCAGGTCCTTCCAGGTGCCGGACGCACCGGGGACGTTGGCCTGGCCGCCCAGCCGGCCCTCGACGCCCACCTCGCGGGCAACGGTGGTGACCTGCTGGGCGAAGGTGGCCAGCGTCTCCGTCATGTTGTTGATGGTCTCGGCAAGGGCTGCGACTTCGCCCTTGGCGCGGACGGTCAGCTTGTGGCGGAGATCGCCGTCGGCCACGGCGGTGACCACTTTCACGATGCCGCGGACCTGTTCGGTGAGGTTTGCGGCCATGACGTTGACGTTGTCGGTCAGGTCCTTCCACGTACCCGCGACGCCGGGAACGGCGGCCTGCCCGCCCAATTTGCCCTCGGTGCCCACTTCGCGGGCGACGCGCGTCACTTCGGCGGCGAAGGCGTTGAGCTGGTCGACCATCGTGTTGATCGTGTTCTTCAGCTCGAGGATTTCCCCGCGCACGTCCACCGTGATCTTGCGCGACAGGTCGCCGCGGGCGACGGCCGTCGTCACTTCGGCGATGTTGCGCACCTGCGACGTCAGGTTCGATGCCATGGCGTTGACGCTATCGGTCAAGTCCTTCCACGTGCCCGCCACGCCGGGAACGATGGCCTGCCCGCCCAGCTTGCCGTCGGTCCCGACTTCGCGCGCCACGCGCGTCACTTCGGACGCGAAGGAGCGGAGCTGATCGACCATGGTGTTGAGCGTTTCCTTCAGCAGCAGAAACTCTCCACGGACGTCCACCGCGATCTTCTTGGACAAGTCGCCGCCGGCGATGGCAATGGCCACTTCGGCGATGTTGCGCACCTGGCCGGTCAGGTTGCGTGCCATCGAGTTGACGTTGTCGGTCAGGTCCTTCCAGGTGCCGGCGACGCCCGTCACTTCCGCCTGGCCGCCCAGCTTTCCGTCGGTGCCGACTTCGCGGGCCACGCGCGTCACTTCGGAGGCGAAGGCGTTGAGCTGGTCCACCATCGTGTTGATGGTTTCCTTGAGCTGGAGGATTTCGCCGCTGACGTTGACGGTGATCTTCTTGGACAAGTCGCCGCGGGCCACGGCCGTCGTCACTTCCGCGATGTTGCGCACCTGGCTGGTGAGGTTGGCCGCCATGGAGTTGACGTTGTCGGTCAGGTCCTTCCACGTACCCGCGACGCCGGGCACACCTGCCTGACCGCCCAGCTTGCCCTCGGTGCCCACTTCGCGGGCCACGCGCGTCACTTCGCTGGCGAAGGAGTTGAGCTGGTCCACCATCGTGTTGATGGTTTCTTTCAGCTCGAGGATTTCGCCGCTGACGTCGACCGTGATCTTGCGCGACAAATCGCCGCGGGCAACGGCCGTCGTCACTTCGGCGATGTTGCGCACCTGCGACGTCAGGTTTGATGCCATCGCGTTGACGCTATCGGTCAGGTCCTTCCACGTGCCGGCGACGCCGGTCACCACGGCCTGGCCGCCCAGGTTGCCATCGGTGCCGACTTCACGGGCCACGCGCGTCACTTCCGACGCGAAGCCGTTGAGCTGGTCCACCATCGTGTTGATGGTTTCCTTGAGCTGAAGAATCTCGCCGCTGACGTTGACCGTGATCTTCTTGGACAAGTCGCCACGGGCCACGGCGGTCGTCACTTCGGCAATGTTGCGGACCTGCGATGTGAGGTTCGCCGCCATGGAGTTGACGTTGTCGGTCAGGTCCTTCCACGTACCCGCGACGCCGGGCACACCTGCCTGACCGCCCAGCTTGCCCTCGGTGCCGACTTCGCGGGCCACGCGCGTGACTTCGCTGGCGAAGGCGTTGAGCTGGTCGACCATCGTGTTGATCGTGTTTTTCAGCTCGAGGATTTCGCCGCGTACGTCCACCGTGATCTTTCGCGACAGGTCGCCGCGGGCCACGGCCGTCGTCACCTCCGCGATGTTGCGCACCTGCGACGTCAGGTTCGATGCCATGGCGTTGACGCTATCGGTCAAGTCCTTCCACGTGCCCGCCACGCCGGGAACGATGGCCTGCCCGCCCAGCTTGCCGTCGGTCCCGACTTCGCGCGCCACGCGCGTCACTTCGGACGCGAAGGAGCGGAGCTGATCGACCATGGTGTTGATCGTCTCCTTCAGCTCCAGAATTTCGCCGCGCACGTCGACCGTAATCTTGCGCGACAAGTCGCCGCGGGCCACGGCCGTCGTCACCTCCGCGATGTTGCGGACCTGCGACGTGAGATTGTCGGCCATCGAGTTCACGCCTTCGGTCAGGTCCTTCCACACGCCGCTGACTTCGCGAACCTGTGCCTGGCCGCCCAGCTTGCCCTCGGCGCCGACTTCGCGGGCGACGCGCGTCAGTTCCGATGTGAAGACCGAAAGCTGCTGGATCATCGTATTGACGATGGTGGCGGAACGCAGAAACTCGCCTTCCAGGGGACGGCCGTCGACATCCAGGCGCACCTTCTGCAACAGATTCCCCTGAGCGACGGCCGAGATGGCGCCGGTCACTTCCGTGATGGGACGAATGAGGTCATCCACCAGGGTGTTCACCGAGGATTCCATCTCACCCCAGGCACCGCTGATGCGGCCGAATTGGACGCGCTGGCTGATCTTGCCTTCCTTGCCCACGACCTTTCCGACACGTTCAAGCTCCTGCGCCATTCGGCTGTTGACGGCGACGATGCTGTTGAAGGTGTCGGCGATCTTGCCGCCGATTCCCGTCCAGTCGCTGGGGAGGCGCACGTTGAAGTTGCCTTCATTCATCGCCTGAAGTGCATGAAGCAGCTCCCGCGCGTTGATCTTCTCTGGAGCGACTGCTTCGGACATCAGCTTCTTCGTCGCTTTAGTCTGCTGCATAGTTGATATCGCAGGTAGTAAAGGGGTTCGTTGGTAAGGCGGGGCGTGAAAGCCAGTCACCAGTAATCGCGCCTCTTTCAACGACGTGAAGGCGCGCTCAGGCCGAGACTGCACGGCGCGCTGACGGCGCGCGCCGTATCCAATAAATGCCCATTATATGACAGACTGATCGGATCAAGTACAAGCCGCGCGCCTGTTTATCCGGTTTTTATCCCGACCGTGCTCCCGGCAGCCAAGGGCATCCGCGCGACACTACCGCGCTCGGTAAAACCCCGACGCGGGTGTCGGTCCCGCAAGAGTGCAGAATCAGTCATCGCCCGATTGCTGCGTGTCCGCCTGCGAGACAGACTTAATCACAACCTGCAGCGCGTGCGTGCGGCGTCAGCAGAGCGGCTTCGGGTGCTGATGTGATCGTACGACGTTTCGTCGGAGCCGCAAAAAAACACGCGGGCTGATACGGGCCGTCGCCCGCGAAACTTGCGACTGCTTCTTTGAACAGCCGCGCGGTGTGTCCCGGCAGTGCTATCAGCGCATCCGGCATCGCCAGCGTCATGCCGATCGTCGCGGCGGAAACTAGACCGAGAAAGGAGAAGATTCACGTTGCGCATCGCGCAAGCGCGATGGGAAGTGTCCCTGGGGATCTACAATTATCGAAAGGCAACTCAATGATGCGCCATGCTATGTCGCCCTGCTGTCCGCAAATAACAAATTGTTCATCTCGGAGCGCGCTGATCGGCGCGTTGTCGCTCCTGCTATGGACTCCCGTGGTCCTGGCACAGCCGGTCAACGACGAATGTGAAAACGCAGAAGGCCCGTTGAGCGTGCCCTCCGTGACGGCGGGAACGACGGTGGATTCCACCCCCGATGGCGTGGGCCTCTGCGAGACGAGCACCACGGACGGGGGCGTGTGGTACAAGGTCATCGGTACCGGTAACCGAATGACGGCAACCACCTGCGAGAATCAGACGCCGCCCGGCAGCGCCGATTATGATTCCAAAATTACGGTGCTGTGTAGCTGCGGCCTGGAGTGCATCGGCGGCAATGATGACGAACCGGGCTGCAACATGCAGTCGACCTTCTCCTGGTGCACTGAATCGGGCGTCGAGTATTTCATCCTGGTTCACGGGTTTCTCCTCGATCCATCCGGCGCCTTCGAGTTATCCCTCTTCGACGACGGAGTGCCCTGCGGCGCTCCGACCGTCGAGTGCGACGGCGACGACATACCGGCCGTGGGCGTCGGGGCGTCTACCTGTTGCTCACCGACCGGCAACAACGCACCAGGCTGCGACGACCAGGCCTGCGCCGATCTGGTCTGCACAGGCGATCCGTTCTGCTGCGATATTGAATGGGACTTCATGTGTTCGGGCCTGGCCGGCGACCAGTGCGGTGATCTCTGCAATCCGGGCGTCTGTGCCGACGGGCAGACGGCAAACTGCGACGACAATTGCCCGAACGACGCAAATCCTGACCAGGCGGACTCGGATGGCGATGGCCTCGGTGACGCCTGCGACTTCTGCGAAGGTGATAACGCCACTGGCGACAACGACAACGACGGCCTGTGTAATGACATAGATGATACGCCTGATGGCGATCCCGACAACGGAAATGGAAACGGGAACGAGAACGGCAACGATAACACAAACGGCAACGACAACGACAACGTCAACGGCAATGCCGATGACGACGGCGACGGGATTCCCGACAACATCGACCCCTGTCTGAACGATTCGGTCAACGATGCGGATGGCGACGGCATCTGCGACACCACGCAGGCGCCCGTCGGGCAGCAGTGCTGCGGTGGCGGCCTGCCGTTGGTGGCGCCGGCCCTGTTGCTGTTGAGTCGCAACTGGCTGCGACGTCGGGCGCGGACGCGCCGTTAAGCGGCGTACTGCAGCTGCAAGTCACAGAACTTTCTCGACGCGAAGGGAACACGCACGCGGCCGGGCGTGGTCTGCCACGCCCGGCCGTCGGGCCCTTCCCAGCATCTCGCTATCCGCCTCCATCCTACCCTGCCGCCAGCGCTCGATTGCCGACACCCGGGTGTAATCATCCGGGTGCGTCAGGAGTTACGTCGTGGCTATTAGCGGGAGCGCGCTGCCCGCCCGGCGCAACGCATTCACCAGGAGTCGGTCCTCATCCAGGAGCCGCCTCGCTCGGGTGCCGCGCGAAAGAGAGGCGCCTAATTTCTTATGGCTGGTAGATTTACTGCGGCGGCCGACCCGCATAGAATGCACCGCAAGGTGGCAGACGAATCCGAAATAAAAGTCTTGTGCGTCGATGACAATCGCGACTTCGCCGATCTGATGCGGCTGGTCATCGATGGCGAGCCGGGCCTGCGCTGTGCCGGGTGTCTTTACTCGGCGGACGAGCTTGAGGCCCAGATTCATGTGATTCAGCCGCACGTTGTCCTGCTCGATGCCAGCATGCCGGGCAAGGATCCGCTCGAAGCACTTCGCGATCTGCAATCCAGGGACAAGTCGACTCGCGCAATCGTGTGCAGCGGATATGACGATCGTGCATTCGTCGATCGCGTGCTCCGCGCGGGGGCCTGGGGCTGCGTCAGCAAGCAGGACGAGCCGAAGACCATCATGCACGCGGTCAGGGAAGTGGCGGCCGGCAGGCACTACTTCCCGGCACTTTCGGCCCACGGCAATCGGCCAAATCCTCCAGCGATCTGACGCGCCGCGTATCAGCGGCACTTTCCGCCTGCTACATTCCGCACGCGGCAGAGCCTCCATCGGCATCAGCGGTTTTCGAGAATCCACTGCACGGCACGCCGTGCAAGTTCGCTGCTGCTCTCCAGATTGAGCTTGACCTTGATGTTCTCACGGTGCGTGTCGATGGTCTTGATGCTCAGGTGGAGCTTCTCCGCGATGTCACGCGACTTCATGCCGCCGCCGATCATCTCGAAGACTTCAAGTTCGCGATCGGTCAGACGCTCGATCGGTGAGACCGCGATGCTTTCGCCGGCGTGCACCCGGTGCAGCAGCCGCTCGGTCATTCGGTCGCTTAGATAGATTCGGCCGCCCAGCACCCGCCGGATGGCCTGAAGAATAACCTCCAGCGGCTCCTGCTTGTTGATGTAGCCCATCGCGCCGGCCTGGAGCACGCGTTCGGCAAACAGCACCTCGTCGTGCATGGAGAGCACCAGGATGCGCACGTTGAGCTCGAGCGATTTGACTTGCTTGATGAGATCGAGGCCCAGGCCATCCTTGAGGGAAATATCGACGACCGCCAGATCCGGCTGCTGGGCCTTGACGAGCTTCATGGCCGTCATGATGTCTTCGGCTTCGCCGCAGACTTCCCAATCGGGCTCCTGGTCGATCAGCTCGGACAGGCCGCTGCGCAGCACGGCGTGATCGTCGACGAGGAGAATTCTTCGCTTTCCGGTAGACCGGAAGGCACCTTCTGCGTTGTGTTCCTTATTGTGCGGCTTGGTTTGCATGCCTCGTGTCCTCTTCCAGTGTGCAAGTAAGCGTTGTATGTGCCGATGGATCGATTTCGATGTTCAGTTGCGCTCCCATCAGCCCGGCACGGTACTGCATGATTCGCAGACTGGTCTCGTCTTCACCTTCGCTGAGCGTTCGCAACCCGGTCCCCGTGTCTCGAACGCTGAGCGTGATTGCGCCGTTGTCTGAAGTCAGCGCTAGTGTAACCTGTTTGGCGTCCGGATGTCTCGCCGCGCACTGCAATGCTTCTTCTGCAATAGAGTATAAATTCGCGGCAACAAAATCGTCTTTTACGGCGATGTCTTCGTCGCGGACAAACTGGAACGTAGCGGCGCTGCCATCGCGATATCGCTCCAGCAGGCCTTCCAGCGCCTGCAACAGGCCCACCGGATCGACCTGCGCCGGCATCAGGCCGCGCAGCAGTTCCCGCAGTTGCATCTGGGCAAGTCGAACGCTTTCCACCAGGCGCTGAGACCTGGCTGCTTCGGGAAGGCCGCGCGCCGTCAGCTCGCGATGCAGGCCGCCGGCCATCATGTTGATCACCGGCAACTGCTGGCCAAGCTGATCGTGTAACTGCTTGGCAATGCGACGCTGCTCCCGCATGCTGAGCTCGGCCACCTGCTTTTCCAGGGCCTTTCGCCGGCTGATGTCGTTTACAAAACAGTAATGTCCGCGGGGTGATTCCTTGGCGCCCTGCCGCATCACCAGATGCACATCAAACACTTCGCCGCCCCTGCGAAGACCGCGGACTTCGCACTCTGCCCAGCCGCTCGACGACATCTGCTGCATCGTCCGACGCACCACCGGCTGATCGTTGGGATGCACGGTCTGGGTCCAGTGGCAGCCTTCCAGCTCGGCCACATCGTAGCCAAAGGTGCGGGCAAAGGCAGGGTTAAACGTGATGTAATGTCCATCCAGGCCAAGGCGCGCAATTCCCTCGGTCGTATGGTCGAGGGAGACGATCATCTCGCGCAATTCTTCCTCGGCAATCTTTCGATCCGTGACGTTCCAGACCAGACCCATGAGGGCGATTGGCGATCCGCCGGAATCCCGCAGCATGGTTGCCGTCAGGCGTCCCCAGACGACTTCGCCGCTCTTGCGCAGATACCGCTTTTCCAGACGAACGGTCGTCAGTCGCTCGTTCAGCACGGCATCGATCGCCCCGTGACTATGCTCGGCATCGTCGGGATGCGTGAACTCGGCAACGCCCCGCCCGTGCAGCTCCTCCGCGGAGTAGCCGAGCATGCGCGCAAATGTTTGATTGGCGTGGAGTATGCGGCCGCTGCCGGTGCGTTCGACCAGGACAATCCCGACGGCCGGATTTTCAAAGACGGCGCGAAATCGATGCTCGCTCTCCTGCAAATCGCGATGCGCCATCTCACGCTCGAGCACGCGACCAAGGTGCGTCCCGACGGCGGCCATCGAATCGCGTATCTGCGGATCGTCCTCGACGGGCTTGTCGGAAAAGAGCTCGATCACGCCGGCTGCTCTGTCGCGCACGAGGATGGGGAACGCCGCGGCGGACTTCAGTCCCAGATCGACGCAGGCATCGGCTCGCAGTCGCACAAGCTCTGTCGCGAGATCTTCCGCCCATTCGGCCTCGCCGGTTTCGTACACGCGGCCGGGCAATCCCTCGCCGCGGCGAAACCGGGCGCGGCGAGTGATCTCGCGGAACTGCTGGAAGCGCCGCGGCCCCGCGGTGTAGTAGGTGTCGGCGACGACCAGTTCCTCCGGATCGTTGGGTGAGGGCAGGAAGAGATGGCCAAACTGCCAGCCGTTGTGAAGGGCCACGCGCGCGAGGATGTACTCGAGCGCCGCGTCAAAGCTGGTCGCCTCGTTGGCGGCGGTTGAGATATCGTGCTGCAATTCCAGCAGGTCCGTTCGTTTCTGGATGCGCTGTTCGAGGGACTCCGTTATCGAGCGAAGCTCGGTCTCGACCGCGATTCGCTTGACAGCCTGCGCCAGAACGTTGGCAACGGCCTGTAGAAAGGAGACATCGGCGCCGGAAAAGCGACGCGGCGCCCTCGAATGCACCCCGAGCACGCCGTACGGATTGTGCGGCTCGCCGATGATTACACTCATGCCGCTGACGACGCCGTGCTCGATGAGCAGCGCCGGTCCGGAGAACCGCGTCTCATCGGCGAAGTTTTCAACCAGGACCGGCCTTTTCCACGAGAGCGTGAATCCGGCCTGAGATTCAACGCCGGCGGGAACGGTCGCTTTTCCTACGAGTCCCGGTTTCCAACCGACGCCTGCTTTCAGAAGCAGCTCATCGGCGGACGGGAGCAGTTCCAGCACCTTGCAGTAGTCGGCCTCGAAGAGTCGGGCGACCGTCTTGACGGCGCGATTCAGCAGCGGCTGCAACTCGCCGCCGGCCAACGCAATCCGGCTCAGCCGCGCGATGGCCATCTGAAGCCGTGCGCGGCGCTCCAGCAGATCAGCGGCATCGACTTCGGCGTCGTCCTGGCGCGACGACGGCACGGCGATTCCGTGGGCATCGTTCTTCGCGTTGTCGCATGCGGGCTGCAACTCGTCGAGCGTGAGCGGCGTGTTCTCGCTCGTGGGAATCGCCGATCCACGAGCGGCGCGGTTGCCCGACACCTTGTCGGAGCTGCTTCTGCCACTTTGGCGCCGGTGCTGCACGATCGTTCTCCACGTTGCGGCGACACCAGGGACATCGGCCGCCGGGCCCTGGCTCGATGCCACTGGTCAGGCACCGATGTTCTGCGGCACATCGCCTGGAACGTGCGTCTGTGTCCTGTTGTTCTCTGGTTCCATCCGCCGCTGGCCGATACGGTGCCGCCTGAAAGTCAATTCTATTGTAGGGCGCTCACACGGCGTTGAAATCGCCTTTATGCATTTTGCCCGGGGGCATTGCGCCCGACGTGCATTTTAACATGAAATTCGCCCTCCGGAGTAGTGAAGCGGCGCGCCGGCGGGAAGACAAACGGCCCTCTTGTCATCCGCGCGCAATCCACTCTCGGGAATTCACCTAGTTGGGATAGGTGCGACGCCCGAAGCAAATTCAATGGACATGCCGATAGCCGAAGGCAAGGCGCGCTACGTATGATCGCCCATCAATGACGCGAACGAAAAAAGCGCGACACGCGGTGAACAGGACGAGGCCGCGAAAGAAGATGCGGGCTTGTAGAAGAATCGACATGAACCAGAACCTTCTGTGCTTCCAACCGGTCGGGGTCGACCGCTGGTGCGTATCTTGCCGCCCCGCCTCCCTCCGCCAGGCGACCCCGACCGCCTTTTTGAATTCGGCGTGCGATCACCGCCACCCGCGAAACGCGGAGTGGCGGCCGCGCGCCCAAGGCTTCGACGGCGCCGGCCCATACCAATGGGCCGGCCCCCGGTCAACGCGACATGCGGCGGGGCGAACGCTCGTATGCAGCGAACGATCGAACACCGGTAAACGCGGCAATCGCCGGGAGCGCGATTGCTGAGGCATTCGCGGAACGTGCAGCCATGATGCCGTATGCGTGACGTTGAGGCGAACGCGCAGCGGCGACGAATACTCGATTGTACGGGCAAACGGTACTTGCCGCTGCACTTGGAAATGATTTTCGGCGGCCCCAGACGGGATGAGTTGCGTTTGCAGCCTCACCAGCGCCGCGACCACGTGCTCGCCGCCCGCTCAACGCGGCAAAGGGCGCGCTGGGGCGGTTATCAACGGACTGTCTGCGCCACGTAAGGGTGCAGACATTCGCTCTGGGTATTCTTCGGAGTCGAGCTTCCGGAGTTCGCTCGATAGATGCCCCTGACGACATCGCGTAAGACAGAGGTTTGCCGGACGAAGGCAAATCTTCGAACTGAGAGCGGGAGGATGACTGCGATTCTGGCGAAAGAGCGCACAATCGATTCGGGCGGCACCGCGGAGCTCGCGCAACGGGGAGAACGACCAATCTCCGATATCGACGGGCGCTGGTGGGTGCTTCAGACAAGAGCCCGCCATGAGAAGGCTTTCGCCACGGAGCTGTGCGAGCTGGGCATAGAACATTTTCTGCCGCTCGTGACTGTGCCGCGATCCTACGGTCGGCGGCGCATGATGGTGCAGCTTCCGCTCTTTCCAGGATATGTCTTCGTCGCCTTCGCCTTTGAGGAAGATCGCTTGCGTAGCCTGCGCACGCAGCGCGTGGCACGTACCCTCGCGGTCGAAGACCAGGACCGCCTGCGGGAAGAGCTGGAGTGCATCCGCCGGGCGCTGATTCTCGGCGATCGCGTGCGGCTCTATCCCGGCATTCGGATCGGTCGCAGATGCCGCGTCATCGCGGGTCCGCTGACCGGCCTCGAGGGCGTGGTTGTCCGCCGCAATAAGAAGGGCCGCATCTATCTGGAAGTGGCCGCGCTTGGACAATCCGCCGTGGCAGACGTCGAACTGATGCACGTGGAGGCCGTCGAGTAGGCCTTTCAGCTCAAGCGCGCCAAAAACGCGTTTGCCGTCATAAATAGCTGCCTGCAATGGACTTGCAACGAAAAACCCGTGCAGTCGAGAGGGACGGAGTTCGCGCAGGCGACTCTACGCAGGACCTGCTTCCGGCACCGACGCCGGAAACCACAGATCGGAACGCGTGACGTATGCAGAGCGTTGTCTGGTACAGCCGCAGATTGCAGTCGATGTCGCCCGCCGAAGTCGTGTGGCGCATGGGCCATCTGCTGCGCGACTCGACCGAACGCTGCACCTGGCCGCTACGACGCAGATGGCAGAAGCGCGTTCCGCCGGCAGGCGATCAACTGCTCGCCCACCGGGCGTCCGTGCTGTTCGGCACAGAATGGCCATCGCCGGGCCTGCTGCCGAACGCGGTGCCGCAGAAGTGGCAGGACGAGGCCGTGGAGCGCGCCGAGCGCATCCTGCGTGGCTTCATGCGGCTCATCGGCGGCGCGGAACTGCACATCGGCGAGGAGATTAACTGGAACTGCGACTACAAGCACCAGCGCACGACGCCGATCGTCTGTGCGGCCGCGGTCGATTACCGGGATTTCCGCATTGCCGGCGATGCGAAGTGGGTCTGGGAGCTCAACCGCCACCACCATCTGGTCGTACTTGGCCGGGCCTATCGATACACCGGTGATCTTCGCTACGCGCGCTGCGTGTTGCAGCATATGGAAAGCTGGTTGGACCAGTGCCCCAGGGGGACGGGCATGAACTGGCGCAGCCCGATGGAGCTGGCGATCCGGCTCATCAACTGGGTCTGGGCGCTGGAACTGATCCGGCCGAGCGGTCTATTGCGGCGCGAACTCGGCGGCCGCATCGAAGCGGCGGCTCAGTGGCACCTGGATGGCATCACGCGCCGCTACTCGCGATACTCGTCGGCGAACAACCACCTGGTGGGCGAAGCGGCCGGAGCGTTCATCGGCAGCGCCTGCTTTCACTGGTTGCCCGGCGCCGCGAAGCGGATCGAGAAGAGCCGCGCCATTCTCTTACAGGAGATCGAATCGCAGACCGGCGGCGACGGCGTCCACCGCGAGCTTGCCCTTGGATATCACCTGTTTGTGCTCCAGTTCTTTGTGTTGTGCGGCATCCTGGCGCGGAAACAGGGCCGGGACTTTCCCGATGCATACTGGACGCGGCTCGAAAAGATGTTCGAGTTCGTCGCGGCCCTCGTCGAGGGCGGACGGCCGCCGATCTTTGGCGACTGCGACGATGGCTATGTGCTCGATTTGGGCGAAGGCCCAACCGATGCCCGGTCGCTTCTCGCGGTGGGAGGCGCTCTATTCAATCGAGCCGATTTCAAGGCCCTTGCGGGCGGAGTCAGCGAGCCGGCGTTCTGGCTCCTCAACGAATTACCCGATGCCGCTTCAGACGCCGAGCCAGCGCGCGACATCGGCGCGCCCATCGAATCCCGCGCGTTCGAAGATGCGGGCTATTACCTGCTGCAATGCGGGCATCGCGATTCGGACGACCGCATCAGCGTCACCTTTGACGGCGCGCCGCTGGGATTTGGCGCGATTGCGGCGCACGGCCACGCCGACGCGCTGAGCTTCACGCTGCGGGCCGGCGGAGAGGATATTCTGGTCGACCCGGGCACCTACGACTACTTCACGCATCGCGAATGGCGGGATTACTTCCGCTCTACCCGGGCGCACAACACCATTACGATCGACGATCGGGACCAGTCGGACATGCTGGGGTTGTTTCTATGGGGCCGTCGGGCGACGGTCCGCCGACTGGCCTGGGACGATCACAAAACGCACACCATCGTCGCGGCAGAGCACGACGGCTATCAGGGCGCTCCATGCCGCGCAACGCACCGCCGCTCGCTTCGACTCGACGCGTCGACGCGCAAGCTGCACATCAGCGACGACATCATCGCCGCTGCGCCCTGCCGTGTCGGCTTCTACCTGCACTTTGGTGAGAACTGCCGGGTCCACCCGCTGCCGGGCAACCGGTTTCGCGTGGACGCCGGTCGCCAGCAGGTCGACGTGTTCTGCGACGCGCGCCTGAACCTGTCGCTCGTACGCGGACAGGAACATCCGATCGGTGGATGGATAAGCCGCGCGTACCACCAGAAGCTGCCGGCATTCTCGCTCGCGGGCGTTTGCGACGTTAACAGAAAGCTGCACTTGAAGACGCGTATCGCGATAAAGGTCGCCGATCGCGACGCGAAGGAACTGGCAGCACGTGACTCGCTGGCAGCAGTGCCAGCATTATGACGGCGATCGAATGAAACACGCATCAGTCAGCAGGAGATTGTGAAAAGCAACGATTCCATCAGAGGTGTACTTCTGGCGGGCGTACACCAGTGGCGCTCTTCCGTGTTCGAAACGTACACGGCCAAGCCCCTGGTCCCGGTGGTGGATCGCCCTCTCATCAACTATTCACTCGACTGGCTGCACGCCGGCGGTGTCCGTCGGGCAACTGTTTGCGCCAACAGCGATACCGCCGTGATCCGGCGTTCGCTGGGCAGGGGCCGCGCCGGGCAGATCGAGATCGATTACTGCGAGGATCACCTTCCACGCGGCTCTGCCGGTTGCGTGCGCGACGCGGCACTGAAGAGCGATTCCGATACGTTTCTCGTGGCCGACGCGACGGTTATTCCGCAGCAGGTGCCAATCGAGCAGCTGTTGGAGGCTCACCGGCGCTCGGCAGCCGCCGTGACGATCGCGGTGCGTCCGTCGTCGGGCAGCGGTTCGCGAGACGATCTGATTCCAATCGGCGTTCGCGTCTTCGATCGGCGGGCGCTCGAGTTCATCCACTCCCAGGGATACCAGGACATCAATGAGACGCTGGTGCCGCGGCTGCACGCCGCCGGCGAACTGGTGGTCGCCCATCCGGTGGCGGCCGAAGTGCCTCGCGTGACGGATGCCGAATCGTACCTGTCGGCGTGTCAGTGGACGCTCGAGCACATGTTCAGGAGCGGCAACGTTCCGAAGGGCTTTCGCCGCCGCGGCGAGTCGCTGGTGGAAGAGAGCTGCCGCGTGAGCGACGGGGCGCATCTGATCGGACCGGTGCACGTGGGCGCCGGCACGACGATCGAGGCCGGCACGACGATTGTCGGCCCGGCGATCATCGGCACTCAGTGCACGATTCGCGAGGGAACATTCATCTGTCACAGCACCGTCTGGGACCAGAGCGAGATCGGCGCCCACAGCTCTCTATACCGCTGCATCGTCGTCAGCGGCGCTCGGCTCGCGCCACTCACGATCAGACGCGACCAGGTTCTCTCCTGAAACGCGCGCGGGCAGATATGAATAGCTTGTCGATCGTTAGCGAAATGTCAGATCGCGGCGGAGGGCGGATGCGCCAGCGGCGCACTCGGAAGGGGCTGAATCATGTCCGAACATAAAAAACCAGCACAGGGAGTATTGCAGTTGACGACGCGGCCGGCGCCGCAACTGTCGAGTTCCGACTTTAACGGCATGCACCGGGCCCCTCCGCCGGGTCATGACGCAGACACATCGGCGGCTGCCATGAACCCGCTGAGCCTCAAGAGCATGATGCGGCAGAAATGGCTGATGCTGTTCTTGTTCTGCCTCGTTGCCGGCGCCGGTGTGCCGCTCATCTGGCAGATGATCAAACCGGCATACCGGGCCAACGCCGTCGTTCGAATCCGGCCGGTGGTGCTGCCGGTCCTTTACAAGGTGGAGGAAAACGCGCAGATTCCCGACTACGAGGCCTATGTCTATACGCAGGTGGGCCTTCTCCTCGATCCCTCCATTCTTGCCCGCGTGCTCCAGCAATCTCAGGTGCAGCAGACCAGCTGGTACCGCGAGAAGCCTTCCGCCATCGCGCAGCTCTTCGGCGTGCCTCCCGATCCCATGGACCGGCTGCTGAAGGAGCTCCAGGTGCGGCCCAGGCCCAGAACGGAACTGATCGATGTGAGCATGGAGACGGCATCAGCCGAAGACGGCGCCGTCCTCGTGAATGCGGTGGTGGCGGAATACATGAACGAATCCCTTGCCGAGATGCGAAGCACCACGGAGGAGCGTCTCAAGGAACTGACCGGCATACGGCGGCGGCTGGAAAACGAAGTAAAGGCGGCGCAGGACAACAAGTTCCGCATCCTCAGCGAGGCGGGCACGGGTCTGTCCGACGAGGCGCGCCTGGGTCGAATGACGGAGCGCATCGACGAACTCGAGCTTGAACTCGAGCGCATGCAGATGGCCCAGCGCGTCCGAGCCTATCGCATCGAAAGGCTGAAAGACACCGTCGCCAGGAAAGAAACACCGGACGCGGAGAAGGCTGCGCCCAAAAAGATCGAGCCGCCGCGCCTGGAGTTCTACAGCGATCCGATCTGGAGCCGGCTCAACGATGAACGCTCGTCCTATCAGGACAAACTGGATCAGATTCGCGGAAAGCTCGGCGAGAAGCACCCGGACATCGCCACGCTGACGCTCAAGTTGCAGCAGACCAGCGACCGCCTTGAGGCGCGGGCGCTTCAGCTGCTGGGCACGCCCACGAGCATCGACACCCAGTTCGGTCTGCTGGCCGCCGACAACCCTCGTGCCGGTCTGGCGGCACTCGAATCTGAGTATGCCCTTGCGGAAAAAGAACTGGAGGAGATGACCAGCCTCTACAACGAACAGTTGGGCCAGCTGAAGAACGCCAGCGAGGACGCACACGTCTACGTGCTGGCGACCGAGGAGCTGCAAAACAAGAAAGCCGAGCTCGGCTTCGTGCAGGACCGCATCAAGTCCATCACCACCGAGATCGACGCACCGCGGCATCGAATCACTCAGGTGTCCGAGGCACGTGCATCGTCGGCCCCTCATCGCGATCGCCGCACGGTCTATACCTTCATGGTGATCGCCGTCGGCATGATGCTCTCGGCAGGCGCGGGATACTGGCGTTCCACCGCCGACACCGCGATTTACGCGCCAGACGACGTCATTCACATCACCCGCGCGCCATTCCTCGGTCAATTGCCGCACGTGCGCGGTTTGCTGCCGGCGGCCGGCGAGATGTGCACCGATCCCGTTCTTTCGGAAAACATGCGCATGCTGCGCACGGCGCTGTTGCAGCGATTGCCTGCCGGTTCTGCCGTCGCCATCACCAGCCCGGAACCGAATGCCGGCAAGACGAGCGTTGCGCTTCTGCTGGCGACCAGCCTCGGCCGCCTGGGCAAGAAGGTGCTGCTGGTCGATGCCGACGTCCGCCAGTGTGCGCTGTCGTCGGCATATGACATCGATCATCGCCCGGGCTTGTGCGATCTCCTGGCCCGGCGCGTCCCCGAACACGGCGCGATCGTGCCGGTCGCGTCAGACAATCTGGTGCTGCTGCCGGCCGGCGAGGCATCGCCCGACAACACCGAAGAACAGGAGATGCTGGCGAACGGATCGTTCTCGGCGTGGTTGCGCCGCTGGAAAAAACAGTACGACTACGTCGTTCTCGATACGCCGCCCACGCTGCTGACCGCGGACGCGCGCATTCTGGCGGGCCAGGCAGATGGCACGATTCTCGTGCTGCGCTCCTCGAGCAGCTCGCGGCCGAACGTTGTCGACGCGCTTGCCGGCCTGGCCGCCGCGGGGGCCAAGCTCCTGGGCACTGTGCTGACCGGCGTGCAGCCCAGACATCCCGCGTATGAATACGCAAGCCGCTATCGGCCCGATCTGAACGAACAACTCGTCTGAGAACATGCGATACTTCTGCGTCATCCTGGGACGACGAATGCAGCCGCACAACGGCCGGCCGGGTCATTTGCACGCCTGGAGCCTGCCATATGGCACCGGCACGCTGCTCGATCACCTGGTCCTGCATTGTGGTGGATTCGGGTGCGAGCAGGTATTCCTCGTGGGAAGCTCGGCCTCGGCAGAGCTGATCGCGCAGGGTTCCCGGGAACAGATTGCACGCGTCTCCGGCCTCTCCGACGCCGCCGACCAGTTGGAACCCTCCGACACGATTCTGCTGATCGATCCCAGGCACTGGCCGGGGCCGCACCTGAGTTTCCAGTCCATTCTCGAAGAAAGCGCCGCCGAAACCGGCGCCACCCACATAATGCCGGTCGGCGTCGGCAGATCGCGCGTCGTTGAACGCCTGGAACGCGATCGCCACGACCGAGTCTGCCGCATTCGCCGCCTCTACGAACCCAAGACCTGGTTGAACGAACAATCCTCCGCCGTGGCCTACTCAATCCTGCCTGCGAGGCTGTTGCACAATCTCGAGTGCGCATCGCTGCGGGATCTGCGCCTGGCCCTCGTCCGCCGCGGCGTTCCGACGCGCGATCGGACCATCGCGGCACCGGTGATAGACCTGGCCGACGCTCACAGCCAGCTTTCGATGGCCGAAACATCAGTCGCCGATACGGTCGAACGCGAGATTCTCCCCGAACACTACTCACGTCTGAGTCCCGGCGTACTGGTGGGCCGAGGGGCGCTGGTTCATGGCTCTACCCGGATCATCGGGCCGGTCGTGATTCAGCCCGGCAGCGTCATCGAGTCCGAAGCCCTGATCGTCGGCCCCACGCTGATCGGCGAGAACTGCGTCGTCCGGCGCGGCGCACTGGTGGCGCGATCGCTGATCCTCCCGGAAGCGTGCGTACAGCAGCGTTCGACCGTTTGCGATCGCGTCGTGTCCAGGTCCGGGATCAGCCCGGCCTTGACCAGGCGCGTATCGACACCGGCAGCCGCGAGCCCCGCGCTGGAGGAACAGGATTCTTCGGCGATACATGACGAACGGATCGATCATATCAGCGACCGGTCCCCTTCCCGACCGCTGTACGCCTTCTGGAAGCGGGCCAGCGATTTTGTTCTCGCGCTTGCAGGTCTGATCGTGCTGTCGCCCCTGCTGATCCTCGTTGCCATTCTGGTCAAGTTGGACTCCCGCGGGCCGGTCTTCTTCGTGCATCGCCGCGAATGCCGCGGCGGCCGTGATTTTCCCTGTCTGAAATTCCGGTCGATGCACCGCGACGCGGACCTGCTCCAGCGGCGGCTATACGCTGAGAACGTCGTCGATGGGCCGCAGTTCAAGCTGCAAACCGACCCGCGCGTGACGCGTCTCGGTCGCATTCTTCGAAAGGCGAACATTGACGAAATGCCGCAGCTCTTCAATGTGCTGGTCGGACATCTGAGTTTTGTCGGACCGCGGCCTTCGCCGTTTCGCGAAAACCAGATCTGCGTGCCGTGGCGACAGGCGCGACTCTCGGTGCGTCCGGGCATTACGGGGCTGTGGCAGTTGTGCCGCTCGTACAATCGTGCACAGGGTGATTTTCAGGAGTGGATTTTCTACGATCTCATGTACGTCCGGCGCATGTCGGCCTGGCTCGATTTCAAAATCCTCTTTGCCACTGTTCTGACACTGGGCGGCCAGTTTCGCGTCCCGCTGCGGTGGCTGTTGCGCGAGAATCAGCCGCCATATGCATCGGCGGCTCGCCGGAAACGCGCGGGCGCGTGGGCCTTTCGACGCGGCCAGGCGCCGAGCCCCTCTGGTTTGCCGGCAACGGCCGATCACGTCACATCGCAGTGTGCAAATCCATTCACTCAGACCATCACGGCGCCGCCGGAAAGTGAGCCGGAACGGCCGGTTCCCGCGCGGACAGCCGAATTGAACTCGTGAAGGGGCGGAAACATGTTGGACCTGTTTAACTTCGGAGCGCGACCAGATTCCGGGGGGACATGGCGATCGGCCGGCGGCGCCTGCACGACGCCGTCGAACCGCGCAAACGCCGTGCCGTGTGGAAGGCACGCCTGCAACAGCCTGGTTGCAGCTGTGCTACTGCTGTGTATCACAGGCTGCACTGATCGCCGGATCAGCATTCACGAATTCATCCAGATCCAGGAACAATCGGCTCCCGTTATCGCGCCCGAGCCCGAAGTGAACCCGCGCCCCGCGGAATTGTGGGCCGAGCGATCAAACCGGCCCTATCGCGTGGGCCCGTCGGACACGCTGACGGTCACACTGACGGGCCTGGACCTGGAAGCCCCGACGCTGCCGACGATAACCGTGGCGCGCGTGGACCGCGAGGGACACATCAATCTCCCGCTGGTCGGCCCGGTGACGGTGGCGGACATGGAGCTGGAGGATGTCGAACAGGCGATTCTCGGTGCCTACGTGCCGGCCTATTTCCAGAGCGGCATCACCGTACACACCATTGTATCAGACCACGCCACGACAGATGTCGTCGTCGTCGGCGCCGTTGCGACACCGGGCATCATCCGGTTGAAGCGCACCGAGCGGGACGTTCTCCATGCCGTTGCCAGTGCCGGTGGGCTGGCTTACGTGGCTTCCGGCAAGGTCACGATCAAGCGGATCGGCGACGCAGGCGATGCGCTGACGCTCAATCTGCTCGATCCGGTCGAGTTGGAAAAGGCATTCGAAGTGCCCGATCTGAACACGGGCGACATCATCGAGGTCGAAGCAGCCACGCCGAACACGATCTTCGTGGCCGGCCTGGTCAACGTCCCCGGTCCGCAGGCCTTTCCGCCCGGTACGGAAGTAAGCCTGCTCCAGTTGCTGGCTGCGGCCGGCGGCGTTCGCGAGGACGTCCTGCCCACTGAGGCGACGCTCGTCCGGCGTCTCGAGGATGGCACCGACGTGCAGGTGCGCATTGACCTGGAAAAGCTGCGCAGCGGCGAAGATCCCAACATCATGCTCGCCGCCGGAGACATTTTCTGGGTGCCCGAGACCTTCGGCACGCGATTTGTTGATTTTGTCAATCGCAGCGTCTTCTTCCGCGCCGGCGTCTCCACCACCTACAACGTGACCGGCAATGCCACTGGCATCGAGTTTCTTAATCGCCGCGACCTTCAAAGGTCATCGTTCGCCAACGTGGGCCGCGGATCAACACTACAGGATCGCATCGATCCGGCTGGATTTCTCTTCCGATGACACTCAATGCACTTGAAACGAGTCGTGCAGTCGCCGAGCTGCGGTCGATCGCACTCGCCGGCCTCGCTCGCATGTACCGCCCGCGGGCACACCGGTTTGCGTTTCGGCTGAAACGCACGGACAACGGCCTCGATCAGCTGGAGGGAACCAGCGATCGCTACACGGCAATCGCGCTGATCGGTCTGGCAGGCGAGTCGCCGGAGGCCGTTCGCGAAGTGCTGCACGGGGCCTCGGGTCGCGCCGTGTGCGAACACCTGGTTCAGGCGAGCAACGATCGTGTCAGCCTTGGCGACGCGGCGCTCATGCTCTGGGCTGCCTGCGCATGGGACCTTCGCTCGCGGGACATCCTGGCGGCACGACTGGCGGCGCTCGATCCGGCAAGCGGAAACCACACGACGGTGGACCTGGCCTGGGCACTGGACGCCCTCGTCACCGACGGCCGGCACGAAGAACTGGCCGGTCAGCTGGCGGCGCGGCTGATCGGCACCTATCGGCCCAGCGGCCGCGTCTTTGGCCATTGGCCGGCAGATGCGGCGCAGAACTCCCTGCGTTCGCACGTGGCCTGTTTCGCCGACCAGGTCTATCCGGTTCATGCGCTCGCGCGTTACGGACTGACGACCGACGATGACGGTGCCATCGACGTGGCTCGCGAGGGCGCTGAGGGCATCTGCCAGCGCCAGGGCGCCGACGGCCAGTGGTGGTGGCATTTCGACGCCCGCACCGGCAACGTGATCGAAGGCTATCCCGTCTATTCGGTCCACCAGGATGCCATGGCCCCCATGGCCCTTTTCGCAGCCGAGGCGTCCGCACACCGCGATTTCTCGCAGGCCGTGGTGCGCGGGCTCTCGTGGCTGGCCCGTTCGCCCGAAATCGGTGGATCGCTGATCGATCGAGCCGCCAACGTCATCTGGCGGAAAGTCGCGCGCCGCGAACCCCGAAAGCTGACACGCGGACTACAGGCGGTGGCGAGCCGGCTCCATCCAGCGGCGCGCCTCATCGGGCTCGATCGCCTGTTTCCGCCGAAGGCCATTGACTGGGAATCCCGCCCCTACCACCTGGGATGGTTGCTGTATGCCTGGCCGAGTGGCCGGACAATCGGCAGCAGTTCCAACGGAAAAGGAGTCGCACATGTCCCCGCAGAGTGCCAGGTGGCCGACGCGGCATCTATTTGATGTTCGCATCGACGCCCTGACGACAGACGACGTGATCAAGGCCGCCGACCGGGCCATCGAAACGCGAGAGCGCCTGCTGGTCGGCGTACTCAATGCCGCCAAACTGGTCAACATGGCGAAGGATCAACAACTTCGCCGCGCCGTCCTTGGCGCGGATGTGACCATCGCCGATGGGATGAGCATCGTTTGGGCCTGCCGCTTGCTCGGGCAGCGCCTGCCGGAGCGCGTCACGGGGATTGACTTGATGCGCGTGCTATTGCAACGGGCGAGCGAACGCAACTACCGCGTTTATTGCCTTGGTGCGCGCGACGACGTGCTCTCAACCGTCGTCGCCCGCATACGCACAGACTTTCCGGGTGTGCAACTGGCCGGCTGGCGCAATGGCTATTTCAGCCAGGACGAGGCCGAAGGCGTGGCCAGAGACATTGCCGCGGCACGGCCGGACATCCTCTTCGTCGGCATCTCATCGCCCATGAAGGAGCGCTTTCTTGCGGAATGGGCCCCCTGCATGGATGTACCGGTGTGCCACGGCGTCGGCGGCGCATTCGATGTGCTCGCCGGACGCGTCAAGCGCGCGCCTGACGTGTTGCAGCGCGCCGGACTGGAGTGGCTGTATCGCGTCGGCCAGGAACCCGGCCGCCTCTGGAAGCGCTACCTGGTGACAAATGCCCTGTTTGCAGGCATGGTCGCCCGCGAGTGTGCTGCGCTCGTTCGCCGGCGTTTTGTTGGCGCCCGGGCGCGGCCGCAGCCTCTGTTCGCCGTTCGCTAAGAGCGTCGTCCTGAGTCCAACCGAGCTTCTATAAGCGTCTTATGACGATTGCAACGAAAACTGCGCCTGCTGCATCATTCGAAAGCGTCGCCGGCCTGCCGGCTTCGGCCCAGCCATTGCAGGCGCGCGTTCTCACCAGCGTTGACGAAGTTGAGGCGCTTGCCGGCGAGTGGAACGCCTTGGTCGAGAAGAGCGCCACGCCACACGTATTCCTGACCTGGGAGTGGATCGCGGCCTGGAAGCAGGCCTTTCGTCCGGATGCGCAACTGCTTGTGATTGCGGTGCGAAGCGCCGATGAACGGCTGGCTGCGATCGGGCCGTTTTATCAGTGCAGGCTGATGCTGGGCCGACTGGTGCCCTACCGCTGCCTGAGAATCCTGGGAGACGCGCCGGGAGGATCGGAATACGGCGACATACTGGCACGGCGTGATATCGAAGCTGCCGCGACGATGGCAGTGCTTGAGAGCCTGTTGTCACGACCCGGCGACTGGGATGCGATCTGGCTGCCCAACATGAGTCCGTCAGACGACACCGCAGGGAGCACCGAACGGTTGGCCGGCGCGCTGGGCTTGAAGTGCCGCTCGCGCGACGTTCCGTTCTCGCGAATCGTCCTTCCCTCCAGCTTCGCGGAATACCTGAATTCGCTGTCCGGCAAGATGCGCTACCAGGTCCGTCACGGCATGAACCGGCTGGAACGCGAATGCGGCGCCGTGCTGTTGACCTGCGACAGCCAGGCGGAGCTCGAACAAGCGCTGCCCGAACTGTTCGATCTGCACCAGGCCCGGTGGACCAGCAGCGGAATGCCCGGCATCTTCGCCGATGCCGCCATGCAAACGTTTTACCGGCTCATGGCGAAAGCCATGCTCGAGAGCGGGCAGCTCAGGCTGCACCGCGTTCAAGTCGGCGGTCGGACGCTCGCCGCGCAACTGGGTCTCGTCGTCGGTGACGTGTTGTACGAATTGCAGCGCGGCTTCGATCCGACGTTTGCGAAGATCCGAGGCGGCGTCGGCGGCGCCCTCCGGGCCATGGTAATCCGCAAGTGCATCGAGGATGGCATGCGGGTGTACGACTTTCTGGGGGGCTACAACAGCGACAAGGAGCGCGCCGGGGCCGAGTGCTGCCTGGGCCGCGACGTGCTGATGACAAGGCCTTCTCTCAAAAACAACCTCTTATTCGCGTCAAGGACATGGCCGACCGGCCGCTATCTGCGGTTCGTCCATTAAGCACGCGATTACCGACACATCACACGACCGGAAGGGGACAGGATCAATGGCTCTGGTGGGGCCACAAATGAAGGCGGAGATCGAAGCACTCGTCGAAGAGCGCTTTGGCGGCAAGGCGCGCCTCGTCCCTTCGGGGCGGCTCGGCCTGACTGCGGCGCTGAAGGCCTTCTTCGAGCGCGGCGAACGCGTCGCCATGATCGCGCCGGTCTGCGAGGTGGTGGCATTTTCGACGTACGCGGCCGGGCTGCGCCCGGTTTTCGTCGATTCAAACATCGACCATCCGACGATCGACGTTAATCGTCTCGCCGGCCTGTCGCAGGATGAGATTCGCGGCGTCATCGCGACGAACCTGTACGGCGTGCCCGACCAGATGGATGAGTTGCGTTCGCTCTGCCGCGAGCGGGAGTGGCTGCTGATCGAGGATGCCGCCCAGGTACTCGACTCGCGCATCGACGCCGGTCTCATCGGAACCTTCGGCGACGCAACAATCTTCAGCTTCAAAAAATACTTCGACGAGGCCTGCGGCGTCGTGATCTGTCGCTCGACGCGGCACCAGGCCAGACTTGACGCGGCCATCGACAATTGGAGCGAGACATGCGGCTGGCGCCGGCGGCTGCGGGCACGCGCGGTTCGCATTGCCCGGTCGACAGGCTTGAGGCAGCGGGCTGGCGAGGGGCCCCAGCCGCATCGCACGCCCACGCCGGAGAATACGCGCCCATCCTGCGCCGCTCATCTGATTCAGTATGCCGCCGGTGCATACGATCCCTTCGCACATTGCGAGCCGCTGTTGCGCCTGGATGGCGCCGCATTCCGGCAGTTTCCGCCGCCGGCCCAGCTTGAGCGCCTGCGCGAACGGCTTCAGCGTTGGGATGATCTCGCCGGCCGGTATCGCCGCGCTCAGAAGTCGCTCGCCGACGCGCTGGGCAACGGCCACATGATGAAACTGCGTGGCGGCGATGCGTGCTATCTGGCAGTGCCGCTCTTGACGGCCGATCGCGATGCCGCCGTTCGTCGCATCTGGAACACCAAACGAATTCGTATTGAGAATATTTACAACCCGCCCCTCGCGGACTACCTCCCGGCCGTCGCCTATGACGACCTGCGTCGCTATCCAGAGCGTGACGACCGCTGGAGCTGCGAACTGCTGCCGATTCCCACGCTACGGGCCGATGCCTGTGCCGAGGCACTCCGTTCCTTTGGGCTTGCCATGGCACACGAGGTACTCAGTACACCAACCGCAGTCTTATTCGGGCCATCCAGACAATCATTTTCCAACGGAAACCCCGCAACCCGTTACTGAGGGCGACTCCCGTTGCGACCACTGACCTCCGAACAACTCAAGTCTCTGGAGATCGAGGCCCGGGACCGCGAAGCGGCGGAGTATCGCGATTATTGCCGCCGTTCGCTGGGGCCCTACGGCGATCTCGGCCAGATTCGCCTGGTGCTGCACGCGGCGCGACTCCGGCCGCAGTACAAGGTGCTCGACGCGGGATGCGGCGTCGGGCGGTTCACAGTTCCGCTGGCCCAGCGCGTTCAGTCCGTCTGCGCGATTGACTACTCGGCCCGAAGCATCGGCATCCTGCAAAGTCAGCTTCACTCCCGGGGAATCACCAACGTGGATGCCCGAGTCGGCGATCTGACGCGAATCAAACTGCCCAGGTCCCATTTCGACGTCGCAATCTGCCCGGGAGTCATTCATCACATCCCGTCGCCGAAGCTGCGCGAACTGGCGCTCATCAACATTCGTCGATCGCTCAAACCGGGAGGCCGGCTGGCCATCCTTGTTTACCGCTGGATGGGCAACATTCGCCCGCCAATGCCGAAGGTAGGCTCGCACGCTTCGCACATCTACTACCACGCCTACACGGTGGGCGAAGCGCACCGGCTCATGAGACGGGCCGGGTACGAAAACGTTCGCGTCCGCGGTTTTCTCTCGCTGCCGCGGCGAATCACGCTTCGGCTGCCACGATGGATGGCGGTCATCGAGCCGCTGGTGTCGTGGTTTCCGACGTCTGTGCTCCGAGCGCATTCGCTGCTGGTGACTGCATCGAGGCCCGCTAAATGATGAAAAACAACTTTGCACACGACCAACTCTCGGGAAATGCCAACATGAATGTCCTCGTCGTCGGCGCGCCGCGATCCGGCACCAGCCTGACCGCCGCGGCATTCGCCAGCGCCGGCTGGCACGTTGGAGAACGCAAGCAGCCGCACATTCGCGATGGGGATGATGGCAATCCCTTCGGCTACTTCGAAGCCGACGATCTGGTCGAGCGAAACGTAGATGTACTTCGCGCGGCCGGGTTCATTCACCACAACACCTGGCTGTTCGACGAGATTTCCGAGGAGTCCATCGCCCGCGTCGATCAACTGGTGCCGACGCAGGCGCATCGGGAGTTTGTCGAGCAGTGCAATCGCCAGGCCCCCTGGATGTGGAAGGACCCCCGGCTTTGCTTCACACTGCGTTACTGGTGGAAACTGATGGATCCCGCGCGGACCCGCGTCGTTCTGATTCGGCGAAACTTCGACCAGATTCACAACAGTTTTGTTCGCAGGAACTGGTGCAAAACGGGCAAGGCGGTAAAGGAAGACCTCCGCCGGCGAATCTCGCGGCACCTTCAAGCGGCGGAAGAAGCTATCGGCCGGCTGAATATTCCGGCCATCGAGATCCAATACGAAGACTGCATTCGGCAGCCGGACTATGTCGAGCGTCGCGTGGCCGCATTCTGCGGGGCAAAGCGCGAATCGTTCAATCTGAACGCCCGTCCGGAACTCAACCATGGCAGCACCCGCGGGCGTGTGGCCGCGCGCGTCCGGCGAAGCCTGGATGCCGGCATACTCCGCCGCATCAAATTCATGAAGCCGCTTCTGCCGGCGTGGCTCCTTACGGTCGCCATGCCGGAAAAGCGGTACGAGCGCGCCAGCACGGAGTAGAACGCCTATGTCGCCTGAGCAGACCCCGCACATTAATGACGCCGGATCGGCGATGCCGCCGCGAATTCCATTCGTCATCAGCGTGGACGTGGAGCCGGATGATGCCTGGAGCAATCACCGCAACCTGGGCCTGCGGAACATTCCCGAGCTCCTCCGCCTTCAAAAGGTCCTCGACGTATGGGGCGCCAAGGCAACATTGCTGCTGACTTATGGCGTCGTGCGCAACGACCGCTGCTGCGACATGATTCGGCGTCTGGCGGGCGAGGCCGGCGCCGAGATCGGAGCGCACCTTCACCCGTGGGAAACGCCGCCCTTCCTGCGCAGCCGCCTCGACCGGCGATATCCGACATTTCCTCACGATCTTCCCGTGCAGTGCTTCGCCGCCAAGCTGGAACGGCTGACAGAAACGATCGAACAGCGCCTGGGACCACCGCATTCCTATCGCGCCGGCCGCTGGGGCCTGTCCGCGTCGCACGTGCCGGTTCTGGAGCGGCTGGGATACGTCGTTGACACGTCAGTGACACCCCTGTTCGACTGGCGCTCCACGACGGGCGTGCCACGCACGGCCGGGGGTGCCGGCGGTCCCGATTATCGTTTCGCACCGATCGACTGGTATCGCCCCGACTGCACCGACGCGAGCAGACCGGGAAGCGCGACGCTCGTGGAACTGCCGGTGACGACCGCGTTCACGCGCCCTGTGCCGCCGGTCTTCTACCGCCTGTACGGGCGACTGCCGAACCTCGCCAAACGCATCCTGCGCAAGACGGAAGCGCTTCGCCCGGTCCGGTGCAATCCGGCGGAGCAGCCGGACGATCGACTCCGAAAGCTGATGGCGGTCGCGCTCGCACGGCCGGCTTCGCACATCAACATGGCACTGCATTCCTCGGAACTCATGCTCGGCGGCTCGCCCAGCACGCGCACCGAATCGGGCGTGGAAGCCGTATTCCGGCGGATCACCTTGCTGGTGAAAATGTCGGCCGAGAGCGGCCGATGCGAGTTCCACACGCTGACGTCAGCCGCTCGCCTGCTGACCCGCACTCAGGTCCCCGCCCTGAAAAACCCCCTGCCATCGACACGGGCTGTACGCGACGTAGCGCCGGCTGCGCGGCCGGCCGTCGAGTCGCCGCGTCTGGTGGAGCAGGGACATCGCGCCACGGAGCTCAGATGACTGACTTAGTATATATTCTGTCGCCAAGTTACTCAGGTTCCACTCTGCTGACGTTTCTCCTGGGCACGCACCCGCGCGTCGCCACCATTGGAGAGCTGAAGGCCACTGCCCGCGGTGATATCGAAAGGTATCAATGTTCGTGCGGCGAGCGCATGCTGGATTGCCGCTTCTGGCAGGCCCTGCGTGAAGACGTGACTGGTGCCGGCGTCGATCTGAACCTGCACGATTTGGGAACGCACTTCAGTTTTCCCGAGCACAAGCTGGGCAACAAAGTGCTTCGCACCCCCTATCGGGGAGGATCCTTCGAGCGCGTGCGGCGCGCCATGCTGAAGGGCATGCCAGGATGGCGAACCCGCCTCGCCGACATTGTCAAGCGTAACCGCATCCTGATCGACGCCATCACCCGCTTGCAGGGCGGCACCATGTTCCTGGACGGATCCAAGGATGCGACGCGATTGCGATATCTGCTCGATGCGGGTCTGTGGCGGATAAAAGCCATTCACCTGACCCGCGATGGACGCGGAAGCGTCAGCTCGTACATGCGCGCACACAAGCTCTCGCTGGAGGACGCCTCGCGCGAATGGCGCGGCGTTCAGACCGAATGCGATCGAATCGCTCGCGAGCTCGGCCCCGACGCGTGCATATCCATTCGCTACGAGGAACTCTGCCGCGCGCCGGACGCCACGCTGGAGCGCGTGTTTCGTTATCTCGGCCTGGAGCCGCAGGACGCCACGCAGGATTTTCTGGCCATCGAGCACCACATCCTCGGCCACGGCATGCGCCTGCGCACCAACGGTCAGATCGCCCTCAATGAAAACTGGAAACACACCTGGACTCAGGCCGAACTCACCACTTTTGAACAGATCGCCGGCGACGTGAATCGCCGCAACGGTTATCCGCCCATCACCGTGCGCACGCTCGATCGCCAGCCCGCCAGGGTCCTGGAACAACGGCTGCGCGCCCGTTAACGACCCGGGCGAACGGCCACGCCTGACACGGACAAACTTGAATGCGACTCGTCCTGCTTGCTGCGTTTGTCGGCGTGCTCGCGCTCTATGCATGGCGCGACTGGTACCGCTCGCTTTGCGGACTGATCGTGCTGTCTGCGGTGCTGGAACGCAACGACATGCCGAAGAACATTCTTGGCATCCAGGGGCTCAATCCCTGGAATATCCTGCTGGTTGCCATACTGGTGCCGTGGTTTCTGCAACGGCGCGCCGAGCGGCGGCGCTGGGAACTGCCCACACACATCGCCCTGCCCCTGGCAGCCTACCTGACCATGACCTGCGTCGCATTCGCCCGGGCCGTCGTCGATTTCGGGGACTTCGACATCCGGCACGGAGTGCAGTTCTCGTCGTTCTTGAGCGACGAAATAATTAATCCCTTCAAGCTCATGCTCGTCGGGGCCCTGGTCTTTGATGGCTGTCGCACGAAGGAGCGATGCTGGCTGACCATCATCAGCGTGTTGCTTGTCGGCGTGCTCTATTCGCTGTTAGTCATCAAGACCATGCCGCTGGGCGCACTGGCCAGCGACAACTACATGGAAAAACGCTATCGCATTGAGCGGGATGTCGGCCTGCACGCAAACGACATGGCCATGGTCCTCGTCGGGACAATCTGGTCTCTGATTGCCAGCTGGCAACTGTTCGACCGCAAAGCGGCGCGCGCCGCGCTGTTGATGGGCGTGCCCGTCGCCTTGCTCGCCCTGGCATTGTGCTTTTCGCGGGCCGGATTCGCGGCCTGCGCCGGCGTGGGCGTGCTGTTCGGCCTGTTCCTGTCGCGAAAGTGGCTTGTCATCCTGCCGGTGGGCTTCCTCGGAATTCTCGTTGCGTTTCCCGCCGTCGCCAATCGCCTCGAGATGGGTTTCGGCGATATCGATGCCGCCGGCGCCGAGGCGAAGGACTGGGACATGATCACCGCCGGCCGCACCACCAAGATCTGGCCGTCCGTGATCGAGCGCATTGACGACGCCCCCGTCTTCGGTCACGGGCGCGGCGAGTTCATGCGACCGCCCCTCTCCCGCATCATGGAGGCACAGGGCGAATTGCACGGCCATCCTCACAACGCCTACCTCGAGGTCCTGCTCGACAGCGGATTAATAGGATTGGCAATCGTTCTGACGCTGTATGGCTCGCTCTTATTGGGGGCCATACGCTCGTGCAGGTCGCGCATCCCTGAAATGCGCGCCGCCGGCGGCATGGCCCTCGCCACCCTCGCCTCGCTGATGATCACCGGGATGAGTGCGCAAAGCTTCACGCCGACCGTCAGCATGCTCACGCTCTGGTGCACCTGCGGGCTGATGTTGCGTCTTCGTGTCGAACAGCGCAAACAGATGTACTTGCAGGCGCCTTCCCCTTCACCGTCGCCCGACTGGAACCACTCGTCATATGCCAGAACTGCTCCGGCCTGGACGAACTGATCCACTGCACTTCGTTGTGAACAATGCAACTCAACATGGATAACCCGGACACTGGAACCAGGATCGAACTGGCCATAGGTGAAAACCATGGCGACGCTTCCTCGGTGGATAAGCCTCGTACGCGGCCGGTGCGCCCGCCTTCTATCGCCCGCAATGTCGCCTCAGTGTGGGTTTATTACGCAGTGGTTGTCGTCGCCGGCTTCATTGTGCCGCGGCTCATCGACCGCCACGAAGGTCCGCACTTGCTCGGCGTCTGGGACTTCGGCTGGACACTCGTCGCCTATGTGTCCCTGCTTCAACTCGGCATCGTGGCGGCGGTCAATCGCTACGTCGCGCGTTACGCCGCCGTCAAAGATACCCACGCGCTGAACCAGTCCGTCAACACGTCCCTTGCCCTTCTTGCCGGCAGTGCCGTCGTGGGCGTGGCGTCCTGCGCCGGGCTTCTCGCCGTGGTGCCAACCCTGCTTCAGCCCAGCGACCCGGTGTCGATTGCGACTGCTCGTTGGACGATTCTGTTGCTGGCGATGACGGCCGGGCTCAAGCTGCCCCTCGGCGCCCTTGAGGGCGTTCTGACCGGCCACGAGCGATACGACATTCTCAACCTGGCGCGGGTCTGCCGCGACATCGTCATCATGATCTGCATGATCGTTCTGCTCTTTGCCGGCTACGGCATTATCTCACTGGCGCTGACCGTGCTGTGCTGCGAGGCGGCGTTTGCCGCTGCCGCGCTTCACCTGAGCCGGCGAATAGCCCCCTCTCTGCGGATATCCCCGGCCTACATTGACCGGCGGGTGGCAGGTGAAATGCTCCGCTTCGGCGGCGTCACCATGCTGCAAAGCATGGCCCGAACCGGACTTTATCAGTTCAACAGCCTGCTGGTCGCCTTCTTTCTCGGGCCGGTGGCATTGGCAGTCTATTCGCGGCAACGCTCCCTCGTATTCCACGCCGTGCGATTCCTGAAAAAATACTCCAACGTCTTCGTGCCCACGAGCGGCCGGCTGCACGCCAGTGGCGACACGGCGGCACTGCAACAGCTGTTGATCAATGGGAGCCGCTACGGGTTTTACATTGCCCTGCCGATCATGGCGGTGTTCCTGACGATGGGCGGGCCCCTGCTTGAAGTGTGGATGGGAGCGGACTATCGCGCCCCGCTCGTGCTTGGCATATTGGCGCTCGGCCATGCGCTGGCCCTGCCCCAGGAGGCGGCGTACTCGGTATTGATGGGCATGGGCCGCCACTGGGTTCCCTCCGTCGTGGAATTTGTCAGCGCCGCCTGCGGCGTCACCATGTGCGCCTTTTCACTCGGGTACTTGGCCGGCGGAATGCTGACCGCGGCGCTTGCCATCGCATTACCTGTCACCATTGCCGGCGGCATCGTGGCGCCGATATATGCCTGCCATGTGCTCAATCTGAGCATTCGCGCCTACGCGCAGCGCGTCATGCTCGGTCCGTTGATCGCCGTCATTCCCTTCGCCGGTTGCCTGCTGGCGGCGCGCTGGGCCTGCCCTCACTCGGCGTGGCAAAGCCTTGCAGTCGGCCTTGTCTTTGGCGGAATCGTGCTTGCCTGCATCTACTGGGCGTGGGTCATACCGGCCCACCATCGCACGCGGCTGTTGGATCGATTCGCGCTGCGGTCCGCCGTAAACAGCGCCGATGCCGTGTAATCGCATCTTCATGAACGCACAGCCCTCCATTTGCTTCGTCGCACCCCGTGCCTTCGGCGCGCTGGCGGGCGCATTGGCCCGGCACGCCGGCGGTGTCGAGAGACAGCAGGCGATGATCGCCCGCTGGTTTGCCGCCCGCGGCTGGCACGTGAGCATGATCACCTGGGACGAGGGCGGGCGTGAGAGCATGCTGATTGATGGTGTCCGCCTGATCCCGATGTGCCGCAAGGACGCCGGCATTGCCGGGCTGCGATTCTTTCATCCGCGATGGACCAGCCTCCGCAAGGCAATGCACCGCGCCGATGCACAGGTCTATTACTACAACCTGGGCGACATGATGCTCGGGCAGGTCGCGCACTGGTGTCGTCCGCGCATGCGGCGGTGCGTCTATGCCGTCGCCAGCAATCCGGACTGCGATCCGCGCCTGCCGGTGTTGAAGCCCCTGCGCGAGCGCGTGCTCTACCGTTACGGACTGCGGCACGCCGACAAGGTGATCGTGCAGACCTCGTCGCAGCAGCGCATGCTGACAAACGGCTTCGGCATTGATTCCACGGTGTTGCCGATGCCCTGCTTTGCCGGGCCGGACATACCAGCTGCGGAGTTGGTGCGCCCGCACTCGCGTCGTGTGCTCTGGATCGGACGCATCAGCCCCGAAAAGCGCCTGGAATTGCTGCTCGACGTCGCCGCCCTGTTGCCGCAGTTCCAGTTCGATGTGGTTGGCGATGCAAACGAAGACGGCCCGTACGCCCAATCCCTGCGACAGCGTGCAAAATCGATCGAAAACGTCGTCCTGCACGGCCGGCTCGATTGGCACCGCGTGCTGGGAATGTACGGCACATGTGACGCACTCTGCTGCACCTCGGCCTACGAGGGATTTCCAAACACATTTCTCGAGGCATGGTCGCGCGGCATCCCGGTGGCATCAACGTTTGATCCGGACGGCGTGATTGCACGGGAGCGGCTGGGGCTGGTCGCGCATGATGCCGGCAGCATGGCAACAGCGTTGAAGCAGTTGCACGACGACACCGTCCTCTGGGCGAACACATCGCGCCGCGCCCGACACTACGTCGCGAACCGGCACGCGGCGGACCGGGTTCTGCCAATTCTCGAGGGCATCATCGCAGCGCTGCTGCCATCCTCGACCGCAGATACGGTTGGGTCTACGTACCCGGTTTTCGCCGGTGCCCGGCCCGAGCCCCTCCAGCCGTTGGCCAGCCCCGGTACGAGGCAATTCTGATCATGTGCGGCATTTGCGGAATCTGTGCATCAGGCAACAGCGATGGCATCGAGCTGCGCACGCTGGAGGCGATGAGCGATGCCCTGTCTCATCGCGGACCCGACGGCAACGGGCTCTTTCTCAAGAGCTGTGTCGCGCTGGGGCACCGCCGGCTTTCCATCATTGACCTCGCCGGTGGCGGCCAGCCCATGAGCAACGACGATGGCTCATTGACGGTTGTCTTCAACGGAGAGATCTACAACTACGTCGAACTCCGCCGCGATCTCTGTAGCCGCGGCCGCCAGTTTCGCACCGACTCGGATACCGAGGTCCTGCTCCACCTGTACGAGGAGTCTGGCGATAAATGTCTAGCCGCGCTCAATGGCATGTTCGCGTTCGCCCTGTGGGATGGCCGGCGGCGGAGGCTGTTTGCTGCCCGCGATCGAATGGGCGAAAAGCCGCTCTATTATTGCGTCCGCAATGGCAAGCTCCTGTTTGCCAGCGAATTGAAGTCCCTCATGCAGTATCCCGGATTTGAACCCAGCCTGGATGCGACATCGCTCGATGAGTACCTCGCCTTCGGCTACGTGCCGGCCCCGCACACGATATTCAAAGATGTTCACAAGCTGCCCGCGGCGCATGCGCTTGTGTGGGAACACGGCGGATTACGAACATATCGCTACTGGGAGCCGGCGGTTCCTCCGGCCGATCGGCTGACCGAGCAGGAATATGTCGACGAGCTGAAACGCAGGTTGGAGGCGTCCGTCCAAATACGGCTCCGTAGCGACGTGCCACTCGGCGCATTTCTGAGCGGCGGCATCGACTCCAGCGCCATTGTCGCGCTGGCCAGCATGCAGCACGCCGAGTCGCTGGAGACGTTCTCGGTCGGCTTTGATTTTCAGGAGTTTGACGAGTCACCGTATGCACGGGCCGTCGCCGAGCGCTATCGCACACGGCACCACCAGATCACGGTGTCGGACCTGGATGTCTCTATTTTTGGCGAATTGGTGCAGCACTTCGATGAGCCATTTGCGGATCCATCCGCCATTCCAACCTACTATGTCGCACGGGAGGCGAAACGCTTCGTGACAGTCTGCCTCTCCGGCGACGGGGGCGACGAGCTATTCGCCGGCTACGACCGCTACCACGAGCCCGCGCTTGAGCGACTTCTTGGCCGCGCACCGCGCTCGCTTCGCAGGCATCTTCTCGAGCCATTGGCCGGCGCGTGGCCGGAGCGCATGCGCGGCAAGGGATTGCTCGAGCGGGCGGCGGCCATCGGCGCCGAACGTTACCAGCGCCACGTGGGCATTTTCGATCCGCCGTCGCGGCAGCGATTGCTCCGGCAGACCGCGCAGCGCGACTCGCGTGCCGGCAACGGCGCCTTCGAGCGCTTCTTCAATGAAAACGGTCGCGATGAAGTCGCCATCCGCCAGCTCACCGACCAGTTGACATACCTGCCCGAGGACGTGCTGGTCAAGGTTGACCGCACCTCCATGAAAAGCGCGCTGGAAGTGCGCGTGCCTTTTCTTGATCACACGGTGGTCGAGTGGGTCAACGCCATGCCGACCGACATGAAGCTCCGCGGCGGATGCAGCAAGTACATACTGAAGCGAATGCTGCATGATTTGCTGCCGGCCGATATTCTCCAGCGGCCGAAGCGCGGCTTCGGAATTCCCATTCGCAACTGGCTGCGCGGCGATCTGGTGAGCTTTGCCCACGACCTGCTGCTGTCGCCGAACAGCCGCTGTGCCCGCCTGTTTGACCGCGCGGAACTGTCGCGCCTCGTTGAGCGACATCAGCGCGGTCCGCGCGACCTGAGCCGCCGGCTGTGGGCACTGCTTTGGCTGGAACAATGGTGCCGGTGCTTCGGAATGTAGGCACCGCTCGACCCTCCCCTGTGCATTTACATCCTTCGCCCCATCGCTGCAGAACGTGATTCCTGAAGCTGGACATTCCGCTGATTCGTTTGCGGTGCACCGCAAAGCCAAGGCCAGCGCGCAACAGCCGGCCCCGGAAGCTGCGGCGCAGGTTCCGCCGCGCCGCGACGTCAATGTTGTGCTTCTCGTCGTGAGCAACCTCGAGTATGGCGGCGCGCAGCGCCAGGTCATTGAACTTGCGAACGCCATGCCATCCGATGGTTGCCGCGTTCACGTGTGCTCGCTTTCAAACCACGTGCCCCTCGCAGAACGCCTGCACCATCGTGAGTCTCGTCTCCACATCATCCCCAAGCGCTGGAAATACGACATGAGCGTGGTCTGGCGACTGGCCCGGCTGCTGCGACGCGTGCAGGCCGACATCGTCCACGGCTTTCTATTCGATGCCGAACTGGCGGCACGCCTTGCCGGACGCCTGGCCGGCACCCGGCTCATCGTCGGTTCTGAACGCAACGCCGAGTACCATTTGAGCCGATGCCATCGCATCGCCTATCGCCTCACGCGCTCCTTCGCCGACGCCATCATCGCAAACTCACATGCCGGTGCTGCATTCCACCAGCGCACCCGCGGGCATCCGCCGTCGCACTACCGCGTCGTTCACAACGGCATCGATACCGACCGGTTCCGGCCCCGAAGCGGCGACCGTGCACGCCAATCGCTCGGCATCCCCGTCGGCGACTTCGTCATCGGCATGTTTGCGGGCTTCAAACCCCAGAAGAACCACGGCCTCGCATTTGCAGCGTTCAGGCAAGTGCTCGATCGCCTTCCGAACGCCCGCCTGCTGCTGGTCGGCGACGAACTGCATCTGGGTCTGCGCGGATCGACCGCGTACAAGCGGGACATGTGCCGCCTCGTCGAGACCCTGGGCATCGGCTCGCGGTGCAGTTTTCTCGGCAATCGCGGCGATCCCGAAGAACTGTACTGCGCCTGCGATATGACGCTGCTGCCTTCGCATCACGAGGGAACGCCCAACGTGCTGCTTGAATCCATGGCCTGCGGCGTACCCGTCGTGGCGACGGACGTGTCCGACAACGCCATCATTGTTCCAAATGAAAACGTGGGATTCATCGTCCCGCCGGGCGACGAAGCCGCGCTGGCGGGCGCAATCCTGAAAATGGCGGCGGATATCGACGCTCGCGCCCGCATGGGTCACGAAGCCCGGCGCTGGATTGAATCACAGTTTACGAACGCCGTGCTGGCCGGGAAAACCCTGGCCGCGTATCGCGACTATCTGACACGGCGCGATGCGGACGCGGCGCAAAACACAGAGCCGGCGCTTGCAGGCGCCCGGCCGGAATCACAGCGACAATCATGCGCATATTGATGTCACTTCCCGATCGCCGCGTACGCGGAGGCCCGCCTTCGCATCTGTACCTGCTGCGCGACACGCTGCTCGATGCCGGCGTGGACGTCCGCAGTTTTCTGTATGGTGGTCGCGTACACACCGAAACAGTCTGGCAGAAGGCCGTCGCCCGGCTGCTTGACCTCATCTGCCTGCCCTGGCACATCTTTCGCCATCGGCCCGATATTGTTCAGCTCAACAGCGCGTTCGACCGGCGCGGCGTTCTGCGCGACCAGTTCTTCGCGCCACTGGCCCGGCTGCTCGGGCCGAAGCTGGTCATCAAATTCCACGGCAGCGACCTGGCATTTCTCGAGAACTCGAGTTCATACTGGAAACTGGCAACGGCGGCGGTCATCAAGAATGCAGACGTGGTATGTGTGCTCTCCCGCGAAGAGCGCGACGCCATTGCCCGGCGATTTCCGAAGGCCCGCGTCGAAATGGTCCGCAATGCACTCGAACTCTCGCGTTATGCCGCCCCTGGCGACTTTCGTAAGCAGTTTCAAATACCGCCGCATCGAAAGCTGCTGCTGTTTATTGCCCGGTTTATCCCCACCAAGGGACTTCGCGAGGTGATTCTCGCCTTGCCGCAGATCCGACAAAAGCACGATGTTCACGCCGCCTTCGTGGGAGACGGCCCGGTGCGGGCCGAGTGTGAGTCTCTCTGCCGCGAACTCGGCCTGTCCGATGTGACAACCTTCACCGGCTACATTGCCGAAGACAGCACCATCCCCGCATATGCCGCCGCCGATCTGCTCGTATTTCCCACCTATCACCAGGAGGGCATGCCCATGGTCATCTTCCACTCGATGGCCAGCGGCGTTCCGGTCGTGACGACGAGAATTCGCGCGGCGGCCGACTGGCTGGAAGAAAATGTACATTGCCGGTTCGTGCCACCGCGCGAACCCGACGTACTGGCGCGGACCGTTGTCGAACTCCTCGACGATCCGGACACATTAACTCGCATGTCGGCAGCGTGCCGTAGCCTGGCCCGACGCTTTGATCGAACGCACGTGGCCGCCGAGTTTGTCGAATTGTACAAGTCGCTGCAACAGCCTGAACCGACGGAGGCAGAGCCTGCCTGTGGATAATCTGTTTGATAATCGAGTCGGCATTGCCGTCCAGACCGGGTCCTACGGCCGCCCGCCCTTCTCGCCGGTAAGACGCTATGCCGAACTGCCGTGGAGCGCGCCCTCGTCGGGGCAAGCCGACAATGCCGCCTACGCCGGCGTTCGCTCGGCATTGGAACTGTGCGGACTGGATGCAATGCACGCCGATTCGCAACGCTGGAACCCCTTCCGCGATCTCATCAAACCCGGCCAGACCGTCGTCATCAAGCCAAACTTCGTCCGCGATTTTCGCGAGACGCGCGCCGGCGATGGCGATTGCCTGATCACCAGTGGCGCCGTCATTCGCGCGGTGGTGGACTATGCGCTTTTGGCACTCGAGGCCCGAGGCCGCATTATCATCGCAGATGCGCCGCAGAACGACGCCGACTTTGACGCGATTCGCCGAATCGTGGGCCTCGATTCGATCTGCGGGCACATTCGACGGCATACTGGCTTCGAGATTGAAGTTTACGACCTGCGGCCCGAAGGCGCGCTGAAAATTGACGGCGTCATTGTGGGACATCGCAAACTGCCCGGCGATCCGGCCGGCTATGTACCCGTCAATCTCGGACAGCACTCGGCCTTTTGCGAACTGGATCACAGCACGCGACCACTGTACGGCGCCGAATATGACCGCTCCGAATTAAAGCGCCACCATCGCAACGGTCTGCACGAATACCTGATCTCGCGATCCATCCTCGAAGCCGACGTGATGATCAGCGTACCCAAGCTCAAGACGCATAAGAAGGTCGGCCTGACCGCCAACCTGAAGAACACCGTTGGCATCAACGGCAACAAGAACTGGCTGCCGCATTATCGCGAAGGAACGCCGGGCCAGGGAGGAGACCAGTTTGCCGACGATCGGCTTCGGCACGTCGCCGAAAACTGGGCCGTCACCGGATTCAAGCGCATCTTTCCGGGTTTGGGCGGCATGCGGGCGACGGTCGCGCGTCCAATCAAGGCCGCTGGCCGCTATCTCTTCGGCGACACCTGCGCCAACATCCGCTCCGGCAATTGGCACGGCAATGACACTGCCTGGCGGATGGTGCTCGATATCAACCGCATTCTTCACTACGCCGATGCGGCAGGAACGCTGCACCCCCTGCCCAGGCGACGCTTCTTCAGCGTCGTCGATGCCATCATTGCCGGCGAGGGCTTTGGCCCCCTGGACGCCACCCCCCGTCGGGCCGGTTTCATCCTGGCCGGTCGCAATCCCGTCGCGGTGGACATGGCCGCTGCCCGGATGATGGGCCTCGACTGGCGCAAGCTGCCGATGCTCGCCCGCGCCTGGCATCCACATCGCTGGCCACTCGTCAGAAGCTGCCCCGAACAAGTCGAATTACGTTCCAGCCACGGCGCATATTCCGGAGGCCTCGATGATGTCGCCGGTCCCGTGCGCCCTTTTGCGATGCCGCCGGGATGGCGCGGATACGCGGAACTCGACACCGGCGAACATGCGCCAGAAAGTGAACTGCCGTGTGCGGTATAGCCGGATACGCCGGACTTGATGACCCCGCCCTGCTGCGGTCGATGTGCGCCACGCTCGTGCATCGAGGCCCGGATGAGGACGGCTTCTACTCGGCCCCCGGCGTCGGGCTGGGCATGCGCCGCCTGTCCGTCATCGACCTGCTCACCGGTCGCCAGCCCATATCGAATGAGTCCGGCGACGTCTGCGTCGTGTTCAACGGCGAGATTTACAATTACCTCGCGCTGTCCGCGGAACTGAAGCGAGCCGGCCACACCTTTCGGACCACCTCCGACACGGAAACCCTCGTCCATCTGTACGAGGACCACGGCCTCGATTTCGTCAACCGCCTTCGCGGCATGTTTGCGATCGCCCTGTGGGACGCGAAACGAAGGCGGCTCGTCCTCGCCCGCGATCGTATCGGCGAGAAGCCGCTCTTCTACGCTCAACATGCCGGCGGGCTGCTGTTTGCTTCCGAAATAAAGGCCCTGCTTCAGGCTCGCATTCCGCGCAGTGTCAATTCCCAGGCACTTTGCGACTTTCTGGCCATGGGCTATGTCCCGTCGCCCCACACCTTCTTTGCCGGCGTCCGCAAGCTCGCCCCCGGCGAGATGCTGATACACGAAAACGGCTCAACGCGGATCGTGCCCTACTGGCGGCACGGAGATCGATCGCGGGCCTCTGGTGATTTCCGTCAGTCCTGCACCGAACTGAGCGAACGGCTTCAGGAATCCGTCTCCCTGTGCCTGAAGAGTGACGTCGAAGTCGGCGCCTTCCTCAGCGGCGGAATTGACTCCTCGGTGCTGGTCGCCCTGATGCGCCGCAAGGAGACCCGCGTACAGACGTTTTCGGTGGGCTATGGCGGGCGGGCACGCGGATTCAATGAACTGTCTTATGCCCGGCAGGTCGCCAGACTCCTGGGCACGACACATCACGAGCTGATACTCGAACCCCGCTCCTCGATGGAACTGCTGCCCCGCATTCTCTGGCACTTCGACGAGCCGCACGGCGAGCCCACGTCCGTTCTCGTCTATCTGCTTTCCGAATTCACCCGGCGCAAAGTCAAAGTGGCCCTCGGCGGCACCGGTGGCGACGAAATCTTCTTCGGATATCCCAGGCACGCAGGCGTGCGGATGCTCGACAGCTATCGGCGACTGCCCGCCTGGCTCCGCAAACACGTCGTCGAACGCATCATCGCCCGCTGGCCCGAGTCCACGCGCGGAAGCCGATTTGCCAAGCGGGCCCGCCGATTCATCGCCGGCGCCGGTCTCGCGCCGAACGAAGCCTACGCCGCCTGGGTGCGCCTGCTCCGGCCGGACGTACACGAGCGCATTGTCTCAAAGCAAACGCGAGCGCTCGCGCCCAATCCCGCAGGCGACGAGTTCATCCACAGGATACTGACCGACCCATCGCGCGGCGAGCTGCTGGATCGCGTCGCCGACCTGGATGTGCTCGGATATCTTCCGGAGTTCCAGCTCGCCTACGTCGACCGCATGAGCATGGCACACGGCCTGGAGGTTCGCTCGCCCCTGTGCGACTATCGCCTCCTGGAATACGTCACCTCGCTGCCGCCGCATTTTCGCCTTCGCGGCACGCGCACCAAGCACATTTTCAAGGAAGTGGCCACGCAGTGGATCCCGCGCCGCATTGCACGCCGAAAAAAGGTGGGCTTCGATTCACCCATCGGCCAGTGGGCCAAGGGCGAGATGCGCGAGTTCATCCTCGAATTCCTTTCCCCCGAACATGTCAACCGCTCCGGCCTCCTCAACGGCGATGAAGTCTGCCGCATGCTCAACGAGCACATGCACGGTCAACGCGATCACTCGCTCCAGATATGGAGCCTGCTCGCCGTCGAAGGCTGGTACCGGATGTACATCGAGGACGGCGTCATGGATGGCAGCGCCTACACGCTTGCCGACATGCGCGGCGTGCCGCAATCCACTCGCGCGCCCGCGCGGCCGGCCGTTGCGGCGTCCCGCGCCGTCGATGATGCGCCCAGACGAGGCCGCCCCGGTTCGCCCTATGGCGCAGTGCGGCGACGGCTGTGGGAAAAAACCCCGCGCAACCTGCGCCGCGGCCTGCGGCCCGTCATCCATCGCATTCCCCCCGCCGTGCTTCTGGGCAGGGACTTTCGCGCGTGGCGTGAGTTTGCGCAAGCCACCGACGCGTGGACGGTTGAACAAAGCCGGGCCTATCAGCTCAGTCAAGTGAGAAACATTTGCGGGCGGGCCGCATTGCATTCGCCATATTACCGCGAGCAGTTTAAACGCATCGGTTTTTCACCGGACGATCTGCATGGCATTGCCGATATTCGCCGCCTCCCGACCATCGATCGAGAGGTCCTCAGCAGTCAACTTGACGAGATGGTCACGGTGAATCCGCGCGGCAGTGGCATACACCGCGCCTCGACGGGCGGCAGCCACGGTCATCCGCTTCATTTTTATATCGATGCCGATCGAACCGCCATCGAATATGCACACCTGGTGGCAGGCTGGAAGCGGGCAGGCTATCGCCCGGATATCCCGATGGCAGTTTTGCGCGGACGCGTGGTGTCGCCCGACAATGGAGAGATTCGCCACGAATACGACCCGGTGCTTCGACATCACTATTACAGCAGCTTTCATATGGGCGAGGACGACCTCCAGCGCTACATCGAACACCTGCGCGGGATCGGCCCGTGCTATCTGCACGTTTACCCATCCGCCGTCGCCACGCTTGCCCGCTATATCGAGAAGTCCAATACCGCCGCGCCGGACAATGTGCTGGGCATCATCGCCGAATCGGAAACGGTCTATCCGCAGCAACGCCGCCTGGTCGAGCGCGTCTTCGGACGGCGATACTTCTCCTGCTACGGCCATTCCGAAAAGCTCGTCATGGCGGCCGAATGTGAAGAGTCCACCGACTACCACGTCTGGCCGGGCTACGGATTCTGCGAGCTGCTGGATGAGGACGGACGGCCCGTCGACACGCCCGGCCAGCGCGGAGAGATCGTGGGCACGGGCTTCATCAATCGTGTCGTTCCCTTCATCCGCTATCGCACCGGCGATTATGCCACCTATGTGGGCGAACGATGCGACGCATGCTCTCGCCAGCACATGATCCTGCGCGACGTCCGCGGTCACCGCACCCAGGAGGTGCTCGTCGCGGTCGACGGCTCGGAGATCCCCTGGGCCGCGCTCAACATGCACGACGACACGTTCCTGCACGTTCGCCAGTTTCAGTTTCATCAGGCGCATCCCGGCAGGGCGACGCTTCGCATCGTGCCCGCCGCCGGGTTTTCAACCGCCGACGAGCGCCGTATCGCGACAAACCTGCGGGCAAAGCTGGACAGCCGGCTCGAGATCGCCATTGAACGCGTCGCCGCCATCCGGCTTACCCGGCGCGGAAAGGCCACTTATGTATTGCAGGAAATACCGGACCGCTCGGCCGCCCATCCCGGCCCCGATGGACAGCCGCTGACTTCGCCCGCGCACGCAACGGACCGCCCCTTGCCCGTGGGTGCCACTACTGTGGCAGCAGTGCCGCCCGGCGTGCATGATGCCGCGCGGAGCGCTTCGTCCTGACGATTGGATACAGCCCTCGCAACGGAAGTCTGGCTCATCAAACTCGGAGTTGGATAAGGAACATGCCGTCTTTGCCGCTGGCCACGCATACTCCGATGGAAGCGGGGCAATCGTGCGCCTCGCCAAAGTCTGTGTTTCAGCGCTGCGCAGCGGTACCGTTCGGGGTGCAACTGGCGATCCTGGGCGGCATTTCGATTCTCACCCATGCCGCCGTGTTTGCCGTCTCGCTGCGCGACCCGATCGCGACGCAGATAGTGCCCGACTCTCAGGGCTACATGACCCTCGCGCAGAACCTGGTCGCCAAGCGCGCATTCGCACGATTCGTGCCGGTCGGAGATGCCTTCGGACATCGCGCCTGGCTGCCGGAGCTGGTTCGCACACCCGGCTATCCCGGCTTCCTTGCCGTCTTTTACATGCTGCGGCTGGATGTGCCCGCGACGGTGACGTTTGCGCAGCACATCCTGCTCATCGGCATCTACCTGATCGCGGTACTGGTGTGTCGCCGGCAGCATGGTCCCGCCGCCGGCCTCATATGCGCAGCCCTGCTCGCCGTCGATCTTCATGGCGCCATTCTGGCGAATGTGCTGCTCTCGGAATCCCTCTTCGGTGTTCTATACCTGGCGGGGTTCCTGCTCATCACGCACGCATACCGGGCCGGTTCGGCCGGTGAGGCAATGGGCGCGACGCTCATCGCGGGCCTCGTGCTCGCAGTTGCATCACTCGTCAAGCCCGCCTCCGTCGCCATCGTAGCAACTTTGGCGGTTCTCATGCTCCTACATGCCGCGCTCCGACGAAGCCCGATGCGCCTGGCGATCGGCATGATCTTCCTCGTGTCGAGCAGCGCGCCCATCCTTGCCTGGATGTATCGCAATGAGCGCGAGACCGGTCAGTTTGCGGTGTGGAGCCTGCCACGCTATCAACTGTTGTTCGAGCATGCCGCGTGGGCCATGGCCGTTCAGCGCGACATCTCCATCGAAGATGCAAGGGAGCACCTCGCGCAGCAGGCCGGCGTACCCTTCAGTGCCGTGCGCTTTGCGCCACTCTCAACCGAAGTCGAACGCGAAATGCGCTGGCTGGCGCTGGAGACGATCCGGCACAATCCATCCGGATTCGCGTGGGCCACTGCCGTTCGGACCCTCAACACCCTCGCCGGACCGGACAAGACGATACTGACGATCGCCGGCCTCGAGTGGACCAGCTTTGGCCTGATCGAAGAAACCACGCCGCCTCCGGCCCGGCCGATATTGATGTGGAGCCTGCTGCTGCCACAGTCTTTGCACGTGGCGCTTGTCTATTGTCTGATCGTCGGCGCCGGCGTGAGCGCATGGAAGCGCCGCGCCTGGCCGGCGCGCACCATCATCGGCCTTGTGCTGGCCGCCGGCCTGCTCGCTGTCTCGGCCGGATCGCCGGGCGATCCGCGATATCGTTGGCCTGCCATACCGGTCCTGATCGTCGCGAGCGTGGCTGCTTTGGGAGACGATCGAGCCGGCCGCACGAGGTTCGCCAGCGCCCGTGTCTGGCGAGCACTCAGACCTGTGCGGCGCGACCGCAACGGCGATTCGTTCCCAATCGCCGTCGCGGGTCGACGCCGCAGGTTCTGACTGGCGCTCTCCGCAGCGCCGGAGCAATTTGTTAATGATTCAACCGCCAGGTTCGCCGGCAGCTCAGTTCTCGGGCCACTCGAAGGCGCCCATGTCGCAGGCGCTCTCCTGCATCCGCGCAAGTCCGTCGAAGTCCATGCGAATGTCCTCGCCGAACGTCTGCTCAAACTTCTCTGCCAGTTGTTCATAGATCGAGCTGTCCGCGGCATTGCGCGCGGGGCTCTGAGACGCAATGTGGAGATCGCCGTTGCCGGGATTGACGAACAACGGATTGCTCAGCTTGTTGCTCGAACCACCGGGGAAGTTCTGCAACTGTTGTGAGCTGGAATACGTCACGGTCGATCCGCCCCACTTGATCTTCACGGGTGAGCCGCCCTGCCAGAACAGGTTGTGACTCATCCCCGACGAATTGGCGACGCCGCTGGTCTGCACGTTGATGTGATTGCCGAACTGCTGGCCGCGCAGATTCGCGAAGATATTGTTGTGGATTTCCAGCACGAAGTTCGGCTGCCAGTCCTGGTTGATGCCGGTATCCGCATCGTAGACAGTGTTGCCGACAAACCAGACTGCATTACCGTCCTTCTCCAGCCGCAGTGCTGATTTCGCAATGTTATACACCTTGTTGCCGACCAGGTATGCCGGGCCCGCGGTGCCGTTCGGATTGGCCGATGACTCAATCCTCATGGCCCCGTCGTTGTTGTAGATCTCGTTAAAAATGCCCCAGATGTTCACTGCGGCGTCTTCCAGACCGTTCGAGCCGATCAGAAATGCCGTGCCGTCCGATCCGTCGGATGCCGCATGGCCGTACAACCTGTTCTGCGATACGACCACGTCGCGCGATGTCTTGAAGTCCACGCCATTCTCGGTGTTATGGTGAATGTCGTTCCGGCCGATGTACACGTAGCGCGGCGCCGAGCTTTCCGGGCAGTGATGGCAGAACTGAATGCCGTCGCCCGTGTTGCCGGTGATCTCGTTGTCCACGATCCACAGTTTCTGCGCGCCCGCCCCGGCGGTGATGCCGTGATCGTCGCTGAGCGGTACGCCATCGCCCGCGTTGTGAATGTAATTGTCGAACACCACCAGGTCCGTGCCGGCCAGTTCCACGCAGTTCCGGTTGTTGTATCCGTAAATGTCGCACCCGCGAATCGCAACGTGGTGCGATCCGCCCGGCACCCGCACACGGTCGAACTTCAAATCCTCCACAATGAAGTAGCTGCCCGCCAGCGACTTCACGGTCGTGGCATGCTTGATGTTCGGCAATCCGCCCGCACCCCGCAGGAACACCGGCTTGCTGGACGTTCCATTGCCGGTGATCGTCGGGTTGTTGCCCAGCGTGTAGGAACTGCCGTGGATCTCGACCACGCTTCCCGCCGGAATACTCATCGGGATTGTCATGCGCGGCTGCGAATGCGTGCCGTACGGGTTGTTGTTGTCACGGGCCGCCGCGTGCGTGTTGTCGATGTAGTGCGTGTAGGGCCCGTTCCCCGCGTTGCGGTATTCCTCGCCGGCTTCGAGCTGCCCGTCGCCGTCAAAGTCGAACCGCGATCCCGCGTACATCTCGTGGGATTGCACGATCCCGAACGAGGGCGTCGGAATTCCGATCGGCGCCTCCCAGTCCAGCACGACGGGATCATCCCCCTCCACCGTCACGTCGAACGTTGTCGGCTCGCCGGTGTCGATGCCGCCGAATTCGGTTCCGCCATTGTCGTGAGCCTGTACGCTCACCGTGACCGTGCCGCCGGCCACCGGCGTGATTGTAAGCTGATTGCCAGATGCCACAATGTTGGCATCCGGAAGGATCGCCTGGTTGCTCGAACTCGCCACCAGCGTAACCGTCTGATCCGACTCGTTGTCGGGACCAGGGCTGACCGACATCTGCACGCTCAACCCGGTGCCCGCCGCGGCACTCTGATCCCCGGGGGACGAGCAGCCCGGCTTGTCATTGACCGGGTTCACCGTCACGCGGATGTCGTTCTCCACGCCCAGGCCCTGTGCATCCTCGGCGCGAACCGTGATCGACGCATGGCCGTGCGCGTCCGCCACATACGACAACGTCATCAGCGTCCCCGAAAACGCGACGTTCACCAGATCGGAATTGTCGTTGACCGTAGCCGAGTACGACAGCGTGTCTCCGGCATCCGGATCGACGAAGACGGAGGCCAGATCGATCATCGTATGTTCCGCGTCTTCGTTGACCGTCACGTCGGACAGGGCCTCCGCCACCTGCGGCGGCCGGTTGCAGTTCGGCCCCTCGTCGCGAAAGTCCTGCCGCGCCACCCGGCTGGTGACCGCGCGGTAGCTCCGCGCGGGGGGAACGAAGCTGTGCCCCGCCTGAACCGGCGTGACCTCGCCCGCCCAGTTGTTCGGCACATAAACGATGTAGTAGCCGTTGCGATCGGTCACCGAAGTCGTGCCGCCGCCGTCGGCCCCGACCACGACGCCCTCAAAACCCGAACCGTCGCAGGTGAAGATGTGGCCCGAAATCGTGCGGCCCACCAGCACGCGCTGTACCGGCTTGCCAGTGGCATCCGAAAGACAGCTGATCGTGCTGCCGCCGCCCGCGAGTGTCAGCGACAATGTCACCATGTACAGACCCGGTCGGGCAAACGTATACTCGCGCCTGCCGTGCGTGTCCACCGGGCCAGACTCCGACTGGTCGCCAAAGGTCCATTCGTAGGTTCCCGCCGGCAGCGGGCTTCCATCCAGCGTCGATGCAACTGCCGTCACCGAAAGGGAACCGGCCTCATCGCGGGGCTTGACGGTAAAAATGACCGGCGTAAGAACCCGGATTGTCGCCGTTTCCACGAGCGAACTCAACGCGCTATTGCTGGCCTTGAATTGAAAGGAATCCGGACCGGCCGCGTCCGGCCCCGGCGTGTACCTGACGCGGGCCGTGTGGGTTCCCGTCGATTCCACCGGTCCCAATGTCCCGTTCACCGGGGGCTCCACCACCGAGAACGCCAGCGCCTCGCCGCTCGGATCGTCGCCGGCAAGCTCGACAACGACATCCGTGTTCATCCCGGTCTCTGCAAATCCCGGATAAACAACGGGAGCCGATCCCGCGACATCGCCGGGCAAAAGGTCACCTGGCAAAGGCCCGTCCGCTTCGGTTGCGCAGGACGCGCCGATCGCGATGATGAGACATCCGGCCCCAAGACAAGCGATCAAACGAACGACATGAAAGCGCAGCATCTCTACTCCTCATAAAATGGGGGAAAGAACAATGAGTGCCTGTACGTTCAAATGGAATTCGGTCTTAGAACGAAGCGCCGAGGCATACAGGCACGTCCGCCTCAGGGGCGGGACATGATGGCGGGTCTATCAGGGCGTAAAATGCATGCAGGGAATGCGCGCAGTTCAACGGATCACCCTCCTTGCAAAGGACTCGGTTCTAAAAGCCAAGCCGTATGAACGAAGGCCGGAGTGTCGCGTGTGGGGAAGGAGTGAAGTCGCGGTGGGAAGCCGAAATGAAACGAGTGGTCCCTACGGACTTCACCCTCAAATTCGGCTGAGCAAAAACCCCTGGCTCGACACTATCTAGCGTACCATTCCATCAACCTTAACAAGCTTAACTAGATATTTATCGGAAGTCAAGCCGTGGTTTACGAAGCCCGGATAAGCCTCGGAATCGCGATTCTGATTGGCGGCGGCCTGTTTTATCGGACGGCCCAGTCCTATTACGATGGACCGGCCCTACAGGATCCCCTGCCACCGGGAACACTGGGCAAATTGCCGCTGCAAATCGGCGATTGGACCGGTATGGATGTGCCTCTGGATCCTGCCGTTGTGGAAGCCACCGATGCCGACCAGGTGCTGAACCGGCGATACGAACGCCCGGGCGGCGACTCAGTCCTGTTGTACATCTCCAACGGGGTGCGCGCAAGAGATCTGGTGCCGCATCGGCCGGAAGTCTGCTATCCCGGAAGCGGCTGGACACTGCTCGGAACGAAGACCTATGAGCCCGACGGCGCCGACCCTGGCGCATTCCGGTATCGCATTCTGAAGTTCGAACGCGGCGGACTCACAAGCCGTCGCCTGACGTTGTTGAATTACTACCTCATCGACGGCCGCTTTGCCTCCGACGTGGCACTCCTGCGTTCGCGCATCTGGCGGCGCGCCGGCGCTGCACGATATGTCACGCAGGTACAGATATTGGTTGGCGGCCGGCACTCGCGCGATGCCAGTGAAATGCTCCGCGAATTCGCGGAATCTTCGGCGCCCGCCATTCAGTCGCTGCTGCCCTCACATTAGTACACAGGGCGCCTCGTCCCGAACCCGGGTGGTGCAGAACCGTATCTCGTGGTCAAACGTCAACAAACAAAACCCAAGGCGCGTTCCCGGTCGACGCCGCATGACGAATTGGCCTCGGAGCGGCGGAGCCGTGCGGCCCTGTTGAAGGAAGTCGCGCGAATGCGGCGGCAACTGCCCGACCCGCAGCACCGCGATGACCTCGCTTTCCGGTTCATTCACGAACACAGGAGCAGATGGCCCGTCGATCTGATGTGCCGCCTGCTGAATGTCTCCCGGCGTTCTTATCTTGCCTGGCTGAAGAGATACGGTCGCTAGATCGGAACCGGCCAGGAACCATCCGTACAGCCAGATGATTACCACCTCATCAACAATCGCCCCGCGCTGGATCAATGCACCTTGCGGCCCGGCCCGCGATTGGGGCGGCGACGATGCATCGGCGGCAACTCAGCGGCGCAACCCGCCTGCCGCGGCGGCCTGGATCGGCGGTCTCGCCGTCGCCGCAGCACTCTTCTGGTCGTATTGGCCGGTGCTCGCCGGCCTGTGGCGCGACTGGCGAAACGACGATTACTCGGTCTGCGCGTACGTCTTGCCGGTCGCACTCTTCCTGGTCTGGCGCGATCGATCCGCCCTCCGAAGCGCGAAAACCCGCGTTTGCGGATGGGGACTGCTCATCATCCTGCTGGCCGAGCTGGCGCGGACGTTCGGCCTGGTGTTCCTGTTCGAATCGGCACAGCGCTATGCCTTCGTGCTGACTGTCGCCGGGCTCCTGCTCTTCATCGCCGGGCGGGACATCTTCTGGAGACTGAAGTGGCACCTGGCCTTCCTGCTACTCATGGTGCCGCTGCCGGGGCAGGTCCACAACCTCATCTCCGGTCCGCTGCGTAGCTGGGCCACCGGCGGGGCAGTCGTCGCCCTTGAGCTGCTCGGCGTCGTCGTGACGCGCGACGGCAACTTGATCGTGCTGAACCACGACACCCCGCTGGCCGTGGCCGAGGCGTGTAGCGGCCTGCGCATGCTCACCGCATTCGTCTTCACTGCGGCCTTAATGGCATTCCTCGTTCAACGGCCGCCCTGGCAGCGGGCTGCGCTCGTACTCACCAGCGTTCCAATCGCGCTGGCCTGCAATCTGATTCGCCTGACGGCAACGGGACTGCTTTTCCTCGCCGCCAGCGGAGAGCTGGCCGCACGCTTTTTTCACGACTTTGCCGGATTGACCATGATGCCCATGGCCATCGCATTCCTGTTATTGGAGCTGTGGATCATGGACCGGCTGGTCATCACGGATGAACCCCCGCAAACAACCCCACCGGCGGTTCTCACCGCGCGCGTCGAACACCAGGCACGCGCGGCTGACACCGGCCAGACATAACTCCCCACGGCGTCAATTTATCGGGCCGTGCTTCCCGGTCGCGTTGCGTCAACAGCGGACATACTCGCATAATGCGTCCCGTCAGTTGGTATAGTTTATTCGGGCTTTGCTCCCCCGCTTCATGTTGCGCGTCCAGTGCCCCCATCGCGCGTCCGGGAGTTGTCGATGGACTCAGGTCCGTCCCGCAGAAGATTCACGAGGGCCTTCAAGCTTCGCGCCGTGCAGCTGACGCGCAAGCCTGGAATGTCCGTTCGCAGCGCCGCCACCGAGCTGAATGTCCCCGAGAACACGCTCTATCGCTGGGTTCGGGAATTCGACCGATACGGCGACGACGCCTTTCCAGGCAATGGCAGATCGCGCGCGGCCGCCGACGAATTGACGCGGCTGCGCCGAGAGAACGCACGCCTCGCCCTGGAAATCGAAATTCTCCGCAAGGCCGCGGCCTGGATGAAAAAGCAGAAGACCTGATCCGGCGGCCGGATTCCCGTTCACAAGCCTTCATATCCCACAAACATCCCGACCGCCCCTCCGGCGGCCGCGAACTTCCCTCGCGCCCGGCTGCCACGTGAGAGCAGCTCCGCATTGTGGAGGAGACATGCCATGACACGCTCGCAGCGTCGCGCTCGCGTCAACGTCAAGTTGCTTGTTGCCCTCGTACTGCTGGCCGTGATCCTCGTCGGAGGCGCGGCGATCGGCTACAAGGTGCGCAAGAGCATTCTTGCCGATAGGGCCCTGGCAGCGGGACAGCACGCCGTAGAGCAGCACGACTGGCAGTCCGCCGCCGATCATCTGCGCGTCTACCTGTCGAAGTACCCGGATGATGAGGAGACGCTCGAAGTCTATGCCCGCGCCAATCTCGCCGTACGCCCGCTCGAGGAAAAGCACGTCTCCGCCGCCATCGGCGCCTATCAGCGCCTCCTGCGATTTCGGCCGGGCGACCGTGCAGCGCGCGAGACACTCTGTCGTTTGTTTGATTACTCCGGCGCCCACGTCGAACTCGAATACGCCGCCCGCGGATGGCTCGATTCCCATCCCGACGATTCTGCGGCGCAGCTCTGGCTTGCCCGGGCTCAGATCAGACAGGGCCGCCGCACCGACGCCCATGCCACACTGACGGCACTCGCCGAAAACGATCCCGCCTGCGTCCAGGCCTTCGTCCTGCTGTCGGGCCTGGCCATCGACGACAACACCGGCCAGCCGGCCGATGAAGACGCGTGGGCCGCGGCCGCCGGTTGGATGGAAGCCTGCGTCTCGGCCAATCCCCGCTCGGCGGAGGCCTTCGTGCAGCGTGCCCGGCTGCGGCGGATGGAACTCGAACATCGTGCCCGCCCGTCCGGCGCCGAGGAGCGAAATCAGATCGAAGCCGACTGTCGCAAAGACCTGTCGACGGCGGCCGGCCTTCCCGATGCGCTGCCGGATACTCGCCTGCTGCTGGCCGAGGAATGGACGCTGTGGAACGAGCCCGAAAAAGCGGCGACGATGCTGGAATCGCTCCGGCAGGCCAGTGACGAATCCCTGGCATCTCACTATGTCAATCCGGCGGACTTCCGCCTCAAGTTCTACCGGACGGCCGGGCGACTGGCCATGCTTCAAAACCGACCCGCAGAGTGCGTCAGCCTGGCGGACGAGGCCCTCGATGCCCTGCCACCGGCACACCGCCGCGGCTTTCTTCCATTTGCAGTCGATCTTTTTCTCGCGGGTCAGCAGGTCGAACGCGCACGCCATGCCGTGGATGAATTGGTGAAGCTGGCCCGGGCCGATTCATCGGCCACAGCCGAGGCACGCGATCGCCTCGATCTGCTCGATGCGGTCGTCTGCGCCGCCGAAAAGGATCACCACGCCGCCATCGAACGCCTGCGCGACCTGACGCGGCGCAGGCCCGATCTTGCGCCCGCGTGGAAGCTGCTATGGCAGGAGTGCGAGCTGACGCAACAATCGCGTCAGGCGGCCGAGGCCCTCGCCAGGTTTGTATCGCTCTCTCCCGCCGATGCCAATTCTCGCCTGGCATTTGCCCGCGACGCCGCGGCGCGCCGGCCGGCCGACTGGCGCGAAGTCCTGAGACATGCACGGGCGGCCGCCGATCTCAATCCCGATTTGCTGGATGCCCGCCTGCTCGTTCTCGAAGCCCGGCTCAATGACGGCGGCGGAAGGCTGACCGAAACGGAGCTCGGCGCCATCGAAGAAGACGTCCTCGCGCTGCAAAAACGGCACGCGGATAATGCCTGGATTCGGTCGCTGCACGCGTCCGTCCTGTTGGCCCGTGGTCGCGACGGCGACGCGATCGATCTGCTCGAGCGGACGATCGACGAGTCCCCGCGGCCATTTGCCGCCGCGGTGCGGCTCGCCCGCATCCGCGCGGAAAGCGGCCGCATCGACGAGGCGGTTGCGATCTGCCGCCGCGCCACCGAAAAACTCCCCGACGATTCCGATGCCTGGATCGCCATGGCGGAACTGCTCCAGGAATTGAACCGGCCCGATGACGCGCTGGCGGCACTGCAAACGGCCGACGAGCGCCTCAAGGGACGCGATCGCCTCCAGGCTGGCATGCGACGCGCCGGCATCCTGCTTCGCCTCGACCGCCGCGAGGAAGCAGTTGCGTTGCTGAAGACCGCCGCAGCCGCGGCGCCCGACGACATCCCGGTCCGCGAAGCCCTATTGGATCTGCCGGAGATCGCCGAATCCGAATCTCAGGCAAACGCACTGATCGACGAGATCCGCCGGATCGAAGGCGACAACGGCATCCGCTGGCGGGCCGAGCGGGCACGACTTCTGGCCCGCTCGCCGCAATGGCAGCTGCACCGCGCCGAAATCCTCGACGAGTTGCTCGCCCCGTGCCTGCGGCAGGACCCCGGCCACGAACTGCCCGCACTCGTGCTCGGCCAGATCTGCGAGCGCGAAGGCCGCTGGTCGGCCGCCGAGGACGCCTACCGCGCCGTCGTGAGGGCCAACCCCGCGGCACTGAACGCAGCCCATCGGCTGCTGCTCCTGCTCGAGCAGGCGGGCAGGTTTGCCGAAGCCGAGGCTGTACTCGAAGCCGTGCACGACCCCGCCGGCCAACTGCGACAGCACCAGGTGACGATCGCCTGCGGTCGCGGAAAGTACGCCGAGGCGCAGCAGCAGCTCGAGCGGCTCATCGAGCAGAGACCCGGCGACGTAGACCTCCAAATAATGCTCGCCCGCATCATCAGCCAGTCGTCCGGCGATGTCGACGCAGCCCTGGCCATCCTCGATCGAGCCAAACCCGGCGCCGACCAGCGAACCGCCGTAAGCAATCTCCGGGTTCGGCTCCTGCACACGGCCGGCCGCCGCCAGGAAGCGCTCGCCTTTCTCGACGACGAAGTCCGCCAGCAAAACGATATGGCCGCCTTCGTCCTGCGCGCATCGTACCTCGCCGAGCTGGGCGAATTTGAAAAGGCCCAGCGCGACTACGCCCGCGTCAAGGAATTTCCCGAGTCCGGCGCGCTGGGCTACCAGTTGCTCGGCGCCCTTTATGCGCAACGACAGCGCATGAAGGAAGCCATCGCCGAGTGGAAGGCGGGTCTCGATAAATTCCCCGGCGACCTGTCGCTGCAAATCAGCCTCGCCCGGGCACAGCTGTCGTCGTCCAACCAAGACGACCGCGCTGCCGCCAGCCGCACCCTGGACCAGCTTCTCAAGGACCATCCCGCGAATGCCGCCATCCGCCTGCTCCATGCCCAGCGCCTCCTGGCCGGTGGCGACGCAACTGCCGCCGCCGCGGCTCTCGAGCAGCTCGTCGAGGCCGAACCCGGCGCCATCGAGGCGCAGTTGAAGCTCATCCAGATTCGCCGTGCCGCTGGTGACATTGAGGCGGCACATGCCCACGTCGTCCACGCCCTCGGCCGCAACCCGTCCAATCCGCTGCTGCTCTTGGAGCGGGCATCGCTCGAACTGGCACTCGGCCAGCCGGCCGCCGCCCGCACCATGGCGACCGCCGTCCTCGATGGCAGGCCGGCCGATCCCGCGATTGCTCACCGCGCCCGCGAAATCCAGGGCTTTGCCGGGCTTTATCTCCTCGACGGCCGCGGCGATCGCGACGCTCTCGTCGCCTTTCTCGCCAGCTGGCAGCAGTCGCACCCCGATGCGGTCGAAGTGCTCGCCGCCGGCGGCGAATTGCTGCTGGCCACCGGCGAGCCGGCCCGCTTCGACGCCGTCGCCGAAGTCGCCGAGCACCTCATCAGGACAAGGCCCGGTGATGCGGCGGGCCACATGCTCAAAGCGCGGCTCGAATACTGCCGCCGGAATTACGATGCCAGCGAGACGGCATACAGATCTGTCCTCAACCTCGCCCCCGATGACGTGGCAGCCCTCAACGATCTGGCCTGGCTGTTGACCGAGGGCAAGAAGGACCCCGCCGCCGCCCTGCCGCTCGTGAATCGCGCCCTGACGCAGAAGCCTGCCGACGTGCACCTGCTCGACACCCGCGGCGTGACCCACTTTCGCCTGGGCCAGTTCGAGCGGGGCCGGGCGGATCTCGAGCAGTGCCTTAGCCTTGTCAGCCAACGGCAGGATCGCCCCACCCTGAGGACCCGCGCTCGAGTGCTCTTTCACCTCGGGCGGATCCTCGCCGCCATGGACCAGGCCGGCCAGGCCCGCGCCCGGCTTGTGGAGGCCCGCGAAATTGACCGCCTGCGCCAGCTCCAGGCCTTCGGCGACGAGGAACAGGCCGAGCTGGACAACCTGCTCGCAAGTCTGGAGACAAGCCTGGAGACGAGGCTGGACTAACGCGGCGAATGCAGTGGGAGATCGCTAGCGGATCAGAATTGTGCGGAGAATTGGCGTCGGCAGAATAGCGATGGTCCGCCGACTTCATTTCGCGATCGACCGCGCGAGCATGCCCGCCGCACGCCATCGCCCGGAGAATTGATCCCCTTGCCCCTTGCCCCTTGCCACTCTGCCACATCGTCAACGCGGTGCAGAAAAGTGGCCGTTGCAGGCGTAGCAGACGAGCGTGCGCCCATCAGCATCCGGCCCGGGCATCGGTCGTAGAAGGCAGTACTCGGCCCGGCTGTCAAAACAGGAGATGCATAACGGCCCGACCGGCCGGGGCACGACGCTCACGTGGTGGAAGTACACGTCCCCGCGTCGCACCATCGCATCCTGTCGCCCCGCCGCTGCCCGCGCCTCACCGGCCTCCTGCCCGGCGCCTCCCAGGGCGTCCGTCCAGGCACTGACCGACAACAAGGCATCCACCAGCGCGGCATTCAATGCGTAGAGCGTCTGTGTCAGCTCCGCATCTTTCAGCCGAAGATTGATCTGGGCTAGCCTCGCGACGAGTTCCATGGCCCCTTTAAGGTGGGCTTGCACGGTGTGCACGGGCGAACTCCAATTCCGCACCGACCGACATACCGGAGGTTGCGAGAATAGTTTAGAAAGAGACCGGCTCGCCGGCGGATATGTCTCGCGCGGAGGGCTCGGGATGCTGCAAAGTCTCGTAACCGGCCCAGTATACACTTTACATCCGCCCCACCTCGACCGTCAAACAGTCATAAGTCTTTATTCAATTAGCAGTTAGAGAATTTCAGGCCCGAATTGCGATCAGCATGGGATGCCGTGCCACCGCGGCACCCACCACGACCGGCGGTCCGAAGCGGCCTGTCCGCATCTGCTGACTCAACGCCGACGAGACAATGCACATCCCGCTGCCCGGAAGCGGGCCGTGAAGTGTTGACTTGAAATAACAGCACAACGCGCGACCTGCGTCGATTAGACATTTCAACGGGCGCGCCGGGGCACACCCCCGGCGCGCCCCCTTTTTTTACCCGCAATTCCGAGCTCGTCTCCTGCGTCCTCTCGCGCCGGTTCGTTCAGTGCAGCAGCACCACCTCCAGCGGCCAACGCTCGAGTGCTTCCGCCGCCCCCGCGTCCAGCGCGATATCGTCCCGGTAGAACAGACCCTCCTTCCACACCGGCGGCGGATAAGCACCGCGGGCGAAGTAGTAAGGCCCGCGCCGCACGCCCCCCGCCGTCAGGCCGAAGCGATAATCCGCCCGCGCCGTGCCATCGCCCTGCCAGATCAACGTCGCGCGGGCGGTGCCGTCCGCCTGACGCTCGATGCGCATTCCCACCAGTCGGATGCCTTCCCCCATCTCGATTGGCTCGATCGTCTTCGCCAGCGGGTTCTCCTGCATGGCCAGTTCCCGCCCGATTGAGTGCGGCCCGGCCTGCTTCATGATCGCCACCAGCTGCCCCTCGGCATGAATGGGGCTGTATTCGCCGGTCTTCATCGCCTCCAGCAGATACTCGCGCGGCGTAATGCCCACGTTGGCATCGGTGTCGTGAATGACGATCGCATCCGCGAAATGCCCGTCAAAGGTGCGCCAGAGCCGATCGGCATTCATGAAATGCGCCGCAATGCGTGCCGTCGCGGCAACGCTGCGATCGCGCCCGATCTTCTCCCGCAGCGCGACGATCTGCGGATAGCTCGCCACCAGCCGCGGATCGGACCGGATGCCCGGTGGATGATGCGTCCACGCGCCTGTCCCCAGGTAGGACTGGCCCAGGTATGCCGAGACGAAGAGCAGCCAGCATCGCGCGGTCGCAGGCAGTCGCCGCGGCCGGGCTGCGTCCTTCGCCCCCGTCGCCGGTAATTCCGCCGCCGCCTGCCCGGTGTCATCACCTGTGCTGGTCGCGCCGGCCTGCCTGTTCGTGCCACGATCAAGGCACGCATTCACCGCCGCCAGGAAGAGCGGCGCTATCGCCGCGATATAGTAGTGAAACACGATGTTGTGAAAATCCGGATTGTGCGTCAACAGCGTCTCCGCCACCGCCGGCAGCGCCACCAGCGCCAGCCGCCAGCGGCAGAAGCAGAGCAGCCCCATCGGCAGCGTCAGCATCGCCACAAACGACAGTTGCCGGTGCAGCGTCGCCAGCGGGCTGGTGATCTGTTCACCGATGTTGAAGGCCACGTGCGGATAGGGCGCTCCCCGAAACCAGGGAATCACCACCCACAGCATGGCCGCAAGATAAACCGCCGCCGACACGAGCACCGCGATTCCGAGTCGCACCCGGCCCTTGAACACGCAGATGTACAGCCCCCACGCCCCCACCGTCAGCGCCACATCCTCCCGCGCCAGCATCGCCAGCCCCATCAGCGCCGCCGCCCATCCCCACCGGCGCAATTCCCCCATCGCCATCCCGCAGAATAACAGCGGCACCGCCATCTGCGCCTCGTGAAAGCCCGCCCCGCCGCTGAGCACCAGGCAGCCGTGCACCGGCAGCAGCAGCCACGCCAATGCCACGAGTAAGGCACCTCCCGGTCCGGCGTCCCGCCGCCGCGCATACCAGTACACCCCCAGCGCCGTGCCGTTCATCACCAGCGGCGACACCACCACCAGCGTCAGGAACGGGTCCGCACCCAGCTTGCAGATCGGCACCAGCGCCAGCAGCAGAAAGAACGTGTGCTCGCCGAACAGCGATCGGTTGAGCGTATCGACCCACATGCCGCGGCCGCGTACGGCGCTGTGCAGCGCCCGCGCGAAATGCCCGATGTCGTGAAAGCCAAACGACAGAAGCCGCCACGCCTCCAGTTGCATGGCGATATGCAGCGCGACCGCCAGACCGATGACCGCCGCCAAAACCACCACCGCCAGGCGTTCCCCGATTCGAAGCGCGCCAATGCCGGCCACTGCCCACGCCGTCGTGCACGCCGCCGCGAACATCCACGCATACAGCAGCCACACGCTCGTCGTTTGCGCCAATAACTGCGTCAGACCGATGGCGCCGCACGCGACCCCCGCCAGCGTGCCCGCCCAACGCAGCTTCCGCCCCGCCGCCCCACCGCCCGCTAGCAGAATGACCGGCACCAGCAGCAGCGGCATCACAATTGCCGAGCGGAGCCTCTCACCGCCGGGGATGAGCGAGTGGTGATACCAGTCGATAGTCCACGGAGAAAATGCCAGCGCGCCGATCACCACGGCAAGCGATGCCGCGATGCGCGCGAAAATTCGGCGTGTTGGTGCCGCACGCACTCCATCCATAGCGAGACTTTACCGTTTCGGCGGTCCTGCGGCACCGTGGCCCCGCAGCACCGGCGACCATTCGCATGCCCTGACGCGGAACGGGGGCAATTCTAATGGGCAGAACAACGGGTACTGCCCGCGCCTGTGCCTGGCCCGCGCGTTTTCGGTTTGATTCGGTTTGATTCACTTGGCGCCCCGAAAAACGTCGCCGCACCGGACCGTCGTGACGGGCTGTGACGGGCTGTGACACTTTGGCCAGGTGTCACGGCAATCCCGGCGGCCCCGGGTCTGTCCGATCTTCGGCGGCGTTTTGCATTTTCGATGCCGCGTCTCTTGATCCCGCCCTTGCGAAACGCATAGGCTAGCGGTTCATTTTGACCTGTTTGCCGGCGAATGCCCGCCGGCACGTCGCCATGGGAGGGTTCCAGGTGTCCGCCAGATTTTCCGCTCGCCCCGTCTCGTGCCTCTTCTATCTACTCACCATCGCCGCGCTCTCTCCGGCGCCGGCCGTCGCACAGACGCACCGCCCCCACGCCGGCATGATGCGCTTCCCCGACGTCAGCGCGACCCACATCGTCTTCTGCTACGCCGGCGACCTGTGGCTGGCCCCGCGCGACGGCGGCACTGCCACCCCACTGGCATCGCCGCCCGGCGCAGAGCTCCTGCCCCGCTTCAGCCCCGATGGCGCGCACATCGCCTTTGTCGGCAACTACGAGGGCAACCGCGACCTCTACGTCATCCCCACAACCGGCGGCGTGTCCAGGCGCGTCACCTATCACCCTGCCACCGAACAGATGTGCGAATGGTCGCCCGACGGCCGACTCATCTACATGACCAACGGCTTCGCCGGACTCGCCCGCCAGCAGCAGCTATGGATCACCAGCAGTGACGGCGGACTGCCCGAGAAGCTGCCGGTGCCCTACGGCACAGACGGCGCCATCAGCCCCGACGGCGCCTGGCTGGCATACATGCCCAACACCATCGACTGGCGCACCTGGAAGCGCTACCGCGGCGGCATGCAGTCCGACATCTGGCTCTTCAACCTGAAGACGAACGAGTCGAAGCGCGTCACCGACTGGGAGGGCAAGGACACCCTCCCCATGTGGCACGGCAAGACGCTCTACTATCTGTCCGACGCCGGCGACAACCATCGCCTCAACATCTGGGCCTACGACACCGCCACCGGTCGCAAGCGGCAGATCACCAACCTCGCCGACTACGACATCAAATGGCCATCCATCGGCCCCGGCCCCAAAGGCGATGGCGAAATCGTCTTCCAGTACGGCCGCGAACTCCGCCTGCTCGATCTGAAGGCCGGCGAATCCCGCCCCGTTCAGATCACCATTCCCGGCGACCGTCCCCGCCTTCGCGCAAAGCACGTCGATTCCGGCGACTTCGTGCAGTCGTGGAACATCAGCAGCACCGGCAAGCGCGCCGTCATCGGCGCCCGCGGCGACATCTGGACCCTTCCGGCGAAGGAAGGCTCCCCGCGCCGCCTGACGCGCACCAGCGGCGCCGCCGAGCGCGATGGCCTGTGGAGCCCCGACGGCAAGTCGATCGCCTACCTCTCCGACGCCACCGGCGAGTACGAACTCTACGTCGCCCCCGCCGGCGGCCGCAGCGAGCCCAGGCAGATCACGCGCGACGGTTCCTGCTTCCGCTATCTCTCCGGCTGGTCGCCCGACTCAAAGCACATCGTCTTCACCGATAAGACCGGCGCCATCTACCTCTGCACCGTCGAATCGGGTGACGTCAAACACATCGACACCGATCCCTGGACCGACGAAATCCGCCCCAGCTGGTCCCGCGACTCGCGCCGGATCGCCTATGCCAGGGGCCTCGAGAACCGCCACTCCACCATCTGGGTCTACGACGTGCAGTCCGGCGAAAAGCACCAGCTCACCAGCGGCATGTTCAACGACACCGCCCCCTGCTTCGATCGCGACGGCGACTTCCTCTACTTCGCCAGCAATCGCGACTTCTCCTCGCCCATCTACGAGGACACCGGCACCACCTGGGTCTATGCCAACACCGACCGGCTCTATGCCGTGCCCCTGCGCCGCGATGTCGAATCGCCCCTCGCCCCCAAGAGCGACGAAGAAGGCGACGACGAGAAGAAGGACAAAGACAAGGACGACAAAAACGACAACGACAAGGACGCCGACAAAGACAAGAAAGAAGATTCCGGCGACAAGCAGTCAGATAAGCAAGACAGTGACAATGCCGGCGACGACAACAACGACGACGAAAAAGGCAGCGACAAAAAAGAGCCCAAGCCGGTCACCATCGATTTCGACGGCTTCGAGGCCCGCGCCATCGAGCTGCCCGTCAAGCGCGGCAATTTCACCGGCCTGTCCGTCAATGACAAGGGCCATTTGATCTACGCCCGCCGCACCGCCCGCGGCTCCGGCGACAAGCCCGCCATCAAGATCATCGACCTGAAGGACGACAAGGCCGACAAGAAGGAAGAGAAGACCGTCGCCGATGATGCGAGCGACTTCGCCATCTCCGACGACGGCAAGAAGCTGCTCATCCGCAAGGACGGGAAGAAATTCTTCATCGTCGATGCCGCCGCCGACCAGAAGCTCGACAAGCCCGTGCCAACGGCCGGCCTCGGCGTCAGCGTCGACCCGCGCGAGGAGTGGCGGCAGATCTTCGACGAAGCCTGGCGCCTCCACCGCGACTTCTTCTACGTCAAGAACCTCCACGGCGTCGACTGGCCCGCCATCAAAAAGCAGTACGCCGCCATGCTCGAAGACTGCTCCTCCCGCGACGACCTGACCTACATCATCGGCGAGATGATCTCCGAGTTGAACGTCGGTCACGCCTACGTCCGCGGCCTCGGCGACACCGAGGACGAGCCCAGCGTCTCCGTCGGCATGCTCGGCTGCGACTTCAACCTGGAAAACGGCGCCTATCGCATCGCGAAGATCTACGAAGGCGCCCCCTGGGACCTGGATGCCCGCAGCCCCCTGCGCTGCCCCGGCCGCGAAGTGAAGGAGGGCGAATACCTCCTCGCCGTCAACGGCACCCCCGTCGACGCGGCGAAGGACCCGTGGGCCGCCTTCCAGGATGCCGCCGATCGTGCCGTCACATTGACACTAAGCGACAAGCCCGCCCTCGACGACGCCGCCCGCGATGTCGTCGTCAAGACACTCACTAGCGAAAGCAACCTCCGCTACCGCGCCTGGATCGAGGCCAACCGCAAATATGTCGCCGACCGCACCGAAGATCGCGTCGGCTACATCTACGTCCCCAACACCGGCACCGACGGTCAGAATGACCTCTTCCGCCAGTTCCAGGGCCAGCGCCACAAGGCCGCCCTCATCATCGACGAACGCTGGAATGGCGGCGGTCAGATCCCCACCCGCTTCATCGAGCTGCTCAACCGCCCGGTCACCAACTACTGGGCCCGCCGCGACGGCATCGACTGGACCTGGCCCCCCGACTCGCACCAGGGCCCCAAGTGCATGCTGATCAACGGCATGGCCGGCAGCGGCGGCGACATGTTCCCGTGGCTCTTCCGCCACAACAAGCTCGGCAAGCTCATCGGCACCCGCACCTGGGGCGGCCTCGTCGGCATCAGCGGCAACCCCGGCTTCATCGACGGCGGCAGCACCAACGTGCCCACCTTCGGCTTCTACGAGACCGATGGCACCTGGGGCGTCGAGGGCCACGGCGTCGATCCCGACATCGAAGTCCTCGACGACCCCGCCAAGATGGTCGACGGCAAGGACCCCCAGCTCGACGCCGCCATCGCCCTCATGCTCGAAGAAATCAAGCGCAATCCCTACGCCCCCCCCAAACGCCCCGCCGACCCCGACCGCCGAGGCATGGGCCTGCCGGAGGCGGACAGGTAGGCCGAATGGTGAAAGTTGGCCCAGTCCAAACGGAGAGGCCAGATTCGATTCGGTTGGTGCGAATGCCCGAAAAATGAGAGGGGCTCGGCGGCCATGGCAGGAAATCCCGGAATGGCGGCGTCGCCCCTTAGGACTGGATGAGTACGGACTTATAGTAGCACGCGAAATGCTTAAAGGCAATCAAAAAATAAGGGTCTTGGGTGCACGCATAAATGAGTATTTCGCAGCAACTTCACCATGGAATCGCTCGCTTTGGCCCGTGGGCTCGTGCCTCTCGGCCGCCGAGTTCGTCGAGTGTGTCACTGCCGCTGACGAAGGCATACTGTCCGATGAAGTCGTTAATAGGTTCGCGCATCAGCTTTCGAACCAGGTCGGTAAGGATATAGGCATTGGAGACGCCGTACGCCGACAAGCGTGGCAAGATCACCTAAAGACCAAGCCACACAAGCGGGACGGGGCATCTACGCACGCACTCAAAGACTTGCTGGAACGTACATCAACGCGCTACCTGTTTCGCTGGTCCGAGGCCCTCCTCGCCGCAGCGGAGTCCGAGCAGTGCGACGTCGAATGGGCTGCACGTGCGATCGCTTCGCACCTACTCGATGCGGGCTTCAGCCAAAGGTTCCTTCATGAGTGGTGGTCGCACATGGTTTCGCGGCATTCGCCGGAGGTAACGATTTGTGAGCTCCTTGAAGCATCAAACGAGCTAGTTCAGAGGCCACTCACGGAGTTCGGGGTTTTGCTGTGCTTTTCTGCGGCCAGAAAGGGCACCGGCGCCGGCGTCGCCGAATGGCTCGACGGAGGCGCGACGTCTCAATGGCTGCAAAGCAGAAATCACAGCGTTGACGGGCTGCGCCTCGCCGGTTCGCTCAAGATCAAAGTAACGGCTCGGGATCCATATGCGTGTGTTGCAAAGGCAAAAGTTACGCTAAACCACTTGCTAGCTAGGGCGAGCTTGGGTAGTGACGCCCAATTGACCCCAATTCCTAAGGTATGGATAGATCAGTGCCCACAGCCATTCGCGTTATCGAATGAAACACGGCACGCCAAAATAGAATCTATCACCCGACGTGAAAAACTGTTTGAACTGTCGAGGACTTCGTCGCTCGACGACGCCCTTGAGCTAGTTCAAGAAATGGACAAGGGTAATCCAGGCCCAGCCGTGGCTTCCGGCTGGGCAGCAATAGAGTCCTTGATGATCGGCCGCGGAGAAGGAGTGCCGCGCGCGATAGCTGCGGAACGGCTTGCGTCAATTGTCGCATGTTCCTTTCCTAGGGCAGAATTAACAACCCTTGGCTTCCGTCACCGGCCGAGAACCGCCGACGCCCTTTCCAACGCCCTGGAAAAATGCACCACCAACCGCAGCAGATCGGAAGCTGTGGCCCAATGGCTGAGGGAGGGAAATGAACTTGCCCTACGTGCCCTCGAAGACCGAGCGGCCGAGGCAAGAATGCGAGCACTAATTGAATCGCCGCGAGCCGTGCTGAAACGGATTCGGCAGTATGTTGCCGATCCACTAGCGCGCTTGTACCGGCAAAGAAACCTCGTAATGCACGGAGCACAGCTAAACGGCGCCGCCATTGATGCTACACTTCGAACGGCCGCGCGACTTTCCGCCGCAGGACTTGACAGAGTCTATCATGCTGCTTTCGCAGAAGGGATTCAGCCACTGGAACTAGCGGCCCGAGCTGCGAACTCACTTGCTCTCGTTGGCTCCAACGAAGGCCCTCTGGTTACAGAGCTGTTGGAGCAACGCTGGAACTGCCAGCCAAATGCTCGGTGATTCCCCGACGTCCAGGGCCGCGGGCGGGTGGCCCAGGTCTGCTGACCTGGGGTCTCGATTAAGAACACTTTGTCGACGCTCCCCGCCACGCGCCGCCAGTATACCACATCTCAATACTCCCGCGGTTCCCCGCCGCGCAGAGCCGCGGCCGTGGCACACACAACCAATTCACAGCCGCCCCAAGCCGGCCGATCGCAGGATCGACCCGGCGGGGTGGCCCAGGTCTGCTGACCTGGGGTCTCGATTGAGGACACCCTCGCGATGCTCCCCGCCACGGGCCCCCAGTATACCATATCTCAATATCCCCGCGATTCCCGCCCCGCAGAGCCGCCGCCGTGGCACGCCCAAAAAATTCACAGCCGCCCGCACGGACCAATTGTCCCGCCAAATGGCCGGGTGCCATGCCGATGCCTCACCGGACGAGCTCCAAGGCTCCCAGTTTTCCCCGTCCAGTTCATTGGCACGCGTGCCGCGGAATAGAAGGTGCATTCGGAACGCACCCTACCTCGCTATCGTCACGACTTGGTCGTGAACAAAAACTCCTTTTTAGTGTTGTTGCTGCCCTTTATTCGGATGCCACGGACTTGCCCAATCGGAAACCCTTTCCATTCGTATTTGGCTGTGACTCCGCCTGGTGTGATCACGTCTTGACCGGAGCAGGCGCCCGACAAATCGAACTCCCAAATGCCGTCTGCAGGCGGAGCAAAGTAGTGGTACGCAGTTAGGATACCTTTGCACGCGCTTGTTGTACCCGTTCCAGTTGCAGTGATTACCATAATGGGGGGATTTGATTTTTGGAGTTCAACGTTTACCTTTTCTACTTCGACCAGCTTCGCTTGCTTGTGCTGCGAGGTAAGGTCCTTCAGCAAGCTGACGAGTTGGGTGATACGGCCTGGAACATCCGGGGAATTAGAAGTCCACGTCGAGCTTCCAACTCCGTCAACCTCGATGCTGTAGAACATGTCGCAGCCGCCGCCGGCGTCAAACTTGCCGGCGGAATATGTGGGTACCATCCGTGCCTGCGCCTTTAGCTGCGTCAACGCGCTCGCCGGCAGCTGGTTGTTCAGCGGGCCACTAGCACCCCCAAACGCGCCGCTCGAACTGACGCGAATTGTGGTCGTGATGTTCGAGAAGCCACCGGACTCAGAGTACGAAATGAACACATCGTCTTCATCGTTGTTGGCTAGCGGTACCATGACAAAGGAAGCAAGCACCGCAATCATTGCGCACGCTCGTACCATAATTCACCTCGACTAGTTAGGTGCGAACACCAAGTACGCCTCGAACGCATGAAAAGATACCGGACAGCCCAACTAGCCGCAAGGTGCGTGGCGGGGTGGCCCGGGTCTGCTGACCGGGGTCTCGATTAGAAACGCGCCGGCTGGGCGGAGTGGCCCAAGTCTGCTGACCTGGGGTCTCGATTAAGAATACCTCGGCGGCGCCCCCGCCATTGCCCGCCAGTATACCACATGTCAATCCCCCCGCGATTCCCCGCCGCCCCGGGCCGCCGTCGTGGCATCGCCGGACAATTCACAGCCCCCGCCGCCATTTCACGCCCAAAATCCGCCCCCGCCCCGCCCCGCAAGCCCGCGCCGCGTCCATCCCGAGTCGCCCCGGCCCGCAACGCCGCCCGGTCGGCCCGCTCCATCGGCCGGAAGTGCCACTCCGCCGCCCGCCGAAGCCACTCCAGCCCGCGAAGTGGCGACTCCAACCCGCGAAAATGCTCCTTTCAACCCGCTGTGAAGAAATTCCAACCCGCTGCGAACCCGCAACGCTCCGCCACATGGCTCAACAGCTCCAACTCACGGACCAGTCGCTCCCCCGCATGGCTCCAGCGCTCCGTCGCATGGCTCCAGCGAACCGCCGCATGGACCATTCGCTCCAAACCGTGGCTCATCTGCTCCCGCGCAAGGCTCAAATGCTCCGCCGCATGGATCAATTGCTCCGGCGCATGGCTCAAGCGCTCCAACGCATGGACCATTTGCTCCAATTTTTTATTATCCAGACCCGCGCCACCCCGCCCGCCAGCCCGCGCAGCCGCGTTTTATTCGGCCCGCGGCCGCGCCAGCGCTGATATCGCCGTTTGAATGATCGGACCCGCTCCCCCGGGAAAATCGCTATGATTGCCCGCGTTGCGGCAGCGATTGGCCCCTTGCAGAATGGACAGCCGCAGGCCGGCGATCCTGTTGCCCGGCTGTGAGCGGGATAAATCGGTGGGACCAGTAGCCCAACGGCAGAGGCAAGGGACTTAAAATCCCTCAAGTGTGGGTTCGAATCCCACCTGGTCCATTTTTCGTTCCGATCCGGCCAGTGATGGGGCATTGTGTTTCAACCCCCGGCCACAGGCCGGGGCTCTGTTTTGCTTACCGTCGCGGGAGGCCCATCATGCTCATCGCCATCACCGGTGCGACCGGGTTCCTGGGCCGCTACATCGCGAACCATCTCGCCGGGCAGGGCCACCTGCTTCGCTGCTGGCGCCGGCCCGGCTCCGATCGCGGCGGCTTCGACGCCGATGCCGCCATCGAGTGGATCGAGGGCTCCCTCGAAGACGCGTCCTCGGCCACCGCCCTGTGCCGCGGCGTCGACGCCGTCGTCCACGCGGCCCTCTTCCGCCCCGGCAACCGCGGCTTCCGCGCCTCGGCCGACGAGGGCTTCGCCGAGTTCGTCCGCGTCAACCTGCTGGGGACGCTTTCGCTCATGGCGGCGGCGCGGGAACAGCAGGTGCCGAGGTTCGTCTTCATCTCCACCTGCGCCGTCCACGAGATCATCCTGCCCGGCCACCCGCTGGACGAGACGCATCCCCTCTGGCCCACCACGCACTACGGCGCCCACAAGGCCGCCATCGAGAAGTTCGTCCACAGCTTCGGCCAGGGCGGCGGCTGGAACGTGTGCGCCCTGCGCCCCACCGGCATCTACGGCCTCGCCCACCCGCCGTCGAAGAGCCGCTGGTTCGACATCGTCCGCCGCGTCGCCCGCGGCGAGGCCTTCTCCAGCGACGCCGGCGGCAAGGAAGTCCATGCCGCGGACGTGGCACGCGCCACCGCCCTGCTCCTCGCCGCCCCCGACGCCGACATCCGCGGTCAGGCCTTCAACTGCTGCGACATGTACATCTCGGAGAAGCGCGTCGCCGAACTGGCGAAGGAAATCAGCGGCAGCCGCGCCGAAATCGGCGGCAACAACGCCGGCCCGAAGAATCAGATCGCCACCGACAAGCTGTGCGCCCTCGGCATGTCCTTCGGCGGCATCCCCCGCCTCCGCCAGACCATCGAGCAACTCGTCGCCGCCACCGCATGACGTTCCGTGTGCCACTCTCCCGTGTGCCACTGCTTCAAGCAGTGCCGAACACCGTACACGCCCCGTGTGCCACTGCTTCAAGCAGTGCCGAACACC
>CAYOZN010000006.1:142894-155464 GCA_964408455.1 uncultured Planctomycetaceae bacterium
CACGCCCCGTGTGCCACTCTCCCGTGTGCCACTGCTTCAAGCAGTGCCGAACACCGTACACGCCCCGTGTGCCACTGCTTCAAGCAGTGCCGAACACCGTACACGCCCCGTGTGCCACTCTCCCGTGTGCCACTGCTTCAAGCAGTGCCGAACACCATACACGTGCCGTGTGCCACTGCTTCAAGCAGTGCCGAAGACCAGTAACTGCGCCAAGTGAAATACGGCACCTGTACCACTGTTTCCCGTCGCGCCGGGACAGTGCCGACCACCACGGCGCGACGCCTCCTGTCCGCCGGGAATAGGGTCAAAAGCCCGCCATTCTGGCGGAACAGGGAGCAAGTCTATTAGGTAGCGGAGCAGGTGGCGACGGAACAGCGGCCCCTGCCGTTTCTGTCACGTTGACCCCGGCGCGCTCCGGGTTGCATCGGATTGCATCGCCTGTTTTTCTGCCGACGCGCCCCACCGGGGCCCGTCTCAGGAGCCTTCGATGCGTTGCGGAACACCACCGGAAAAAAAATCTGGAGAAAATTTCGGCTCGCCGGCCTCGTCGTTTCCGGGCGCAGAAGCCGCATCCGGGCCGGCCCCGGCAAGCCATGGTTTCCACGATGACCCGGAGAAGATGTGCACAAAGCGCCCGGCCGCGAGCCGGCCAGCGAGGCGCGCGAGCCTCGCAACAAACGGCGAATCAGCGCTTCGGTCGTATCGGCGCCTTCATCTGGTATCGTTGCTGGCCCAGCAGTTGCCGCCGCTGCTGCTCCTGAAGCTGGCGACGCAGCGATGGCTGACCGAACAGCCCCGGCAGGATGCCCTGGCCGATGCCGAAATCCCCATCGCTATTGGGCTGCCGGCCCATCCGCGGCGGCGCGACGAGCGGGATCTGAAGCCCGCCCAGGTTGACCTGCCCGCCCTGAACCGGCGAGTCCAGCCAGTTCACCGTGTTGTTCCCGAGCGGAAGCAGCAGCGCGATGCCGCCGTTGTTGAGCAGAAAGTCCTTGTCCGCCTGCGAAATGCCGAACACGTCGTTGAACTGGATGTTCCGATCGAATCGCACGCTCTCGATCGCCTGGAACATGCGTTGAGAGACCCACTGCCCCGGCGTCATGAAGCGCGACTTGGTACGGATGAGTTCGTTGCGCGAGTTCCAGTCAAACTGGATGGCCTGCACCAGGCCGCGGCCCTTTTCCGACAGCGACATCTGAAACCGCCCGTTGGCATACTCGAAGCGGAAGATATCGGTGCCGCGCTTCGAGAGCTGCGCGCTGGGGCTGGTGATCAGCATGTCGCTGCGCACCCGGCCCTCGGCCACGCCGGCCCGGACAGCGCCCACCTTCAGCGAAACGTGCGATCGCGCCGCCCTGCCGGCGCCTTCCGCCCGATAGTGCAGTTCGTCGATCTGGATCGTCGTGCCGCCTTCGATCAGCATGACCGTCGGCGGATCGGCCGGCCGCTGGACCAGCTTCACCGTTCCGTGCATTTTTGTTTGAATGACGCTGCCGGCGCGGAGCAGGTCGCCTTGGCGAATCGGCTTCCACGCCGCTTCGTTCGTGGGATCGGTCCCGATCGGCGCCCATCGCGCGCGGCGAGCCGCGTTCACTTCATAAACGAGTTCGTCGACGCCCGGCTGCGAAGCCGGCTGCGTGTCCTGCGGAGCCGGCGCCGGCGCCGCTTGAGGACCCACGGGGGCCGTCGTCTGCGCGATCAGTTGCGCAGGCGCAACCGCCGAATGCACGATTCCCAATGCCAAGGCGAAAAACCATGTGCGAATCATGTTCGCTCCTTGTGCCGCGCGTTCGGCCCGCGACATTCCCCGTCAGCCCTGGTCGGCTTCCGGTTCCTCGTCCGCAGGCGCTTGTGGAAGAGGATCGGGCACGATCAGATTACCCTCGGCATCGCGATCGGTTTCATCGCTCAGCTCGATGCCGCTGGGCTCAAACAGGCCCTTCTCCTCCATGATATCCGCCGCCTTCCGCGACAGCGCAAAAAGGGCAGGCCCGGTGATGTACTGATAGCTGACCGCTTCGTCGGTCAGCTCGCGGTAAATCAACTCCCTCAGGGCGTATCGCCGGTCGCCCAGGCCCGTGGCGCCAATCAGGTGCATGTTGACGCCGCCCGAAATATCACAGATCCGGCACGTCATGTACGCAACGGTGCCGTAGTTTGCGGGATCACTTGGGTGCAATTCCCATGCCTCGTGGATGATGCCACGGGATTCCAGCTTGGCTCGGCGCTCGTCGAAGCCCTTCGATGCGTCTTCGCCGTCCGCGAGAATGAGCATCACCCGCATGGCTTCATCATTCGTAACCAGCGTAGATTCATTGAGATAAGCTTCGAAGGCAAAATCGGAGAGCTGGTTGTGATCGACCTCGGGGGAGTATGCCTGCGGCTGTGCGCAACCGCTTAGGGTTACTGCCTGGCATCCTATAATCAAGAATACGGCGGTAAGGCGGGACATAACCACGGCTCTCATTGGTAATATTACCCAGGACTGGCACTTCAGTCCACTAGAACGACCACGTCATGCCCGTCAGCAGAAAGGTCCGCGCGGAAGTATCAGAAAACGCATCGCCGGGGAAAAAAGACCCGAAGCGAACCGTCCAGGCCAGATCGCTCAGGATTCGGTAGTTCGCGTAATAGTCCATTTCCCAGCCGAGATACCCGCTCTGTTCATCCGCAAGCCCATCCGAGACGGCCGCATTCGCCCGGTTCTTCCAGTAGAGATACCAGTCGGAGCCCAGCTCCAGATCGCGCAGGGCCTGGACCTCCGGAAAGGGCCGGAATGAGCCGCCCAGCCGCCAGACGTGGATGTTGCTCAATCGCGGCGAAAACGCGATGCCCGTATCGCGGAAACCAAAGCCCACGAAGCCGCGGTCGACGTGATTCTTGCTCACGCCACCTTCGGCATTGGTCGGGCTGCCCAGGCGCGTGGGATCGCCGCTCGCGAACATGTATTCAGCTGATAGAACCGGCTTCATCGGATGCCGGAAGTAATAGTCCAACCGATGATCAAATCCCCATGCCTTGATGTGATTTCGGCGGAAAAACCTGCGATCGCCGTAGCTGTAGCCGCGCTCGATCACCCACTCGGTGGTGTAGCGAAGATTGGGAATCAGTTCGCCGACCGAGCCCCAGCCGATGTAGGTCGAGTCGTAGCGATACTCCTGTAGCAGGTTGGGCGGGTCCTCGCTGGTATGATCATCCTGCCAGACGATGTAGGCGAATGGCTCGTGCTTGTCGAATCCCACGTAACGCTCTTCCAGCATGTAGAATTCGCGATCGCTGTGATCGGCCACCGGCCGACTGCGGTCGATATTCTCCGTGCTGGCGGGCGTCTTTCCGGCGACGAACGTCGTCTGAAAGCCGGCGTATTCCCCCTGCAACATGGCATGATCGAGCGGCAGGTCGACGGCGAAGCCGGTGCCGATCATGACCAGGTCGCGGCCGGCCTTGAACTTCAATTCGAACGGCCCCTCGATGCCGTTGTGTACGCGCAGGGCCTTGGCGATGTCGAGCTGGTACCAGCCTCGCTCCAGGTTGGGGCCGTCGAGATCGTCCTCGTGAGCGCCGAAGTTATCGCCCTTGTTCCAGTCGTTGTACGTGCCCCGTACGCGCAGATACCCCTGATGAATGCCCTGATCCGCGCTGAATGAGGTCCACAGTCTCAGCTCGTGCTGGCGAAGGGTGCGGCTGCTCTCCACGCCATCGTCGAACAGGAAGAAATAGAGGTTGTACCAGCCGCCCGCATCAAAGATCAGCTTCTGGTCTACCGGAAGCTCGCGTTGAAGCCTGCGCTGATTTTCTCGTTCCAGGGCTCGCTGGCGTTCGAGGAACTGGTTGCTGATGCCGCTCGGCGCAGCATCGAGCTGGAGCTGGGCATGAGCGTCCGCCGCGGCGAAAAAAATGCATACGAAAAACCACGCCGCCAATCGAAAGTAAATGCGAGTTGCACCCATAGATCGTTCTGACTCAGCTGCGGCGGCAGAATCCGGCCACGCCGACCATGCGCGGTGCCCGCGCCATCCCGCCGGCCATTCCTCGACCGGTCTTTCAAAATGTCGCTCGGCCCCCGCCGCGGCCCGCAAGCGCGGCCTGCCGTTTGCCGGGCGGCGGCATCGTCTATCGGTGCTGGCGATTTTGCAAGCCCTTGCCGGCCGCCAACTTCGGGTGCCCACCCCCTGACGTATCGAATCCATGGCCGCGATATGTTGAAAAAAATAGACCCCGGTATTGGATACCGGGGCCTGGATTGCGAAAGCTATTGAATCTTGGGGGCGGGTACGGAATTAACGGTCGGCGCCGCCGCGGCGAGGTCGCGGCCCGCGCGGCGGTGGCGGCTGGCCGGTCTCGCCACCGCCCGGGGGCTCGTTCGTCACCGACACGTCCGGCGGACCGAGCGTCAGCAGGTAGCCCTCACCACCGTGGCTGAACACGACCTTGGCGTGAACCGCCTTTTCAAGTTCGAGATCGCTGGCGCTGATCTCGTCCCCCTCTTCGTTGACCATCTTTGCGACTTCTTCCAGAACTTTGAGCTTTAACTTCTTGAAGGGAATGCGCTTTTCGGTCTTGGAGTTGGCATTGACCGGTCGCCGGTCGTCCTTGATGCCCGGCCAGTCACCGTTGTTCTTCGGCTTGCATTTCAGTATCACCATGCCGTCCTCAACCTTTTCGATCGTGCCCTCGACTTCGATCGTGTTGAAGGTCAGGGACCGCAGTTCCTTCACCTTGCGCTTGGCGTCCGGATCGACGAAGCCCCAGCCGGCGGTGATGTGCAACCCCTTGAGCAGGATTTCCTTCAGGTCCTCGACTTCGAAGTTCTGGCTGGCGAGTTCGACCTTCAGGCCGCTGCCGCGACGAACTGCAACCGTCAGCACCTTCTGTTCCTTATCAAAAGGCTTGACCTTGAGAAAACCGATCAGATCCTCGTCCTTTTCGCGGTCGCCATCGTCGGCGGCCGTGTACTTCAGGACGCGGCCCTCCATGGTGCCGGGGATGTCCTTGGGGGCATCGGGTTGCTGGGCCTGCGGGCCGCCGCGGTTCTTGCTGCCGCCACCGCCGCGCCGAATGCCCTGTGCAAGTACCTCGGACGGCAACATGGCGGCCAGCGCAGCACAACACCCCAGCCAGCAAACCAGCCGGAGAAGTCGTCGCGAGTCGAACTTCACGGCGATCATGGCGGTGTCTCCTTTACCTGTAGAACGTAGGCATACCCGCTATGGTAACGGCCAGCCAGTGTAACCTCCGGGACCCTTGCACTCCAAGGAATTCTATGTGCCCGCCCGACTTATGCCAGCGCCATTACCGCCAAAACCTCCGAAAATCGAGCGTTTTTCTCCCCATGGCCAGCCATGCCGGCATGCAGCCGCACCCCAATAGCTGTAGACAACCTGTCGCTGGGTGCGTTGGCCGTGTCCGGCCGTTTTTGCGTGAACGGCCCCTCGATCACGTATACAGCATCAGGAAGACCGCCCCCATGGCAGCGTGACCGAATACCAGCAGCGGCAGGGCGCTGGCCACCAGGGCCCTCGCCCTGTTCACCTGGAAAAACTGCTCGATTCCGCTCGTCACCACGCGGAGGTACCACACGATCCCGATCGGCGGAACCAGCAGTACTGCCGGTGTGACCGCACTTCCGAACGCCACCACTTCCACGCAGCGGTCGACATCGGCCTTGCGCGCCCCCAGACCGCGCAACACGCCGTGGATCAAGAAGCCATAGATATAGTTCCAGGCCACTTGCGTCAGCGGAATCGCCACCAGCGCGACCAGCGCCCAACGCGACTGCATCAACAGCTTTGCATTCGGCCCCCACGCGATGAATCCCAGCGTCTGCAAGCCCCATAGCGTGAGCAGGAACACCGCCGCCGACAGGTATGCGCAGAGGATGCTGAACCCGGCCGCGCCGCTCGCCGGGGCGACGCTCAACTGCCTGAAAAACTCCGCCGGCTGCGTCGTCAGCCGCGCCAGCACCTCGACGAATGCCGCCAGAGTGCCCATCCGGCCCCGTGCCGCCCACGGCGAACCCCGCCGGACCGCCTCGGCGCTTGCGCCCTCCACCAGCGGACGCACCGTGGCGATGGCAACATCCACCGGCTGCCCGCACCGCTCGCAGTCGTAGCGATGACGGAGCGGCAGGCCCAGCGCTCCTTCCCCGCTCACGCCATGGCCGCACGAAGTGCAGCAGAATGCCACTTCTCCGGCACGGAAGGCATAGTCGGTCACGTCAAAGGCGAGCCCGCACTCCGGGCAGCGGCTCTCTGGCAGGTTCCACAGCAGGTATTGGCAGCGGACGCAGTGCAAAGGGGCTGGCTTTCTATTCCGCGTTTCTCAGCGGTGTAGTGGTACTCGCCGTGCAAGCCCGGCGGCTACATGAACCCTGCTGCAAAAGGTTTATCGCGCCGCCGTGCACAGCCGGGGCTCCGCTTTCACACGTCGACCTCTATACCAATTCGCAATAATGTGTTGCGCAAACCTGCAATCAATCGGTGCCACCCAGCGTATCCGGAATGCGCCGGATGTCGGCGCCCAGCGCGGCCAGCCGCTGCTCGATCTTGTCGTAGCCGCGATCGATGTGGTACACGCGGCTCACGTTCGTCTTGCCCTTGGCCACCAGCCCGGCCAGGACGAGGGCCGCCGACGCCCGCAGGTCGCTCGCCATCACCGGAGCACCGACCAGGTTCTTCACGCCCTGCACGATGACCGTCGGCCCCTCCTTTCGGAGGATCGCCCCCATGCGGGTCAGTTCGGCCACATGCACGAATCGGTCGGGATAGATCTTCTCCGTAATCACGCTGTTGCCATCAGCAAGGCACAGCAGCGCCATGATCTGCGCCTGAAGGTCGGTCGGAAAGCCGGGGTATGGCTGCGTCGTGACGGTCACCGGCTCGAGCCGCCGCGCCGACGAGACCGTGACCAGCCCGTCAGGCGTGCGGTCGACGTGGACGCCGATGGCCCGCAGGCGATCGACGAAGGCCAGCAGATGATCGAGCCGGCAGTTGGCCAGCTTCACATCGCCGTTCGTGATGGCCGCGGCGATCATGTACGTCCCCGCCTCGATGCGATCGGGGATGATCGTGTATTCGCAGCCGCGCAGGCCATCGACGCCCTCGATGGTGATCCGCGGGGTGCCGTGCCCGGAAATTCTCGCGCCGCACGCATTCAGATAGTTGGCGAGGTCCACCACCTCCGGCTCGCACGCGGCACACTCGATGACCGACGTCCCATCCGCCAGCACCGCCGCCATCATCACGTTGGCGGTGCCCAGCACCGTCGACCCGAACGGCCCGCCGAGAAAGATCTCGCAGCCCTTGAGCTTCTTCGCCTTGAGGTGGATATCGCCGCCGATCAGTTCGACATCGGCCCCGAGCGCCTCCAGCCCCTGAAGGTGCAGGTTCACCGGCCGGTAGCCGATGTTGCAGCCGCCGGGCAGCGAGACCTGTGCCCGGCCGCGCTTGGCCAGCAGCGGGCCCATGACACAGACACTGGCGCGCATCTTGCGCACCAGGTCGTACTCGGCGTGGCAGTTCATCTCGTCTTCCACGACAAGGGCGATATCTCCGCCGTCGTGGTGATGCACCTTTACGCCAAGCTTTTCCAACAGGAAGGACAGATGCCGAATGTCCGACAGGTCCGGCACACCCTTCAGACGCGTGGGCCCGTCGGTCAGGATGCTCGCAGCCATGATCGGCAGCGCCGCATTCTTTGAACCGGCTATGGAGACCGTGCCCTTGAGTCGACGCCCGCCCGTGATCTGAAAACAATCCATGTCGCAAGCCCCCGAAAGTGGTCTCGGGCCGGTCCAATCCGTTCAAGACCGGCGATCAGACGCAGCACCTGACGAGTTCCGATTATAAGATCGGAACGCTGGCCGGGTAAACGCAGTTTAAGCCGCCCGCGGCCACTCCGCGGTGGCACGCGAATAAATCACACCGCAGCCGCCCCGATTGCGCCACGTTTCCCTTTACCCGGCGATTGCAGCTTTCACGTCAGCCGCTACCTTACACATCGGCAGAGTTTCGCCGCCTGCAACTGGCCGCCCAGCCGACGGACCCCGTCAAACGGATGGCCTGCGAACCAAACGACATCGGCGCACCCGCTCGAACAGGACCCGCGCATGAGCTACGACACGTTCATCCATCAGAAGGCCATCGCACTCGGCAAGGACATCCTCCGAATGACGACGGCCGCCGGCTCCGGTCACCCCACCAGCTCTCTGTCGATCCTGCACATGGTCGCGGTGCTGATGTACGACGTGATGCGGTACGAGCCTGCCGATCCGTGGCATCCCGGCAATGACCGGCTCGTGCTTTCCGAGGGCCATGCCGTCCCGGCGATCTACGCCGCCTTCGCAGACCTGGGCGGAGCGATCGGCAAGGAGCGCGTCGGCGCGCGCCGACTCACCACCGCCGATCTTGCCAGCCTGCGCGAGACCGACAGTGTGCTCGACGGTCATCCCAACCCGGCCGAGGGCTTTCCGTTTTTTGACGCGGCCACGGGCTCGCTCGGCCAGGGCCTCAGCGTCGCCGCCGGCCTGGCGCTTGCCGCGCGGCAGCGCAACATCGACAAGCGCATCTACGCCATCATCGGCGACGGCGAATCGCGCGAGGGGCAGATCTGGGAAGCGATGGATTTCATCGCCGACCACCGCCTGTCGAATGTGGTCGCGCTCTTCAACTGCAACGGCCAGGGCCAGGCCGACCACGTGTCGCCGCAGCAGTCGCCCGAAGCCCTCGAAGCAAAGGCGCTCGCTTTCGGCTGGCACACGCTGGTCATTGACGGCCATTCGCCAAGTGCCATCAAAGAGGCACTCTCCAACGTCCGGCCGGACGGCCCGCCGCTGGCCATCATCGCCAGGACGACCAAGGGCTGGGGCTGTCCGGCGATTCACGATCGCTCCAACCACGGCAAGCCCGTCCCGGCAAACCAGCTCGACGCGGCCTGCGCCGAACTCGACGCCACGGCGGCGAAGCTCAAGCTGCCCGCCGCCCCTGCCGAGCCGATCCGGCCTTCCGCGCCGCCGGCGGCCGACGCCCTGGAGCGCCGTGCCATCGTCCCGGCACCCTTCGCCGAGGCCATGTCCCGCGCCGGCCTGGACGGCGCTATGGCGAAGAACCAGCTCGCCACCCGCCGCGCCTATGGCGCAGCCCTGCTGGCACTTGCCGAGGCCGACGAGCGCATCGTCGCCCTCGACGGCGACGTCAGCAACTCCACATTTTCCGAGATGCTCGCCCACAAAAAGCCCGAGCGATTCTTCGAATGCAAGATCGCCGAGCAGAACATGATCTCCGCCGCCGCCGGCCTCGCCGCCGCCGGGTTCATCCCCTTCGCCAGCACCTTTGCCAAGTTTCTCTCGCGCGGCTACGACCAGATCGAGATGGCCCAGATCACCCGCGCCAACATCAAGCTCGTCGGCTCCCATGCCGGCATCTCCCTGGCCGCCGATGGTCCCAGCCAGATGAGCCTGCACGACGTCGCCTACTTCCGCTCCGCAGGCCTGACCGACAACGGCCATGGCCGTCCCGCCTGCGTGACATTCCATCCGGCCGATGCCGTCGCGGCATACCAGTGCACCGTCCTTGCCGCCAATCACGATGGCATGTGCTACATCCGCACGCATCGTCCCGATGTCGGAATGATCTACAAACCCGGCGCCCGCTTCGAACTCGGCGGTTCGCAACTCCTCTGCGAGGGCAGCGCCCTCACCATCGTGTCCGCGGGATACATGCTCCACATCTGCAAGGAGACAGTCGATCGCCTCGCGGAAGCGGGGCTTCGCTGCACCCTCATCGATGCCTACAGCTTCCCGCTCAAGCCCGATGCCATCCTGGCTGCGGCAAAAAAGGCCGGCAGCACCATCCTCTGTGTCGAGGATAACTATGTCGGCGGCCTCGCCAGCGCCGTGGCCGAGGCCGCTGCCATGGCCGGCGGCATCCGCGTCGAGAGCATGTTCTGCCGCAGAATCCCCAAGAGCGCGAAGACGCCGGCCGACATCCTCAACTACGTCGGCTTGTCATCGAAGCACATCGAGTCGAGAATTCGCAGCCTGGCGGGCTGAGACGCCGTGTGCCCCGCCATGACCGGCGGTGCCACGCGCTCATGAGTGCCTCATCAGATGTCGTCATCTCCATCCGCAACCTGAGGAAGACCTTTCCGCGCGCCAACGGCGCCGAGCAGGTCGTCCTCGACAATGTCAACTTCGACATTCACGCCGGCGAGACCATCATCATCATGGGTGGCAGCGGCTGCGGAAAAAGCACGCTGCTCAACTGCCTGATCGGCGAGTACGACGTCACCTCCGGCGAAGTCTTCTACCAGACCAAGGACATGCCCAAGCCGCGCAACATCGTCGGCATGAACGAGGAGCACTTCAACGAGATCCGCAAGCGCTTCGGCATCCTCTTTCAGAGCGGGGCGCTGTTTAATTCGATGACGCTCGCCGAAAACGTCGCCCTGCCGCTCAAGGAGCACAGTTACGTCGATAAATCCATCATCGACATTGTCGTCACGCTCAAGCTCCAGCAGGTTCACATGCTGCCGCACCGCGACAAGATGCCATCCATGCTCTCCGGCGGTCAGAAAAAACGCGCCGGACTCGCCCGGGCCACCGTGCTCGATCCCGAGATTCTCTTTTACGACGAACCCTCCGCCGGGCTCGATCCCGTCACCAGCGCCGCCATCGACGATCTCATCATGGACCTGTCCAAGAAGCTCAGCGTCACCAGCGTCGTGGTGACGCACGAGATGGACTCGGCCTTTCGCATCGCCGACCGCATGGTCATGCTCGACCAGGGGCGGGTGCTGAAGATCGGCACGCGGCAGGAGTTCGAGGAGCTTCGCGCCCGGGATGCTGACGAATTGAAGTCCCGCGAGGAAAAGCTGATCAACCAGTTCCTCAACGGCCGCACGACCGGCCCGCTGACCGACCAGGAGGGACTGAGCGAGTTTGAGAAGCTGCTCATTCCCGCCGAGGAGACGCGACACCGATGAAAGATAAAGCCAACGCCGTCAAAGTCGGCGCCTTCACGATCCTCATCATCATCGCCTTCTTCGTGGTCCTCATGTGGATCAGCAAGGGCGTCTCCGGCCCGATGCAGACGGCCACCATCCGCTTCAAGCCCACGGCCGTGATGCCCACGCTGGCCCCCGGCTCCAACGTTCTCGTCGGCGGGCAGAAGGTCGGCCGCGTGACATCGGCCAGCCTCGAATCCGTCTCGAACGCCGAGAAGAAAGAGGAATGGGCCGTCGTGGTCGCGGTGGAAATCCGCGAAGAGCTCCAGCTCAAGGCAGACTGCGTCGCCGTGGCCGAAGGCCCTCCGTTGGGTGGCGACGGCATCATCAAGATCAGCCTCGGCGAAAAGGCCGAGCCCTTCACCGGCGACTACATCCCCGGCGCCGAGCCCGGCGGATTCGCGGCCATTCTCGCGTCGATGCAGTCCGAACTGGATGGAAAAAACCCCGCCAGCCTGCTCGGCCAGCTCAAGAGCCAGCTCGATCCCGCCGCCGAGGCGTCGCTGATGGCCAAGCTGCATGTCTCCTTCGACGACATCAACTCGATGACTGGCTCGCTGGCCACGCAGTTCGGCCCCTCCGAGGCATCCATCCTCTTCAAGCTGCACGCCATCGCCGACAATATCAACCTGACGACGGCCGGCCTGCGGCGCGAATTCGACGCCGGCGAGCGCGAGGTCCTGATCGCCAAGCTGCACATCGCCCTCGACGAAATCAACGACACGCTGGGCGTCGTCAACCGCATGATCGAGTCGAGCGAGTCGCCGGTCACGCAGACCCTCGCCAGCATTCAGAAGACGGCCGCCAACCTCGCGCGGGAGACGGATGCCGAGGCGGCCGACAGCCTGATGTCCGAGATCAAGCTGGCCGGCGAGAAGATCAACAAGTCGCTGGATGACTTCAACACCGTGACCAAGACCACGCGGGATGTGCTGGTCCTCAACCGCGAGAACCTCAACCGCATGCTCGTCAACTTCAAGGAGAGCTCAGACCACATCCGTACCGGCGTGAAGTACGTCCTGCGCAATCCCTGGCGGCTGATGAATGCGCCCAAGCCCACCGAGCAGAAGCAGCAGGCCATCTTCGATGCCGCCCGCAGCTTCGCCGAGGCGGCGACGCGCATCGACGATGCCAGCAGCCAGCTCCGCGCCCTCTCCGAACTGCACGACGGCAACATCCCGCTGGATGATCCCGATCTGCGGCAGATCATGGCCGAATTGCGCACGACGCAGGACAAATATCAGAAGGCGGAGGCGGAGTTCTGGGAGCAGCTGGGGGTACAGTAGACGTAGGGATTAAGGGATTGAGGGATTGAGGGCATTTGGCCCGTGCGGCGGCATCTTACTCTTACTCCTGCTCCTCCTCTTCTTCTTAATCCTAATCTTCATCTTAATCTTAATCCCTCTGCATCCCCCGCCCGCCTGGCGGCGACATGCGAACGAGCAGGATTACGATGAGGAGGAGGAGTAGGAAGAGGATTAAGATTACGATTAAGATTAAGATCAGGACTGGGTGCCGCCGCCATGGCAGGGGTGGGGAGCATGGGCATTTGGCCCGTGCGGCGGCGTC
>CAYOZN010000006.1:155564-219627 GCA_964408455.1 uncultured Planctomycetaceae bacterium
GCCGCCGCCATGGCAGGGGTGGGGAGCATGGGCATTTGGCCCGTGCGGCGGCGTCTTACTCTTACTCCTGCTCCTCCTCTTCTTCTTAATCCTAATCTTCATCTTAATCTTAATCCCTCTGCATCCCCCGCCCGCCTGCCGGCGACATGCGAACGAGCAGGATTACGAGGAGGAGGAGGAGGAGGAAGAGGATTAAGATTACGATTAAGATTAAGATTAGGACTGGGTGCCACCGCCATGGCAGCTTTACTGCAGGCTGTAGGACTGGTATCCGCGCCCGAGCATGTAACCCACGAGGATTTCAATCGTGTTCCGCCAGGCCCGTTCCACATCGGCCGACCACTCCACGTCGAAGTCGCGGGCGGTGACGATGATGGTGGCGGCCCACAGTTCGTAGAGGTCCGGCGTGATCTTCATGCCCCGGGCCCCGTGGGTCTCGGCCCGCTCCCGCAATTCGCTCAGGCCCTCGGGCTCGCCACCCACGGCCGAGGCCATGATCCGCAGGGACCGGGCCAGTTTCTCGGCCTGCTGCTGCATGTTGGTATCGGCGAACCGATCGCGGACGGAGGGCGAGTGCCGCGTGAAACGGTCGTAGAATGTGCGGACGAAATCCTCGCAGTCGAGGCAGCGCTCCAGACTGGCCAGGAACAGGTCCTTCACCGTCCGGGGTTGGGAATCTCGGTTTGCGTGTGACATGCCCTACGATCGCAGTGTAGTGCGTGGCCGGAATGAGGTCAACGCGGAGGCGGGGATTGAGGGATTAAGGCTGCCCGACCTGCTGTCACATGGATGCGACGGACCTCATCCGCGAGAGGACGGAGGATGATCCCGCGTGATGTCTGGGCAAGGGATAAGGGGGCGGTGCGGCCCGGCCGCAGTTCTTGGAAGCCGCGGCGTTCGCTCGCCAACTGGCTGCCCGTGACGCAACCGGCGTGACACCGCCCACGCGACCACGCAGCGACGGGCGAGTCCCACCCGAGGCCGGCCGACGACCCGGCGCTGCCATCATCGCGACGCCATCGCGTGGAAGGGACCCGACCTCGCAGGCATGACGGCGGTCTAATCAGATAGCGGGCATTGCCTGTCCGCCAACCGCCGTCTCGCGCTGGCGCATAAGGCGTCGCATGCATTCGCAAATGGCGCCGACCGTGATCAGATCGGAGACGTGATCCAGTTTGGGGTTTTGCTCAAACGCGGATAGATCAAGGTATGGCGCCCGCTCTTTGACGAGCTCGATTGCCGCCGGCGTCAAACGGTTCTGCGCGTCGATTTCCAGTTCAGATGCGGGAAGCAGCTTCTGAAATTGCGGATCGATACCGAAGTGCTTGCCGCACTGAAAGGACAGTTCCAGCAATTCGATCGACTCGCCATCCAGATCGGCAAAGAAACGCGACTCGGGGCGAATCTCCTCCGGCTCCAGGCACAGACCCTCGGCAATCATGGCAATGATATCCGAATTGATCTTCTCGCGCTACAGGCTCCGCGCCGATTCCCATCCGGGGCTGAAGACCTTCACGTTCGAGAATCCCTCGGTCAGCAGGTACTCGTACACCATGTCACTGGCATGGCACGACCTGTTGTTGCAGTAGATGATGATGAGCTGATCGCGATCGACGTCGCCCAGGCCCATCTCCCGGTACTGCTCCATCTCCGAGGCCGGCAGGTTCATCGCCCCGCGGATGTGGCCGGCCTCGAAGGATTCGCGGCTGCGAACGTCGAGGATCAGCGCCGTGCCATCGGCGATTGCCCGACGAATGTCCGCCAGCGTCACCTGGTGCTGAGGACCCTGCACCGGCACGATGGCATGGCCGGGCCGATCCCCGGGCCCGGCGTCTCGAATGTCGGCGGCAGGGGCATTCGCCCCATCTCGCGCGGCGCGCGAGCCGGCCGAGCCCGGGCAGCAGTCGCGCGGCGCTCCGCCCGTCGCCGATGACTGTGACACTTCCCTCACACCGCCATTACCGCGCCTGTCCGAGCAGCCAGTCAGCAGTGCCGCCGCGATGACGCCAATCGTTACGTGAATCCACATCTTGCTGGACATCTTCTTCACTCCCTGCACATCGGTCGCGGCCCCCACGGCCCCCGCTCGAACGTGCGCGGGGGCGGGAATCGGCAGTGATGCCTCGCCCCGCCCCGCTCTGCCCGGTGCGATCCGTACCCCCCACCGACCACACCGGTTCATGTTGTTGGCCGGACGGCACTCTCCCGGGCCGTCGGGCCGCTTTCAGCGCCGCTGCCGGATGCCCTTCGCGGGCGGGCCGGCCGTCGGCATCGCGAAATCACTCATCAAGGTTGCGCAGTTGCAGGCGGCCGTCGATATTCATCGTCACCGCTTCCGGCATTGCGCACTCCACGCGCTTCCAGACCATGCGACCATCGCAGACCTTGACGCGCTTCTGAACCGTGTCGTACTCGGCCGGGATGCAGATGCGCTTGGTCGTCGCCGGCCGCACCAGCTTCTGCCGTTTCACGATGTCATACTCCGCCGGGATGATCTCTTCCCTGACGGTCGGCGGCGAGACCATGCGCGTCACGCACACGGTTTCCGTTCGCGGTGGATGCTTGACCAGGCAGAACACGTCCTTCGCCGGCTGATCCTGCGGCTGCGGGCAGTCCTTGTTCACGGTCCAGCCGGTATAGCCGCTGTCCGTCTGTACGACGACATTTTCCGTCCTGAATTCGGCCGGCACCTCGATCAGCCGCTTGGATGCCTCTTTCACGCAGACCCTTTCTTCGACCCACTCATATTCGGCGGGGATGATCTCGAGCCGCTCCGAGGCCTGGCGGATGCACACGCGTTCGCTCACCGTCTTGAAGGTCGGAGGCACGAAGACCTTCGCGAAGCATTCACCGGGTTTTGCGTTACTCGGAAGATCGACAATCCCCGTATTCGCCGGCAACGGGCACGGCGTCTGCGGTGCATACTGGGCAACCGCTTCCTCTTCGCAGCAGGCGCAGCCGGTCATCGCCAGCATCGAAATGCAGCCCACTGACACTGCGATCAGGCTCAACACTCGTCTCATTGACATGATTCGTTTCTCCTTGTGCTCCCGGCCCTGAGGCACGAGAGACTCACTGATTCCTGAAAAAGTTCCTGAAGGACATTTGCAGCGCCCCAAAGCCAGACTCAGAATTCGTGCATCCGTACCTCCCTTCAAACTCCGTTGAGCAGTCATTCCACAGACGGGAGCGGAACAACTTCGGGCGAGAGTCGACTGGCTCGATTGTGGATAACTGGGCCTTCAGTCACGGCCCGGCGGCCGGATTGCCGCAGGCGATTGCCGTTGCCAGTTCTAGAAGCAGATTCCCGCCATGAGAAAAGTTCCGGATCCTGTTGATCGATGCTCAACGATCCAATGCGCAAAAACTGCAATTGCTGTGCCAAGGGCGAAACGCCGCAAAAACCCCCGCAGGGTCAATGCGGCCCCATGGCCCGGCGCAACTGCGGCCTTTTTCACGCAACCTGAGGGATTGTTCGAGGACGTTGATAGTGCCCGGTATCACGCAGGCACCGCGCCTGCTCGCACTGAGAAGGCCGGTTTCGCTGCCGTGCCGTGACGAAAACGGCGGTACATGGAAATGTCGCCGCGCATGCCCGATTTTTCCGCGGGAAATCGCGCTACCCCGCTGCCAGTTTGCGTAAAAGAACGCTAGGCGACACGCAATTTCCGTATTGATCGTCCACGCCCGACGGCCCGGGACCGACGGCATCCACAGCCGCGGCACCTGCCGCGACATGCAGCGACTTGCATGTCCCCCGCGAGCCTCGTCGCACACGGCCGGTTTTTTTCCTTTCTCCGGCACCCACGCGGCCACTTTGCGTCAAATAATCGGGCATGTGACCGCGCCGACCGGAGACATCCTGTATTCTGCGGCCATAGGTGTATTGATGACCGACGACGCCCGGGACCTGAACGCTGCCCAGGCGGGAGACCCCGACGCCTTTGCCCGGCTGTATGACCGGCATGCGGTCGTCGTGTGTTCCCTCTGCCGGCATTGCGCCGTGCCCGATGTGGACGAGGCGGTGCAGGAGACCTTCGTCCGGGCGTTTCGGCTGATCGGCCAGGTGGACGGACCGGCGTCGCTGCGGGCGTGGCTGTACGGCATTGCCCGGCACGTGTGTCGCGAGCGGCGGCGGTCGAATCATCGACGGAACCATCACGAGGAGAAGGCCCACATGATCCGCCTCGCAGCCCAGACGCCCAGCCGCGACCTGAGCGAGGCGGCCGTGCAACGGGAAGAGCTGAACCGGCTTACCGCGGCCCTGGATGATCTGCCCGATGACGAGCGGCTCGCGATTCACTTGTTCTATCTGGAAAGCGACGCGGCCACTGCCGCATCGGCGGCACTGGGGTTGTCGCGCAGTGGTTTCTACAAGTTGCTGTCCCGGGCGCGCGAGCGACTGGCGGCGAGCATGGGAGCCACGGGCGCGGCGATTCGCGCGGCGGACGCACGCGGATTGAAGAGGCGGTCGGAGGTGATTTAGCCGCTGGGCTTATCCGGCGCGTACTGGAAGGACGGTTTTTTCGGGAATAGCACTGCTTGAAGCAGTGGCACACGAAGATATTTCCCTTGCTTCGCACTGTCCCGGCGCGCCGGGACAGTGGCACACGCAGGCGGCATCGTTATGAACGAGCACACGAACGATAACTCGACGCCCGACGATTTCGACAAGTTGCCGGAAATTCAGGATGGCCTGGATGATCTCCTCCGCGCATGGCACGCCGAAAATGCCGCGACGGCGGCACGCAGCCGGGACGCCCTGCTTCAGCAGATCCGCTCCGCGAAACCAATGGAGCGGGCGTCCCTGCCCGCCAGTGCCATTACTCCGGCCCACTCCGCGAATCCGCGATCGCACAGTCCTCTCCGCCTCATTGGCGATCACACGCGAATCTTCACCGCCCTGGGGGGAACCAGGAGCACGCTCATGACCCGCTTCGCCCCTGCCGCCGCCGCCGCCATCGTCCTCGCCGCCCTGCTCACCATCTTCGAGCCCGGCCTGCCCGGCGCGCCCGACCGCACGCAGGCCTCGAACACCGTCATGCTGCCCAATGGCGGCAATCTCGACGCCCGCACGCCCGATGGTCAGCCTATTGGCCCCTGCCCGCTCAAGCACACCGATGTTAGCGTCGAAATCTCCGGGCCATTCGCCCGTGTGACCGTGCGGCAGCAGTTCACCAATCCCTATGACGACAAGATTGAAGCGCTCTACACCTTTCCGCTCAGTCATCGCGGCGCGGTCGATCGCATGACGATGACCGTGGGGAAACGCGTGATTGTCGGCGAGGTGCACGAGCGGCAGGCGGCGCGACAGATGTACGAGGCCGCCCGCGATGCCGGGCACGTCGCCGCCCTGCTGGAGCAGGAGCGGCCGAACATCTTCTCCCAGTCGGTCGCCAACATCGAGCCGAATGCGGAGATCACCGTCGAGATCAGCTATGTCGAGCTGCTCGAATCGCGGGATGGCGAATATGAATTCTCGTTCCCGATGACGGTCGCCCCGCGGTATATCCCGTGTGGCACCGGCGTCCCGCCGGTGCATGAAGCGGCCGATGCCGTGCCCGACGCGGACGGCGCATCGCCGTGGCTTGATACACAGCTCGCCGATTCGGTCGCCGAAAACCCGGAGGCCCCCGGCGATGAATCCGCCGATCCGGACGCTGAGCTTGATCCCCGCCACGTCCCCGATGCTGCGAACATCACGCCACCCGTTTCCCATCCCGACGTCCGCAGCGGACACGATATTTCGCTGGCCGTCACGCTCGACACCGGCGGCCCGGCCATCACCGACATCTACAGCCGGCAGCATGCCACGGTACGCACGATTGAAGGCTTCGCGGCCGGCAGCGACAAGCCGCGGCGCATGCGCATCAAGCTGGATCGCGACGACGAAATTCCCAATCGCGACTTCGTGCTCAACTGGCGCACCGACGATGACACCATCGTCGAGGCGGTGTTCACGCATGCCGGCGAACGCGGCGGGTTCGTCACGCTGATGCTCGCCCCGCCCGAGAAGATCACGCCCGACGTGCTCGTGCCGCGCGAACTGGTCTTTGTGCTCGATACCTCGGGCTCGATGAGCGGCACGCCAATTGAGAGCGCCAAGTCCGTCATCGCCAAGGCCCTCGACACGATGCAGCCGGAGGACACGTTCAACATCATCACCTTCGCCGGCGACACCAGCATTCTCTGGCCCCAGCCGCGCCCCGCGACCGACGCGAACCTGGCGGAGGCTCGCAAGTTTGTCGAGAGCCGCAATGGCAACGGCGGCACCGAGATGATGAAGGCCATCTACGCGGCACTCGAGCAAAGCGTGGACGGCGTGGCGAACGTACGATCGGCCGATCAACTGGCCGTCACGCCTGCCGACGGTCGAAGGATCGCGATGCGCGCGCTCGGTCGCGATATTCGCATACCCGGCGCTCGTGCGAGTGGCGCAGGTGACGCGGGAACACATCACGTGTTCTTTGACCCCGCAAAATATGTCATCACGCAGGCCGGCGAGTTTGCGGGTTTCGAGCGCCTCATGGCCGTGCCCGACATCCTCTGGCGCCTCGAGGGCCGCTGGACGCAGGTCGGCGATGCGGGTCACTTTCTGCTCGACAAGGCCGAGCCGGAAAACACGACGGTCCACGACGACAGCGCGGTGCCAATCGAGAGTCTCTGCAACACCCCTGCTGACGGCCGCGCGGTCGTCGTCTATGCGGATGGCCAACGGTTTACCTTCGATGACACCGAGTACGTCGCTTACAACAGCGATGACACATCGTGCCCGCGCGTCGATCTGACGAAGCTGGGACTGTCGAAGGAATCGCTCGCCGAACATGCGCAGTGGGTCTTCACCGGCTGGTGGCGAAACCAGGATGACGGGCAGCCGGCGCTGGAAGTGGGCGAAGCCGGGCCGCTGACGATTCCCGCGGGCGCCGTGACCGCGGCGAGGCTGCGCACGCTTCCTGCGGACGGGCGGACGGTGTTCGTCCGCGTCAACTGCGAAGACGCGGCCATGTTCCTCGATCCGGCGACGAAGCAGCAGGTCGAGGGCCTCGACGCCGGCTTTGGCGAGTTCGTCCGCGCGACGGGGCTCGATTTCCACCGGCACGACGATGCGTCGTCGATGCTCCTCACGGGCGTGTGGGCCTCAGATGCCAGCGGTGCGGCACTCCTGGAGGTCGCATCGGCCGTGCACATCCCACGGAAGCACGAGTCGCCGCGACCGCTGCGCGTCGTGTGCTTTTTGACGGACGGCGAGGTGGGGAATGACCAGGCGATCATCGACGCGGTGCGGCGGAATTCGCACACCACGCGCGTCTTTTCGTTCGGCATCGGCACCAGCGTCAACCGGTACCTGCTCGACAGCGTGGCCGAGGCCGGCCGCGGCGAGGCGAGCTACGTGTTGAACATGGAGGAGGCGCAGGCCGCGGTGGACCAGTTCGTCACGCGGCTGAGTGCGCCGGTGTTGACCGACATTCAGGTCGCCTTCGAAGGGCTGGAGGTGCTGGATGTCACGCCGGCGACATTGCCGGACCTGTGGGACGAGCGGCCAATCATCGTACATGCGCGGTTTGATCCGGCGAAGCAGCATGCGGGCGCGGCAAACCATGCTGCGGAATCGGCCGACCTCGCGAACGATTCGCCGATACCCGGCCGAGGAGTGCTGGTCATTCGCGGCAACGCCTCCGACGGGCCGTACGAACGCATCCTGCCGCTCGAACTGCCGCAGCACGAACCCGATCACGACGTCATCGCAACGCTGTGGGCGCGGGCGCAGGTGGAGGACCTGATGAGCCGCGATCTGGCCGCGGCGCAGCAGGGGCAATTCCCCGACGACTTGAAGCAGCGCGTGATCGAGCTGGGCGAGACATTCCAGATCATGACGCAGTTTACCAGCTTCGTGGCGATCGAACGGCACCGCGTCACAGTCGGCGGGCAGCCGCGGCTGGTGCGCGTACCGGTGGAGCTGCCGGAGGGGCAGTCGTGGGAGGGGACGTTCGGCGAGCAGCTGGTGCATTTTGCGCAGACGCTCGAAACGCCGAATGTGTATTACGCGTTAGCGCAGCCGTTCGGCGATCCGAATGCGGGCACACAGGAGACTCGCTCGCATACGAATCGCGAGGGCGAAGACGTATTGTATGACGATGGTTCGGACAAAGTTACCTATGAATTGAACCTTGATCAGCCCACGGGCGTGGGTGCAATTGCGGCGGAGAATGTGTCGCGTGATACCTCAACTGAATTCAAATTGGATACTGCGCAGCAGTTAGCCGTCATGGACCTGATAAACCACATTGCGGCGGATGACCTTGATGCATTGCGCCCGGAGTTGCGGACAGCGTTATCGATGACCGCAAACATGCGATTGGGTGGGCAGGCTGCCGAGGTAGACAGTGCGCAGAAGGAACGGCTTGAGCGCATACAGGAAGAGCTGAAATCACGTATTGGCGATCGACTGGCGGATCTCGTTGAACAGCGCGCACAAGCGCTGGCGGACGAAGGACGCGCCAACGACGCGAAGAATCTGCGCGAGCAGTTTGCTGATAGGACTATCGGAAGTCAACTCGTTTTCGACCAACTCGCGATTGCCGGTTATCGAAATCTGGAAAGAGAAGTCCGTAGGGCGACGATGGAAAGTGATTACGTCGAGGCAGAACGCCTTGCAGATGTTGCCGCTAATCTCGCCGCTGTGATCAACAATGCCCAGGACAAAGCAGTGTTGGGCGCGGAGGCTAAGCACCTAAGCGAATTTGTCCTGACGGAAGAGCGCGCCGCAGAGGAGCAGATCGTCCTCAGTAAGCAGCGCGAAATCTCAGCTCGGGAGTCAGAACGCATTCGACTCCTGGAAGAAACTAAGCAGGAGCAAGTCGCGAACCTCATGGAGCGAGCACGCGACCTGCAGCGCGAGCGAAAGCTGGACGACTCCGTTGAGGTTTTGGATCAGGTGCTTGCCATTGATCCGAATAATCCCAACGCGGCATGGATGCGCGACACGCTGGAGGACGTTGCCAGGAATGCCCGCGGTGTGGGGACGGGTAACGTGAACGCGCACGAGCAGCAAAGGGCACTGACTGCGGGCAAAACGAATGCAGAGCAGCCGGTCGCACTCGGCTTGCAGCCCGCCGTGGAGCCGGAAGGCAGGGGCGCACGTCGCAATGCGCGAACCTGGTTCATCGGAACGGCGCCGGAGGGAGCGGACACGTCGCACCCGACCGAGGGCATGATCGCGTCGGCCGATGGGTCGCGGCGCGATGCTGAGTTCATTTCGCCCCCGATACCACCATATCAGGGCTCGCATCCGCCGATGGTCAACAACAAGAAGACCGCGCCAGACATTGCGCGTCGAGTTTTCAGGCTGCACGGGGTCTCGGCGGAGGACGCGAAGAGGCTCGCGGAGCAACTCAAGCAAGGCGGCGCGCCGGGAGCAAATCGCGGCGGACGAGGTCCCGAGACCAACACCGGCTCGGCTCGCGCCACGACCATGTTGGAGGACATTGAATACTCAACCGATGCGACGCTCTGGTATGGCGACTCCGCAGGTAACACCAACGATGTGGGCCGCCGCGATTGGACAATCGACACTCGGGCCGTTCGCGTTCCCGTCGCCCCTCCCGCAGTCGGTACTTCATCCCAGGCGAGCCTTGATTCTCGCCAAGCCGGCAATTTGACTCGGTGGAAAAGGGCACACGCATCCGACACTGCCGCACAGAGAGGCTTGCTGGATTCCCTGGGATATGTTGACTCTGATTCGGAAGACGCGGACGACGTCACCCTATCGATGCAGCCATTCGGTGCGGGCGATTCATATAGGAATCAGCCCGAATCCGATCTCCCCCAGCCCGGCACGAGCGCCGAGCAGCAGCTCCACTATACGACCGGAGAACGCTACCGCGATTTGAATACGAGACAATACGACTTGGCATTGCGCGACACTCAAAACCTCATTGTCGCTGCCTCACCGTCTGAAGCGGAAGAGATCAAAAGGCTTATCGATGTACTGGGCGAGGAATCGACGTTCGAGACCGGCAACGATGCAGGCCAGGATGGCGAGATCGCGGGCAGTCGATTTGTTGAAGGTGGAGGAGGCGGCGGCGGCGGCGGCCGGGGCATATTCGGTGGTGGCGGCTCGGACGATCGCGAAGCCGGCGACGACGGCATTCTCTATCACGACAACATCCGCTATCCCAAAAACTGGCTCGAAATGCGCGCCAAGCGCAAGAGCACGGACGAGATCGACGACGCCGAATCACACCGCACCCGAGAACGGCTGAAGACCGTGCTGCCGGAGGTGCGCTTCGACAACGTCCCGTTCGAGCAGGCCATCGAGCAACTCCGCGCGGCGACCGGCGTCAACATCGTGCCCAACTGGTCGGCACTCGAAGCCGCGGCCATTGAGAAGGACACCGAGGTGTCGCTTCGGCTCAACAATGTTTCCGCCGAGAAGGTGATCGACCTGGTGCTGGATGAAGTGGGCGCCGGTGAAGTTGAACTGTCGCACGAGATCGAGGAAGGCGTCGTGACGGTCTCCACTCGCGAAGATCTGAGCCGGAAGACGAAGACGATTATCTATAACATCCGGGATTTGATAATCTCGGTACCGACGTTTCGCGGCCATCGCATCCATCTCGACCAAATCGGCAAGCCAATGGACGGTTCCGCTGCACAGAAAGACCCATCGACGGCGTCTTCCGGCGGAATCCCGGTCAGCGAGCGCACCGTGCGCCTCATGGAGCTGATCCAGGCCACTATCGACCCCGAATCCTGGAGAGAAGCCGGTGGCACTACCGGCTCCATCTCGGCGATAGGCGACGACCTTGTGATCACGCAATCTTCGATGGCTCATCGGCAGATTCAGGACATGTTTCGCCAGCTTCGCGATGTCGTGCTCTATCAGCCGGGAACCGACAGGAATGTCGTCGCCGCGCTAAACACATTGCGGCATCGCGGCATTGATGAGGCTTATCGCGTAGCGCTTGTCCTCCAACGGCAGGAATCGAATAACGACGCACTGGTCCATCGCCTGGTCGCCATGCTTCGCATGTTGCGACTTGTGGCCGATGGAGCGCCCTTGGCCCTGGGCACCGAGCAGGCGATATTCGCCGAGCTCAACGCCATTCACGCCGAGGCTTCCGCCGGCGTCGCGCGGGAGGCGGCCGAGTTGAAGGCCCTCGCCCGCAAGGCTGACGAACCGATCCTCGCGTGGGCCCTGTCGCCCTATGGTGCCCCGGCGCCCGCCGGTCTGCGCCTTCGCGGCGGCCGGGCCGAAGTGAGCGTGCTGCTCGGCGCCCTCGACGCTGCCACCCGGCAGGCACTCGCCGACGCGGGCTTCACGATCGAAGCCGAAATCCCCGACGCCCGCACCGTCGTCGGCCTCGCCCCGCTCGCCGCCCTCCGCCCGCTTGCGGCGATGGACGACGTGAAACGCATCGCGGCCGTGGAGTAAGGCGAGGCGACTTGGGGGGCCGTGGAATAACTCGGGTTCGGGTGAGCGAGCAGGAGTCTAACGCGGGTGCCGCGAGCGATTAGAAAGGCATTGGAGAAGCGGCGGGTGCAACGAGCGACCGGGAGTGCCGTGGAGTAACGCGGGATCGTGTCTCGCAATCGAATTCGGCTCCTCGCAACCAAGCGGGACCCCTACGCCGAAGGCGTTGCGACCTCCAGCCCAGGGTTGCCCGCGCAGCGGGCTACCCTGGGAAAACTCCGGTATGCGCCATTCAACCCTGAAGGGGTTGCGCCACAATCCCAATGGGATTGTGGCGCGACGGGTAATGCGGCTGCTCGCATTCGATTCATTCGCCAATGACGCCTTCAGCGTGACACAACCCCTTCGGGGTATTACATAGTCGCACGTCAACCCAGGGTTGCCCGCACAGTGGGCTACCCTGGGAAAACGCCAATACGCGTTCAACCCCGAAGGGGTTGCGCCACAAGCCCAACGGGATTGTGTCCCGCCATGGAACGCGGCTCTTGCAATCGAACCATTCCCCATAGCCCCCTTCGAACTGACACACCGACGTTCTGGTACCGTACCCGACAAACTTCCAATGCAACCGGCGCGGCACTAATCCCACACGTACTTCTCATCAAATTGAACCTCGTGCCTGCGGAAAAACTCGCGCAGCTCGTCCTGAAACGAAATCTTGCGATGATGCTCCTCCTGCCGCGCGATGTACTTGACGACCTGTTCCAGATTCGAATGACTGACCGAGAAGTCCGCGTAACCGCCCTGCCATTGGAATGCCGCGTACGCAGGATCCTGTTCTTTCAGTCAGAGACTGGAGACGCGTTTAAGCTCCTTGACCCACTCCGCCTGCGTGATGGTTCGGCCGAAGCGGGCGAGCATGTGCACGTGATCCTCGACGCCGCCGACGATGATGGGCGGGCATTCGAGTTGCTTGCTGATGCTTCCGAGATAGGCATGCAGCGCCTCGCGCGTGGGCGTCTCGCGCAACAGCGGCCGCCGATCCTTGGTTGAGAATATCAAATGAATGTATACGGCGGACAGGGATTGCGGCATGACGAACTCCCCTTCGTGTAGCGGACAATTGATTCCGGCGTTCCGGGCATCATGACAACGCCTTCGGCGTGGCACAACCCCTTCGGGATAGAGCGTTGGACGGTCCCACTACCCAGGGTAGCCCGCTGCGCGGCCAACCCTGGGCTGGAGGACGGAACGCCGTTGGCGTAAGGTTTTGCGGGCGACCACGTGCATGACGGGTGCAACGCCGTTGGTGTAGGCTGCGAGATGACAGATTGTTTTTGGCGTCAACAACGCCATTGGCGTGGGCTACCTCACGACTTTGGACCGAAGTTGTCGTAAGCGCACCGAAAACAGTTCGCGTGAGCAGGCGACACGTGATTGGCGTACGCGTGCCGATTGAAATGCCGGATTAAACGACGATGACGTGGCGCCTCCGGCGAAACGCTGCCCATGCGCACGGATGTGCTTCACACGTGCGGCACGGCAGCCACCATCAATCCGAATGCAATTGCCGAATGGAGCGGGCTTACTTCGACAGTGCCGCGAGCTGCTCGTCGCTGATCAGCCCGTGGAACTTCTCCTGCGCCATCACCTGCTCCGTCGGAACCATGGTGATGACATTCCACGGGCACACCTGGGCGCAAAGCTTGCAGCCGATGCACACCTGCAAATCGATCGTGCAGATGCCCATCGCGTAGCCGGAGTGTCGCGGATCGCGAATCTTGTCAATGCAATCGACCGGGCAGACCGTCACGCAGGCGTCGCAGCCGGTGCACAGGTCTTCGTCGAGGATGGCAAGTTGTTTGGGGAGCTTCTTGGCCATGTACGGGCAGGATCAAGTCAGCAAGGTGGCAGACCACGCAAGATGAAAAACATCGCCTTCGCGGCCCTCGGCGTGAGGCATCCGCGACACGAATGGCCGCCTCGCGCGGCGAGTGCGACACACTTGAAAGATAGGGGAGAATCGCGCTTCAGGCAAGACCACGCCGCTGACGTGGCGAGTCCGGCGCACCGCGGCTGCGACGGGCACGGGTGGTCGGCAGTTCCGGAACACTCTTGGGACGAGGGACCTTTTTTTCGTCCGCCGCGGGCGCATGGCCGTTGCCGTTGGGCTGGGGCAGGGCCTTGGTGTCGCCGTTGGGCCGATGTGTCGAGCCGTTGCCGGCAGCCCTCGGTGCGGCCCCGCGAGACGGCGTGCGACGGCGCGTCATCGAGCGCGAGGTGCGGCCCAGTTCTTCGTCGCGGGCGGTGTCTTCGTAGGCCGTGCGCTCCGACATTTCCAGCACGTGCAATGGCCGCTGCGCGCGGATGCGCTCTTCGGCGACGCCCGTCACCAGTTCTTCCGTCGTCACCAGCACCGCGCCCTTGGCATCCATCTGTCGGAACGAATGATCCGCGTCCGACTGCGACCACCAGCCGCATGCATCGGTCACGACGACGACGTGGTTGTGCTGGGCGATCAGGCCGAGCACCATGGCCTTCACGCAGTGTGCCGCGCTGATGCCGAAGATGATGAAGTGGTCGACGCCGATGCTGTTGATGAGCCGATCGGCCTTGGGGTTGGTCAGGAAATCGACGTTGCGTTTGGTGAGAATCACCTGTTGATAACGACGGAATGCATCATTGGGCAGATCCGTCGTGTTGTCGCCCATCACGAGAATGCGCCTCGGCATCAGCGTGAACGGCAGCTTCCGCTGCCCCGGTGAACGATCGATGCAATGAGGGGGAAGGCCATGAAGCGATTCGCCGAGGCGATGGGCCTCCAGGCTCGAAATGATCGGAACCTGCTGGAGCCGCGCCCACGTCATCAGGCGACGGATGTTCGGCAGTGCGGTGGCGCGGTTGGCCACCGGCAGTGCCCCGCTCGGCAACAGAAAATCGCACTGCGTGTTCAGATCGATCATGATGCGATCGAACGCGGGCCGACGCGCTGTGCTCGTCATACCTGCCTCCCCACCAGACCAGGCTAAATCGATTGCGCTATAGATCGTCTTGCCGGCAAGGCTTCGCCTTCGGAGGAACGGACGGTGTGAATTTGTGCGATGCCCCCTCGATCGAAGGATTCCCCTTGCTGGCGACAATCATATTCCTGAACCGGGGGGAAGGCGAGAGGTGAAACGGCGGAAAGGACCGGCACACTTTTCTACGCGGACGCATCCTTATATTGGGGCTTTGGTTACAAGACCCTCGCGGCGAAAGGCGATTCGCCGGGGCTTCGAGACACCGATTGGCGGCCACGAGCCGCCGTGGTTATGCGGTCGTTGACACGGCGCCTCAGTGAACGACAATCCAGCCGTTCATTACCGATCGTGGTCTGATTCTGTGCCTCCGGGCACCGTCGCGGCAGAGACCCTGTGAAATCCAAGTCTCGACTAGCCATAAAATATGCCGCAGCAGCCGCTTACGCCATCGCGGCACTGGTTCCCAATTGGGCATGTGATGGCGTCGAATCCAATTACAGCACCAACTGGTGGAAGAAGCCGACCCGCATTGTGCGTCCGGATCGATCGAAGGTGCCCCCGTCAGCCGAGCAGGCCAACTCCGGCCAGGCAGCCTCCGAACCTGCCACTGCCGCTCGCGAGCCGGCCGCGAACTCCGAGGGGTCCGGCCCAGCCGCGTCGCGACCATATTATCAAGTCTATCTGGTCGTGGGCTCCGCCAACGACAAAGCGCGAGCTGGCTCGTCCGTGCGCATCCGCGGAGGCAACGCCCGCACGGTGGGCCGCCTTCTGGAATGGCTTTATCTGCCGCTCGGCCGGTCCGGCAGCGATACCGAGACCTATCTCATCTACGAACAGCGCGAGGAGTTCGAATCGGCCATGCAGGTCGCGCCGCTTCTGGATATGCAGCCGACCGACGATCCGGCCCACGCCACCGGAGGCGCAGCTTTTGACACCGGAGTGTCGCAGGTATTGCGCTTGATCGATGAAGGCGCGATTGTCTCGGAGGATCTTCTGGAAGCGGCGACCACGAACCTGAGCGCCGCGGCCGCCAGCGCGGGCCTCGCGCCGCGTCAGCGCTGGGTCGCCGGCATTGTCGCGGGCAGGCTGCGTTCGGAATACTTGTACGATCACGCCGGCGCGCGCCAGCTATATGAACGAGCGGCTTCGGCGATGCCGCCGGAGTCGATCGAAGCCATGACGGCCATGTGGTGGATGGCAGACGCCCTGCATCAGGAAGGAAAACGCCGGGAGGCGGCAGAAACCTGCGAAGAACTGCTGGACGAATTCGTCCACCTTTGGCCAAACTCCTACATCATCACACGGTGCAGCGCCATGCTGAAGAAGCTCCGCCCGTGACGGCGGCCAGGCACTGCGGTTCTCCCGCGGAATCGGGGCCGGCCATCGCGTTCAGCGACTGCCCCGCCTGCGGCTCCCGATAAAAACGCTCGCATTTCCAGTGAAAACCCTGCCAGGCTGCGCTGCCCGCAGGTCGGCCCGGAAGATCCGCGGCGTCAACGGCTAGTTGCGGTCGACGTCGTACTCGATCTCATACTCGCAGACCGCCGCAGCAAGGGCAGGCCGCGATCGAAGCGATTCGAGCTGCGTGAGATAATCGTTCAGCTCCCGCTCGTTGAACGACAGAAGAAACTCGCGACGAGCGCTGCGGTTCAGGTCCATGATGCGTTCAATCAGTTCCCGCTTTGACATGACGGCTCCCTGCGAGCACCGGCGAGTGAATTGTTCGGATAGCTGCGTGGGTCCCTGCATGACGGCAACAAGCTATCGGCCGGCCTTTGCGGCCGTCTTTAGCTCCTGCGCGATCTACCAGTTTCATTCCGACCGGCGCGAAAACTGCTCGCATCGGATCATAGGCATGCGCCGCTTTCTCCCGCCAGAATTGGATTTCCGCCGGATCGCCGTTAACATCACGATTTCATGAGTTTCCATCGCGATCGAGAAACTGAAGACGAACTGCCGGATGTGGCCACCGCCGCAGGTTCTCGCACTTCCTCCGTTCACCACGCCACCAAGAAAAAAGCGCGCAGCCAGTTCGACGGCTGGGCGCACACCTACGACCGCTCGATCGTGCAACACCTGCTCTTTCAGCCGGCTTATCGGATGTTCATGGAAGAGCTCTGGCGCTGGCGGCGCGAAGATCCGGCGCCATTCGACCTGCTCGACATCGGCGCCGGCACCGGCACCTGGGTCGCGATGGTGGCAGGGTCCCCACTGCCCACCCGCCGTGTTGTCGGTCTGGACTATGCCCGCCAGATGTGCGACGTGGCCCAAGGCAAGGCTCGAGAGGTCGGCGCCGACTGGCCCCGCTTCATCAACGCCGATTCGGAGCACCTGCCGTTTTCGGACGCATCCTTCGATGCCGTCACGTGCAGCAACTCCTTCCACCATTATCCCCACCAGGCCGCAACCGTCCGCGAGATGCGGCGCATCCTCCGCCCGGGTGGACGCCTCCTGCTGATCGACGGCTTTCGAGACAACGTCATTGGCTGGACGGTATTCGACGTGCTCATCACCCGCGGTGAAAGCACGCCGGAGGCCCGCGTTTACCACGCTCCATGGTCGCAGATGCGGCAATACTTCATCGATGCCGGTTTCCACTCGCTGGTGCAGAGGAAAGAAGGCGTGCTGACGCCCATTTTCCTGACCATGGGCACCGCCTGATTCCTTGTAAAACGGCAGGCCTGGAGGCGACAGCCGCCTTTCCTCCGAGTTCCTTCTCGCATCCGGTAGCAACGTCTGATACCATAGGACCCGGTGCCCGGGCCCTCGATCCAGCGCTAAGCAGGTCCCGGCGCGCGGCCGCTGGCAACGATGAACGCACCTCGCAACATCACATCCGTGTGCCCCACCGCACACGCCACGCCCGAAAAGCAGGTTCAGGACTTGCAGACGGTTCTCGAGGTCTCGCGCGAACTGGGCGCCACCATCGAGCTTGCTCCCCTTCTCCGCAAGGTCGAGCAGGCGGCCCTCAAGGTGCTCGAGTGCGAACGGGCGACCGTCTTCCTCTACGATACCGAGCGGCACGAACTGGTCAGCCGCGTGGCCACCGGCGTCGATGAAATCCGCTTCTCTGCCGACAACGGCATTGCCGGAGAAGTCGTCCGCACAGGCGAGATCATCCACGTTCCCGATGCCTACGCCGATGCCCGGTTCAACCCCGAGATCGATCGCCGGACCGGTTTCCGCACCCGCAACATGGTCACCTTCCCGCTGCTCGGCATCGACAAAAGCATCGTCGGCGTGCTCCAGGTGCTGAACAAGCACGATGGTCACTTCGATCCGTGGGATCACGATCTGGTCGAATCCTTCGGTGCCCAGGTCGGCGTCGCCGTTCAACGCCAACTGCTCATGGAGCACTACGCCCAGAAGCAGCAGATGGAGCGCGATCTGAACCTGGCTCGCGACATCCAGCAGGGCCTGTTGCCGACCACGCGGCCCGATCTCGCCGGCTTTGATATCGCCGGCTGGAACAAGCCCGCCGATCAGACCGGCGGCGACTGCTTCGACTGGCTGAAGACGCCGGGCGGCGCGCTCGCCATGGCCATCGCCGATGCCACCGGCCACGGCATCGGCCCGGCACTGGTCATTGCCGAATGCCGTGCCCTGTTTCGGGCACTGGTCTCGGTTTCCAAGAACCTTCGCGAGATCACCGCCCGGGTGAATGATCTGCTCTGCGAAGATCTGCCCGACGACCGGTTCGTGACCGCCTTTTTCGGTATTCTCGATCCGGCCACGAGCACGCTGTCATATCTGAGCGCGGGGCATGGCCCGCTGCTTCAGTATTCGCGCGCGGCGGACGAGTTTCAGGAACTGAAGGCCAACGGCGTTCCGCTGGGCATCATGCCCGAGCTGGACTGGCCGGAGCCCGATCACTTCGTTTTGTCCGCCGGCGACATGATGGTGCTGATCACGGACGGGTTCTTCGAGTGGACCAACGCCGAGCGCCAGCAGTATGGCATCGAGCGGGTGTTCAACGTCATTCGCCGCCATCGCGACAATCCAGCCGCCGACATCATCCAGGCCCTTTATGCCGACGTTCGCGTCTTTGTCGGCGATCGCCCGCAGGATGACGACCTGACGGCACTCATCATCAAGAAGCTCTGATCGATTGCGGCCCCGTTCTCCGGCACCCTGTTGGCCTTCCGGGCTGCAGTGCCGAAGCACACCGCCGCTGCCCGATTTATTCGTCGCCTCAGCATGCGTTGTACTTTCGCCGGCCGCCGCCCTGCGCCACAGCCAGCGCGATTCGACCGCCTTCCCGCCGTTCGGCGATTTTCGCCGGCCGTATCGTCACCGGCACGTTTTTGAAGGCCGGCGTCCGCGACTTTGCATCCACCGTCCTCGGCACCAGCACATTCGCCTCCGGATAGTACATCACGGCGTTGCCCGCCCGTATCGCGAACGGCCTCGCGACGACCTGCATTTCGCCGGTGGCGCTGCGCACGCTTACCAGCTGGTCGGCCCGGAGGCCCGCGCGTGCCATGTCGTCGGCATTCATCAGGATCACGTCGCGCCGATCCTGTCCGCGATAGATGTCCTCGTCCTCGAACACGACGGTATTGAACTGACCTTCCGAACGCACCGTCATCAGCCGAAGCGTGATCGCGCCGGCGTCGCCGTTGCCGCCGTCTGCTTCGCCCTCATCCGGGCGTGTTGCGTGTTCGCTGGACCGGTCGCACGAAGGAATCGCCACGGCGGCGAAAGCCGCCCTGCCACTCGCCGTTGGAAACACCGGCGAATGCAGGACCCGGCCGGCGATGTGAAACTCCTCTTTGCTGGCGTCGATTCGCGACAGCTTCTCAAAGCCGGGCACCACGCGGGCGATCATCCGGCGGATGGTCGAGTGCCGCTCCATCTCGCGCCAGTCAATCGGCCCTGGCGCGCGGCTGGGGCTATACCCGGAAAGGGAAGGCCGAGCGATTGCCGATGCGTCTGCATCCGGCGCCTCGCCCGCCCCGTCCAGCACCCGCCGGGCAATCTCCGCCAGGACCGATACCTCGCTCCGCGGGCCCACGTGCCGCGGCACGCCGCCATCCGAGAGCCGCACGTAGTTGAACATGGATTCCTGCGTGGTCGATTGCGGTTCCTCGTCGCGGGCGAGCACCGGCAGGACAATCGTCTCGGCTGCGCGGCCCCATGCATGCCCGGTGTTCAGTGTCGTATTCATATAGACAAGCGTCTGTATCCGCCCCAGGGCCTCCGCGGCGAAACGCGCATCGGGATTGGAGCCGAACAGATTGCCGCCAAGGCACAGGCCTACCCTCATTTCTCCGCGGTGCGCCGCTTCCATGCAGGCCATCGTGTCGTAGCCCGGCGTGGTCGGCAGCGCGAGACCGAATTCGCCTTGCAGCCGCGCAAAAATCGCCTCCTTCAGCCGCGGCGTCACGCCCACGCTGCCGATGCCCTGCACGTTGCTATGACCGCGGATGGGCAGCACGCCCGCGTGCGGACGACCCACCATGCCGCGCATGAGCGCGACATTCACGATCATCCGCACGTTGTCCGTGCCGTGCTCGTGGTGCGTGATGCCCATCGTCCAGGAAAAGACGGCGCTCTTCGCCCGGCTGTACAGGTCGGCCACGCGTTCAATCTGGTCGCGCGATACGCCGGACGAGCGCTCGATTTCGTCCCACGGCGTCCTTTCAACCCGATCGCGAAATGCCGGCCAGCCTTCGGTTGCCTGCTGAATGAACGACGCATCCACGGCGCCGCGTGCAAGCACGCCCTTCGCGATGCCCGTCAGCAGGGCGATATCACCGCCGATATGGGGCTGCACATATTCGCTGGCGATCTCGCTGCCGAAGAGCAGGCTGCGCCAGTCCGACGGGACGCGGAAATTGACCAGCCCCGGCTCGCGCACAGGATTCACGACGACGATCTTTCCGCCGCGCCGGCGTATGTTCAGCATCGTGCGCATGAGCCGCGGATGGTTTGAGGCAGGATTGCCGCCGATCAGAAACAGCAGGTCGGTGTGCTCGATGTCATCGAGGCCGATCGTCGCCGTGCCGCCGCCGAGGGATGCGCTCAGCCCGGCGCCACTGGCCTGGTGACAGTAGTACGAGCAGTTGTTGACGTGGTTGGTGCCGTAGAGACGCGCAAGGAGCTGAAGCAGAAAGGCCGCCTCGTTCGACGAACGCCCGCTCGCGTAAAAGAACGACTGCTGCGGCGTCGAAGAATGGAGTGCCGCCACCACGCGCTGCATCGCGAACGGCCAATCGACGACGCGATAATGCGTGTCCCCCGGCCCGGCGTACAGCGGCTGCACAATCCGCCCCGCCGCCTCCAGTTCGCGCGGCGTGAGCGTCTGCAATTCGGCGAACCCATATCGCCGGAAGAACTCGGACCGCAGCCCATCCTGCATGTCGGCGGCCATGGCCTGGAGCGACTTCTTGCATACCTCCGGCCAGTGCCCGGCCTCGTTGCGCATGCCGCCCTTCTGGCCGCCCATCCCGAGCGCGCACGTCTTGCACGCGTTCTTTGAGCGCATGGCGCGCCAGAGGCGCAGCCAGCCGACGCGGTCGGCAATGGTCAACGCATACTTGATGGCCTGCCAGCCGCCGCCGCTGCGCGGATGACTCATGGGCAACTCCCGTCATGAACAAGCCGGGCCAAACGCAAAAGCGCCAGCAGTATAAGTCTATCCTTGCGGCTCGTCTCAGTGGGAGCAGAATCGGCCGCGCAGGCGACCGATCGCAAAATTGACGAGTCGAAAAATTTTTCCAGAATTTTTCTTCGACGGCCGCGGGACATCGTATCGAAAGCTCCATTTCGCGTCCCGGTGAGGCGCCTCACCAAAAAAACAGGCGATGCAATCCGGCGCAATCCGGGGCGCGCCGAGGCGCAACTGGGCGATAGCGGCAGTTACCGCCTGTCGCCGCAGCGACACCGCCAACTGCTCCTCTACACATTAAGTGTGCTCAGCGTTCCGCCAGAAAGAGGGGGAATTCGTTGCCTTGACGCCCGGCCGTGCGTCAGGACCACGGGCCGACGAGTCGCCGGCCACCGCTCGTATCGCCCTTGAGGCGAAACTCCGGGCTGCCGGGCACCGGCGCCATTTGCGGCCGATCACATGACTTTAGATATCTTGAAAATCGGCAGCAGCATCGCCAGCACCAGGCTGCCGACGACGACGCCGAGGAACATGATGATGCCCGGCTCGACCATGGCCGTCATGTTGCGGATGGCCCTGTTGAGTTCGCCTTCGCTGAAGTTGGCGATGCGGTTCATGACCACGCCGAGCCTGCCGCTCTTCTCGCCGGCGCCCAGCATCTTGATGATGGAGCGAGGGATGTGCGGGCAGTCGGCCAGGGATTCGGAGATCTGCTGGCCGCGTTCGATCCGCTCGTTCACACTGTCCCAGAGTTTCTGGTAGTAGAGGCTTCCGACGACGCCGCGCGTGAGTTGCACGCTCTCGAGCATGGAAACGCCAGCCTGGATCATGGTGCCCAGGGTGCGAAGGCTGCGGGCCAGGTATGCGCAATGAAACAGCTTGCCCACCAGCGGGATGCGGAGCCGGAACAGCTCCAGCGACCAGCGCCCGACCGGCGAACGCACGTACAGGAATAGTGCCACGCTGCCGGCAATAAAGATCGACAGGCCGTAGGGCCAGTATTCGGCGACAAAATCGGCGAACTGGAGCAGGGCCCGCGTCAGTCCGGGCAGCTCCTCCTCGCGGCCGGCATAAATCTGCGCAAATTTGGGCAGGACGTAGGACACCAGGAAGATCGTGGTGCCGATGGCAAATGTGACCATGACGGCCGGATAGGCCAGGGCGCCTTTGATCTTCTTGGTCAGTTCCCGCTGCCGCTCCAGATGCTCCGCCAGTCGCGTCAGAATGGGGGCAAGCTGTCCGGACGCCTCCGACGCGCGCACCAGACTGACATAGAGCGCAGGAAAGACGCGCGGATGTTCGGCCAGCGCTGCCGAGAATTCCCTGCCGCCCCGCACGCTTTCGATGATGCGGTCCAGGGCCTTCGCAAACCGGGGCGAGTTGCCCTCGTGGACGCAGGCATCCAGTGCCTCGGTCAGCGACACGCCGGTTTCCACCATCACGGCGAGCTGGTTCGTGAAGTAGATCAGGTCGTCGGCCCGGTATCGATCCATCCCGCCGATGCTGTTGTGCCGGACCGGCCCCGCAGACGCCCTGATCTTGGGCTCGACGCGGACGACGAACTTGCCCTCGCTGCGGAGGCGGCGGGCAGCCTCGTTCAGGTCGCTGGCTTCGATGTCGCCCTTGAGCAGGTTGCCTGCGTCGTCGCGGGCCTGGAATGTAAATGCAGCCATGGCGTTGTCCCGGGGCGATCAAACGTCCTTAAGTACATCCGGCATCCTGCCGGTGAGTGCCGCACTGCTTCATTCATCGGCCGCGGGCCCGTGGAGCGGGTCGGGCTACATGGACCCGACCGGCTCCGCGTCGGCACGAAGGCCGAGCATCTTCCGCATCCGATTGGCGTCGGTGGCCGCGGCCAGCGCCTGTTCGCCGGAAATGCGGCCGGACTGGTGCAGGTCCGCCAGCGACTGCTCGAGCGTGTGCATTCCGTCGCGGCGGCTGGTCTCCAGCATCGAGTAGATCAGGTGCGTCTCGCCGTCGCGGATGGCCCGGCGGATGGCCGACGTGGCGAACATCAGCTCCGTCGCCGGCGCCAGCGTTTCGTTCAACTGGTCCATGACAAGGACCTGGCACAGAATGGCGCGCAGCGACGCTGCTAGCTGCATGCGCACCTGCGACTGCTGCGCCGGCGGAAACACGTCGATGATGCGGGCGATCGTCTGTGCGGCGCTGGCCGTGTGCAGGGTCGTCAGGACCAGATGCCCGGTTTCCGCCGCCGTCAGCGCTGCCGACATGGTCTCCAGATCGCGCATCTCGCCGATGAGGATCACGTCGGGCCGCTGCCGCAGCACGTGCCGCAGTGCAGAGGCAAATGTCGGCGCATCGTCGCCGACCTGACGCTGTTCGATGAGGCACTGTCCGTGGTCGAAGGCAAACTCCACGGGGTCTTCGATGGTGATGACGTGTGCCGGGCGTCGCCGGTTCATGTGATCGATGAGGGCGGCGAGCGTCGTGCTCTTGCCCTGGCCGGTGCCGCCGGTCACGAGCACCAGTCCGGTGGGGAACTCGGCGAAGTTGAGCACCTGCGGCGGCAGGCCGAGGCTTTCAATCGGGGGAATATCGGAGGGGATGGCGCGAATGGCCGCCGCCATGCCGCCGCGCTGATAGTGCACGTTGACGCGGTATCGACCGAGGCCCTGCACGAACAGGCCCATGTCCAGATCGCGTACGGTCTGGAGGCGCTCCCGCTGCTCGATGGTCATATGAGGCATTAGTGCATGGCTGACGCATTCGGAGCTGAGCTTGTCGGAATTCAGCGGCTCCCAGCGGCCGTTGCAATATATGGTCGGCGGCGCACCGGCGACGAGCAGCAGATCGCTCGCACGTTTCGCCAGCGCCAGTTCGAGCCACGCGCGCAGGCCTGGCGCAGGTGTCTCCGGGGCGACATCTGCATTCGCGGCGCGCGGCCGCGCCGGGCACGGGGCCGTCGCCATCGTGAAATCAGGATGCACAGACACGCAGCACCTCCTCCACCGTCGTCACGCCCTGGCTCACCTTTTCCAGGCCATCGGCCAGCAGTGTCGTCATGTTGCTTTCGCGGGCCATTTTGCGAAGCTCCTGGAGCGTGATGCCGTCGGAGATCGCCTGCCGAAGCTGCTCGTTGGGATTAAACAGCTCGTACACGCCGATTCGCCCCAGGTATCCCGAGCCGTGACAACGGGTACAACCTTCGCCGTGGGCGATCTGGTCAACCGTGTTGCCGGCCCTCTCCAGCATGTGCTTCTGGCTGGGAGACGGGGCCGATTGCACTTTGCACGCCGAGCAGATCTTGCGAACCAGGCGCTGGGCAAGCACGGCCTCGAGCGACGCGGCGATCAGATAGTCCTCGACGCCGATGTTGTTGAGCCGTGTCACGGCCGAGACCGCGTCGTTGGTGTGCAGGGTGGTGAGCACCATGTGACCGGTCAGCGCCGCCTGAACGGCCGTTCGGGCGGTGTCCTCGTCGCGCACTTCGCCGACCATGATCACGTCCGGGTCCTGCCGCAGCAGCGATCGCAGGACGACGGGAAAAGTGAGCCCGATGCGCTCGTTCACCTGAAACTGGTTGACCGCCTTCAGGTTGTATTCGATGGGGTCTTCCACCGTGCAGACGTTGCGCTCGGGCGAATTGATCTCGGTGAGCGCGGCGTAGAGCGTCGTGCTCTTGCCGCTGCCCGTCGGGCCGGTGACCAGCACCAGGCCGTGCGGGCGTGTGAGTATCGAGCGCAGGTCCTTGAGCATGCCGATGGAGAAGCCGAGCGTCTCGAGGTTCACCAGTGCCTTGGCATTGTCAATGATGCGGATCACGACTTTTTCGCCGTGCAGATTCGGCAGGGTGCTGACGCGGAGGTCGATGGGCCTCCCTTCCATCAGCACGTGGATGCCGCCATCCTGCGGCAGGCGCCGCTCGGCGATGTCGAGGCCGGCCATGATCTTGATGCGGCTGACGATCGGCGCCATCATCGGGTGCGGCGGGCTCATCTTCTGGTAGAGCACGCCATCGACGCGGTTGCGCACGCGGAGCTGCGCATCGTCGGGCTCGATGTGGATGTCGCTGGCGCCTTCCTTGACGGCGGTGTAGATCAGATAGTTCACCAGCTTGATGACCGGCGAATCGCCGGCCATGCCCTCGAGATTGGTGATGTCGTCGGCCTTGCTCTCGATCAGGGCGAAGGTGTCGGTCGAGACGTCCTCGATGATGTCGTCGATCACGAAGACATTCGCCGCCTTGACGTACTGTTCGAGGATGGCCTTGATATCGGCGGCCGACGCGGCGACGACCTGGACGGTGCTGCCGGTCATGCGGGCCACTTCTTCGAGCAGATAGACGTTGGACGGCTCGCTGAAGGCGACGGTCAGCGTGTTACGGACTTTGAACAGCGGCAGGATGAGGTGTTTTTCGAGAAACTCGCGCGGCATCATGTCGACGACTTTGACGTCGCAGAGCCGCGGCGACAGGCGGGCATATGGAATGTTGTAGGCTTCGGCGAGGGCCTCGAGCACCTGGTCGGCGGAGCACAGCCCGAGTTCGACGAGAATTTCGCCGAGCAGCTTCTTGTGACCGCGCGCGGCCTGTTCGCTGATCGCAAAGTCGATCTGCTCCTGCGTCACCAGGCCGCGGGCCATCAGGATCTGGCCGACCTGCTTCTTGCCGGTTATTGCGGTTGCCGTGCTCATCTTGCGGTCTTGTTCCCCGGGTTTTGTGCCTGTTGCCGATGGCAGTCGCGCGCGTCGCTTACGAGAAGCTGGCGACGGCGGCATCGAGGTCGTCGAAACATTCGAACCGGCGCTTGAGGCGCGTGATATAGAGAATCGTGCAGATAGTGGCATCCAGATTGCACAACTTCACGCAGCCGTAGCCGTCCTCGCAGCGGTCCTGAAGGTCCAGCAGCAGCTCGAGTCCGGCGCTGTCCAGGGCCTCGACGCTGGCACAATCGATGACGATATTGCGGGAGCCATCGCCGAGGCACTGCTCGGCCCGGGCCCGCATCGCATCGACCGCTTCGCCGGCCAGGTCCTCGGTGGCGGTAATGACCGATACGTTTTCATATTTCGTCAGCTTCGCGGTCATGAGGTTCCTCAGGGTTTTTCTGCCGGCAGAACGTTTGAATCGCCGGCCGCCTGTGCCGCGCGGATGGCCATGCGGGCCTTGGGATGGCCGCCGAGGACGGCGCACAGGGCGCCGATGCGGCCGATGTTGGGATCGCCGCCCGTGTTGTCGCTGGCCTCGCGGAACAGCCGATGCGGATCGAGCCGCAGGAAGGCATCGGCAAGTTCGGGATCGAACTGGTTGCCCGCGCAGCGGCGTATCTCGGAGACGGCCAGCGATACCGGCAGCGCCGCGCGATAGGTGCGATTGCTGGTCATCGCATCGAACGAATCGGCGAGACAGATGATCCGGCCGAGAATAGGGATATCCCGCCCGGCCAGCTTGTGGGGATAACCGCGACCGTCCATGCGCTCGTGATGGTAGAGCACACCGGGCAGGAGATCGCGAATCTGGCGCACGCGGGACAGGATGCGTTCGCCGATTTCCGGGTGCTTCTTGAGGGCGTCGAACTCCTCATTGGTGAGCTTGCCGGGCTTGGTGAGGATGGCATCGGGCACGCCGATCTTGCCGACGTCGTGCAACAGGCCCGACAAGTAGACGCGTTCGCAATCTATGGCCGGCATGCGCACGCCGCGGGCGATCGCGCGGCTGTAGAAGGCGACGCGCTCGGAGTGGCCGAAGGTGTACGGGTCCTTGGCATCGACGCTGTTCACCACCGAATGCAGCAGGCCCATCAACAGGTCCGTCAGATCGTCGTACAGGTGCTGGTTCTCCAGCGCCGCGGTGGCCCGGTCGGCAACGGCCCGCAGCAGCTGCACGTCGACCGACGTGAAGTCGCCATCATCCGTGCAGTTGATGGCAAACAGAAAACCGACGTGGCGGTCGTCCTCGCGCATCGGCAGCGCGATCAGGTGCCGGAGCCAGCCGGTCGCCCAATTGAGCCGCGACTGGCTGGCCGCTTCGTTGATGAGCAGGTGCGGCACATCGGCGTTGAGCGATTCTCTCAGCACTTCCGTCAAACGGAGCAGGTCGTCGAGCGTTGGCGCACCGTCGCCGACCTGCACGACGCGGCTTTCGATGGACGAACCCCCGCCGGGGGAATCGGGCAGTGTGTCGTGCTCCGGCAGGACGAATGCGATACCGGCGACGCGGGTCACTTCGCGAATGCGATGGCCGACATTCCGCAGCATGCTGGTCGGCTTCTGCGGGATGCCCATCTGCCGGCTGATCTCGTATATCAGATGAAGTTCTTCGTAAGTGCTCTGAAGATTACTGGTGAGGTTGGAGATCTCCTGCCGGGCCGATTCCAGCTCGCGGCACTTGCCGACCGTCAGGCGGAGCGTGGCGGCGACATCTTCCGGATCGGCAACAGGCGCCGGCCAGCGCGTGCGCATCGCCTCAAAATCCAGCCCGGCCCGGGAGCACAGCCGCTGGAGGGCCTCGCCCGGGGAATCGACGGAAACGAACATGGCGACGGCCAGACCGCTCATCCGTCGGCGGATGCGGATGGGCACGCTGATCATGATCAGATCGCGGGCGCCGATGCCCTGGGCCGGCTGGCGATCGCCGCCGGCGTCGAAGCATTCGAGGGCAAATGCGTCGAGCTCTGCACGAAAGACGTCGGTGCGGGTGAGCATCTGCCAGAACGGCGCGGCGTCTTCGTCCAGCCGGACGAGCTTGCGCTCGCCATTCCACAGTGCAAGGCAAATGCCGCGCGACCGGCACCACGCGGCGATCTCCTCGTAGTCGGCCTGGGGAATGGGCCACTCGATCAACGGCGCCGGCAGACGCCCGGCGCCGGGGCCGCACCTCAATTCAAGAATAGCACGATCCGACATTCCCGTTCTCCCGATCGAGCCAGGCAAATCCGTGGCGGACGACTCAGGCCGGTGAAGCGGCCGGCGTTGTCTTGAGCAGCTCTTCCACGCTCTTGAGGACTTCGCGCGGGCTGAATGGCTTGGGCAGCACGCGCTGCACGTTGGTGTTCTTCAGGTCTTCCTCACCCATGGAGAAGCCGCGCGCCGTCAGCATGATGACCGGGATGTTCGCCGTGGCGGCGTGACCGCGCAGCTTGGCGCACAGTTCGAGGCCGCTGAGAAACGGCATCTGATAATCGGTGATGACGAGATCGGGCTTCTGCTGCTGCGCCTGTTCATACCCCTCTTCGCCGTCGGCCGCCGTGATCACGTCGTAGCCGTTATTCTTCAACTTGGTGGCGACCACGTGAAGGATGTGTGCCTCATCGTCGCAGACGAGAATCTTGAATGCGGACATGTTCATGAGCCCCCTGTTTTCCTGAGTAACATTCATATTCATGGCAGCAGCGGCAGCGTGATGGCAAACGTGCTGCCCTTGCCCACTTCGCTCCGGAGCGATATCTGACCGCCGTGCACCTGCTCGACGATCTGCTTGACCAGATTCAGGCCCAGGCCGGTGCCCTTGGCCATCTGCTTGTTCTTTTCGACGCGGAAGAACTTCTCGAACATGTGCGGCAGGTCTTCTTCCGGTATGCCGGCGCCGGTGTCGATCACTTCGATCAGCATGTTCCGCTGCTCTTCGCGGGCCGTCATCTTCACCGTCACGTGTCCGCCGTCGGGCGTGTACTTGACGGCGTTGCTCACGAGATTCAGCACGGCCTGGTATAGCAGATCGCGATCTGCCGACACGCGATAGATGACCGGCGTGAGGTGCTCGGTGAACGTGATGTTCTTCTGCTCGGCGGGCGGGCGCATCACGTCGCAGGCTTCCTTGACGACGACGCTGACGGCGATGGGCTCCTTGTTGATGCGCACCGTGCCGGCCTCGATGCGGCTGATGTTGAGCATGTTGTCGATGAGGCGTCCGAGGCGCTCGGCGGAAGTCTGGATGATGTCGTAGTATTCCTTGCGCGTCTGTTCGTCGCTGGCCTCGCCATCCACCAGCATTTCCACGTATGCACGGATGCTGGAGAGCGGCGTACGCAATTCGTGCGAGACGTGGGCGACGAACTCGCTCTTCTTCTTCGACACCTCTTTTTCGCGCGTGATGTCTCGCAGAATGACGACGATGCCGTGGCTGGATTCTTCTCCGGAGGCGCCCTGAGTGTCCCCCGTGGGCACCAGCGTCGATCCATAGATGGAACCGCCGATGGCGTGCTCGCCGCGGCGGTCGGCGGCGCGGCGATCGGCCTCGCGGGCCTGGCGAATCATCGCGACGAGCCGCTCGTCCTTGATCACATCCTGGATGGGCTGCCGCGAGCCTTCGTCAAGCTTGAAGCCGAACAGTTCCTCCGCCGCCGGATTGGCCTGCACGATCTGATCGAAGGCGTTGGTGACCAGGACCGGATCGGGCATGGCATTCACAATGGTCACTGCGCGCTTGCGCTGCGCGTCGGCCAGCGTCATTTCCAGCACCATGCGCTCGTGATCGGCCATGAGGGCCTGGGTGCGGCGCTGAAGCGCCGCGATGTGGGTTTCGATCGATCTCCACACCGGTCGGAATTCGGGCTCGACAGAAATGGAGCTGATCGACGCCACGGTGCCGCCGTCGTGGCCTTCGTCCCGGCGAAAGAGCGCGTTCACCGCACATCGGCGCACCACTCGCGCCAATACGAGAAGAACGCCCGAGGCGATCATCAGCAGCACGATGCCCAGGATCTGCCAGTGGGCAAGTCCATCGGGCCGCGGATACAGCGCTTCGCGACCCATCAGTAGAATGACGGCCACGCTGACCGGCAGGAGTGCCCAGCCGGTGGACAGCCGCCAGCGGACCAGCCGCTGAATGGCCGGGGCCTCGGCAAGCCGGTCGAGCAGTTGAGACGCCGCGCCGGCGGCACGCTCGTCGCGCGCCTGCTCGTCGGCGGCGCGATAGGAGGTATCCGGCGCGTCGTCGTCGGTCTGAAACCAGGGTTTTAGCTGCGCGGCATTCACCGGGTTCGTTCTTTCGTTGCGTCGGCTGCCATGTCGTCGAGAACATCCTCGAGCATGGCGCGAGTTTCCTGGGAGTCGGGATCGATCGTCAGTGCGTGGGCAAAGGCCTCCTTGGCCTGTTCGTGCCGTCCCAATGCGCGGGCGGAGCGGCCGATGATCCACCAGGCCGCCACGAGTGAGTCATCGTGCTTCAATGCGCGGACGGCCAGGCGGCAGGCGTCTTCATGCTCGCCGAGCCGCTGCGTCGCGTAGGCCTCCAGCAGCAGCGTCTCGGCCGTGGGGGCGGCGCGCCGATGAAATTCGTCCAGGGCGCGTCGCGCCGCGGAGGGATCGCCACCGGAGATGGACGCGCGGCAATAGAGCAGCCACACGCCGGGCTCGGCGGCATCGCCGTCCATCAAGGGCTTCAACACGGCGGTCGCGTCGCGCCATCGGCCCATGCTCAGATAGGCGGCCGCCATGGACTGCGCCAGGCTCTGCGGAAACTCGCATGCAGCCTGGGCGCTTCCGAAGCTGCTGGTGTGACGACGGTGGCACTCATCGAACAGCGGGCGCAGGATGGCGACGGCCTCCTCATCGGCGCCGGCCCAGAGCAGCATCTCGCCGATGTCGCAGAGCTGCTGTCGCCCGGCGTCCTGCGCGCGCAGGGCACGGCGACATTCGTCGGCCGCCGGCGCACGCAGGTTCATGGATCGGTAGATGCGCGCCGCCAGGATCGCAAGCTCGGCCGACTCTTCGTGATCGCCGCGACGGGGCTGGATGAGTTGCAGCGCTTCGCCGGGCCGATCGAGCGACACCAGGAGTTCGGCGGCGGCGAGCAGATGCGCCAGCGAGCCCGGCGATGCAGAAGCGGCGGCGCGATAGTGTCGAAGCGCCCGCTCGAGATCGCCGGAGCGGTGAAAGATGATGCCGGCGAGATGCTCGATTTCGTCGCCGGAGCCGGGCTGGGCAAGCGCGCGCTCGATGGCCTCCCGCGCATGGCCAAGCCTGCCCTGCTCGAGGTATAGCCGCGCGGCGAGCTTCAGCACGTCGGGATGCTGCGGAGCGATCGAAAACACGTCGTTCAGAATGCGCTCGGCTTCATCGAGGCGGCCGGCGCGGAGATGCTGTTCGGCGATTTGCAGCTTCATGCTGCCGCGCATGTCGTTCCATCGCGAGCGCGCGCCGGCGTGCATATCGCTTTCCATGTGGCGCTGAACCAGGCCGCTACCGTGATTGCAGCCGGCGGCCGCCAGTGCGGCGCCAGCGGAAAGCAACAACCCGGCAAACGCGGATGGTCGGCGGCGAATGGTATTCATGGGCCGACTCCTCCCTCGCCCTCGGGAACGGTCTGCTGGTCCGGAACGCCCTCCTCCCATTCGCCCGCGGGGAGCGGCTCCTCGGCAGCTTCGAGGCCTCCCTCCATGCCCTCGGGCAGCTCGAAGGGCGGGCCGGGCCGTTCGAAGGCCGGCGTCAGCGGCCCATGCTCCTGCACGATGAGATCGCGCACGAACGTCCGCACTGCCGAGGCCTCCGACACCCAGGCGCGTTCTCCACGGATTTTCTCGACGAGCTTGGCGGCGTGAATGTGCCGCGGGTAGAGATGGATGGCCATCTGGGCATCCCACAGGGCCTTGTCGGTGCGGCCGCAGGCGGCGTGCTCGAGCGCCCATCCATAGTGCGCCTGGGCCAGGCGCTCGCGGCCAAACCACTGGATGCCGCTGCGCATGCCGACGCGGAAGCGCTCCACGTCTTCCTTCAACTCATCCGAAGCACGTTCGTCCGGCGCGCCTTTGATGATGCGCACCGTCAGGAGGATGATGACTTCTTCGCGCACCGTGTTGTCGACCGTGGTGCGGAACAGCGGCCCCACCAGCGGCAGATTGCCGAGCACCGGCACCTGTCCGCGCCCGGCGCTGCTGACTTCGCGGAAGAGGCCGCCGATCAGGATGGTGTGACCGTCGCGGACCATGATGTTGGTCGTGACTTCGGTGGTCTGTTCGAACGGCAGATTCGTCGCCGTCAGGCCGCCGGTGGAGTCCTTGGGATGGATCTCCATCCGCACGTAGCCGTCCTTGCCGATGAAGGGCCGAAAGGCCAGGATGGTGCCGGTCTCCAGAAATTCGATCGTCTCGGTCGATGTCGTCTCGGTGACGACGGTGGTGACGTAGCCGTCGCGCCGGCCGACGATGAGCTGGGCATATTGCTTGTTCAGCGCCGGCACCTTGGGATTGGCGATGACTTCGGTATCGCTCACCTCTTCCAGTGCCCGAATGAAGACACCAATCTGGTCCTTGATGATGCCGAAGGTGAAGCCACCGGCCGGCACCGACGCATTCAGATCGGTCCGCACGGTGAATGTCGTGTCGTCGAGCTTCGTCGCAGGCGTTGCACCGGTGGTGATGGTCTGGGCGGCGGGGCTGACGCTGCTCAATTCGGCGAAGTCGATGCCGCCGACGGCGGTGAAGTCGATGCCCAGGGCGTTGTCCTCATTCAGCGCGGCTCTCAGAATGGTGGCCTCGATGAGCACCTGCTGCGGTCGTTCATCCATTTCGTCGAGGACGCGGATCATGGCCGACAGGTTCTCGGGATAGTCGGTGAGGATCATGGTGTCGGAACCGGCAAGCGAATCGCCCTCCGTGTCCTTCAATCCGGTTTCGCCGCCGAGGCCGATCTTGGCGGCCGGCGTGACGACGATCCGGCCCTTTTCGCTGCGCAGCGGCTCGACGACGGTCTTCGCCGCCTCGGCGTTCATGTACGAAAGCCGATAGACGACGGTCTCCATCTTTCGCTCGGCCAGCTCGATCTGCTTCAGATCTTCCTGCGTCATCACAAAGATAAAGTCGCCTTCGCGGCGATAGCCCAGGCCGTTGGCGATCAGCATGGCATCGAGGGCTGCGTCGAATGTGACGTTGAACAGCGCGGCGGTGACCGTACCCTCAACACCCTTGAGCAGCACGATGTTCTTACGGGCCGGCTCCCCGAGCATCCGCACGGCGTCGGCGAGCGGCATGTTCTTCAGGTGCAGCGTGACACGTTCATCCGGGCCGACGCGCACGAATTGATCTGCATCGTCCTGCGGCAATGGGATGGGTTCGCTGACTGCGGCCGGCGGAATGCTCTGTCCGTCCGCCGCGTCGTCTTTGCCGCCGGACACGGTGTTGATCAGCGCCTTCAGATCGAAGCCGCTCGATTCAGCGGCGCGGGCCGAGGGCGGCGGAGTGACGTTGGAATCCGCTGGCTGCGCATTGGCAATCGCACCCGCCGACAACATCAAGCATGCGACGGCCGCAAGGCGGCCGGACAGAGTGCCATGCGTACCAATCCGGCCCAGGCAATGCACCGCCCCGAACTGCCGACTGCAAACTGTATGAACATGCGCGCGCATACGAACTCCGTGTCGTTCGTACACTTGATCGGGCATCGCCACGTCCGAATTTGGCTTTATCGCATAAGAAGGGAATACAGGCGGCCGTCTTTTCGCAGCGCGACTTCGCCGCCTTTTATGCGGACCACCTCAAAGCCAGCGATCGACTCGCCCTCGTAGACCATGCGTCCGGAAATATGAGCCGAGCGGACGGTGCCGATCAGCGTGGATTGGAGCTCCAGCGCCTCAAGCGCCTTTCTTGCTTCCGCATCCTTTTCGGCCAGGGCCCTCTCGGCTTCGGCATCGACACTGGCAGAATCGGCCGCCTCGGTCGCGCTCGGCACCGGCAATGCGCCGTGCCCGGCCTCATCAGAATTCCGATTGTGGAAGACCGACCAGTCGGGGACGGTGAAGAGGTCTCGTATTGGCGTGCGCGAAAGTCCGGCCACGGAGACCGTGCCGCCGGTCAGCGGATCGTGCAATTTTGCGGCGGGAGAACCGGGTTCAATTGCTCCGCGGGCGCGCTTCACCGGCGGCGCCGGTCTGTCGGCCGGCGTCGGCCGCTTGAGCGATGTATCCGCGCTTGCGGGCGCCTGCGTCGACGCCGACGCGGCCGGCGGGACGAGCAGGTCAGACGCAGCGGCGGGCGCGGGGTCGGATCCGCTGAATATCGCGTGCGCCGTCACGCCGAGAAATACCAGCAGAAGCACCCCCAGGATCGCCGCCTTGCGCCTGTCGGCAGCGAGCTGGGCCTTGAAGTTGTTCACCAGGTTCTGGGCCTTGTCTGACATAGCGCTTTCACCGGCTCCGCGCATTTCTCCTATCGAGACCGCGCATCGTCTTCAGGGTTCTGGTAGGTATGCAACACCAGTCTGACGCGGATCTGCCCCGGGCGTTCCTCATGGTTCTGTGCGTCAAACAGCTCGATGTGCGCGAGGCGCTCCAGGGTTTCCAATCGTCCGAGAAATGCAAAGGCCTGCTCGAAACCGGACTCGAACGAAATGCCGATCGGCAGTATTCGCACGTTCGCGGCCAGGGCAAGCGACGGCGGCAGCGAATCCGATGCCACGCGCATGGCTCGCATGGGCTGAACGCTGTAGCCGGTGATGCCGACCGAATCCAGTTGGCCGGCGACTTCGTTGGCAAATTCGGCGATCTTGTTGTCGGCGGGCAGCCGCCGCGAATAGTCCTTGAGCTGTTCATTCATGGACAACACGCGTGAATAAAGATCGCCCAGCGATCCGAGCTGACGCTGCATGTCCGCGACGCCGCGCAGCTCTTCCGTCAGGCGCTGGTGGCGCACCTCGAGCGCACGGGTGCCGGGGACCAGCAATCCCAGGACGAATGCAGCCGTCGCCGTCAGCACGAAGCCGCCGGCGATCAGGTTCAGCCGGAAGAGGTTCACGGTTCATCCAGCTCCTGGGGGATCAGTTCGCAGTGCAGCTCGAACCGGTGCACGCGCATGCCGGCCCAGCTCGATTCCGCCCCGGTGTTCAGATTGACGCGTCCGAAGAGGGGATTCGCCTCCAGGCTTGCCCCCAGCCGCAATACGTCGTGCAGCGAGACAGCGGCGCCGACCATTCGCAATCCGCGGATGTGGCGCTCGCCCGTCCGCCCGGCGGCGCCAGCCTCCAGCCCCGTGCCGGCTTCCGCGGCGACGAAATTCTGAGCGCCATTCTCCGGGCTCGCGTAGCTGCTCAACAACGGATCGTGCAGACTGCATTCGATCAGCACGATCCGGTCGGACAGCACGCGGCTGAGTTCACTGAGCACGATGACGGGGCTGGCCCGGCCGGACAACTGCCGAAGCAGCCGCCGCCGATCGGCCAGACGCTGCTTTTCCTGTTCGAGGACGGCCTTCCGGGCTGCCACCAGGTCGATCTGCTTTTTCTGAAGCGCCACGTCGGTCAGCATCGCCCGGGCTTCGGTGATGCGGCTCTCGTTGACCATCCACCAGAGGACCATGAACATGAACAGCACCACGACGCACGTGGCGCGCAGGCGGATCGCGTGGCGCAGTCGTCGCCGTTCGTGGTAGCTCTCCGGAATGAAATCGCAATCGATCACGTTTGTCTCTTTTTTTGTGCCGCGGCATTCGCGACGGCGCCGTTCGCCTGCACTAGCGGCCGGCATCCACGGCCGTCGCCGCCGGCGTTTCCACCATTTCGAGCCGCGGCCGGGCCGGGGCCGCGCCGCCCGCCAACTGGTTTGAATCCACCCAGGCCGTTCCGCGCAGGGCCAGGCCGGCGGCCGCGGCCCAGGCCGGCTGCATGGTCTTCTGATCGCGCTCCCCCCAGCGGCCGATGCCGTCCATCCCGCGCAGGGGATTACCCGGCATGCAGGGCACGTCGATGGCTTCCGAGATCATGCTGGAGAGCAGCGGCTCGTGCGCTTCTCCGCCCACGAGCGTCACGCTTTCGGGTTTGTGCCCGCGGAATGTCACCGCGAAGTACCGCATGCAAAGCTGCACGTCGCGGCTGAGCCGCTCGATGAAGGGCCGCACGGCATCGGCGGCCGCGGCCCGGATTTCGGCCGGCACCGGGACGCGGTCGGCGGCGCGGCGGCCGGCGCCTTCGCGCATGATTCGCACGCGAAGATCGGCGGCCTCGCGCGTCGAGACATTCAGCGCCCGGCCGACGGCCTCGTTGAAAGCGCTGCCGCCGATGTCCAGCACCTTGACGAACGACACGTCGGTGCCGCGGGTGACGATGATGGACGAATTGGCGTAGCCGACTTCCAGAAAGACGTTGATGGACTGCGCATCCTCCTGCCGGCGCAGGAAGCGCACGAAGCACCGCGCGATCGCGCAGGGCATGATGTCCATGGCAACGGGTTCGAGGCCGAGCGACTCGAGCATGGCGATGCGCTTCTGCACCAGCTCGTCTCTGGCGGCAAAGATGATGATCTCTTCCTTCAATTCGTTGCCGTGGCGAACTTCGCCGACGGGAATGTGGCGAATCTGCGCGCCGCCGCCGGCAAAGTCGAATCGTTCCTTCGCCTCGAACTGAACGGCGGAGGCGAGCTCGTCCGCCGGCATGCGCGGCAGCCGGGCGTTCTTCATCTGAAATTCGTTGGCGCTCAGGCAGGCCACGACCTGGCGGCCCTGAAAGCCACCGCGGGCCCGAAGCTGCTCTATCTGTTCGCCGAGGCGATCTTCGGATGTGTCGGGATCGTCGTCGCGGAGGCGCTCGCAATGGGCGGCGGCAACCAAGTGCAGGCGCGGACCCTGCGCGGTCAACTGGAGCATCTTGATGCTCGCAGCGCCGACGTCGAGGCCGATCGGCCCGTATGAGGTCCTTCGCAGCACAGTGCCCCCTTTTTCTTGCGCGATTCGTTCGCCGGCGCGAAGATCGCCCGCCGCATCCTACGGAACCTGGGCCTTACCGCCCGACTGCGCCTTGCTACGGGGCAGCGGATCGGCGTCCGATTGATGGCCTGAATTCGATGTAGAAGCGCCCGTCGTCTCGGAGCGCTTCACTTCCATGGCCACGCCGTCGGCTTCGATCTGCAAGACCGCGTCGCTGTCCAGGTTGGTCCCGCCATCGGGCTCAAGCACGAGGATGCCCTCTTCGCCGAAGTTCGTCGCCACCAATTGAATGTCTTCGAGCCCGGCATCCCCGCCGGGCCCCACGACGACGACGTAGTCCTCGCGTGTCCGCGGATGTTTGACCGGGGTGTCGGGCGTGTCCTGTCGCGCGATCCAGTATTTCTGCGCCACGCCATCGACCTTGAGAATGGCGGGATTGCCGGGATTGGCAATGCTGAGGCTCTGGGCGTATGTAAGATCGGCCTCAAAGCGGCGCGTGAATTCCTTCGCCTGCTCCTGCCCGGTCGATCCACCGGTGGAAGCCGCCGCAACGAAAACGATCCCGGCGATCAGCACGACGGCGGTCAATTCAATGTAGGAAAATGCGCGTCGTTGCATCCTGTCCCCCCTTGTCCCGCCGAGGCCCCGTGCGCCTGGTTGCGCATCCCCGGCTGGTTCTACGCGCCTTTGCGGCATCGCGCGCAGAGCTCATCCCTCTTTTGTTTATCGGTGGCAACAAACTCCACCTTCACGGTTCCCTTTTTTAATACGTCCAGTATTTCGGACAGTCGTTCATTGGTCTGTCGGGCCTCCGCCAGCATATCCTGGCGCTGCCGGCCGGAGTCCGGAATCTGCGCATGACAGACGGCATCCGGCGGCGACGCGACCCATAATTCGACGGCGACGATCGCCAGGAGCGCTGCAATGGATGCGAGTATCCAGCGGGTGAATCGATCGGGCGTGTACACAACATTGCGGACCATCATCGCCTCCTTCGGGTTAATTCTCGCGCCACGACAAAATGGTGATGGGAAGGCGGGATTCAAAGTTTTTGAATTTCGCGCGCGAGCTGTCATACTCGAATCGAAAGTCGCGCGAGCCGAGGATGTTCAGCAACGAGTTGTGAAAGCCGCTGCGAACGACGAGGGGCCCTTCAACCTCCAATCTGAGATCAGACACGACGCTGAGATCGGGACCGCGTACGACTCCACCGCACACGACGGCGCCCGTCACGCGAAGCTCCGTTCGATTCAGGAGCAGCGCCCCCAGCTTGATGTCCCCTGCGACCACGAGGGCCGGATATCCCGAAACGGCGGAGATGCGCATCTGCACGCCGGGATTGAGCGCCAGATCGCCGTTGACGGCGAGCGTGCCGGACAGGCTCAAATCTTCCGTGATCGTCAGGTTTCCCGGCGTATACATGACGCGACCAGGATTGGTTGCCGACATGTCCAGCGCATTGAGCTGGCCCGCGTTCGCACTGGTCAGCGTCGCGCGATTGACCAGATTAGACACGTACATGCGATGCCCATGTGAATACCGCGTGTAATGCGCTGCGACGTCCGCCGAGGGAAGCGCGCAGGTATCGCCGAGGGCAGTGTCGCACTTGGAGCCGGACGGGCTGATGCTGGCGTCGGCGGGAAGGCCAGTCAGGTTGCCGGACAAGGCAGTGGATATTTCCCAATAGACATCCGGAGGAAGCAGCACTGCGGCCTCGATCGAGCGCCGGCCGCGGACCGAGTTGCTGAAGTCGCGGGCCACGCCTATGGAGCCGATTCGGAACAGATCGCCGCTGACCTGCGCCACGGCGACGTCGCAGTAGTCCGAAGAGCCATCCACGGCGATGCCGTTCTCGCCCGTCCAGTAATTGCCGGCGCTCACCGTGGTCGGCGCGTACATCAGATAATGCATGGCGATGTCCACTCCCGACTCGGCGAGATACTGGGCACGCGAGGCGCGATAGCGGTTGTGGGCCTCGGGCATCGCCGTGGAATTCGCCTCGAGAAAGGCGATGCCCAGCGTGGCGACGACGGTGGTCAGCCCGAGCACGACGATGAGGATGTACGCCGGGCGTCGCTGCCTCGCTTTGCCCATTAACTTGTCTACCTGCCGGTTTTGCATGGCAGCTCCGTCATTTCAAACCCGCGGATCAGTCGACCGCGGTCATGGTCGGCGCGCTTTCGCCCTTGACGTCGTGAAAGCCCGTCCAGCGGGAATAATGCTTGCGCCGATATCGCTCGCCGGCCGTCGCCGGCGCCAGCCTGGTCGCATCGCTGAACAGATAGTCGGCCGCGGCCCGCGGCGAGACCGACTTGCTGAACATCAGCGTCGAGTCGTCGGCAGTAATGGTGAACCGCACATCGACGATCTGCGCTTCGCCATTGTCGGGGAAGCCGCGCAGCGTGAAGTCGTCAATGCCCTCACCGATCACTACGCTGGACTTGCCGGCGGCATCCATGACGGTCGCGACACTGGCGGCATCCAGCAGGGTGTCAACGTCAATGGCGTTGCCGGTGTCGGTGTCGCTGGAACGCTGCACGGACTCCCGAATGACCTGCCGCGTGGACGAATTCCAGTAGATCGTGATCACTTCCTTCGCGTTGATCTGATCGTTCTCATCAACATCCGTTCGCCAGAGAACAATCCGGTTGGAATCGAGATCGCCGACGGCGCGTGCCTCCTGAACGTCGGCGGCGATGCGCGAGATCAGCGTGCGACCGGCATTCTTCTGGGCGCGCAGATCGCGCGTGGTGGTGGACGCGGCGCTCACGGCGTGGATCATGGCGGCGCCGGCCGTGGCGGTCAGCGCGGTGACGCTCGTGGCCAGCAGCATTTCGGCCAGCGTGAAGCCGCGGTGCGATCGTCTGCACAGCATGGTTCGTTGCCGCATGTCAGTCCTCCCGCGCCACGAGCCGGTCGAGCGTGACCAGCAGGTTCTTTTCGTGGTATACGCGCACCTGCACGTGAACGAATGCGTCGTCGTCGCCGGCCGGCTGATCGTCGAACGTGACGTACGACACGGACACTTCGCGGTGATAGCCGGCGAACTGGGGCGCGCTCAACTCGTCGCCGGCATAATCAACAAGGGTTGCCTTCTGCGAAATGGCGTTGTATTCCGACAGGCCGTGAAAGTCGTCGATCTCGTTGTACAGTTTGCGCGACGATTCGCCGGAATCGGGCCCTGGCGATTTGGCGGTGGAACTGGGCGCGAAGAACGGACGGGCGAGCACCTCTTCCATCAGGGCCTCGCCGAGTTCGACGGCCTGTTCAAACTTGATGGCTTCCTGGGTGTTCTGAAGTCCTGCCGCGAACGGCAGCAGTGCCGTGGCGGCAACCACGGAAAGGATCGTCGTCGCCAGTAGCGCCTCGGCCAGGGTGAATGCCGGGCGGCGAAGCACGCCGATGCGGAATTGAGAAATGTACCGAGTCATTCGTCCGCAACCCTCCCATGATCGGAACTGCGGTGTGAAAAGCATACAATTGCCCGCAAGACCGGAAATCAGTGCCGCGGCCACGACGCCAGTATATGCAAAGCGAACGACCGGAAATGGCCGGCGTGTCCGCCCTGCCATTTCCGGTCGTAAAGTTCACACCATCTTGCAGGCCCGCTGGCGGGCCCACGACGTTTCGTCACAGCGTGTTGTGCGCGACGCCGTTGGTCGTTCCGCCGTCGTCGGCGAGGAACGTGCCGTTGACGTCTTCATACACCCAGCCGCCGGCCGTCGAGGTGATATCCGTCGAATTGTCGAACGGGTTGGCAGGCACGCGCTGAAGGTATGGCCCGAGGGCGGGCGAGCCCGTCGTCGTGTGGTCCGAGTTGGTCTTGGACGTCATGACCGAGCTGAATGAGCCGGCCGGAGGATACTGGCCATTGTGCTGGAGCTTGTAGAGCTCGATCTGGCCGCGAATGGTGGCCAGATTTGTCTGGAGCGAGCTGAACCGGGCGTCGGTTCCCGCGTCGCTGAACTGGGGTATGACCACCGCGGCAAGGATGCCGAGGATGACCACGACGATCAGGAGTTCCACCAGCGTGAATGCGTTTGACCTGCGAGCCATTTTCCTGTTCCTCCGCGGGCCTGATTTTGCGGCCAATACCCTCGACCCTGGGCGCCGCCCGTCGGCCGTTTTCCCGATGATGATCCGTCGGCAACACTGCCGTGCGTCCGGGCACACGCGTCACTCACCCCATCGGGTCATGCCCGGCTGATCTTTAGGGGAACGTATGATTTGCAGCATGCGGCGGGCAAGCGGGACTTACCTGCGTGCCATAATATCGCCGCGGGCATTGCGAGAGGCACCCTTCCCATATCCCTTACTGTCAATTTGACGGCACTGTGCACTGGCGCAATGAAAAATGCATTTGCGGACCTGTCGTCGGCACAAGGGAAAATGGGACGGCGAAAAAAATGGGCTGGAGGGACGCGAGGCTTGAAAAATCGCCGGAAACCTCGAACGCTGTCATCTCCACGACACCGCCATGCGTCTCGACGGCAAGCCGCGAAGTCGCGTCGCCGGCGGCGCACGTGGCCGCTAATGGCGTGAAACTGCCGCGGCTCGGCGCGTTTGTCTGCGCGCGGCGCCGGCAGCAGCAGTCACGGCCGGCGGCGAACCGGCAACGATCGCGCGGCCGCGCTTGATGACGAATGTGGGCAGCGGACGCAGCCGGATGGCATCGAGCACATTGTCCACCGGCAGCACGACCACGTCGGCCGCATTCCCGGTGCCGGCGCCATAATCCTTCAGTCGCATTGCCCGCGCGGCATTGAATGTAATCGCGTCAAGGGCCTGTTCCAGCCGCTGCGGCGTCGTCATGTGATCGGCATGTGCGAGCATGTGGGCGACGTCGAGCATCTGACCGGTGCCGAAGGGATAGAACGGATCGCGAATGCAGTCCTGTCCGGCGGCCACCGGCACGCCTGCATCCAGCAGTTCCGACACCCGCGTCAGCCCGCGCCGCTTCGGATAGCGATCGTAGCGCCCCTGCAAGTGCATATTGACGGGCGGATTGGTGACGACGCAAATGCGGGCCTCGCGAATCAGGTCGATGACTTTGCGCGCGTGCGCGGCGTCGTAGCTGGAGAGGGCGCAGACGTGGCTGGCAGTGACGCGGCCATGCCATCGCCGCTCGATGGTCTGGGCGGCCAGATACTCGGTACAGCGAGAATATGGATCGTCGGTCTCGTCGATGTGGCAGTCGATATCGGCGTCAAATTCCTCGGCCAGATCGAAGAGAATCTCGATATGCCGCTTCGAGTCATCCTCGCTGTTTTCGTTGTGGGCGATGCCGCCGATCACGTCGCAGCCCATTCGCATGGCCTCGCGCATCTGCTCCTGCGCCCCGGCGTCGCGCAGGATGCCATCCTGCGGAAAACACACGATCTGGATGTCGACCAGATCGCGCGTCGCCTCCCGCGCTTCCAGCACGCCCTGTGCGAGGCGCAGCCCCGCGGCCGAGGCGACGTCTACGTGCGTTCGAATGTGGGCCGTGCCGAAGCCCGCCTCGGCACGGATTGCGCGAATCGCGCGCTCGCGGACGTCGGCCGGCTTCATGGTGCGCTTCGCGACGGTCCAGTGGCGAATCGCCTCGATCAACGTGCCGCTGCGGTTGGGCTTCACCAGGTCCAGGGTGTACGCCAGATCGAGATGCAGATGGGGATCGATCAGGCCCGGCAGTGCCAGTCCCCCGCCACCATCGAGCACGTTCGCGCCGCGCGGAAACGACAATTTCGGACCCACTTTTGCGATCCGACCTTCCGCGTCGAATAGTACGTCGCATAACTGCGTCTTTCCGCGCAAACGCACGGACCGTATACCGTTGATCTGGGTCGCGTTCATGGTCCGTATGCTATCTCTTCACTGGTTCAACCGATAGATGACTCATGAACGCCAACCCACATTCCACCATGCGCTGGGTCAACGGCCCGGCCCTCGTGTTCGTCGTCTTGTTCCTGTCGCTCCAGGTGATGGCGCCCGCGAGGATGCTGCGCGATCCCGGCACCTTCTGGCACACCATCGTCGGCGAGCGGATCCTTCAGACGGGCGAATTTCCGCGGCACGACGAGTTTACGTTCTCCCGCGCCGGCGAACCGTGGATCGCCCAGCAATGGCTGGGAGAAGTCGCCATGGCGCTGGTCCACCGTGCCATGGGCATCGACGGGCTGGTGCTGCTGTCGAATGCCGCCATCGCGGCGATGTTCGCGTTTCTGGCAGTTCGGCTCCGCAAAACCGGATTGCCGTGGCCGGCGGTCTGCTTCCTGCTCATGCTCGTGTTCGCGGCGAGTTGTTATCACTTCATGCCGCGGCCGCACCTGGCCACGATTCTGTTCATGGCCGTCGCCATGGTCCTGCTGTGCGACGTCGAGGCCGGCCGCGCCGATGCAAAGCAACTGTTGTGGCTCGTGCCGCTGTTCATGGTGTGGGTGAACACGCATGGCGGCGCCCTTGGAGGACTGGCCACACTGCTCATCGTCGCCATGCTGTGGCTGCTCGGGCCGAGCGAACGCTGGCGCGTCAGTGGTGATCGCAGGCTGGTTGCCCGACCGCTCATCATCACGTCGGTGGTTGGCCTTTGTCTGCTGACGGTGCTGATCAATCCCTACGGCACGGCGCTGCCGCGCGTGTGGCTGGGCCTGTTGGGCAGCAAGCTGCTTCCGCGCATGATGATCGAGCACGCCCCGCCGGCGATGTTCAGCCCGGAATGGCTGATGATCAGCCTGCTGGGCGCCGTGTATGTCGCGGCGCTGGCATCGGCAGCGCGACGCGGCGTGCGCGCGACATGGCTGCTGCCACTGGTGTGGCTCGCCCTCTCCTATTCGCGGGTGCGTCACGGCCCGCTGTTTGCGATGTGCGCCGGCGTGGCCCTTGCGGACATGCTGCCGCACACGCACTGGCTCAAGCGTTTCAGCCCGGCGGCCGAGGGCGCACAGGGCCAAGCCGACGCGCCGGCAAATCGCCCCTGGACAATTCGCCACGTGGCCCTGCCCGCCGGACTGGTCGCCTTTGCGATGTTGTTTCAAACCGCGGGCATACCTGCGCCGGTCCTCGGGGCCGATCGCTGCACGCCCGATCCGCAATACTGGCCGGCGGCCGCCGCCATGCGGCTGGAAGATACACTTCGCACATTCCCCGGCGAGAACCGCGTGTTCAACGACATGCGATTCGGGGGCTACCTGATTTATCACGTGCCGGAGGCGCGACTCTACATCGACGATCGCTGCGAGCTGCATGGCGACGCCGGCCTGCGGCGCTATCTCGACCTGCATCGAAATCCGCAGCGGTTTGCAGGGCTGGCCGAGTACGAGCAGATTCACCTGGCCCTCGTCGATCGCGACTCGCCGATCGCAGATTACCTGGCCCTTCATCCTGACTGGCTCACGCTGCATCGCGACAGCACCGCCTGCCTGTTTCAGCGGCAGGTGCGATCGGCCCACGCCCGGCCCTGACTCGCGGGTTGGATGAACGTCCACGTCACACCGCATCAAGGTGCACACCGGCTTGCGCGCCGATGGGACGCGCGATCCGATCGGCACAGCGGCGGTGCACACAATTCCACCACGCGTTTTGGACCACTTGCATGGCGCTGTGCGTTGACGCGCGCTCGCGAACGGGAGCGAATCGTTGCCGAACGCCTGCGGTGACGATAGGCTGTCGCCCGGCAAATCAGGAGCAAACGTGAAGAAGGCGGCGACGCGCTGGACAAGCCGGTTGATCAAGCTCGCGGTCTGTGGCGCCGCGCTGGTCTATCTCAGCAGCAAAGTCACGCTTGAGGACTATGCGCGCCTCGCCAGCGATCCGCAGACCAAACACATCATCCTGTCCGAAAAGCGCGGGCCCGACGGCATGCGCCTGCTCACCATCCGCGATGCGACGACGGGCGACGAACGCACCGTTCACGAAAGCCAACTGGCCGATCAGGAGCGCCTGCGGGAGATTGCCAAGGACTACCGGCCCATTGAAAAGGGGCTGAAGTCCGTCGTATTCGACGCCGACTGGCGCTGGACAAGCGCCTCGCTAATTGCCTTTGCCCCCGTCACGTTCATCATCGCCTGGCGCCTTCGCGTGCTGCTGCTGACGCAGGACATTCGCCTGAGCTATCGCGATGCCCTGCTGCTGACTTTCGCCGGAAATTTCTTCAACTTTGCCATGCCGGGCACCACCGGCGGCGACATCTACAAGGCCTATCACATCGCCAAGAAGACGCACAAGCGCACGGAAGGCATTACCGTCGTCATCCTGGATCGCGTCTTCGGCCTGGTGAGCTTTCTGCTGATCGCCGTCGTTGCGATCTTCGTCGCGCGCAAGACGCTGGAGATCGGCGGCTACGGCACCTCGGTCGGCTTCGTGATGCTGGCTTTCGTCGTCTGCGGGATGATGTACTTCTCGCGGCGGGCGCGGCGGGCGATCGGCTTCGAGCGACTCATCGCCCGTTTACCGCTGGCCGACAAGCTGCGCCGGATCGACGAGACGGCCTTCAGCCTGCGGCACCACCGGCGGCAGACGGTGCTTTCGCTCATCGTCACCATCGTCAGCCATTTCATCATCGTCCTCTCGATCTACTTTCTGGCCCGCGGTCTTGGAATTCACCCCAACCTGGGCCGCAGCGCGAGCGAGCTGTTTACGGCCGTGCTCATCGCCACGGTCGTCGGTTATCTCTTCGCCGCCGTTCCGATCAGCATCCAGGGCTTCGGCCTGCTGGAGGCGGTGTTCATCCGGGTGCTGGTGCAGGGTCAGTGGTGCGACAACTCGACGATGCTGGCCCTGACGCTGGGCATGCGCCTGGTGCAGATCGTCTGGTCCTTGCCGGGCATTGTGGTCCCGTGGCTCGGCCTGGAACGACCGCCGGAATCGGCGGTGGAGGCGGAGCTCGGCGACACGCCGGCCGAGCTGATGCCGGAACGCTCGTCGCAGATCATGTGAGCGGGCGTGTGTAGCGAAATCTGCTGCAAGCGCGAGAGGGGGACCGTGTCGGTCCAGCGCGGTGCCGACGTTGTGACACTATCATTGCCGATGCAGAACAGAGATTGAGCAGGCACCCGCAATTAAAACGCAGCGCCAATTGGCGGATGCCCGAAACGCGGTCCGGCTCGCGTCGAATGTCAGCGCTGCATCGACTTCGTCACCGGATCGGGCCGATCGAAGAATTTCGCCAGCGTGCCCGCCCGCACGTCGTCCGGCGCCGACCACACCAGAAAGAACATCGCCTCGCGCGCCAGCCGCTGCGTGTCGCGCTGGCGGATGAACCCGGAACCCTTGGCGCACGTCAGCGCCGCCACCGCCAGCCGTTGCAATAGATCATTGACGGCGATGCGCAGCTCATTCTTCGGAATGTCGGTGGACGCTTCGCTGAGCTGACCGGCATGGTGCAGCACGCGCTCGCGCACCGCGGCAAAGCGGGCCTTGGCCTCCTCCGCCATCTCGAGCATGTCGGCGGCCTCGTCGGATACGTGCCGCAGCAGATCGCCCAGTAGCGCGCGGGCCAGTCCCAATCCCGCCGACACCACGACCAGCGATTTGACCGGCGAACGCCGCTTGAGCGCATCCTCTTCCGGACCGCGGATGATGTTCTCCGGCTCGATGAAGACGTCGCGGCAGTGCACCTCGCTGGTGAGCGACGACTGGAGCGCCATGAGCTTCATTGGCGGATCGATGAACACGCCGTTGGCCTTCATCGGCACGACCGCCAGGATCTGACGCCCGTCCTCGGTCGCCGCGGCCGTCACGACGAATTCGCATCTTTCGGCCGACGTGACCCAGGGCATGTAGCCGCTCAGCCGAAACCCGACGCCATCGGGTCGGGCCATCAGTGCCTGGCGACCCGACCGCCGGCTGGTCGTGAGCTGGCTGATGCCGATCGATGTCATCGCCTCGTTTCGCACGAGGCGGTCCAGAAGCCTGGTCTTCAGATCTTCGTTGGTGCCGGATGCGATGAATTCACAGGCCCCGTCGCGCTGCGTCAGGATGAGCAGGCATGACATGCAACCGGCTGCAACTGCCTCATAGGCTTGAATTTGCGAGAATGGATCCAATCCCAGGCCGCCGAATGGCCGCGGGATGATCCACGTCCACGCCCCGGCCCTAGAGAGCAGATCCAGACTCTTCTCCGGCCACTCGCCGACCAGATCATAATGTGTCGCCAGGCGGGACAGGTTCTGAGTCAGTTGTTCGAGGGGTGCGGACATATCTTCGATTGTAAGAGGCTGCGGCGGCGACGGGCAGGAGGAAAACGGCTTCAAGAGTCGATCCGGCCGATGCGTCCGGCCCTTGGCCGCCCTGCCGTTAAGTCCTTGTTTCTTCGGCGATTTCTTGCGTTCGCGGCGCCGCCCACGCGGCTTGACACTCTGCGCTGGCTATCGCTAGACTGCCCCGACTCGGCACGGGGCAGCCCCGCCGTGAGGCACAGTGGGCGGTAACATCCTCCTGCTGTTTTTTTGTGACAGACTTCGTACTTTTTTTCACAAAGTCCGAATGTGGCGAGCGAACCGCCCCCGCAGGAACCCGACAAGCACGATTCGAAGTTCATTGCACTCGGTCTGAGATTCAGTGCCCTGGCCTTCGAGTTCGTCGGATTCATCGGCATTCTCGGCTACATCGGATACAGGCTCGACGAATCCTACGGCTGGACGCCGTGGGGACTGCTGGCGGGACTGATCGCCGGAATGTCGCTGGGCCTGTTCACGATGATCCGGCAGCTGGAAAAGCTCAATCGGTAGATTCACTTTGAAACTCTCCCTTGCCTGCCTGCTTAGCCTGATCCTCGCGGTCGTCGTGGCGAGTGCCATCGGCTATGCGCCCACGCAGGCCCGCTGGGGCGAGCCCGGCGTACAGAGCATGCTCGCCATCGCCGTCATCTGTTTAGTCGCCTCGGGTGTCGCGGCAGCGCCGATGTTCGTCGTCGCGCCCCGCTGGCCGGCGCAGATCGGCAACGCGGTACTCGCCGGCACGGTCATTCGCCTGCTCGCGACGATGGCGGGGATGGTCGGCTACCAGATCCTCGCCCAGCCGCATAGCGCTTCCTTTCTGTTCTGGGCGACGATCTACTACCTGACTCTGCTTGCCGTCGACGTCGCATTCGGCGTCGTTTCCATCCAGAAGCACTATCGCGCGACTCCCAACCGCAGCACGGGGGCAGCCTCTTGAACGCCAATTCACTGATCTTCGCAGCCGGCGATCCGCTGGACCACGTATTGCCGCACCCAATCAGCGACAAGCCGCTGATTGAGTGGGGCATCGACTACAGCGCGCCGCTGAACCTGTTCACGATCTCGCCGCACGCCACCTATTTCACCAACCATTTGCTGATGACGCTGGTCGCTGCGGCCGTCGTACTGCTGATTTTCGTGCCCCTTGGGCGGAAGTATGCGGCCGAAGGCAGCGCCGGCGGCACCTTTGTTCCGCGCGGCTTTGCCAATGCCATCGAAGCGATGATGCAGTTCATCCGCAACGACGTCGTGCGGCCGGTGCTCGCCGACAAGACCGACCGGTTCATGCCCTTTCTGTGGACCGTGTTCTTCTACATCCTGACGTGCAATCTGCTGGGCATGATCCCGCTCGATGCCATCATCGGCACGATTTCCCGCGGAAGCCTCCAGCACATCGGCGGCACGGCCACCGGCAATATCATGGTGACGGCGGGACTGGCCGCCTGTGCCTTCCTGATGATCCATTTTTCCGGCGCGAAGCAGGTGTATACCGATCTGGTGGCCGGCACCTACGGCCATCATCATCCCCACGACGAAGACCACGATCTGCATGGCGAAGGGCACGCCTACGGCCTGGCCAACATCGAACCGCATCGCCACGAGCATCACAGGGGCAAGGCGCCGCCGGTCGCGCTGGCCATGGCCCCAATCCTTTATGCGTGGAATTTTGCGCCGCACGTCTTCATGCCCGAGAAAATCGCCGGTCCCGGCTCGCTGCTGCTGGTCGTGGCCGACTTCATCATGTGGTGCGTGCTGCTGGTGCTGGAGACCATCGGCGCCATCATCAAGCCCTTTGCCCTTGCCGTTCGTCTTTTTGCCAACATGGTCGCCGGCCACGTGGTGCTGGCATCGATCCTGGCGCTGATCTTCGGCTTCTCCGGCATGCTGATGAAATCGACGGTGGGCGTGGGCGTCGCGATCGGATGCGCCCTGCTCAGCTGCCTCGAACTATTCGTGGCTTTTTTGCAGGCCTACATCTTCACCTTCCTGACGACGCTGTTCATCGGCGCATCGGTTTCGCCGGAACACTGACGCAACGAAGGCATCGGAAAGACGTTTTCCCGCCGCCGGCCGCCTGGCGGCGGATGCAACACAGACGGCGGTTGGGGTAGTCGGCGCCCTGGCCATACTTTGACAAATGCCGGCAAAACCATTCATCCCCCGCGGCCGGGGGCACGCGGCCGCAAGAAGAGGAGTCGCATCATGTACGACGTACTGGCCCAAGCCACGCAACTGATGGGCGACAAGGGTCTGGTGGCCCTTGGCGCCGGTCTGGGCGCTGGCCTCGTTACCATTGGTGCCGCCAAGGGCATCGGCCATCTCGCCGGCGAAGCCGTCGGCGGTATCGCCCGCCAGCCCGAGGCCGGCGGCCGCATCTTTACCTCGCTCATCATCGCCGCGGCGCTGATCGAGGGTTTCACCTTCTTCGCGCTCGTCGTCTGCAACGGTCTTGCCGGTTCGCTCGGCAAGCTGGTTGGTGGATAAACCGGCAGGTTCAATGCACCCGCGCCGGCGCGAAGCCGGCGCGGTGCATTCGATTGCGACTTCAAGCGGTCGCTCGCGTGGGAATCATGACAAAGAAATTTCGAAGTCTGATGGCGGCGGGTCTATCGTTGACAATCGCGTCGGCGGCATGGGCGGCCGATCCGGCCGGTGGCGCAGCGCACGACGGACACAAGGTCGAACTGCTTCACTGGGACGTTGGCGCCGCGCTCTGGTCGATCGGTGTCTTCGTCATTCTGCTGATCATCCTCCGGATCGCGGCCTGGAAGCCGATCCTCTCCGGCCTGAACAACCGCGAGGAATACATCCGCAAGACGCTCGCCGATGCCCGGCACGAGCGGGAGGAATCGCAGAAGCTCCTCGCCCAGTACACCACCAGGATCGAGCAGGCAAAGCACGATGCGACCGCCATCGTCGAGGAGGGTCGCCGCGACGCCGAGGAGACGCGACGCCGCATCCTCGCCGATGCCCAGCACGAGGCCGAAGCCACGATCGCCCGCGCCAAAAAAGATATCGAGCTCGCACGGGACGACGCCATGAAGCGTCTGCACGACCAGAGCATCATGCTTGCCACGGCCGTCGCCCAGAAGCTGATCCATCGTGAACTGTCGGTCCAGGACCATCGTGCCCTGCTCGACGAATCCCTCGAGCAGTTGCAGCAGGCAGGATGAGATTGTCCGGACGCGGAATGGCGCCCCGGCCGGGAAGGCAGCAGGCAAACCGAGCTATATGAGACTCCAACATGGCATCTGAATTCGACATCTTCCGCGAAGCCGCCGGCGTCTATGCCGAGAGCCTGCTCCAACTCGCCATCGAGGCCTCGAAGGCCGAGGCGATCGGCGAGGAACTGGCAGGCCTCCGCGCGCTGTGGGATGCAGAACCGGACTTTCGCAACTTGATGAGTTCCGCCGCCATCGATATCGACGCCCGCCGCGAAAGCATCCTCAAGGCGTTCGAAGGGCGCGTCAGCGATCTGGTGCTCAATCTCATGCTCGTGCTCAACGACAAGCGGCGGTCGATGATCCTGCCGTTTGTGTGCGACGCCTTCCAGGCAAAGCTGGACGAACACATGAACCGCGTGGTGGCCCACGTGGGCACCGCTCTGCCGCTGGAGGATGCGCACCGCGAGATCATCCGCCGCGAAGTGAAGCGCATCAGCGGCCGTGACGCCATTCTGCACGAACGCGTGGAGCCCGAGCTGCTCGGCGGCATGCGCCTGCTGGTCGGCGACAGACTGTTCGATTACACGATCCGCCGGCGCCTGAAGGACATGCGCCTGGCACTGCACGACGCGATGGAGGCCCAGCTTTTGCGCACCGGCACCTCCCGGCTCGTGACGGAAGGATAAATACCACATGAAGATTCAGGTTGAAGAAATCACGTCGGTCCTCAAGCAGGAAATCGCCAACTATCGCGAGCAGCTCGACGCCTCCGAAGTGGGCCGCGTCATCGGCGTCGGCGATGGCGTCACTCAGATCTACGGCCTGGGCAAAGTCATGGCCGGCGAAATGATCGAGTATGAGAACGGCGCCATCGGACAGGTGATGAACCTCGAGGAAAACTCCGTCGGCGCCGTCGTCCTCGGAGACTATCTCGGCATCAAGGAAGGCGACACCGTCAAATCCACCGGACAACTTCTCAGCGTGCCGGTGGGAGACGCCATGATCGGCCGCGTGGTCGATCCGCTCGGCCGCCCGCTTGACGGCAAGGGCCCCATCATCAGCAAGCAGCGCTGGCCGCTTGAGTTCAACGCCCCCGGCATCGCCGAACGCCAGCCGGTCAAGGAGCCGCTTCAGACCGGCATCAAGGCCATCGACAGCATGATTCCCATCGGCCGCGGTCAGCGAGAGCTGATCATTGGCGACCGCAAGACCGGCAAGACCGCCGTCGCCCTCGACACGATCATCAACCAGAAGGGCCAGGGCGTCATCTGTGTCTATGTGGCGGTCGGACTCAAGGAATCGACGGTCGCCAGCGTCGTCGAAAAACTGCGAGAAGTCGGCGCGATGGACTTCACCATCGTCGTCTCCGCCGCCAGCTCCGATCCCGCCCCGCTCCAGTACATCGCCCCCTACTCCGGCTGCGCCATGGCCGAGTTTTTCATGTATACCCAGGGCAAGGCCACGCTCTGCGTCTATGACGATCTTTCCAAGCAGGCACAGGCATATCGCCAGCTCTCGCTGCTCCTGCGCCGGCCGCCCGGCCGCGAGGCCTATCCTGGCGACGTGTTCTATCTCCATAGCCGCCTGCTGGAGCGATCGTGCAAGCTGGCGGAGCGCTACGCCATTGTTCCGCAGGGTGCAGAATACAAGGCTGGCGGTGTCAACGGAAAGACATATGTCGGCGTGCCGGGCAAGCACGAATCCGAACACGACCTGAAGAACCACGCCGGCCACACTGTCGTCAAGGACCCGACGTCCGGCGGCTCCCTGACCGCCCTGCCGGTCATTGAAACGCTCGAAGGCGAAGTGTCGGCCTACATTCCGACCAACGTCATTTCCATCACCGACGGTCAGATCTATCTCGAGCCCGATCTGTTCTTCGCCGGCGTGCGCCCCGCGATCAACGTGGGCATCTCGGTCAGCCGCGTCGGCGGCAATGCCCAGATCAAGGCGATGAAGAAGATCGCCGGCTCGCTGCGGCTTGATCTTGCGTCGTTTCGCGAGCTGGAGGCGTTTGCCCAGCTCGGCACCGATCTCGACGCCGCCACGCAGCGCCAGCTCGATCGCGGCGCCCGCATGGTCGAGTTGCTCAAGCAGGGCCAGTACAGGCCCTTCCACGTCATCGACCAGGTCATCAGCATTTTCGCCGGCGTGAAGGGTTATCTCGACGATCTGCCCATTTCGCGTGTGGCCGACTTTGAGGCCGCCCTGCTCAAGTACTTCCACGACGAACTGCCGGAGGTCTGGAAGGAACTCGACACCAAACGCGAGCTGACAGGCGAGATCGAAAACAAGCTGAGCCAGATCATCAAAGACTTCAAATCGCGCTTCGTCGCGCGGGATGCGAAAGGACAGACTGCCGCCTGATGACGCGCCCGTTCCGTGCCAGCCAATCCGACCGCGCATCCCCCGGGAGAGCGACGCGCCGTGACGCACAAACCCGTCAGCACAGCATGGGGGCGCGCCGCATTGATCCTGGTTGTGCTGGCCGGCGTCGCCGCGCATGCCTGCATGGCAGACCTGCGTTCGCGATGCCTGCTCGAGCACGACGAGTCCATCAGCCTGCTGATGGCGGCCGGCAAGGCCGAACGGATCGACGAACTGTACCGGGCAAAGGAGCCGGTCGTCACATTGCCCGCGTCGGAACTCAAGCGCTGGCTCACACCCGGCGGTCAGACGGGGCTGTTCGACGTCTTCCATTCGCTGGCCCGGCACGACATCCATCCGCCGCTGTATTTCTCGGCCATCCACCTGCTTCAGCGTGCCGGCCTTTCGTCGCGCGCGGGGCTGCGATTGTTCGGCACGGCCATGCTGGTCATCGCCGTCTATGTCGCGAATCGGTACATCTGGCCCGGCGCCTCCCTGCCGGTGCGATGCCTCGCATCCGCGTGGCTGCTGATTGCCCCGGCGTCGCTGGAGATCGGCACCGAAATCCGTCAATACTCACTGGTCATCCTCGGCCTCTTGCTGTCGCATGCGGCCATCATGGTCCACTGGCGGGGTGGCTCCGATCGCGTCGCCATTGCCCTGCTGATCGCCTCGCCGGTCATCCTGCTCTATTCGCAGTTTGGCACGGCCGTCTGGATTGCGGCCGCGTCGGTTCTCGTCCTGGTGCCGTCGATCAGGAGGCAGGCGGGCGCGAACCGGCGACTGCTGCCCGCCGCCATTGGCGCGACCGTCCTGCTGGTGCCGCTGGTGGTCTGCCGCTGGCTGTGGATGTCGGCGCCGTCGCCCTACGCCGCACTATCGCGTGCCGAATTCGGCGAGCTGGCCTTCGGACGTTCCCTTGCCAATGTGGGGCTGGCCGCGGTGTCGCTGCCATGGCGTTGGCGAGACGGCCTGGTGGCGCAGATCGTCGGAGCGGCTGCGCTTTCCGGCCTGTGCTGGATGGCCTTTTCCATTCTGCGCGGCCCGTTGCGCTGGCTGTGGACAGCGGCAATGGCCTGGCTGGCGGCGTGGCTCGTTCTCATGGCCGCCGCCGTCGTGCCGAAACACGCCGCCCATTCGGAACACCTCCAGCCCGTCCTGCTCTGCATTCCCGTGCTGCTGGCCGGCGCGTCGCTCGCACCGATCAGCCGCCGCCAGCGCAATGTCATTGTATCGACACTCGCACTGTCGGTCGCCTCTCACGTGTATGGATTCTGGCAGATGCTCGATGCCCGGGCCGAGCAGGCGGTGATGTACGAACTGCGTGCAGCCGATCGCCTGCTGGTGACGGCGCCGCGGCGCGGGTTTCTGCTGCCGGTGATCGATCCGCTCCGGCCAGACGCGACGGTGGACATCGGCACGCCCCGTGCCATGCTCGAAGGCGGCCTGGAATCCGCCATCGCGGAGGATCGGATCATTCTGGTGGACGTGACGGCCGAGGGCCTCGCCCCCGGCACCGACGAACTCGTCGCGCATCTGAAACACTTCTTTCCCGAAGTGGAGATCGTGCGCGACGAACCGGTTCGTAAGCTGACTGCATTCCGCCGGCCCCGCGAAGCGGCCGGCCCCTAGAGGTAATGGTCCATGGCCAAGGCAAGACAGATCGTCAAGCGGCGCAAGGCGGTCACCAACATCCGCAAGATCACCAAGACGATGCAGCTCATCGCCACTGCGCGCTTTCAGCAGGCCTACAATCGCGCAACCGCCACCAAGCCCTATACGCGCAAGATCACGCAACTCGTCGAAGAGTTGTCGGCCGCCACCGAGGGGCGTGTCGAACACCCGCTGATGCGCCGCAACCCCGAGGCGACGAAGGACATCGTGCTGATCCTCACTTCCAGCCGCGGCCTGTGCGGCGGCTACAACGCCAGCATTCTCCGCAAGGCGATGGAACATCTGAACGCGCATAACGAGCGCGAGAACGAAATGCACGTCGTCGGCAAAAAGGGCATCGCCTACTTCAAGTTCCTGGGCCGCAGGATCGCCCGCGCAATCACGCATATCGACGATCGACCGCGCTTTGAACAGGTCGAGCCGCTGGCCACCGAATTCATGCAGCGATATGAGGCCCGCGAGATCGCCAACGTATATATCGTCTTCATGAAGTTCATCTCCACCGGCCGGCAGGAGCCCGACGTCATGCACCTGCTTCCCCTGAGCCGGCCCGAAGTGAGCCCGGCGGCGGCTGGTGCGGCACAGCCCGGCGGACCCCCCGCCGCGGCGACCGCCACCGTCGAATACGACTTCTCGCCCGAGCCGCGAGAACTGCTCAACAAGCTGCTGCCGCAGACCGTCAAGGTGCGGCTCTTCCAGGCATTCACCGACATGGCCGTCAGCGAAAACGTGGCCCGCATGGTGGCCATGAAGGCCGCCACCGATGCCGCCGGCGACATGATCAAGACGCTCTCGCGACAATACAATCGTGCCCGGCAGACGCAGATCACGATGGAACTGCTGGATATCGTGGGTGGGGCGGAAGCATTGAAATAATGATGAATGATAAATGATGAATGCTGAATGCAGGATGGTCATTTCATGGGCGTAGACATCGATAATCGGACCTATCAGTTTGCTGTGCGTGTACTTAAGATGGCAAGGACTATGCCTCGGGACGTTGGCGCGCAAATCGTGATGCGACAAGTTGCACGATCGGGAACGAGTATCGGAGCAAATGTGGAAGAAGCCCAGTCGGCCCACACAAAAAAGGAATTTACGCGCCGCATGAACATTGCGAATTCTGAGTCAAGAGAGACCCATTACTGGCTTCGCCTGATCCGTGACTCAGGCGTTATGCCGGCTCGCAAGATGGGTCCAATTATACAAGAGGCTGACGAAATCAAGCGCATACTCTCCGCAATCGTTCAAAGCAGTCAGCGCAATACAAAATAGTCGTAATAATCGCGTAACCATTCAGCATTCAACATTCAGCATTCAGCATTGATTTGATTTGCATCGGAGATATTGAAATGATCGCCACCGCCGCCACCGGATCTAACGTCGGCAAGATCACCCAGGTCATCGGCTCCACGCTCGACGCCGAATACCCCGAGGGAAAGCTGCCCGCGCTTTACAACGCCCTCCACGTCACGGTCGACCGCCAGGTCGGCACGACGACTGAGAAGGCCACGCTCACCTGCGAAGTCGCCAGTCACCTCGGCGGCGGGCGCGTCCGTGCCGTCGCCCTCGGCTCGACCGATGGTCTGCGGCGCGGCCTCGACATCGTCGACACCGGGGCGCCGGTCTCGGTGCCGGTGGGCCAGGAGATCCTCGGCCGCGTGTTCAATCTCGTCGGCGAGCCCATCGACGGTCGCGGCGCCGTTCACACGTCCGATCGGCGGCCCATCCACCGCGAGCCGGCCGAGTTCGCCGAGCTTACGCCCAAGACCGAACCGCTCGTCACCGGCATCAAGGTCGTCGACCTGCTCGCCCCGTTTGTTCGCGGCGGCAAGACCGGCCTGTTCGGCGGCGCCGGTCTCGGCAAGACCGTCATCATCCAGGAAATGATCGCCCGCATCGCCCGCGAGCACTCGGGTTACTCGGTCTTCGCCGGCGTCGGCGAGCGCACCCGCGAGGGCAACGACCTCTGGCTCGAAATGCAGGAGGCCGAGTTCAAGGACAACGAAGGCAAAGTGAAGAAGGTCATCGAGCACACGGCCATGGTCTTCGGCCAGATGAACGAGCCGCCCGGCGCCCGCCTGCGTGTCGCCCTGTCGGCACTGACGATGGCAGAGTATTTCCGCGACGAGTCCGGCGCCGATACGATGCTCTTCGTCGACAACATTTTCCGCTTCAGCCAGGCCGGCTCCGAAGTCTCCGCCCTTCTGGGCCGCATGCCCAGCGCCGTCGGTTACCAGCCGACGCTCGGCACCGAAATGGGCGAGTTGCAGGAGCGAATCACGTCGACGAGCAAGGGCGCCGTCACCTCGGTGCAGGCCGTGTATGTGCCTGCCGACGATTTGACCGACCCCGCCCCGGCCACCGCCTTTACCCACCTCGATTCGTTCATCGTGCTGGCCCGCTCAATCTCCGAAAAGGGCATTTACCCGGCCATCGACCCACTGGCATCATCCAGCCGCATTCTCGATCCGCAGTACGTCGGCGAGCGGCACTACGCCGTCGCCCAGCGCGTGCAGAAGATTCTCCAGCGCTATCGCGACCTCCAGGACATCATCGCCATTCTCGGCGTCGAGGAGCTCAGCCAGGAGGACAAACTGACCGTCGCCCGCGCCCGCAAAATCGAACGCTTCCTCTCGCAGCCGTTCTATGTCGCCGAGCAGTTCACCGGCTTCCCCGGAAATTACACGCAGCTGGAGGACACCATCCGCAGCTTCGAGGAGATCTGCGACGGCAAGCACGACAGCCTGCCCGAGCAGGCCTTCATGTACGTCGGCGCCGTTGAAGAGGCGGTCGAAAAGGCGAAGAAGCTCGGCTGATCGCCTGAGAATATCGCCGGCCTGTATTTCAAAAGGCCGCCGCATCTATTTGCGGCGGCCTTTTTTCATATCGACCTTGCCGATCGTTCTGATCTCACGCGTCATCCTGGTGTGCGCGCCGCGCCCGGGCGGCGATGGGCATTGCGCTGGTCACGGCCGAAGCGATCGACAACGCGCCCAGATACTTGAACAGCAGCGATACGTAGCGAACGTAATAGACGACAATGGCCAGGCCGAGTAACGCCACCGCACACGATAGCGCCACCGCCGGAGAGTTTCGCGCGATGGGTGAAAGCGCGTCCTGAACCGCGTCGAGTACCTGGTACAGCCCCATGCACGCGATCAGGCCGTACATCACGTTTCGCGTCAGCGTGGCCAGCGCCTCATCCGGCAGCCGCTCGGCATACCGCCTCAGAAACGTCAGCTCGCCCCCGATCGCCACCAGGCCGCATAATGACGCCGCATGGGCCGCCACTTTGAATGGCAACCCGCCGCCGAATGCTGCATCCAGCATCTGTGCCGACTGCCCGGCACAGGCCGCCATCGCGCACGCGAGCACGATGTTTCGCAAAGACAGCGGTGATTCCTCGCGCTTTGCGGCCGGATCGGGGCTGGTGATCAGCCACAGGCTGAACACGCCCAGCACCATCGCGGCGATGGTAATCAGCCGGGCCAGCTTGATGCCGCCGACCGGGCCCCACGGGTGCTGAATCATCACGATCAGGAGCACGATGCCCGCCAATTTGATCATCACCGATGCGACCATCAGCCGCACGCCGCCGCACAGCCGCGTCACCCAGGCGGGATCCGCAAACTGCAGCAGGCTGGCCCCCATCGAACGCTCGACCGGTGCGCCGCACTCGGGACAGAAGCCCCGCCGCGACAGGCCCTGAAGCTGGTATCCGCAGCGGATGCACGTACGCTCCTCGTCCACCGTGGTCGAGGCGGCCGGCGCGGCCGCCGGCGGGGAGCCGGGGTCCCGCGACATCAGTCGCTCAAGCTCGCGATCGCTTAGTGCCATACGGTTTACACTCAGAAGGGCAATCGCCCCTCGCCGCGGTGCCGCCCCAACGTCGCACATCGTCGCAGCGCCATTTGCCCCGAAAAATCGCCCGGCCACCGGCGGATCGCGGCCGCCCTTCCGGGCCCCAGCCATGCCGCCGCACTGCCCCCGGCATTAACCCGACATTATCGCACCCTTGCTGCGGCTAATGCCATGCCCTAAAATATGCCGTAGCGGCGGTCGATCTGCAGGTCGTGGCGCGCTTTCGGATCAACCGTTCTTAGCAGGGAACGCCAGGCCGCCGCTGGGCTCATGATACCATTCTCAGAGTCCGAACCGAATGTTGGAGACTTTGTGTGACCGCCCAGGCGTCCGCCACAACCCTGAATGTTCTGGTCCTCAACCGGAACTATCTCGCCCTGCGCATCATCGGCGTCAAGCGCGCCTTCAGCCTGCTCTGCCGAGAGCTGGCCGAAGTCATCCACGTCGACCAGGGCCAGTACATCTCCTACGACTTTGACGACTGGCGGGAGCTGAGCGAGCTGGCACGGCAGTTTGAGCCCCAGGCACACGACTGGATCCGCACCGTCCGCTACGACATCGCCGTGCCGCGCATCATCCGGCTGGCCTTCTACGATCGCCTGCCCACGCAGGAGGTCAAGTTCAACCGGCGAAACCTCTACGCCCGCGACTCGAACCGCTGCCAGTACTGCGGTCACCGCTATTCGACGACCGAGCTCTCGCTCGACCACGTCGTGCCGCGGAGCCAGGGCGGCCCCTCCTCGTGGGAGAACATCGTCTGCGCCTGCCTCAAGTGCAACATCAAGAAGGGCGGCCGCACGCCGGTGCAGGCCGGCATGGCCCTCATCCGCAAGCCGACCAAGCCGCGGCGCAACCCGTCGATCAGCATGAAGCTGGCCGACGATCGCTATCGCAGCTGGAAGGCGTTTCTGGATAATGCCTACTGGAGCGTTGAGCTGAAGTAGCGGCCATGCCCGCTTGCCGCCGCTGACACGGCGCATCGCTTTCTTCTCAATCAATGAAGCCGACGGCCCCTGCCGTCGGCTTCTTTTGTTTGCTCGGTTTACGTCCGTGCCCTGGCGGCTTCGCGGGCCGCCTTCGTCGGATCACGGATCCTGCAACTGCAGCGGTATATCGGTCAGCCGCTGATACGTCACCTGCGTCCCCGGCGCCCCCGGCTGGTTGCCCGTGATCGCCAGCAGATCGGCCGACATCTGCGCGTTGGTAAATCCGATGGGGATATTGCCCGGCGCGTTGGCCATGAAGTCGAACGTATCGCCGCTGCGCGTCGGATCGTTCGCCTGAACCTGCGCGATATCCTGACCGACCACGCCGCGAATCGGGCGGTTGTTGTACGACACGTAGAAGTTCCCGTCGCCGCCGATCGTCTGGTCGTACAGGATCGCGCCGATGATCTCGCCGTCCTCGCCGAACCGCAGATCGATGGTGCCGAACACCGTATCGCCCCGCCATGGTCCCGCCAGTGCCGCGACCGTGTCGTCCTCGCTCAACACCACGATGACGTTCTGCGTGATGGGATTGCAGTTGTCGTTGGACCCCACGACGACCCGGCGCTCGTGCGGCAGATACCCGCCGCGCTCAATCGTCAAATCGAACGTGCCGAACAGGTTGATGCCGATGGGAAAGTTGGCGCAGTTCTCCAGGCACTGGCCCGTCGCCGTCTGATTGTTGTGCTCGACCGTCACCAGAAACCCGGTAAGCACGTCGCCGCCTCCGTTCGACACCGTCAGCCGGATGGCCGGATTCCCTTCGCCGCAATTGTCGTTGCCGTTCCCCGGCGGGTTGACAATGCCGCCGAGGCAGCCGGCCGCATCCATGCCGACCATGGTCGCAAACAGGACCATCATCATCGCGCTGCGAAAAGCCAGTGACCACCATCGCTTCTTCATAAGACTCCTCTTGATATTGATGACGGGTAATACGTCGGCATCGGGAAGGCGAGCGAGTCTGGCGTGACACCCGTGGGGGCGCTCCTGCGAGGATCAACCGATTGTAGCCGGACGCCGGCACGTGTCCAACGCACCGCAATGTGCCTGGGACGGGCCTCGATTTTCCGCGGCACGGCATCCCCGCATTCCGGCAGTCAATACGAGCATCGATCTGCCGGTTCACGACTTTCAAATCCGGATCGCCCCGCCCCGCGGCGGAACGGGGAGCAACTCTATTGGTAAACGCGGCGGCCGGCATTCGGCCCATAACCTGCGGCCCTGGCGCCGCTCGAAGGAGATCACCATGACGGAATGCAGAAGCACGGGCTGGGCGACGACGATTGCGCTGGGCGTTTTGGCGGCACCGGCCTGGATGGGATCGGCCGGCTGCGGCGTCAACACCGCCCTCACCGACACCCAGCAGGAGCAGGACCATCGCATCAGGATGGCCTGGATCGACAAGGCGGTGGAGATCGCCGAGCGCCACGGCCTCGCCTACCGCGTGGAGTTGGAGTCGACCGGCCGCCCCTCGGTCGGGCAGTCGCTCGACTTCTACATTGACACGGGCCTTTCTGCCCGGATGAGCATGTTCGGTAATGGCGCCAGCCGGCGGCCGTTCGAACCCGAGCCGCCATTCGCGCCCGCGCCCTCGGCGCCGGCCATTCACCCGGCCGATGCGGGCGACATCGTCGGCGATTCGCCGAAAAGCAATGCATCCGAGGCAACGGGAGCTTCCCGGCCGTGATGCGAACACCGACGCCATCGCAAACGTCAATGTCGCTACGCCGGCACTTGCCACTCTCGTTTGCCGCGGTCGCCACGCTCGCGGGCTGCATCAGCACCCGCGAGCTGGCGGCCGTCAAGTCGCGCATTGACCGCGCCGAGGCCCAGCTCGGCGCGGTCAACGCCCGGCTGGAAAGTCGCATCGATGCCCGGCTGGAGAGTCGCATCGATGCGCGATTGGACAGCCGCATCGACTCCGGCGGCGGCGACGTCAACGAACCCGTAACCGGCTGGATTCTCGCCGCCGGCTACGCGCTCGTGCCCATCGCCTTTGTCGCCTACCTCGTGGCCCACCGCTGGCGCGCCTTCCGCGCCCTCAAGGATCGCCTCCGCGGCCATGCCCCCACTGCCGACGCCGGGACCGATCTCATCCCCCTCGCGATGCGCACACCAAAACGCCCGCCCCGCGCGCCGCCAGCGCAAAGCGCGCCGAAGTCCACCAGTGAAGTCGCAGGTCGATGAAGATCGCGGCGAACACGATCAAGGCTGCCACGCTTTCAGCATTCTGCATTTTGCTGGCTGCCTTGCCAACGCCACGCCGGCATTTCTCCCCGCGAAGAAATCGCCCCGTTCCAGTCGCGCTCGCTACTCGAAGAGACCTGTTCCCGCCTCGGCCGGATGCGGGGTGCCATGCCGACGCCACACCGGCATTTCTCCCCACATGGAAATCATCACTGCACTCGTTGCTCTCGCTCCTCGTAAGAACTGTCCAGCGTCGGCATGCTGGGCGTCGTACAACCAGCCCCCTCACGGCACGGTGAACTATTCTACTGAGTAGAAAAAGCATCAGGGCAGACCCGCCTGCCTAACGCGCGCTTTGTCGGTTTGATTCGGTTTGATTCACTTGCGACCCCGAATCACCCCCCGCGCGTGACGGACTGTGACGGGCTGTGACACTTGGCGAATGTGACAATCAAAAAAAATTGCACACACAGTGCAACGCACGCATCGCCGTGCGGCGCGAACAGCGGATGCACTGTCGAATCACACGGCGCGCAGCGGGGACCAATCGCAATCCATTAATCGATAACGCATTAGATGCCATTTCTACAAAACGGCCGAGCTGCCGCGCAAAAATCCTCATGAAAATTGTTCGGGAATTTTTGAGCGCCTCGCGCGCAGTTGTCTTTTCGTTTACGGGGGGCGCTATGTGGATGCCATATGGGCGAGCGAGCGCGCCGGACGAGGCGTTCGGCGGGGAACCGGTGCAGATGCCGGCGGCTAATGGCGGCCGCGGCGGAGGAGGATCGGCGCGGCGGCGAGGAGTAGGCTGGCGGTGGCGGGCTCGGGCACATTTACCGGGGCGAAGCTGAACTGGATGAAACCGTCGCCCTCGGAAAGGCCACCGGGCGGGGCGTTGATGGTGGTAAGGCCCATGCCGTATTGGAGCAGCCAGGACTGGCCGCCGGGGATGATGACCTGTGCATCCATCGTCAGCGTGCCGTTGGGCGGGCCGGGCCAGGCGCTCTGCGAATCGCCCACAGATAAGAGCGGCGGCACGCCGCCCCCCGGCGTGAGGATGTTCACACCGAAGGATGCCACGGAGACGTCGAGCGGCAGGCTGTGATTGTAGGAGCCATGCACCGTGAAGAGCAGGTCGGTCGCAACATCAATGGTGATCCCGCCGCTGCTGCGAGATTGCAGGATGCCGCTGCCAATGCCCTGGGCCGTGTGCTGGCCTTCGATCAGGAAGTTGCCGGTGCCGGCAGATTCGTCAAACTCGATGGAATACGAAGAGGATGCTGTTGAGTCAAACACGCTCGTGGCGTGGCTGTCCACGAATGGAGACATGACATTGGTAAACCTCACGACGCTGACGTTAGGGAAATCCGCGACAACGCCGGCACTGAGGGACCAGCTGTCGATCGTCATTAACGAGGCGCTGGCCGTCGACGCCGGACATGCAAGAACCGCCAGCACCATCGCGCTAAACGTTTTCATTCGTGGGCCTGCGGAATCCCTGCCGTCATGATAGCGTCCAGTGTATTACGCGGAGCGGCGCCGGCGGCGAATGAGCACGGGTGAATGGAGAACGAGCAGCAATGCGGCGGCGGGCTCGGGGGTGATCGTGACCTGAATGTAGCCGTCCGCGTCGAACGGGCCGTTCATCGGTCCGGTCGATTCGCCGCGGAGGTCCACGAAATACGTCATTCGATACAGATGACCGCCAACGAGATCGAACTCGCCGTTGATATCCAGCGTGCCTGCCGCAGGCAGCATCAGTCCGTTGCCGCCGCGCTTGAGCGTGCTTGTCAGCACGTTGCTGGCCGTCAGATCGACGAGGGCGAAGGCGAAGTCGATGACGTTCTCGTCGCCCGGGGCGTGAGCATAAGTCACGGTACTGTCGACGCTGAAGAGCGAATCGCCGTCGGGGATGAATCGAATCGTGCTTTGAGAAATCGTTCGGACGTCGAGGGTTTCGATGTGATGGTCGAACTCGGTGTGAAAGGAGGCGAGGCCGGCATCCGGGATCCACCAGTGGTCGTAGGATGTCACTGCTTGGTTGGAGCCGACGCCGGTCTCGCTGACGTGGGCCAGTGGATTCGTGACGATCAGGATGTCCTCCCGATCAGTAACCTGGTGATTCCCGGAATTGTCAAGTGTCATCGTAGTCAGAGTCCACGACGTTACTTCGGCCGCGCCCACGGCGCTTTCGGCCAAGATGACAGGCGCAAGCAATAGGAGTGCATGGCAAACAAAACTTTTTCGCACAATCTGAGGCATGTTTTTTCCCCATAGCGATGCAATGCGTGATTGTACGCTATTTTACAGCAATTTCAAGACAGGAGGCACATTATGGGAAACTCATTACGAATTCTGGCTGCCCTTGGATTTCTGATCCTCGAACTGGTTAATCCTCAAGCGCTTGCCGAGGAATGGCACGTGGATATCAGCCAAACGGTGAACTCCCAGGACGGAGCTTCTTGGGAGACAGCGTTTCAACATCTGGAAGATGCGATTCAGGCGGCGATCACCCATCCCGATTCCGCCCATTTGATCAAAGTTGCTCAGGGGGTGTACCGACCCGGGCAGACAGAAGCTGACCCCGACAATGATGATCGGACAGCGGCGTTCGTGCTCCAGCCGCAAATGGACCTTGAAGGCGGCTATCGGGGCGGCACGGTAAGCCCCGACGACCGAGACATCGTCAATTTCGAGACAATTCTCAGCGGCGATTTGCACGGTGATGATGAAGGTGATCTTGAGGATGCTTCCCGGGCTGACAATAGTCTTCTTGTTGTAAGAGCTGGCACGAACGGGAACCCTGTAGATCCCGACGCTAGCCTCGACGGCTTCACCATCCGCGACGGCCACCGAGACGACTCGGCCGACGAAGGCGCCGGCATCTACGTCCCACCCGGCTCGAACCCGACACTCTCAAATCTCATCGTGACTCGAAACCGCGTTTCCAATGGCGAGTTCGGCGGTGGGCTGCTTGTCCGCAGCGAAT
>CAYOZN010000007.1:0-2715 GCA_964408455.1 uncultured Planctomycetaceae bacterium
CAGCCCGGCGGAATGCTGCTGGTGATGAACGTGGAGCCGCCCACCGTCGATCCCTCGCCCAGCATGGTATTACCGCCCAGAATCGTCGCGTTCGCGTAGATGGTGACGCCATCGCCCACCGTCGGGTGCCGCTTGTAGCCGCGGATCATGCTGCCGCGCTCGTCCTTCAGGAACGACAGGGCGCCGAGCGTCACGCTCTGATAGACCTTCACGTTGTCGCCGATGTCGGTCGTCTCGCCGATGACGACGCCGGTGCCGTGATCGATGAAAAAGCTGCGCCCGATTCGCGCGCCGGGATTGATGTCGATGCCCGTCCGCATGTGCGCCCACTCCGCCATGGTCCGCGGGATGATCGGCACATCCATCTTGTACAGCTCGTGCGCGTAGCGATACACCGTGATCGCGATGACGCCGGGATAGGAAAAGATCACCTCGTCGACGTTGGCCGACGCCGGATCGCCCTCGTGGGCCGCGCGCACGTCGAGTGCCAGCTTGCCGCGCACATCGGGAATACGCTCCAGAAATCGGCTGGTCAGCTCCCGCGCCCGCGCGTCGAACGGCGCCGCCTGGTCCGTCGGCCCGTTGGGATCGTAGTTGCCGGTCACCTCGTTCTGGTGGCACAGCGAGAGGAATACCTGGAGATACAGCATCTGCGCAAGCCGCGGCAGCATCTCGCCGACGTGAAAATGCACATTCTGTTGAGAGAGGTTCTGCCGGCCGAAGTATCCCGGGAATGACACCTCGAACAGCATGTCGATCACGCGGGCGATCTCGTCGCGGCTGGGCATGTAGCCGCGGCCGATGTGGCACGTCTGCGGATCCTGTCGATAGCTGGCCACGATGCGGTCGGTCAGATCGCTTAGCCGGGCGTCGATGTCGAATTCGCCAATCATGATGTCTCAGCTCCAGACGCGGCGAGTTGGCGCCTGCGCCTTCCAGAAGGAGGAGTTCGAGGGCTGGGCCCTGCAATCAGCAGCCCGCGCGGCGTCAGCGTCTGCCGGTGTTCTCGGCATTCGTTGCCGTGCCGATTATACGAGCTTCGCCTCTTTGCGGGCACGCGGCCGCGCCCTTACCATGGTTATCGCTCCGCCGAGCGTTCGCGGAGAGCCCGAAAAACCGTAGCCGCCAAGCTTCGACTCCATATCGCGCCATGGACTTTGCATCACTCGGAAACACCAGCGTCACCGGTCTGCAATGGGGCGATGAGGGCAAGGGCAAGATCGTCGACCTGCTGACCGAGCACTTCGACATCGTGGTGCGCCACGCCGGCGGCGCCAACGCGGGACACACCGTCCGCATCGGCGACGAAAAGTTTGCCCTCCACCTCTTGCCCAGCGGCATCCTCCGCCCCGGCGTGCTGAACATCGTCGGCCCCGGCGTCGTCGTCGATCTGGAGATCCTGTGCAAAGAGTGTGACGCCCTGAGGGCACGCGGCGTTGCCGTGGGAACAAACCTGCGCATTTCCAGCCGCGCCCATCTGGTCATGCCCTATCACAAGCTCCAGGACCGGCTGGAGGAGGAACGGCTGGGAGCCGATCGGCGGATCGGCACGACGGCCAAGGGCATCGGTCCCTGCAATGCCGACAAGATGCTGCGCACCAGCGCCTTTCGCGTGGCCGATCTCTTCCGGCCCGCCGAGTTCCGCGAGCGGCTCGCCCGCGTGGTGGACGATCGCAACCGCACCTTCCAGGCCCTGTATGGCACGACCGAGACGCTCGACGCCGCCGTCATCGCCGCCGATGCCCTCGCCCTGGCCGATCGCGTCGCGCCCCACGTCGCCGACACCACGCACCTCGTGCACGATGCCCTGGCGGCAGGCCGGCGAATCCTGTTCGAAGGCGCCCAGGGCAGCCTCCTCGATCTGAATCACGGCACATTCCCGTTCGTGACCAGTGCCACCTGCGTGTCAGGCGGCGTCGCCGGCTCCGTCGGCATCCCGCCGGCCGCCATCAGGAGCCACGTCGGCGTCGTCAAGGCCTATGCGACGCGCGTCGGCAGCGGCCCCTTCCCGACCGAATTGCGCGACGCCGTCGGCGATCGCATTCGCGAGCGGGGCCACGAATATGGCACCACCACCGGCCGACCGCGCCGCTGCGGCTGGTTCGACGCCGTCTCGGCCCGCTACAGCGTCGCCATCTCCGGCATCACCGAACTCGCCGTCATGCACCTGGATACCCTCGGCACCTTTCCCGAAGTGAAAATCTGCACCGGCTATCGCCATGCCGGCGAAGCGCTGGCCGTGTTTCCGCCCGACGCCCACGTGCTCGAAAAAGTCGAACCTGTTTTCGAAACGCTGCCCGGCTGGCACGAGGATTTGGCGGGAGTCACGTCGTTTTCCGGCCTGCCCGCCAACGCCCGCCGCTACATCGAGCGGCTCGAGGCCCTGCTCAAGGCCCCCATCACCCTCATCAGCATCGGCGCCGAGCGATCGGCCACCATCCACCGGCCCTGAACTCGAAGTGCTTCGGCGGCCCAATCGCGCGCATCACGGAGCCCCCTGCTGTGCACGGGGTCCCAAGAAACCCTCCCCACCACCTTGCACCATCAATCCCGAACAGTCAGCCGCGTGCTCTCGGTGCTCCGTTAACCCAACGAAGTTCTTCGTCAGCTCAAGCGCGCATCACGGAGCCCCGTGCTGTGCACGGGGTCCCAAGAAACCCTCCCCACCACCTTGCACCATCAATCCCGAACAGTCAGCCGCGTGCTCTCGGTGCT
>CAYOZN010000007.1:2815-208706 GCA_964408455.1 uncultured Planctomycetaceae bacterium
AGAAACCCTCCCCACCACCATGCACCATCAATCCCGAACAGTCAGCCGCGTGCCATGCAAAACGCGCGCAACTCACCGCAGCGCCTGCACGCGAGACGTCGTCGCCGGATCAAAAATCCGCCGCCCGCCGGCATCCAGTTGCAGCACCAGCCCGTCCTTCGGATGCACGTCCACGATCCGGCCGCGGTATGTCGCACCGTCGTGTACCAGCGCAACGTGTCGCCCCAGATCGTCGCTGCGGGCCAGCCACTTCGCCGATATCTCGCCCTCCCCCTCGTGTACGCACTCGTCCAGTGCCGCAAGCACGGCCCTGGCCACCGCCGTACGGCTGATCGCCTGACGCGATTCCAACTCCAGTGACGTCGCCGTCCCCGCGATATCCGGCGGAAAGTGCCCCCGCTGCTGGAGACAGTTGATGCCGACACCCAGGGCCAGCGCCGACGGTCCCGACCCGCTCCACGCGGCCTCCACCAGGATCCCCGCCAGCTTGCGTTCGCCTGCGTACACGTCGTTCGGCCAGCGGATCATCGGGCACACGTCCGTCGCAGCCTCGATGCCGCGAACGACGGCCACCGCCCCCAGCGCCATCCAGTATGCCGGCAGCGTGGCACGGCCGCCTTCGAACAGAAGTACGCTGAACGTCAGGCCGGCGCCCGCCGGGCAATGCCATTGCCGGCCGAGCCGGCCTCGCCCCTGCGTCTGCCGCTCTGCAAAGACCGCCGCGCCGTCGGCATCCAGTCCCGTCTCGCGGGCCAGCACGTTCAGGGCGTAGGAGTTGGTGCTGTCGACCACCGGCAGAATGACGATCTGCCGTCCCACTCGGCGGCTGACCAGCCCCTCGGCGATGGCGTCGCCGCGCAATGCGTGTTCTTCCGCCGGCGTCATTCTGCATCCAGCCCCAGATCGAGAATCGGAGCCGAGTGGGTAATCGCCCCCACGGCGAGGCGCTCAACGCCTGTCTCGGCCAGCGAGCGAACCGCGTCGAGCGTGATGCGGCCGCTCGCCTCCAGCTCTATCTTACCGCGCAGCCCCGCCGCGTTGCGTCGCCGGACCGCCTCCGCCACATCCCGCTGGGAAAAATTGTCCAGCAGGATCACGTCAATGCCCACCACCTTCAGCAGTTCATCGAACTGTTCCAGATCGTCGCATTCCACCTCCACAAATGCAGGCTTCCACGGCAGCGACGGAATCCGGTTGAGCATCTCGAAGACCGAATGAGCCAGCCGCCCCGCCGGCACGCCCGCCAGGTGGTTGTCCTTGATGAGCACGGCGTCGTACAGCCCCAGGCGATGGTTGTGGCCGCCCCCGCAGCGCACGGCATACTTCTCAAGCTGTCGCCAGCCGGGCGTCGTCTTGCGCGTGTCGTAGATCTTCGCATGCGTCCCCGCCACCGCCGCCACGAAGCGGCTGGTCATCGTCGCCACCCCCGATAGCCGTTGCAGGAAGTTAAGAATCGTCCGCTCGGCTGTCAGCATCTGGTACGCAAGCCCGCTGAACCGCGCCACCGGCTCGCCACGTGCGACCGGCTGCCGATCGGCATCGGGCTTCAGCCAGTCGAGCCGCACCTCCGGCGCGATCTCTCGCAGCAGGATCGGGAGAAGCTCGGCCCCACAGAAGCGCCCCTCGTCGCGCGCCGTCAGCTTCCACGTGCTTCGCTCGTGCACGAGCGTCTGAGGCATCAGGCGGCTGGTGAGATCGCCGACCGGGCCGATATCCTCGCGGCGGGCAATCTCCAGTAGCGCCACGAGGTTTTCGTGATCAAATGGGCCGGTGTCAGTCATGACAATTGCCTTTCATCTGGATGAGCGCCGCGCCGAATGTCGCGCGCCCCATCGTCACCCCTTTAACCTTAACGCCGCCATCGATCCTGCCATAGAGCCGCCGGCGAGAACCGCGAAGCGGTGCGAATTAGGTTTCAGTTCGGAAAATCCTGAGTGTCCTGCATGGGAGATCTCACAATACTCCCGCGTGTACTTAAAAAGCGACACGGATGTCCGATGTTGAAAACCCGTCGCAATATGGCGCGCGGGTATGACGAAACAGAAATGCGACGCCACGCAGATAACTGTCACCGAAATGACACGCTGCCGGACGGACTCACGCCTATAATGCCCACGGAAAACGTACCTGCGGGGCCTCGCCACACAGCCGTTCGAAAAACGGCTGTCATGACAAACGAGTGGTGATGCACTATGTCAGCTGATTCTGAATTCGGAGATACATCCCTTGAACTGCTGATCAGTCAGCCGCAGATGCCGGTTCGCTTTATGCAGGACGGCGTCTGTATCATCAACAGCGACCGGCGCTTTGTCTGGGTCAATGAGGCCTTCGAGCGCCTCCTCGGCAGCTCCACCGATCGCATTGTCGGCACCGATTGCTGCTGCGACGACATCGTCGAGTGCCGCGATGAATACGAGCGGCCGCTCAACGGCTTTCTCTGCCCCGTCCAGCCGATCCTGAACGGGGAACAGCCATCGGTCCGCCAGCGCATGCAGATCCGCCGCCCCGACGGATCGCGACTCTGGATCGAGACGATATACTCGCGCATGGCCCTCAACGGCCAGGGCGACTACGTCGTTGGCGTCGCGCGCGATGTCACCGAGAGCGTCGAACGCGAACACGACATGGTGCGCGTCGTCGATGAATTGCGGCGCCAGGGCCCGCAGCACGGCGGCATTCCCGCCTCGGGCGCCCGCACCGCGCCCCAGCCGCCCGACACCAACATGAAGCTCGATGAGAGCTTGGCCCGCATGGAGCGCGATGTTATCCTCCGCGCGTTGGAATCCGCCGGCTGGCACCGCAATAAGGCGGCACGCCTCATGGGCATCTCCCGCAGCCGGCTTTACCGACGCATGGAGGCGCTCGGAATTGACCCGAACGTACGGCCTTGAGTGACTCCCCGGTCCCTGCCCCCGCCGCCGCGACTCCCTCAACCTCCAGCGCGCCGTGCCGCGTTTGTTGCGGCGACAATTTGCCGTTCATGCAGTCGCTGCCCGATGCCTCGTGCGACCTGATCTATCTCGATCCCCCGTTCCTCACGCAGCGGACGCGCGGCTCGCGACACCACGACAACGCCTACGATGATCGCTGGCAGGGCGGTCGCGACGAATATCTCGCCTTTCTGCGCGCCCGGCTGTCCGAATGTCGCCGGCTCCTGCCTGAGCACGGGACCATTTACCTGCACGTGGACTTCCGCGTCTCGCATCTGGTGCGCCTCGAGCTCGACCGCATCTTCGGCGAAGACAACTTCCTCAACGAGATCATCTGGCACTATCGCACCGGCGGCGTGAGCAGCCGCTGGTTCGCCCGCAAGCACGACACCATTCTCGCTTACGCACGCCGCCTCGGCCGGCACGTGTTCAATCCCATTCGTGAGGGCGAGTTCCGCACCGACGGCCTGCTGTTCGACGAAAGTGGCAGGCCCTACAAGAAGACGCGCCGCGGCCCGGTCTATTTTGATCCGCGCGGTCCGGTCCTGTCGGATGTGTGGGATCTGCCGTTTCTGTCCACCGTTTCGCTGGAGCGCGCCGACTGGCCGACGCAGAAGCCGCTGAAACTGCTCGAGCGCATCATCCAGGCGAGCAGCAATCCAGGCATGCGCGTGGCCGATTTCTTCTGCGGCAGCGGCACGACCCTCGTCGCCGCGCGGCGGCTCGGTCGAGAGGCCGTCGGCTGCGATATCGCCGGGCAGGCGGTCGACATTACCCGGGCACGACTGGCGACAATCCCCGCGGCGCTGCCCGGATGCAATGGTTAAGAGCCCATCTCGATCGCAGTGTGGCGCCGGCCATCAGCCGGTGCGGCTCGGGTTATTGAGATTGGCCTTACGTGTGACTGTCGGAGCGGACGACCTTCAGCCGCGGGGCGGCCGCCGGCGGTGCGGGCCGTGGCTTTTTCTGAAGTGCCGGGCGGGCGTCACCAGCGGGTCCCTCCGGCAGCGACCGGCGGGCCGCGGGGGTTGGCAGCCCATCCGAAGGCTGGCCCAGCAGCCGGGCGTTGTTCAGCAGCTTGGGAATGAAATAGTCGCCGGGCAGCATCTGGTGGGCACGCGCCAGGGCCGGATAGGCGGCCGCCGGCCCGTCGGAATAGTAAAGGACGTAACCCAGTAGTGTCACCGCAGCGGCATCGTCCGGCCGCGCCGCGACGTAGTTCTGAAGACGCCGCAACTGGGCATCGAAATCCTGCGGGCGCGTGTAGTCGGCCCGGATGTCGTATCCCCCGCCCGCAAGCTGCGGCGCCAGCTCAAACGCCCGGGCAATCAGCTTGATCGCCTCGTCGTAGCGGCCCACCGCGAAAAGGGCATGCCCGGCATACACGCGCGACTTGGCGTCGCCGTGATTCAGCGCGGCGGCATTCAGCCAGCCGATGGCGGCACGGTCGAAGCGCCCGGCCTGAAAGTGAACCATCGCCTGGTCCCACGCGGCACGGCTGGCATCCAGCGCCTGTCCCGCCCGCTGCGCGGCAATGTAGTCCATGTATTCGCTGTCGGCGTCAAAGCGGCCCTGCTCGTATGCATCGCCGTACGAATCGAAACCGCTGTAGCCATAGCCATCGTCGTACACGCCGTAGGCGCCGTGCCAGCCCCCGCCGCCGCACGGCCTCCCGCAGGAGCGGCCCCCAATCGCGCGGCAGTTTCGCGCGTGTTGAAACCCGCGCGAAAACCGCCCGGGGCTGTATCGCGAATAATCGGGAATCCGACGGAACCGCGGGCTCCACCAGTCCGGGCGATACTTGTCGGGGGCAATGCGGTAGGTTCCATCGGGCATGCGGAGCATGCGCTGGGCATTCTCTCCGGCCGCCCCGGCAGGATTGCGGGCAGCCTCGTTCTGCGCACGACGCCGCGCCTCGTCGGTCGCATCCGTCCGCGGTCGCGACCGGTCGACCTCCCGTCCCAGCCGGGATGTGTTCTGTGCCATGGCGGGAATGGCAAGCGATAGCAGGAGTACGGTGGGTATCCAGCGCAACATGGCAGACCTCCCGGTTTTTCGCAGCTCACCGCTGGCGCGACATGACCCCCGCACGATACTCAGCGCGCCTCTTGACCCGATTATATGCCCAGACACCCCCAAACCTCGAATGGTTAGCACGTTCCGCTCATGTGCCGCGCCATTATTCTGCGGCTCGCGTCTCATACCAGTTTCACTCGCCCCGCTCGCCGTTTGCCCACCTGCACCAGCATCCCATCCGCCGCCTGTACCTTGATTTGCGGATCGCTGACTTTCTGTTGATCCACCAGCACGCCGCCGCCCAGGATGAGCCGCCGCCCCTCGCTGGTCGACGGCGCCAAGTCCATGAGCTTCATCAACTTCGGCAGCCAGATCGATCCATCCGCCTCCAGCTCGCTTCGCGGCACCGGCACCGCCACGATGTCGTCGCGCAGCCCGCCCTCGACGATCACCTTCTGCCACAATTCGCGCTCGTGCTCGGCCGTGGCCGCGTCGTAGTACTGCGTGACGATCAACTGCGCCAGCCGCATCTTCGCGTCGCGCGGATGCGTCCGCTGCGGATCGGTCATCGCGGCGATCTCCCCGGCCGGCAACGCCGTCAGCAGCGTGTACCACTCCGGCATCATCTCGTCGCCGATACGCATCGTCTTGCCGAACATGTCCTTCGGGCTCTCGGTCACACCGACGTAGTTACCCAGGCTCTTGGACATCTTCTCGACGCCGTCGAGCCCCCGGAGGATCGGCATGATGACGACCAGCTGCGCCGGCTTACCGTAGGCCGGCATGAGATCGCGCCCGACAAGATTGTTGAATGTCTGGTCCGTCCCGCCCAGCTCGACATCGGCGTCGATCATGACCGAGTCGTAGGCCTGCATGAGCGGATAGAGCATTTCCGTCATCGAGATCGGCGTCTCGTCGGCCAGCCGCAGCTTGAAGTTTTCGCGCTGGAGCATCTGCTGCACCGTCATCTGCCCCATCAGGCGAAGCACATCGGCCAGCCGCAGTTCTGACAGCCATTCGCTGTTGTAACGGATCTCGAGCTTCTCCGGCCGCGTATCGAGCACCTTGCCCGCCTGCCGAAAGTACGTCTCCGCGTTGAGTTTGATCGTCGCCTCGTCCAGCACCGGCCGCGTCTTCGTCTTGCCGGTCGGATCGCCGATCCTCGCGGTGTAATCGCCGATGATGAGCACCGCGCGATGCCCGCAGTCCTGGAACTGCCGCATCTTGCGCAGCACCACGGTGTGGCCGAGGTGAATATCCGGCGCCGTCGGATCGAGCCCGAGCTTGATGCGCAGCGGCCTGCCGGCCTTCGCGCTGGCTTCGAGGCGGGCGCGCAGGTCGCGCTCGGTGTAGAGGGCCTCGCACCCGCGGCTGAGCACGGCCATCTGTTCGTCGATCGGTGGAAAGTTGCTCATCATGTGCGTCTGTCGTTGCCCCCGAGCTACACAGCCTCTGCCGATGCCGTCGCGTCGACAAGCAGGCCTTCGAACGCCATTGTAATTGGCCCCCGCCGCGCGGCCACTCCCGTGCGCACCACTGCTTCAGGCAGCGTTGACTCCGTGTGCCACTGCTTTGTGTGCTCACCCGGTGTGTCATTGCTTTCGTCCGGCTGGATCTACCGGCAGCCTAGGCGTAGCTTGAAACAAGTTTACTACTTCGTATAATGAGGGTACGGGGCGTTGCACTCGCAACTAAGTTAGATTGTCTCCACCAGTCGTGCCATGAGCCATTCACCCGAACGGGCGACAGGCGCCGGCTGCCGCCTGATTGAGTATCTTTCTCGAATGTCCCAGCGAATCTATACGGACGGGGATGCGGATGATGAGATAGCTGCACTTGAGCATCTCCACACGCAAGGATCAGCGACTACAAACGACCTAATTCGGCTTGGTAACCTGTACTACAATTCAAAGCGAGATTTCGGGCGGGCGATTCAAGTCTACCGATATGCGGCATCTATAGAACCCTCGGCGGTCGTATTCTACAACTTAGGCCTCGCTTTGAGCCGCCCCGAGGTGTCGCAGGACCTGGACGCTGCCGATGCCTTTTGCCGAGCGCTTAAGAACACGCCAGATTACGCCTTGGCAAAGAAGCAGCTCGACGCAACGGCGACCAAGTTGATACCCTTGATGCAAAGGGCGCGCAAAGAAGCTGAAGGCCTTTTGTCTCCCGAGCATTACTTTCAGTTCTACATAGATCCGATACGACTCCTGCGGCTTGACAGTGCTATCGACGCCGATCGTGATGCCGCGAAAAAGATACAGCGTGCGACAAAGTACTTGCTGCATGAAATTGATTTGAACGATGGACTCGTCAGCTGGATGGAGAACCTCGCAATCGACAAATCCCGCGCCTTGGCGCTCGTCGATGAGCTGCACGATGATATGCGCCTCTGCTTCCACGCAATCGTTCATCGAAACGAATCGCTCTGCCGCTTCCTTACGCATGGGGATATCCAGCACTTCCTGTATTCTGAAGCCCGGTCGCTCGATGAGGTGTGGGAGGCGCTCGATGACGACACCTTGGAATTTCGCGAACTCCTTAACAAGCCGTTTGCCCGACAGTATGACTTCGTCTTGTCGAGGGCTATCGATCAACGCAAATTGGCCGTTATCGAGGCATTGTTTGATGGACGGCGCTGGGTTGAGCCAGAGGACGAAGATGTTTGTTTTCGTGGTGCGATGCAGTGCGTTCGAGCGGTTGTACAGGAAGCGAACGCAAGAAAGGCGACCAACGGTAGGCAGTCCCTTCAAGCACTGCAGTCTTGGTTGGACGATGGAGCTATCGTGGAGATCTTTAATCTTCTTCCCACGGCCTACTTTCGTGACGAGCAGGTTCAATTGGTTCGGATCATTCGCGAAATGGCCGTTGACTGTTGGAACAATCATAGCGATTCGGAGCTTTCAGCTGCGGTGCTAAGCCTGTGCAAGCGGTTCAGATTCAAGAGCGCCGAGCTCAACAATCAGCTCGAAAAGGATTTGGCTGCCGTCACGACGATCCTTAACGAGACCAGAGAGCATTCGTTCTCGGCGGAGGTCCGACGCGGCATTCCGGTCAGCATCACCTCGACAGGTGCCGAGCTTGATGGTGTACGACTTGGACCGGACGAGGTTGAAGCCATCCGCTGGGGCGAGTATGTGAGAACGGTGAATGGAATTGAGTCTGAACACGACTTCTGTATTGGTATTCGCGGCCAGTCGCGAGCAATCGAGATTCGGTGGGGAAAACGCAGCATATTTCAAGCAGTGGGCGATGTATTCCGGAAGCGCGGTGAGATATGCCCAATCGATCAGTTGGGGACGGCTGACCAGCAACAGATGTTTCGCAAGGCGATAAATGCTGCCTTGCATTTTCTTATGCCGTCGCTGCTCTCAAAGTTGGTTGAACGATTGCGCGGTGGCGGCTCCATTGGAGTCGGGCACTGTCGTCTCTCGGCACGTGGTATCGCATTTCAGGCAGGGCTCCTTCGTGCAACCGATTGGCTTATCCCCTGGTCTCAAGCAATCGCGACCATCCGGAATGGTCAGATGGTGGTCGCGGACCGACGTCGAAGTAAAGCAACGACAGCAATGTCGATCATGGAAACGGACAATGCTGTGCTGCTGCCTATGCTCATTGAGGTCTTGAAGAATGACGTGGGTGCCAAAATCGATGAATCGGAGAACTATGCGTGTGGCGAGAGAACGCCGCGGCAGAGTCCATCGTCAAATCTCCGTCCACCACTTACGTGGCTCTTGGTGATAGCAGCTATTGTTTTCGCGGGGATTTTGATGGCCGATTGGAATTCTCCGTCCTCAGGTAATTCTCGACGATCCTCGAGCAGGCGCATGCAGCAATCGTACGGTACGCGAGTGCCGTCACGACTGAACCCCACAACGGATCGTCCAGCTTATCGAGTTTCGACTTACGTTGATGCCGAGCTCAATCGTGACAAACAGGCCATTGATATGGCAAAGGCCAAGTTTGCACAGATGGATTCGGAATTCCAGGCGCTTGCGGGGCAAATCGATCGCGAACGCCTTACTTTGGATCGCACAAGTGAGATTGCGGTGACGCGGTTCAACCAAAAGATTGATCGGTACAATTTGCTTTTGGAGGAACTGAGAGAGCAGCAGCGACACATCAATCAAATGATCGACGACTACAATAATAGACTGCGCCGACACGGCCAATGATGAACTAGGACTCATACGCATGGCTTATTTCGACATACAAGTGTCCTCGGTGCCAAGACCACTTCTGACAGCGCTCAATCAGGTGTATGAATTAGAGCAACGCCTAATGAAGCAGGGCGACCCCAGTAACCTGCAGCGCATCGTCGATAAGATGAAGAACGCATTTGAGGAACTGGGACTCGTGTATGAGGACCCGATGGGCCAACGCGTGAATGAAACGCGCACTGATCTCGAAGTGTCGATCGCCGGCAGCAGGACGGAGAACCTGATGGTGGTTGAGGTTATAAAACCGATCATCCGCGTTGTTGATCGGCCTGGAATTTCAAGGGTCGTGCAACGTGGGATCGCCGTCGTCAAGGCACTGGAGGAGAGGAATCAATGACGCAAATGATCAACTTCGCTGTCGATTTGGGCACCACGAATTCCCTGATTGCCAAGTTCAATAGGGGCACCGTCGACGTATTCAAGAACCCGATCGGCTTCAAGGAGACCTTGCCATCTGTCGTTGGCTTCCGCAACGACCGTATACTCGTTGGAGATAAGGCGCGCGACTATATGGAGAAGGATCCGAAGAGCGTAGTTGGTCGCTTCAAACGCACAATGGGAACGACAGAGTCATACCGCATTCAGTCGCTTAGTCAGTCAAAAACTCCCGTAGAGCTGTCAGCCTTCGTTTTGAAGGAGCTAAAGACGTTTATCCACACGGGCGAGTCTCCCGATGCGACCGTCATCACGGTGCCGGCATCGTTCGACATGGTGCAGTGCAAAGGCACCACCGAGGCTGGTTGCTTGGCAGGATTCAAACAGGTAATTCTGCTGCAAGAGCCAATTGCAGCAAGTCTCGCATATGCCAACAAGGAGAAGAATCTTGATCTGAAGAACAGCCAGTGGATCGTTTACGACCTCGGCGGCGGCACGTTTGACGTGGCCCTTGTTCGAATTGTCGAGGGCGAATTGAGAGTCATGGATCACGAGGGAGACAATTTTCTTGGCGGTATCGACTTTGATGCGATGATCGTTGAGCAGATCATTGCACCCCGGCTAGAAGCTACACGGAGATTTCACGACCTCGTACCGCAGATGAAAAGTGATTCGGGCCGCTACAACACGCTGTGGTACTTGTTGCTTCACTCTGCCGAAGAAGCGAAGATCGAGCTATCAACTCGCACGTCCACGGAAATTGATATAGGCCGCGTGAATCTCGTCGATGAATCCAACAAGCCCTTCGATGAATGTCTAGCAATTACACGTTCGGATTTTGAGAACCTAATCAGGCCGCTGATCGATCGCACTGCCGAGATGCTCGGACGGATTCTGACGCGAAACTCTCTTCAGCCTAGCGACCTTCGCTTTGTCTTGATGGTCGGTGGTTCAACGTACATTCCGTTTGTGCGCCGGCGAATCGAGGAGCTGCTGCAGATTCCAGTCAACACAGGTATTGACCCGACAAACGCCATCGTGGTTGGCGCAGCCTACTACGCCGGTACAAAGGAAGTCGGGCTCAATTCATCCCCGGTTCCAGGCGCTGTTGCCACGCCCGGTCTGAAGATTAGAGCTGTCTACAATCGCGCTTCGCAGGAAAAAGAAGAGATGTTCTCTGCGAAAGTGGAGGGCTCAACCGCTGGCTTGAACTATCGAATAACCCGCAGCGACGGCGCGTTCGACAGTGGACTCAAGCCCCTTGCAGCGCGCATCCATGAGGATTTGCCGCTCCAGGAGGAGGCATACAACTTCTTTGAGTTTCAAGTCTACGACAGTCAAGGGCGCGTTGTGTCTACTGAACTGGACTCTATTCAAATCGCGCACGGTCAATACAGTGTTGCAGGTCAGCTGTTGCCTCACGACCTCAGTCTAGTTGTTGACGACGTTGACCAACAGGACACAAAGCTTGAATCAATATTTGAGCGTAACACAGTGCTTCCTGCAAAGCGTCGGAGAATGACTAAAGAGGCCAGCCGCGCGCTTCGCCGAGGAACCGACGACCAAATCCGAATCATGGTGGTAGAAGGTCCAGCCGATAACCACTTCAGCGCCAACACGCCATTGGGCTATTTGAGCATCAGCGCAAAGGATGTAACCCGTGACATTCCGCGCGGTGCCGATATTGAACTCGAGTTCGAGGTGTCGGAGTCACGTGATTTGACTGTTCGCGTATCGATTCCATTTACGGGCCAGAGCTATTCTGACGTTTTTAGACTGGAACCTCACAACATCCCGGCCCAAGCGCTATCTGACGAAATTCAGCTACTCGCATCCAGACTTGAGCGTGAAAAGGTCGAAGCGTTGGAGAGTGAAAGATACGAGGTCGCCAAAGGTCTTGACCTTTTGGAAGCTCCGTTGCGAGAGCTTGAGGCAGAGGCACTGCAATTGGCAGATGACAATGTCAACAAGGATGGCGTTTACAAGCTAGCCGGTGAAAAGCGGCGAATTGCCGAAAGGTTCAGCCGCCTTACGGCAGGCAAGCGAATCGATGGGCTTCGCGCGGAGTACTCAAGTGTAAGGGATGAAGCCGTTTCGATCGTGGGCGAGCGAGGCAATGATTATGAGCGCAGTCAATTGAACGAGGTCATCGCGCAAGAGCATACATTGCTAGTCTCGAACAGCCCCGCTAGACTCGAAGCCGCCATCGCGCAGCTCCATCGGATTACCTTTCAAATCCTCCGGCGCACGCCTGAATTCTTGATCAGCTGGTTCGAACACCTCGTGAGCAAGCGCGAATCCCTGAATGACCAAGTGCAGGCCAAGAACCTCATTGACGCGGGTAAGCGCCATATTGCCGCTGAAGACTTCGATCGGCTAGTGGAGGTAAATAGCCGCCTTCACAGTCTTTTGCCAGAACGAGAACAAGCAACTAAGGAGATGCAGCACTTCACGGGAATCGTGTAGTGAGTGGTGCGACAACTTTCGACTGCTCATAATCCCGTCGCGCCCGTTACCTTTTCGTGCGCATTGTAGACGGATACCCGAACTTCACCTTCCCCGCCACCGGCACCACCACGCGTGCCGACGCCAGCCGTTCGAAATCCCACGTCCGCGCCGCCTCGCGGAGCGTCACGCGCATGTCACGCTTCACCTTGCCTGAATATACCTTCTTCCGGCCGCGCAGGATCGTGATCGGCTCGTCGAGGTTGATGATGTCATCCGACAGCAGCAGCACGATGCGCACCGCGTTCCGCGAGTTCAGCTTGATCTCCTGCCGCTTTCCGCGCCGAATCGACCCCTCGACCAGCCCCAGCTTGCTCACCAGGTGTCGCCGCGTCGCCGTCGCCTCCGTCTCGCCCTCCTGCATCTCCACCTGGATCGTCCCATCCGTCAGCGGCTCGCCTTGAAGCCGGTCGGCGGCGATCCAGTATGCCTCGCTCTGCTCGGCCAGGCGAAAGGTCTGCCGCACGCGCTCGGGCCAGCGCTCGCGCCGCTGGTCGAGAAACTTCGTCCACAGTTGCGGCGGCGGCACGACGTTGAGATGTCCCACGTCCGCCAGCTCGGCCGCGTCGAACCGCCCGTTGCCCACCGCCCGCATGACGGCGGTCATGTGCTTGTTCCTCGCCGCGTTGCCGCCGTCGAGCATCGGCTTTCCCTCGGCATCGACGTTGTCCTTCGCCCCCCAGACGAACAGCACGTAGGTATTCGCCAGATTCTGGAGCAGGTCCTCGTACAGCAGCTCGCCGCCGGGCGCCTGGAGCGGCGTTGCCATCGGCATGACACCGGCGAACAGTTCGGGCTGCATCAGCCCGGCCATCCAGGCGTTGTGACCCCCCAGCGAGTATCCCACCAGCAGCACGCGATCGTTGTCGACGTGATACTTCCTGCGCAGGGCCTCGACCCATTGCCGCGGCCGGCCGGCCAGGTGGGCCGGCAGCGTGAGGGCGATGGCGCCGTCCTCGTCGTCCTTGTCGGCCGCAATCCGGTCCGGTGCGACGACGATGAACTCCTCGCGGCGGCTGCCGAGAAAGAAGAGCGTCATGTCCAGCATGCCCTCGGCCGTCTGCCCCTGCCCGTGAAGGGTGAGGATGAGCGGCCACTTTCGCTGCGGGTCGTAGTCCTTCGGCACGTTGGCCCACGCCGTGCGCTTCGACGACTTGCCGCGCCGCAGCTGGAGCGTGATCTCCTGCTTGCCCGCCGGCTGCTTTTCCCAGAGTTGCAGCTTGCGGATGGCCTTGGCGAGCGTGACGGGCGTGAGGTCCTTGCCGGCAAGAATCTGCTTTTCCAGCCGCGTACGATCGGAACGTTTGCCGGCGAGGAAGTATTCGCGGAGCTGCGCGTCGAGCGCTTCCGCGTTCGCGATCAGCGGCGCAAACAGGATGCCGGCGAGGATGAACAGTATTCGGTTCATTGTATCTGACGACAAACGATTACTTCGAACTCTCGGCCATCGCGGGAACGGTAATGCCGCACCCAGGACACTGCCCGGTCGCACCGTCAATCAGATCATATCCGCAGTCTTGGCAACGGCGCAGCCGCATCGGAAACGCAACATTGACGATAAACCGTCCACCGAAGAGCAGATACACGCCGGTCGCGAGGCGCCACAAGCCCGGAAGAGGATCCTCATGAGTCATGAATAATAAGGATATGCCGTCGATGACAAGAAAAACACCGAGAGGCTTCAGCAATACCCAGAACAGGGCCTTGTACTTCATGATCCGCTCCCGCGATTTCGCATGCCCAGCTCGTGTAGCAATGCAGATGACGCAGTCTCAGAATCGCGGATTGTGAGAAATACACCAATCCAGATGAACCAGGTCTGCGGGTGCTTCTCTGTCGACCAGGAGGTTTCAAATCGACAACCTGGATCTGCGCAATCTGCGTAATCTGCGGATTTTGTACCACACTCAGGCCGGCGGATGCACCCGCCCGAACCGCCGCTCGCGCCTGCTGAATGCCGCGAACGCCTCGTTCAAATCTTCCTTGTGAAAGTCCGGCCAGAACTTCGGCGTGACGTACAGCTCCGCATAACTGATCTGCCACAGCAGAAAGTTACTCACCCGCATCTCCCCCGCCGTGCGGATCAGCAGATCGGGATCGGGCAGGCCCGCGGTATAGAGTGCCCCGCTGATGGCACGCTCATCAATGGCGTCCGGCGACAGCTCCCCGGCCTTCACCCGCCGCGCAAGCGACCGCACCGCGTCGATGATCTCGGCCCGGCTGCTGTAGTTCAGCGCCAGGCACAGCTTCATGCCCCGGTTGCCCGCCGAGAGGGCGACCGTCTCGTCCAGCTCGCGCAAGACCGGATCCGGCAGGCCGACGCGCCGGCCGACCTGGATCAGCCGCACGTCGTTGTCCATGATCTCGCCGCGCTCCTGAATCAGGTACTTCACGTACAGCCGCATCAGGTGCGTGATTTCGTCGATCGGGCGGTTCCAGTTCTCCGTGGAAAAGCTGTAGAGCGTGAGCGCCTCGATGCCAAGGCGTGCACAATGCGTGACGATCTCGCGGACATTCGCGGCGCCGGCCTCGTGCCCGAGGACGCGCTCGAGGCCCTGCTGCCGGGCCCATCGCCCGTTCCCGTCCATGATGATGGCGACGTGACGCGGCATCCGCTCGGGTGGAATGCCCAGCTCGGCCTGCGGGTCGAGGGTCTGCATGGTCGGCATGCCCGGGATTGTAACCGCTTGAGCCGCGGATGCGATTGCACGCGGTCGGTCCCTGCAGACGCACAACCTCGCTCCAATCGCCGCGCCCCAGATCGCCGCAATTGTCTCACGCATCAACGCGGCCTTCGCGCGCTTCCGCGAGCCGGGCCGTGTCGGCCCGGCGCCCGCCCACCTACCGCGCCTCCGCCCTCCCGCACATCCCAGCGCCGAGCCGCAGGACGCTCAATCCCCCGATCGAGACTCGCCCTCCGCCCCCCGCGGATCAAGCAGGTAATCCAACCCCACCCCCATCGCCTTCCGCACCGGCATCGAGAAGAACATGCAGATCGCACACACCGGCACGATCACGAGCCAGCCGAACCACGCCGCCGGCGGCCGCCAGAAGTACAGCCCCACAAAGAACACCCCGATGATCGCCGCGCTCGAGCAATACATGAAGAACCAGGTATTGCCATCGATCGGATCGAAATCCAGCCCGCACGCGCCGCATCGATCGTGTAAGGTGTACCACCGGCGAAACAGCGGGCCCTTGCCGCAGCGCGGGCATCGACAGCGAAGCGCCCGTGCCAGCAGCGGCCGCGCCCGTGCCAGCAAACCGACGCCGTGACGATCGGCGGCCACGATAAGACTTCCTTTCACCCGGAAACAAACCGGCCCCGCGGCCGATGCGACCGCGAGGCCAGTTGCAGGACAGAATTCGACAAAAAAGCCGGGCTAGTCTGCCGGCTCGATGGTGACGACCAGGCTTCGCGACTGAAACTGCTCGGCATACAGCTCGGCCCGCTCGCGATGAGTGACCAGCAGCAGCGAACAGCCGGATTGATGTGCCTCCTGGGTTCGCAGCTCCGCCTCCTGGGCCTTGAGGGGCGTGAGCATGACGATGGTATCAATCACGTGGTCAAAGTCATTCTTATCGTCGTTGTGCAGAATGACCTTGTACATGGGCAGGAGGCGCGGGGCCGCCGATTCCGGCATGGTGGCGGTGGTATTTTCCGTCTGCGGTGCATCGGTCGACTGATCGCGCTCTTTTTTCGACATGCGTTTGACTCCGTAGAGCAGGACCCCGTTTCCCCAAGCATACTATAGCGAACGCCGGCCGATCACGCCAAGCGGCCGCCGGAATGCGGCGTGGGCGTCCATGGGGGCCGCGCCGGCAGGCCCGCTTGCTGTATAATCGGGAAAAGCCTTACCGGCGCTGGAGCCGAACGCATTTCGGGCCGCCGCAGGGCGCAAACGTGACGCAAGCGGTCGGAGAGCGGCACTTCATGTCCCAGGCACCCAAAGCAATACCGGTTCCATGGCCGGCTGCGGCCCGCCCGGAGCCCCTGCTCGATCCCGACTTCATGGCGCGGCTCGAACAACTCGAGATCATCTCGCGCAAGATTCATGCGAGCCGACAGAAGGGCGAGCGCAAGAGCAAGCGCAAGGGCGAATCCGCCGAGTTTGCCGACTATCGCAACTACGTCGTCGGTGACGATCTGCGCCACATCGACTGGAATATCTACGCCCGGCTCGATCGTCTCTTCCTCAAGCTCTTCCTCGAAGAAGAAGATTTGAACGTCTCGGTCCTGATCGACGTCTCCGGGAGCATGGACGCCGGCGATCCCACCAAGGGGCTATACGCCAAGCGCGTCGCCGCCGCCCTCGCCTACATCGGCCTGTGCAACTACGACCGCGTGACGCTCTGTGCCTACAACGACGCCATCGCCAAGTTTCGCCAGGGCCTGCGCGGCCGCCGCCTGATGTCACAGGTCGTGAGCTTTCTCGAAAGCACGCCGCTGGAGGGCAAGAGTCACTTCGCCGTCGCCGCGAAGCAGTTTGCCATGCGCCAGCGACAGAAGGGCGTCGTCCTCATCCTCTCGGACCTGATGGACAAGGGCGGCTTCGAGCAGGGCTTCCGCTATCTGCTCGGCCGCGACCTCGATATCTACGTCATCCAGATCCTCAGCCCGCAGGAACTCGAGCCCGATCTGACCGGCGATCTGAAGCTGGTCGATGTCGAGGACGACGACGTGGCCGAGATCACGGTCAGCAAGCTGCTGCTCGACAAGTACAAGGCCAATCTCCAGGCCTATTGCGAATCGATTCGTACCTATTGCATGCAGCGCGGCGCCGCCTATTTTCTGGCCATCACGAACAACCCGTTTGAGAACCTCGTGATGCACTTTCTACGGCAACGGGGGCTGTTGCGATGAGCTTTCTCTCCCTGCCCACCATGCTCATCGCCGCGGGCATCGCCATCCCGCTCCTGTTGCTGCTCTATTTCCTCAAGCTGCGGCGGCAGGAGCGCACCGTGCCATCCACGCTTCTCTGGAAGAAGGCAGTGCAGGACCTTCAGGTCAACGCGCCCTTCCAGAAGCTGCGCAAGAACCTGCTGCTGCTTCTTCAATTGCTTGTCCTGGCCGCTCTGCTCTTTGCATTGGGCAATCCGGTCGCAAACCTGATACGCAAGCCCGAGCGCAACGTGGTCGTGCTGATCGACCGTTCCGGTTCGATGTCCACCATCGAAGCCGACGGCCTCACGCGAATGGAGCATGCCCGCCGTGCCGCGACCGATTTCGTCGCCGATTTCCCCGAAGGCTCGCAGATGATGATCATCGCCTTCGCCGACCGCGCCGAAGTCGTCTGCACCTTCACCAACGACAAGCGGCGGCTCTTCAGCGCCATCGACAGCATCGAACCCACCGACGGCGTGACCCAGATCGGCGAGGCACTCCAGCTCGCCGTCGCCCACGGCAGCAGCTTTGTCGAGGGCGTGACGGACAAGGACGCCGCGTCCGTCGAATCGGCGGATATCCACATCTTCAGCGACGGCCGCATCCGCGACGCCCAGGAGGAGTATTCGGCCAAGGCTCAGCTCGTCCACCATCAGATCGGCGCCGCGGCCGACAATGCCGGCATCGTGGCATTCGACTTCCAACGCGACCTGGAGCGCCCCGGCGCCATCGCCATCTTCGCACAGGTAGAGAACTTCGGGCCGTCGGCGATAAAGACCGACGTATCGCTCTCCGTCGATGGCCGCATGATGGCGGTGCAGGACGTGGAGCTTGGCCCCGCGCTGTCGGCGTCAACCCAGCCGGCGACGGCCCTTTCGGCGGCGGCCCTTTCGGCGACAACAACTCCCCCCCTTGCCAAGGGGGGGAAGGGGGGGGTAGCCACCCTGCCATCAGCCCGCAACGTACTCTTCGACCTTCAGCACGAGGCCGGCGGCCTGGTCGAAATCAAGCTGCACCGGCAGGACGCCCTGCCGCTCGACGACGTGGTGCGCGCGCCGCTCGATCCACCGCGCGGCATACGCGTGCTCGTCGTGTCCGACCGCCACGTGGTGCGATTCCTGCTTCAGCGCGTGTTCCAGCTTGCCCTTCAAATCGGCGACGTGACGATCATGTCCACGGCCGATTACGAATCCGCCGACGACACGGCACTGGCACTCGAAGGCCGCTCGGCCTTCGACATGGTCGTGCTCGACAAGCACGATACCGACCGGCTCTATCCCGGCAACTACATCTTCTTCGGCGGCATCCCGAAGATCGAGGGCGTCGCCGCCGGCGAAGACGTGGAAGAACAGATCTTCGTCACCTGGCGCGAGGCCCACCCGCTGCTCCACCAGATCTCGCTCGACAACATCTACACCCTGCGCTGGCAGCGGCTCACGCTGCCCTCGCACGCGGCACGCCTCGTCGAGGGCGAAGACAGCGTCGCCATGGCCTTCATCACCGACCCGGGCCATCGCTATGTCATCGTCGCTTTCGACCTGCTCGAATCCGACTTCCGCATGAAGCCCGCCTTTCCCATGTTCATGCAAAACGCGCTGTTCTACCTGGCCGGCGGCGGCCTCGGGGACACGCGCGGCCTCATCCGCCCCGGCGACACCATCGCCCTGCCGGTGCCGCCCGGCGCCAACGAAGTCGTCTTCGAAGACCCCGCCCGCAATCGACACGCCTATCCCGTCACCGACCGCCACACCGTGACATTTGCGCGGACGCAACGGGCGGGGCCCTACACGGTCCACTTCGACGATGCGGAGAAAACGACGGACGTCTTTGCGGCCAACGTGCTGGATTCGACCGAGTCGCGCGTGGCCCCGCACAAGCTGGACACGCTGGCGGGGGCCGCGGTGACGTCAGTCTCGGGCGAGGCGCGGGTGAACGAGGCGATCTGGCCGTATGCCGTGCTGGCGGCACTTGCGGTGCTGTTGTTTGAGTGGTGGGTGTATAATCGGAGGGTAATGGTCTAGAGGGATTTAGGGGGCCAAGGCGGGGGATCGTGGTCATCATCGCCATGTGAGTGACGGGCAAGCTAAAAGAGCCGTAGTTGTATGTGCATGCAATCGCATGACGTATATAAGCTAATCGAGAACGAGATTGGCGATGATTGGACGGTAACAAACCTTCACCATGTAGACCTTCGCCGCGCGTTAGTTCAGCCCCGTAAGATCACAGTGATCGAGCGCACCGTGAGCAACGGTAAATTGCGGGACCAAACACTTGCAGTCTGGCTCGTCCTTGTTGAGCGTCAACAGCCCGAGGCGGGCTACCGAGTTGTGATGAAAGAAGATGCGCCGGTATTCGGCTTGGCGTCGGAAGGATTTCCGGACGATGATCACCTTGTGCTTTGCGGGTGGTATGGAGACTTTATGACGACATTCCGAGGCATGTAGACGTCGGGCAGGCGGCAGCGATTCACGAAGCCGCATGAGTGGCAGGTGTATAATCGGAGGGTGATGATCTAGAGGGGTTAGAGGGATTAAGGGACTGAGGGCTTAAAGAATTGGAAGTGCTAGCCGGGCGGCACGGATGCGGCTGGCGGCTGAAGCGGGCCATCGCTATCATCTTTTCCTCATGCACACCCCTCCAGCGAGCCCGTCCGCCGGCGCCATCGCGGCCGATGCCAGCGTAAGTGTGATCGACGGCATTCATGAACTCGACTACCGGTCCGCACCGCACGCGAAGCTGATCGAATCGGCGCATTACAGCGACGACATGGCCCCCACGACCCGTGCCCAGCGAAAGTGGGGCCTCAAGGATATCGCCGCCCTCTGGATCAGCATGTCGGCCTGCGTGCCAACCTACATGCTCGCCAGCTCTCTCATCGACGGCGGTATGAACTGGTGGCAGGCCGTCGCCACCATCTTCCTCGGCAACGTCATCGTCCTGCTCCCCATGATCGCCAACGCCCACGCCGGCACCAGATATGGCATTCCGTTTCCCGTGTACTGCCGCCCCGCCTTCGGGCTCATCGGTGCCAATGTCCCGGCACTCTTGCGGGCCCTTGTGGCCTGCGGCTGGTTCGGCATCCAGGCCTGGATCGGCGGCTGGGCCATCTACCAGATCGCCGCGATTTACTTCACCTCCTGGCCCGGCCTGGCAAACCTCCCCGTTCTCGACATCAACGTGGCGCAGCTCGGCTGCTTCCTGTTCTTCTGGGCGATCAACATCTTCGTGATCTACCGCGGCATCGAATCCATCCGCCTCCTGCTCAATATCAAGGCCCCGCTGCTCATCGCCCTCGGCCTGATGCTGCTCTGGTGGGCATGGCGCCAGGCCGATGGCTTCGGCCCCATGTTGAACAGGCCCTCGCTCTTCGATGCCGGTCAGGCGAAGGCCGGCCAGTTCTGGAAGTTTTTCTTCCCCGCTCTCACCGCCAATGTCGGCTTCTGGGCCACGCTCTCGCTCAACATTCCGGACTTCTCGCGATACGCGTATTCCCAGCGCGACCAGGCACTCGGCCAGGCCCTCGGCCTGCCCACCACCATGGCGCTGTACTCCTTCATCGGTGTCGCCGTCACCTCGGCGACCGTCGTCATCTACGGCGAGGCCATCTGGGACCCGGTCGTGCTGGTCACGAAGTTTCAGAACCCGCTCGTGCTCGCCATTTCCCTGTTCGCCCTGTGCCTCGCCACCCTGGCCACCAACATCGCCGCCAACGTCGTCAGCCCGGCGAACGACTTCGCGCACCTGGCGCCGAAGAAGATCTCATTTCGCACCGGCGGACTGATCACCGGCATCATCGGCATCGTCATGATGCCCTGGAAGCTCGTGGCCGATCCCACGGGCTACATCTTCAAGTGGCTGGTCGCCTATTCGTCGCTGCTCGGAGCGGTCGGCGGCATTCTGATAGCCGACTACTTCCTGATCCGGCGAACGCGTCTCGATTTACCCGGGCTGTACCGCGCCGACGGCCCGTATCGATACACGGCCGGCGTGAATCCGCGGGCGATGATCGCCCTGCTCCTTGGCATCGCCCCCTGTGCCCCGGGCTTCCTCGGCACGGTCACCCGATGGAATCCCGGCGCACTCTGGATGGAACTGTATCATTACGCGTGGTTCATCAGCTTCGCGATCTCGTTTGCGGTGTACGTGGTGTTGATGCTGCCCGAGGCCCGGCGAGTTCGCTGAGCAATTTTGCCCACGGCCGGCGCAGCCTCGCGGAACGCGTAGCTATTCTATTGAATAGTTGAAATAGTCGAGGGCAGCCATGCGGTCTCGCATCCCCAGGCAACTCCGCTCCCTACAGCCGCCCGTGGCTGCGCGACCCCGCGCCGAGTTGCGCCGGGTTGCGCCGCTTTGCGCCGCGTGTTTTTCTGCGCCGCGCGGCGCAAGCGCGCGTCGCGCCGCCCGCGCACGCCCGCCGACGGGCGGTAGCATTGAGCGCAATAGTGCCCACTACCACGAGTCGTAAGAAGCAACTTGGCCGCCAACCCGGGATAAAAGCACATTGCACGCGGGACTTGAATTTCTGAATGGCCTCAACCGTCCGGCGCTCGTCGCCATGGCCCACGTTGGCGCCCTGCCCGGCACGCCGCGCAGCGAATGCACCGTCGCCGAACTGTGCCGCCGCGCCGTCGCCGAGGCGCGGGTGCTGGCCGACGCAGGCGTCGATGCCATCATGCTCGAGAACATGCACGACACGCCCTACCTGAACCGCCGCGTCGGTCCCGAGATCGTCGCTGCCATGACGGCCGTCTGCGCCGCCGTGCGCTCTGCCGTAAACCTGCCGCTGGGCATTCAGGTCCTCGCCGGGGCCAACCGCGCCGCACTCGCCGTTGCCCACGCCGCCGCCGCGCAGTTCATCCGCTGCGAGGGCTTCGTCTTCGCCCACGTGGCCGACGAGGGGCTGATGCCGGCAGCCGACGCCGGCCGGCTCCTGCGCTATCGCCGCGCGATCGGGGCCGGTGGCATCGCCATTCTCGCCGACATCAAGAAGAAGCATTCGTCGCACGCCATCACCGCCGACGTCGACCTCGCCGAGATGGCCCGCGCGGCCGTCTTCTGCGGCGCCGACGCCGTCGTGGTGACCGGCACCGCCACCGGCCGCTCGACCGACGCCGCCGACGTCGCCGCCGCCGCCGGCGCCATCGACCGGCCCGTCTTCGTGGGCAGCGGCGTGACACCGGAGATTGTCGCCGCCTATCGCGGCCACGCCGCAGGCATCATCGTGGGAAGCTGGCTGAAGCGCGACGGCGGCTGGGAGAATGAGGTCGACGCCGCGCGCGTGGAGGCGATGGTCAGGTCAATCCATTCGTAGAGTGGCCTTATGAATACTGACTTGCAGCGACTCTTCCCAACGCTTTCGAAATCCGCCTCACGAGGCTGGACGCTGGCGATCGTGTTTATCCTGCTCTTGATCATCGTGCTACAGTACGACGCACTCCGTGGCGAGCGCAACGCGCGTCGCATGGCATACGTGACGTCCGTCGCAAGTACATGCCAGAGCATCCGTGACGGAGAGAAGTGCGCGTTGATCAAGCTGGCAGCCGAAATCGTGAAGGACACCGGCTTTCACTACGTGGCGGACTGCGCCAAGTATACGCTGCCCGATCTGCCCGCAGCTTCGAAGGATGGCCGCGCGGAATGGATTGTGCGAAACTACGACCGACTTCATTACGATGCCGCCAACGAATGCTTCCGCCTCGTTGATCACCCGGCAACTACGCAGGCGGGCCAGACAGACTAAAGGTGCAATGCTGTGTCCCCCCGCGACACCCTCATCCAGCGACTCCGCGACAAGATGATGCGCATGCGCGCCGCCTTCGATCGCTTCGACGACAACACCGCCGAAGCCGAAATGGTCGGCCCGAAGTGGAACGTGCGCGATCTCGCCGGTCACATGGCCTTCTGGACCGGCGAGGGGGCCGACCGCCTGGTGGAAATCGCCGCACGCTCAGCCGCCTGGGCCTCCCGGCGTCCGCCGACAGGCGCCGATGGTTCCCTCGACGAGACCGCCGAGAACAAGGCCATCGAAGCGGCACTGCCGCCCTACGACATCGAAGCGATCAACGAAAACGTCTTCCGAAAAAACCGCCGCATGTCCTTCGTCATGCTGCTCGCGCAGCTCCGCGCCGCCGAAGAGCGCTTCCTCGAGCGCCTCGCCCGCATCGATCCGCAGCACTTCACCGGCCAGACGCCGCTTCGCCGCTGGATCGACATCCACCTCGAGCACTACGACCACCACTGGCGCGGCCTCAAGGCCGCGGCGGAGCGGCAGCGATAAATGCGTGCCACAAGATCGGCACTACTTAATAAGTCCTCAAGCCGGAGGAGGAATATCCAAGTCTCGACAGATCTTGCGCGCAAGGATATCGCTGATTTCAGTATGCCTCGGTATGGCGGTGCGCCGGCCGTTGGCGGGATTGCCCCACCACGAGTGCTTGGCGCCTTCACGAATCAGGGTGCAACCGCGGCGTGACAGGTGCGCGATCAGATCGCGGCGTTTCAAACCTCGATGATCTCCTGATCAAAGGGCTGGCTCATCGAGGCGAGCGCATCCTGGCGATTCATTTCAAGCGCCTCCCGCAGCGCGGAACGAAGACTCTCCAGCAGCTCTGCCCGCGTGGAGCCCTGACCGTTGACGCCCGGCACCTCGACGATCCAGCCGATCCAGTAGGGGCCATCCTGCTTGACGACTGCAGTGAAGCGTTGGCTCATATGCGTATTATAACCTATTCGGCAGGTCCGGTGTTCCGTTTGGGACGCCGACCGACGATCCTTGATTCCTCCGCATCAGCTGCGGTATTCTCAGAGCCACTATGCAAAGCAAAGCCACCACCGTCGAACAGTACCTCGCCGAACTTCCCCCCGATCGCCGCGAGGCCATCTCCGCCGTGCGCAAGGTCATCCTGAAAAACCTCGACAAGGGCTTCCAGGAGTGCATGCAGTACGGCATGATCGGTTACAGTGTGCCCCACAGCCTCTATCCCGCCGGCTATCACTGCGATCCCAGGCAGCCGCTCCCCTTCGCCGGGCTGGCCTCCCAGAAGAACTACATGTCCGTGTACCTGATGACCGTATACGGCGATGGCACTTCGGACGAAAAGTGGTTCCGCGAAGCCTGGGAAAAGACGGGCAAGAAGCTCAACATGGGCAAGTGTTGCGTGCGCTTCAAGAAGCTGGAGGATGTCGCCCTCGATGTCATCGGCATGGCCATCAAGCGCGTGCCGCTGAAGGGCTTCATCGACCTCTACGAACGCGCGCTCGACAACCGCGGCCAGCACCTGCTGGTCCGCAAGTCAACAAAGAAGAATGGCGCCGCTGCGGCGACCAAAAAGCGCGCCGGCCGGTCCGTTGCACGCCCGTCGACCGGCAGAAGTGCCACGACCCGACGTGCTGGCACCGTTGCCAAACGCGCCGTGCCGCCATCGCGATCGGCCAAAGCCTCGCGACCTGCGCGGGGCCGGTCCTAATTCGCGCGGCCGGTGCTGTGCACGGGCCGATACCCATTCAACCTTTCGCTGACGAGTCCCGCGGCGAGCGGGGGCGTGTTCTCGACGGTTTACGACTTGAAGCAGTGGCACACCGCCGCGGGCCGGTCGCGAGCGGGCCGCGGAAGAATCGCTACTGCACCGGTCCGCCGTTTCGCTTACAATTCCCCGCCCTGACTTCCGGCCGTTGAATGCCCGCCGCTGCGATCCCGTCGGTCGGCCGCGCGCGGCAGCCAGAGAATACACGACGCAGGACCTCCACGAACGAGCAACCTATCTGATGAGCGAACTCACCCCCCGACAGATCGTCGCGGAGCTCGATAAGTACATCATCGGCCAGCAGGAGGCCAAGCGGGCCGTCGCCATCGCCATCCGCAACCGCTGGCGCCGGTTGCAGCTTCCCGAGGCCATGCGCGAGGAGATCGGGCCAAAGAACATCCTCATGATCGGCCCCACCGGCGTCGGCAAGACCGAGATCGCGCGTCGACTGGCGGTCCTGGTCAACGCCCCCTTCCTCAAGGTCGAGGCGACAAAGTTCACCGAAGTCGGCTACGTCGGGCGCGATGTCGACGCCATGGTGCGCGATCTCGTCGAACTGGCCATCGCCATGGTGCAGAAGGAGCAGACCGAAGTCGTCCGCGAACGCGCCGAGCAGCAGACCGAAGAGCGCATCCTGGACGAACTGCTGCCGCGCTACGCCAGCGGCGAAGACGACGCCGGCGACGAGGACATTGAACACAAGCGGGAAGATGCGGAAGCCGCCGACCGTCGCCGTCGCACGCGCGAAAAGCTGCGCACTCAGCTTCGCGCCGGAGAGCTGGAGGATCGCAACATCGAGCTGCGGATCGAGCAGAAGACGCCCCCCATGGGTATGTTTGCCACGACAATGGGCCCGGATCAGTTCGCACCGGAAATCCAGGACATGCTCGAGCGGCTGATGCCCTCGCGGCAGAAAGACCGCAAGGTGAGCATCCGCGAAGCGCGAAAGGTCCTGTTCGAAGAGGAGTGCGAAAAGCTGATCGACCGCGAGAAGACGGTGCAGATGGCGAAACAGCGCGCCGAAAATAATGGCATCATTTTCATCGACGAGATGGACAAACTCTGCGGCGGCGAAGGGCGACAGGGCGCCGACGTCAGCCGCCAGGGCGTGCAGCGTGATCTGCTTCCCATCATCGAAGGAGCCAGCGTCAATACCCGCCACGGCGCCGTGCGGACAGACCACATCCTGTTCGTCGCGGCCGGGGCCTTTCATACCGCCAAGCCCAGCGATCTGATGCCCGAGCTTCAGGGCCGCCTGCCGATCCGCGTGGAGCTCAACGATCTCACGCGCGACGACTTTGTGCGCATTCTCCGCGAGCCGCAAAACGCCCTTACCAAGCAGCAGATTGCCCTGCTGGCGACCGAGGGCGTATCGATCACCTTTACCGAAGATGCCATCGACGCCCTGGCCGATATTGCCGCGATGGTGAACAAATCGACCGAGAACATCGGCGCGCGACGGCTGTCGACTGTCATGGAGAAAGTCGTCGAAGACCTGTCCTTCGACGCGCCGGACAAGAGCGGGACAAAGGTACGGATCGACGCGGACTACGTGCAGCAGCGCCTGCGCGAGATCGCAAAGGATCAGGACCTGAGCAAATTCATTCTGTGATCGAGCGCCGTGCGATGCACGACATCCGCGGGCGCCGGGAGGAGCGAGTCATGTTTCGAGCATTGCCAATCCGCCGCAGGACAGGTGCCGCAGGCGCTGCGGTCGGTGCCGTTGCACTGGCATTGTGCGCCGCGTCCACGGCCCTGGCCCAGGATCCGCCGCAGGTGACCGGCGGCTTCCGCCGCATCAACCGCGTCGATTTCAGCGATCGCGTCGTGACGTTTCCGGCCCAGGACGGCATCACCATCGAGGCCGACTGGTATCCGGTGAAGGTGGAAGAGGGCAAGCGCACGCCGGTGGCCATCCTGGTTCACATGTACCCGGCCGACCGCAAGAGCTGGAAGCCTCTGGTGGAAGACCTGCGTTCGGCGGGCATCGCGGTCCTGGCCTACGACATTCGCGGCAAGGGCGGCAGCAAGGGACCGGAGGAGTTGAAGCTGCCCGAGGCCTATGAGAAGCGCGACTCCGCCCTTTTTTCCAATGCCTGGATGGATGCCGCCGGCGCGGCGAGCTGGCTCGGCGCGCAGAGAAACATCGCCACGGACAGGATGGCGGTCGTCGGCGCCAGCATCGGTTGCAGCGTGGCCATGAACTTCGGCAGCAGCGTCGGCAGCCCCAAGGCCATCGTGTGCCTCTCGCCCGGCACCGACTACATGGGCGTGCCGTCGAAGGAGCACATCCAGGTGTGCGCGACGTACGGCATTCCAATGCTGCTGATGTCGCCGGAAAAAGAGTACAAGGCGGTCGAAGAACTCGTCGAGGCGTCCGGCAAGAAGGCGACCGGCCGCAAGTTTGACGGCGGCGAGGAATTTCACGGGACGAAGATGTTTGAAGCCCCGTACGGAGCGAAGGTAAAGCGGGCGATTGTCGAATTTTTGTGCGAGAAGCTCGAACTGCCTGTGCCCAAAGAAGAAACGATCGCCGCCGCCGCGGACGACGACAAGGAAAAGAAGAGCGCCGACAAGAAGAAAAAGAAGAAATCCAGCAAGGCCAAAAAGAAGTCGTCAAAGACCAGAGACAAGAGCAAGAACAGCAATAAGGACAAGAAGAGCAAAAAGAAGTCGGATAGCACCACCGGCGACAACTGATCCGACAATGTCGCGAGCGCTTGTTGCTGCCCAAAGCCGCCCCATGATTGAAGACCCCGTCATCGCACCGTTGCCGGCGCAAAGGCCGGTACCAGCGGCGCAAGCCCCGCATGCTGCCAATGTCGCGGCGCCGCATATTTCGCGCGCCCTGCGCATCGGCTCGCACCTGCTTGATGCGCCGATGGTGCAGGCCGCCCTTTCGGGCTACAGCGATTTGCCGATGCGCGTGCTGGCCCGCGAGTATGGCTGCCCCTACACCATCAACGAAGTCGTGCTCGACAAGATGATCGGCATCGGCGGCCGGAAGATGCGGCACATGCTGGCCCTGGATCCCGGCGAGCACCCGGTCGCCGGCCAGTTGATGGGCGCAGAGCCGGAGCAGTTTGGCGCGGCGGCCGACGACATGGTGCGCCTGGGCTACGACACCGTCGACATCAACTTCGGCTGCCCCGTGAAGAAAGTCCTGGGCCGGTGCCGCGGCGGGTTTCTGCTGTCGGAGCCGGATACGGCCATCGAGATCATCCGCCGCGTGGTCGACCGCGTGGCCGGGCGCGTGCCGGTCACGGTGAAGATGCGCCGCGGCATGGACGACACCGCCGAGAGTGAGGAGCGTTTCTTTCGCATACTCGACGCAGCCTTTGAGCTTGGCGCCGCTGCCATCACCGTGCACGGCCGCTCGGTGGTGCAGCGCTACATCGGTCCCAGCCGCTGGGCGTTTTTGTCCCGCGTGAAGCGGCATGCGGGCAATAGGCTCATCCTGGGCAGCGGCGACCTGTTCAGCGCCGAGGACTGCGTTCGCATGCTGGTCGAAACGGGAGTGGACGGTGTGTCGATCGCGCGCGGCGCCATCGGCAATCCGTTCATCTTCGGCGAGTTGCGCGCCCTGCTCGCCGGCAGGCCGTTGCCGCCGCCGCCCTCCCTGTCCGCGCAGCGGGCGGCCATCGAGCGGCACTTCGAGCTGGCGACCTCGTTCTACGGCGCCGGCCACGCTTGCATTCACCTGCGCAAGTACGGCGTACGCTACAGCGAGCTGCACCCGGTCAATGGTGCCGTAAAGCTGGCATTCCTGGCGGTCCGCGCGGCGGCCGACTTCCGCGCCATGCTCGACGACTACTATACGGATGATGGCAGCTTTGGCCCCGTCGTGCGTCGCGCGCGGCCCGAGGCGCTCATCGCGGCCGGCGCCGCGTGGGACTGCGCATCGGCTTAACCCTGGGCCGCACCATGCCGTTTGAACTACTGTACCTGGTCGTCGCCCTGGGCATGGTCGGGGCCGTCGTGCTCATTTGCGCGCGTCGCCGAGTGCCACCCGAGCCGCGCTGCCCCACGTGCCGCCAGCCGCTCGAAGCGCTCGATGTTGAACGCTGCCCGAACTGCCTGCTCTGGCATCCGGTGGATGCCAGCGCCAGTTCCTACCGATGGCAGCGCGAGCGCCTGCTGATCGGCGCGCTGCTGATCGCGCTGCCGGCAGCGCTTTATCTTCTGGTGCCGATCATCACGTCCTATACGTTTCTGCCGCCGCCGCCAAAGCCGCAGCCGGCATTCCCCATCCCCCTGGGCAGCAACGTGCTGAGCCAGATGACGCCCGCCCAGCTTCAGCAGTTGCAGGCGCTGGGCTACATTCAGGCCACGCCGCAGGGCGTGGTGATACAACCGATGACCACCAGCGCCGCTGCCGGTCTGCCTTCCGACGTGCGGACGATCCTGAATTCGCTGGGATATATCAAGGATGGCGAGCAGAGCGAGCAGCCTGACGACGGCGCCGGGAAAACGGCGGAAAGCGCCCCGCCCTGAGCCGCATCGGCTCGCCTCGCGCGTTCTGCACGCCCGATAGATAACAATACCGCGGATTGACGCAGCGCCCGCGCGAGTTCATGGTGCCTGCATTCGAGATGAACTGCCGCAAGTGCAACAAGTCGATCGAAGCCGACAGCCGCTTCTGCAAGCATTGCGGCGCACGCACCAGCGCGGAATCCACAGCCAGGCCCGCCAAGCCCGCAAAGCCGGCCGCGCAGAATGAGGGCACCGACATCTATCGCGATCCTCAGCACGAGCAATTCGTCTGGGCGGGACGGCCCGCATGGCGGGCCTTTGCCGGGGCGTGGCTGGCGTGGTTTGTACTCAGCGCGACGAGCCTGTATCTCGCCTCAAAATTCGCCGCCGACGTGGCACTGGTGCGCGTGGTCTGGCTGTTCGTCGGCGGCGGCGCCGTGACGCTGCTCGTCCGGGAAGCGCTCATCGTGTATGGGCTCAGCTATCACCTCACGACGCAGCGGCTCTTCGTCCACAAGGGCATCATTACGCGGGTGACCGACCAGATGGAACTGCTCCGCGTGGACGACGTGCGCATCAGCCAGGGCCTGGTGGACCGCGTGGTCGACACCGGCAGCCTCGAAGTCTTCTCCAGCGACGAGACGGACGAGTCGGTCAAGCTGCAATCGATCCCCGCGCCGGCGGCCATCGCCGAAGAGTTGCGAAGGCACGTTCGCGGCGTCCGCAGCAAAGGCACGCTGGCGGTGGAACGCGTGTGAGCGGCACTGCCACCATCGCGGCAGTCGTTTCATTTTACTGGCTTACCAGCACGGCAACGAAGCCCGACACGTCGGCCGGATCGATGACGCCCGTGCCGTCAAAATCGGCATGGCACAAATCGAACGCCGCCGCGGACTCGCCGAGCACGGCATCGACAAAGGCGACGATGTCGCTGCCGTCCGCGAGCGTGTCGCCATTCATATCGCCGTCGAGGGCCACGACGATGGGCATGTGTGGCATTGCGTCGCCGCCGGCCGGCCAGGCATGGCCTCCGCTGAGCGTACCGGAGGCCGTGACATAGACCTGCGGCGCGTCGCCGCATTCGAAGCCGGGCAGCGTCGCCGAATAGAGTCCGTCGCCGGCCGGCAACATTGCCACTTCTGTGAACGGCTCGTCCGGGCGCGGGCGATGATGCAGCAGGACCGGACCGGAGATGGATTCGTCGCCGGCATCGATCCGCACGACCAGTTCCTGCGGCGTTCCGGCGGCGAGGCTCTGCGGTGCCGCCGGCTGCGGCGCGATCAGCAGGTGCAGCTGCTGTGGCACGAACTGAATGCCGTTCAGCGTTCCCTTCACCAGGCCGAATGCGTGCATCACGTTTCGGCGGCTGTCATCGACGAGGATGGTGTGCAGCGCGTGCGTGATGCCGGTCTGGAAGTCGCCCGGCCAGGCGCCGCCGACCAGCTGGGCATTGGCATCGTCGCCGTCGTACCAGATCGAGGTGCGGAAGTTGTCATTATCCGGGGCCCATGCATAGCTGAATACCTGGTACTGGCCGGGATGCAACCCCTCGAAGAGAAACTCGCACGGCACCGAGTGCAGATCGTAATAGTCGTCGAAGAGTGCCTGTACTGCGTCGGACGTCGCAGGATGGTCAGTCCACGACTGGCCAAAGGGAAGCGAGCGCACCATTGTCACGCCGGAGGGCTCGCCGTTGACGTTCAGCAGCATCACGGGCTCGTCTTCGAAGCCGGTGAGCGCGTGCCAGTTGCCGGACTGGAGCGAGGCGGCGCCGAACTCGGCATCGGGCGTGCCCGCGTCCAGGCCGAAGTCAATGTTTATCGATTGGGCAGTCGATCGGGATGCGCAAAGCGCGCAAAGAACGAGGCAAAGCCGCGGAGCGGGTCGAAACATGGATGGTTCCTCGGAAAAGGAAGCCGGCTCGCCTGTCTTCGTCGGATTCGCGGGCCTCGGTCGGGGCCGCGGTCGGCAGTCGGATGTAAGAACGAAGCGGCGACGGGCCACTTTCGCGCAGATTGGCGCGCAATGCCGAAGGACGGGCGGGGGGGGCGCGACACCACGCGCATTCTTCAGCGTCAGAACCGTGCCAGCAGGTGATCGGCGTCGATGTTGTCGAGCGAAGGGGCCATGCTGGCGGTCGGCAGCGACCCGGGCCGGCCGATGCCGCACACCCGCATGCCTGCCGTGCGCGCGGCCACGACGCCGGCCTGGGCGTCTTCGATCACGAGGCACTGTTCGGGGGGCACGCCCAGCCGCGAGGCACACGTGAGAAAGACCTCCGGATGCGGCTTGGAATGAATGATGTCGTTGCCGTCGACAATGGCGTCGAAGGCGCTGTCAAGTTCCAGCCGGGCGAGAATCGAGCGTGCATTGCGGCTCGATGACGCGGCGGCCAGCCGGATGCCGCGCGTCTGCAACGCCGACAGCAGCCGCCGTGCCCCCGGCAGGGCGTCGTCCGGCGAAAGCGTGTCCAGCATTTCGACGTATTCCGCGTTCTTCCGTTCGGCGAGGGCATTCTTCTCTGCCATGGTGTACATGCGGCTCGCCCGCTTGAGGATGATCTCGAGGCTGTCCATCCGTCCGACGCCCCGCAGGAATTCGTTGATCGCGCGATCGAAGGGAATCCCCTCGGCATCGGCGATCGCCTTCCAGGCGCGATAGTGAAATTCGTCCGTGCGGACGAGAACACCATCGACGTCGAAGAGGACTGCGCGAATCACGATACGCGGGCTCCGGGTCCTGCATCGGCTGCCACCGCAAACGCCGACCCAGCGCGGTCGCCGTGGGTGATGGCCGGGGACGCGTCACATGGATCATCGACCGACCACGGCCGATGATCGAGACTTTGCGAACTTTCCGCCTAACCGGCTGCGGCAACGATCGGTCATAATCGAAGACGGCCGATTTCGTCGAAAATGCGTCTTAATCCGGCGGAATTTTTCTGACCCGCCGATAAACAGGTCCGCTCGAACACGGTAAAACAGCGACGCGCAGGTAAACTGGTCTGCGAACCTGGCTGATTGGCCGCATCCGGCCCGCGGTTCGGCACTGGGAGGGCGTCTTCGATGTTCGTCTGCATCCGGTCTGTTGCTCGTGCTTCGATACTTGCCCTCGTTGTTTCCGTTGCCCAATTGCCGGCCGTTGCGCTGGCCCAGGTGCTGCTGGAGCCCAATCAGCCGGTACACGTCACCAGCGAATTGGACGAACCGGAGGAATCGGCGCCGCTGGACGCGACCGCGGATGAACTCGCGCCGAGGGACGGCCCCTGCGACGCCTGCGATGTCAACTGCGATGCACTGTACGACCTGACGGACGTCGAGTTCTTCATCGGCGCGATCATCGACGGCGAGGCCGGATGTTCGCCCTGCGCCGCCGACCTGGACCAGAGCGGCTCGGTCGACGGGCTTGACCTGCAACCGTTCGTCGATTGCCTGTTGAACTCACCGACCGGCGCGTGCTGCATTGACGGCGGCGCCTGTGTGGTGGCAACCGAGGCCGAGTGTGCCGGACTCTGGTTTGGCGCGAACAGCATGTGCGAGCCGGGCCTCTGCGCGACTGCCGAATTGACGGCCTACCGCCCGCAGCACGGCGCGAGCTACTTTCCGCTGGTGAAGACGGCCGTGCCGGATGCGCTGGAAGCGACGCCGGACGGCGGGCCCGGCATTCGCATCAACGAGCCCGGCGACATCGATCCGGCCGGCGAGGACGATCTGATCGAGGTCCTGCTCGATGTCAGCGTGCCGGGGGCGGCACTGGCCCTGCGACGGACCGACGCGGCCCTGCGCGTCTGGACGACGCGATCGAAGCAGCCCGGCACGGAGATACCCTTCAGCGGCGATCGCACTGGCGCTCTGCCGCTGGGCGCCGGCCAGACGCTGCTCACGTTCTACGTCGAATGGGCGGCCGCGGTGCACGGCGAGGCCGAACTGCACGTCGAGCCGCTGGCCGCGCCAATTTCGCTGGACGTGCTGCGTTTCCACACCTTTCGCGGCATCGTGCTGGCGCTGGGCGGCGAGGATCAGTCGCCAACCGTTCCGCTCGATGCCAATCACGGCACCTTCGTCGTGGCCCACGCCCTTTACCAGCAGGGCTACGACGTTCATATCTACGACGAGGACAACGTCGGGGCCGATGGTGGCGGCGCGGTGCTGACGGAGGCGGTCGAGGCGGTCAGCCGGCGGCTGGTCGATGAGATCGCCATCTTCGGTTACAGCCACGGCGGCGGTTCGACGCACGACCTGGCCGAGCGGCTCGACAACGATCGCGCGGGCATCGGCATCTTCGAGATCGTGGTGACCTCCTACGTCGACGCCGTGGAGAACGATTCGGACTTCGACATTTCGCAGGAGCTGCGCCGCCCGCCGAGCAGCGGCTATCACGCCAATCACTGGCAGACGGGCTCGCTGACCGATTTCTTCCTCGATGGTGGGCCGGTGCCGAACTCCGATCCGCCGCCGAGCGGCCTGAACGTGGAGACCACGCCGTGGGGATCGGGATCGACGCACTTCCAGGTGGATGACTTCGTGCAGGTGCGCTCGTTCATTCAGGCGAACCTGGAATCGCGGGTGATGCCGTGAGAGCAGGGTTTGAGGGAATAACGAAGTAAGGAATAAGGGATTCGCGGGTCGAGGTTCATTATGTGCAACAGCCCGATCAATACACGTTTCTTGATTCGAATATGGACACTTTCAGCCGTCGCCCTGCTGTGCGTCGCCCAGACGGCGGCGCTGGCGAGCGATGCTGCGAACGAGGAAGAAGTCGAGCTCGAAGCCGATGCCGCGATACAGCGAAGCTTTGAGGAAATGGCCGCGGCGCCCGACGAGGCAACCTTTCGCGCAGGGCTGGAGGCGTGGCTGGACGCGGCAAAAGACGACAAGTCCGCGCACCTGCTCCAGCTCGTGTGGTACGCGGCCCATCATCGCGACGACGCCCGCACGAAGGGCTTTGTCGGCACGCTGCTCGCGCGGCTGGACCTGTCGCCGGCCATCGCCGCCGGCGCGATCGCCCCGCACCTCGACGACAGGGACCCGGCGGTGCGCGACGTGGTCGGCCGCCTGTTGAAGGGCTATGAAGACCGCTCGCCGACGCGCCCGCCCGACTTTTCCGCTTATCGCGCCGTCGTCGAGGCCGAGGTGCGGGCGGGCCGGGAGCCGCGGCCCTCGCTGGTGCGGTTCATGTACGCGTCCGATGCCGGTGCGGCGCTGTTGGCGATGATCCGCGCTCATCAGCTGCGCGATCCCGAAGAGATCAAGCCGATCCTGTGGGCCGAGCACGTGGTGTCGGAGCTGATGTGGCTGCGGCGGTACGGCTTCATCGAGCGCGACGCCGTCGATCCGGCGGCGCTGCAGGAGATTCGCAACCTCGCGCGGCACGAGCGCTGGTGGGTGCGGCTCTACGTCGCGCAGATGATCGGTCAGCACCCGGAGCTGGGCGACATGGGCATGGTGAAGACGCTGCTGTCGGATTCGCACGAAGTGGTGCGCAAGACGATGATGAGCTTTCAGGCATTCACGAAGCCCGCGCCGAAGAACGGGTAGCCGTCTTCGTCGTCGCTGCTGCGCGCGATCGTGCCGTTGGCATCGGATCGTGAAAGATCATACGGGGCGGTGCGTGGCGATTATTCGTCGGCTTCGCCTTCTTCCACAGGCAACACAGGAAATCCCCGCACACTGAACTTCTGACGGACAATTCTCACCAGAATTACGAGTAATAGGACGTCAAGCACGAAGAGGCTTGTGAAGCAGCCGAGAAAGATGTTTGCATACCTGCGTGCGCGATCTTGATTCGCTCCCGAAAGGTTGCTTGCCCACATCCAAAACAGCATGTCACGCACCACAGCATGGCCGCCGTGTCGATGAGAATTCCCAGGAACAGCAGCAGGATTTTCAGCGGTCGCGACATTTGCAAATCGGTCCAGGTTCCGGACGTCGGTACTCGCCTATTCCTTGCGTGATAAAGTCGCCGCTGCCTTTGCAGCGTGTTCCGGAGCGTTATTATTCCCCGAAACTCGTCGTACCGCCGAACAGTGTATGCGATTCACGCCCGTGCCGTCGCTTCGAGCGCGTGGCTGTCTTGCTTCAGGAGTAAACCCCGATGAACGACATCACCGTCCAGCAGGCCCGCGCGGCCATCGACGCGGCCCGTGCCAAGGCCGCGACGCTCAATTGCAGGATGAACATCGCCATCGTCGATGCCGGCGGCAATCTGAAGGCGTTTCTCCGTATGGATGGCGCCTGGCTCGGCTCGATCGACATCGCCCAGAAAAAGGCCCGGACCGCCCGGTTTTTCGACATGCCGACCGGCGATGTCGGCAAGCTCTCGCAGCCCGGCGGCAGCCTGTACGCCATCGAGCATTCGAATGGCGGCCTGATCACGTTCCCCGGTGGCCTGCCCATCAAGGATCGCAGCAACAACATCATCGGCGCCATCGGCGTGTCAGGCGACGCGGTCGAGAATGACCACGCCGTGGCACAGGCGGGCGCGACCGCCGCCATCATCTGAGCCCGCGCCGGCCGCTTCGCGCCTCAGGCGCCACTAATCCAAAGCGCCAGCGAGGGGCCGGTGGCCGTGTGCGGAGCGCCTTCTGCAACATGCACACCGCATCAGCGGCTACAATGCCCTGTGGCCATGAGCGCATGCCTCAAAATCCTGCACACGGCCGATACGCACATCGGCGCGGAGCTGCCGGTCCGGCCGCGCATCAATCGACCGCGGCGCGGGGACGATTTTCTCGACAGTTTCGAACGCGTTCTGCAAATCGCTCGCGACGAGGGCGTCGGCCTCGTCATTCACAGCGGCGATCTGTTCGACTCGCCCCGGCCATCCACGCGGGCGGTGCTCGCCGCGTCGATGCCGCTGAAGGAACTGGCCGACGATGGCATCCACGTGCTGATCGTCCCCGGCAATCACGAGCGCTCGGCCATCCCGGCGGCGCTCTTTCTTGCCCATCCCCGCATTCACGTCATCGACCGGCCGCGCACCGTCGCCTTCGGTTTGGCCGGCCTGCAAGTGGCCGTGACCTGCCTGCCCTGCATCCGCCGGGGCGTGGATGCTCAGTTCGCCGCGGCGCTCGAGGAGGCGGCGTGGCAGGACGTGACCGCCGATGTCCGCATCCTGGCACTGCACCAGTCCATCGACTCGGCCGTCTGCGGCCCGGCCGATTACCGCTTCCGGCGGGGGGCCGATGTCATTGGCCGTAATGCCATACCTGCGGCATTTCAGTACCTGGCGGCCGGTCACGTCCACCGGCATCAGCGCCTCGTGCCCGCGGCCGGCCTCGCGCAGCAGATCGTCTATGCCGGCTCGCCCGACCGCATCACCTTCGCGGAGAAGGACGAGGCCAAGGGCTGCGTGGTGATCGAGCACGACGGACAGCGGCTCGCCTGGCGCTTCGTCGAACACGAGGTGCGCCCGATGCAGGTGCATCCGCTGGTGGCCACGGCCCGCCAGCGCGATCGCCTCCGCGAGGAGATTCATGCCGTGCTCGCCGCCGCTCCGCCGCGGGCCGTGCTCCAGGTGCGTCTGGCCGGGCCCGTCGAGCGCGGCGATCTGCGCGGCCTGGCGATTGCCGAACTTGCCGAGCGCGTGCGGCCCGACGTGCTGCTCTCGGTCAGCTATCGCGGCGTGGAGTTCGGTGAAGCAGCCGCGCCGGCCGACATCGGGGTTCAGCCCAATGTCACTGCGCCGGCATTCGAGTCCGTCCTCGGCGAGTGCCTGCCTTCGGCGCTGTCCATCCTGCGTGCGTCGCCCGGGCGCGTCGCGCGGCTGCCGGCCGTGTGCGGCGTGTACGTCTTCTACGATGCCGAGGATCGCCTGCTCTACATCGGCAAGGCGGCCGATCTTCGCGCCCGCGTTCGTACGCACCTGCGCGATCTGGCGCGGAGCAATTACTATCACGGCTGGCCGCGGCAGGTCAATCGCATCGAGGCCATGCAGGTCGAAAATGATGCCGCGGCGATGGCCCTCGAGTCGCGCCTGATCGCCCGCTACCGACCGCCATACAACTGCGCCAAATGAGTTTTTCGTCGGCGCCGACCGGGGCATTCCACGCTCGTTCTAAGACCGTCGAAGCACCCGGGTTTCGTCGGCCGACACCATGTCATACTCGATCCCCCGCCACACGATCCGCCGCCGGAACATCGACGCAATGAACAGGTGCAGGTGCATCGAGCCTGAGAATGTCACCGTGCCGAGCACATCCCACGCCACGTCGCGCCAGGAATAATGCGGCGGTCGCAGCACGCGGCGAAGGGCGGACTGCCGCACGAGGGCCAGCGCCCCGGCCAGCCCCATGATGCCCGCCCACGCCGCCAGTGCCATGCAAGCGGCCTCCGGCGAACCAAACCAGCCGGCGAGACCGCACACCGCCAGCCCGGCGACCGCCGTGCCGCCCGCCACCAGCACCGAGCAGTACAGAAAACCGGACAGCCAGCTCGCCGGGGTGCAGATCCGCAGGATGATGTACTGCCGCCGGGCAAACTCCCAGAAGCCGCGAAGTGTCGTGGCGTCGGCACTGGAGACCAGGGCCTGCGGCACGAAGTGGATCGACAGCCCGGCCGCCTTGATCGCCCGCGTCAGTTGCAGATCGTCCGACAACGCCCGATCCCAGCGCCCGGCGACGTCCAGCTGACGGAACCGTTCGGCGAGGATGGCCGTAGAACCGCCCCAGCAGAAGTTCACGCGATCGTCGTGCAGGGTACTGGTCGGGGCCGCGTTCCACGTGCAGCGCACGCCCGCCGCCAATCCGCCGGTCGCCGTGTACCAGCGATAGCCGGTCGCCGCGCCGATGCTTTCCCTCTGAAGCGGCGCGACCAGATGACCCAGCCAGTCGGCATCGGGCACGGCATCGCTGTCAAGAAACACGAAGACCTCGCGATTGGCCGATGCCGCCGCCAGGCCCGCGAGCAGGTTGTGGATTTTCTGTCCGCGCTGCGTGGCCTGCCCCGCCACCACGATGTGGTGTGGCCGGTTCCAGGAGCGAGTCCATTCGCCGATGGCCGCGTGGGCCGCGTCGTTTTCAGACTCGACGCAGAAGATCACCTCGTAGTCGCGATAGTTGAGCGAGCATAGCTGCTCAACGGTGTGGTGCAGCTTGTCGTCGACCCCCTTGCATGGCAGGAATACCGCAGCCCGCGGCTGGTAGCGAAAGGTGCCATCGGCATGCCGATGGCCGGGCTCGATGGCCAGCTCGCGCAGCACGTGACGGCGAAAGCCGATGGCCCGTACAAGTCCGAACATGGCCAGCACGAGCCCAGCCCCACCGACGACCGCCACGATGGCATAGATGGCGTGTTCCAGCGTCATGCGGCCGATTCGCCTGTTGCGATTTGAATGCGCACCTGTGCTCCGTGGCGCGTCCGGCACAGTGCCGTCGGCGTCGATGAGCCGCATCATAGTCCGGGCAGACCGTGTTCGACGAATGCGCCGAGTGTTGGCCGTGCCGCGCACGCACCGCCGATCCTGCGTAGAATGTTGGTTGCTGGTCGGGCCGATCCCGCGCCGGCATCGGAGGCAGAAGATGAAGAAACGCGTCATCGTTCTGGGCTGCGGGCTGGTCGGCGCCGCCATGGCCAGGGACCTTGCGGCCGACGAAGGCCTCGACGCCGCGGTCGCCGACATCAGCCAGGCCAATCTCGATCGCGTGGCGTCGGTCCCGCGGCTGTCTACGCTGCGCGTGGACCTCGGCGTGGCCGATGCGGTCAAGGCGGCGGTGCGCGATGCCGACGTCGTGGTCGGCGCCATGCCAAGCGCCCTGGGGCTTCAGACGCTGCGGACCGTCATCGAGGCCGGCAAACACTATTGCGACATCTCGTTCATGATCGAGGACCCGCGCGAGCTCGACGGTCTGGCGAAGGACCGCGGGGCGACGGTGGTCTACGACTGCGGCGTGGCGCCCGGCCTGGCAAACATGATCATCGGCCGCTGCCATGCGGCGCTCGATGAGACCACCGACGTGGCCTACTACGTGGGCGGCCTGCCAAAGCGACGGCACTGGCCGTTTGAGTACAAGGCGCCATTCGCCCCCTCCGACGTCATCGAGGAATACACGCGGCCGGCGCGGCTGATCGAGAACGGCCGCCTCGTCGTCAAGCCGGCCCTGTCCGAGCCGGAGCTCCTCGACTTCGATCGCGTCGGTACGCTGGAGGCCTTCAATACCGACGGCCTCCGCAGCCTGCTGGATACGATTCCCGCGCGCAACATGAAGGAAAAGACGCTGCGCTATCCCGGCCATGCCGAACTGATGCGCGTGCTGCGCGAGTGCGGATTCTTCGCGAAGGAGCCGATCGACGTTCGCGGGCAGTCCGTTCGCCCGCTGGATCTGGCCTCGAAACTGCTGTTCGCGAAGTGGCGGCTTGAGCCCGGCGAACCGGAATTCACCATCCTCCGCGTCGTCGTGGAAGGCAGGAAGGGCGGCCGCGGCGTCCGATTCACGCACGATCTCTATGACGAATACGACGCGGCAAGCGGTGTCCACTCGATGGCACGAACGACGGGCTATCCCTGCACGACGCTGGCCCGGCTGATCGCAGGCGGACAGTTTCAGCGACCCGGCGTGCATCCGCCGGAGCTCATCGGCGCCGAGCGTGATTTGCTCGATGCCATCCTGGCGGCGCTGGGGCAGCGCGGCATTTCACTGACGCATCGCGAAGAGCTGGTGCAGCCGGCTGATTCATCGGAGCGACCGGCGTCATGAGACCTGTTGCGGCATGGCTGTGTTGTCTTTCGAGCGCGCTGGCGGCATTGGCTGCCTGCGGCTGTGGCGGATCGGCGGAGTCGATCCGAATCGCCAAATCACAAGAGGCGGGACCGGCGCGCGGCACCATCGTGCTCATCCCAGGGGTGGAAGGCGGCACCTGGCAGTTGATGGGTGTTCGGGCGGGCCTGCGCGACGCCGGCATTGACGATGAGATCGTCATGCTGGACTGGGAAACGCCGCCGTTCTGGTCGATCGTCAATCTGACGGACCTGGCCGCCAATCGCCGGCGGGCACGGCGATTTGCCGATCGCATCGCGGCAATTCACGCGGAGAAACCCGATCGGCCGCTGTCGCTGTTGGGTTTTTCGGGCGGCGGGGGGCTGGCGTTGATGACGCTTGAGTGCCTTGCGGATGGCATCATGGTTGACCGGCTCGTTCTCTGCGCTGCTGCCATATCGCCGGAGTACGACTTGAGCGGGGCGCGCGGCCGCGTTCGCGAGCGCATCATCAATATCTACAGCCCGCGCGACGGCGTCGTCGGCTGGGGCACTGCCACCTTCGGCACCATCGACCGCAGGAAATGTGTTTCTGCCGGTCACTGCGGTTTTCTCGATGCGTCGCGCTCGGTTCGCAAAGAACCGTGGCTGGAGCAGATCAGCTGGGAGATCGCCTGGCAGGAGCACGGCCATTACGGCGGCCACGTCGATTATCTGTCGCGCCGCTGGGCGCGTGCCATCCTGGCGCCGCTTCTGAAGCGGCAGGATGCGGGTCATGCGGCCGTGAGTGCCACCGTGCCGGCACCCTCCGGCGAGCGTAAGCCTGGAATACGGCGCTGGACCACGCCCAGGCGTCTGTTCCTCCGGCCGAGTCCAGCGGCATAACCGGCATGCCCGATGCCCCCGGGCGGCCGATGTGATTTCGCCGCGGCCCGGTATATACTTCCGCCTGCCGCTGTGATGCAGCAACCGGCTTTTTCAGGCACAGGACCCATCGTTTCGGAGCCAATCGCGTTATGACTACCCGCGCCCCAGCAGCCGCCATAACTCCCGACCTGTACGACTTTTATAACGTACGCTCTCTGCTGAGTGAGGACGAGCGGCAGATTCAGGATGCCGTCGCCCGCTTCGTCGATGAGAAGGTGCTGCCCGTCATCGGCCAGGCATTCGAGGACCACCGCTTTCCGAAGGAACTGGTCCCGGAGATCGCCTCGCTGGGTCTATTGGGCTGCAACATCGACGGCTACGACTGTGCCGGCCTGAATAATGTCTGCTACGGCCTCATCTGCCAGGAGCTGGAGCGCGGCGACTCGGGCGTGCGCAGCTTCGTGTCCGTCCAGGGCAGCCTCTGCATGTACCCGATCCTGACGTACGGCAGCGAGGAACAGCGTCAGAGCTGGCTGCCGCGGATGGCCCGCGGCGAGACCATCGGCTGCTTCGGCCTGACCGAACCGGATGGCGGCAGCGATCCCGGCACGATGAAGACCACGGCCGTGAGGAAGGGCGGCGACTGGATTCTCAACGGCGCCAAGATGTGGATCACCAACGGCACCATTGCCGACCTCGCCATCGTGTGGGCGATGACGGACGAGGGCGTCCGCGGGTTCATCGTCGAGAAGGACATGGCGGGCTACACGACGCGGGACATCCTGCGCAAGTTCAGCCTCCGCGCCAGCGTGACGAGCGAGCTGTTCTTCGACAACGTCCGCGTGCCGGAGGCGAACCTTTTGCCCGAGGCCCGCGGGCTCAAGGCCCCGCTCTCGTGCCTGACGCAGGCGCGTTACGGCATCGCGTGGGGCGGCATCGGCGCCGCCATCGCCAGCTATCGAGAGGCGCTGGAGTTCGCGAAGATTCGCGTGGTCTTCGGCAAGCCCATTTCGCAGACGCAGACCATTCAGCGCCGATTTGCCGACATGTGCCGCCGCATCACCACTGCCCAGCTTCTGGCGCTTCAGCTAGGCCGCATGAAGGATGATGGCACGATGCACCACTCGCAGGTCAGCCTGGCGAAGTGGAACAACGTGCGGATGGCGCTGGACGTGGCGCGGGATGCCCGCGACATCCTCGGCGCCGGCGGCATCAGCATCGAGTGCAGCCCGATCCGCCACATGCTGAACATGGAAAGCGTGATCACGTACGAGGGGACGGAGACGATCCACGAGCTGATTGTGGGCAGCCAGCTGTGCGGATCGCAGGCGTTTTAGCGGATTGAGGCTCGGGTGAGGCAATTGCGTCGCTCGATTTTCCGCGAGCTGCGGACATGCAGGATGATGACTCCATCCCGACGCTGACGTATAGCCCGCCCGTGCCGCACCGCGCCGACCAACTGCTCAATGGAGCGCTGGCATTCAGTGCGTTGGTGTCATTCGGCGCGGCCCTGAATGACGGGCTTGTGTACACAAGTAACGTGGGGAGTCGATGCGGTACACCGCAGGCCAGCGCTGAGACGCTTGTCTGGATCACGGCGCTGCCCGGGCTGCTGTTTTGCCTGGCTGCGCTGATGGCGGCGATTCTGGCCAACAGGTTTCATGGAATTCGTCTGCCACTTCGGCTGATTTTGATCTGCACGGCATTCCAGGGCCTGTGCATGCTGTCGCCGATGATCTGGCAGTGGCGAAGCGATTGGTGGTGATTGCGGATGCGTAGGGTTCAACCGGGAAATGCCCTCGGCTTGGCAGCGTCAAGGCCATTGGCGGAATCGCGGTCGTCCGCCGCAACCGGCTGCCCACTCGCCTCCAGCCCCATCGCCGATGGAACATACCAGGCAACCAGCGGCGCGTACTTCGAACAGAGCGGGCAGAGCATCTTCTCATGCACCCGCCCGCATTTGGGGCACTGCCCTCGACAGGCGAATACATCGAGCGGTTTGCCGCATTTGCAATTCCAGATCTCCAGCTGAGGGGCGTGCTCGCCGCAATTCGGGCAGATCACATTCGGATAACGCGGCGCCCGCGCTACGCGGGCCATGGTGCGCGCAACCATCAGCCCGCCCGAGCACGTCATGATCGTGAAGATCGCAATCAGCATCAGCCACCATTCGCCCGCCGTCAGTGCCGCGACGAAGCCGACCACCGACGCGATCAGGCCGATGGATGCCGCGATGCTCAGGCTGCGATGGGGGCCCATCGCAAACCACAATAGCGCCCGCAGAATTTGTCCGCCGTCCAGTGGATAGATGGGCAGCAGGTTGAAGAGGAGCAGGCCCAGGTTGATGAGGGCCATCGTTTCAAGATAAAAGCCCAGGTCCGGCGGCGCCTGTGGGAACAGCAGCGGCGCGGCGTAAAGCACCGCCAACGTCACCGGAATAAGCGCCACGTTTACCAGCGGCCCCGCCGCGATGCTCCACAGCACCGGCCACGGTCTCTGCGGCGGATCAACGAACGCCGCCCCGCCCAGCGGCCACAGCAGGATGCGATCGGCCTGCCCGCCCACGCTGCGGCAGGCCAGCGAATGGCCGAACTCGTGCAGCAGCACGATGCCGAACAGCGACAGGTACTCCAGCACATTCCAGAACAAGTGGTTGTACGCGTCGCTGCGGTATCGTACTTCGATGACCGCCACCACCAGCCACGCCCAGTGCACGAAGACCGTGATGCCGAACACCCGGAAGAGCGGCATGGCGCCTGCCATTCGTGCTGGTTGTGCAGGTTCACTCATCTGGCCGCGATTATAGCCGCGGGGGCGTCGTCGCGCACCGGCACATTTGCGAATCCCCGTCGCGCTCAGCTATCTTCATGCCCATGTCCACCTTCAACCGCGCCGACGTGGTCGACAAGAATTTCATCGCGCTCGTGAAGAACTGGAGCGAAGGCCCCGCATCCGCGGCCGGCTTCGATCGGCCCCTTCGCGACGGCTCGTCCATGACCGGCCGCGACGCCGTCGAACTCTTCGAATCGCAAATGACAGTGCGACATCTCGATCTCATCGCCCGCGTCCTGCGCGCCAGAAACGCCGCGTTCTATACCATCGGCAGCGCCGGCCACGAGGCCAATGCCGTCGTCGGTCGTCTCACGCGACACACCGATCCGGCCTTCCTGCACTATCGCAGCGCCGGCTTCATGGTCGAGCGCGCCCGCCACGTCCCCGGCATCGACATCGTCTATGACACCGTTCTGTCACAGGCCGCCAGCGCCGACGATCCGATCGCCAACGGCCGGCACAAGGTGTGGGGCTCGCGGCCGATGTGGGTGCTGCCGCAGACCAGCACCATCGCCAGCCAGTTGCCCAAGGCCGTCGGCGCCGCGATCGCCATCCGCCGTGCGAAGCAAATCGGCCTGCCGCTGCCGATTCCGGCCGACAGCATCGTGGTGTGCAGCTTCGGGGATGCCAGCACGAACCACTCGACCGCACAGGGTGCCTTTAATGCGGCACGCTGGGCGGCCTACCAGCAGCTCCCCACCCCCGTTCTCTTCGTCTGCGAGGACAATGGCATCGGCATCAGCGTCCGCACGCCGCCGGGCTGGATCGAGGCCAACTTTGGCCAGGCGAAGGGGCTGAAGTATTTCCGCGCCGACGGCTTGGACCTGCCGGATGCGTTCGACGTGACGCGCGAAGCGGTCGACTACTGCCGTAAGCACCGCATGCCGACCTTCCTGCATCTCAAGTGCATCCGCATGCTCGGCCACGCCGGCACCGACTTCGAGCCCGCCTATCACAGTCTCGATGAGATCGCGGCGGTGGAGGCCCGCGACCCGCTGCTCAGCTCGGCGAAGCTGGTGCTGGGGCATGGCCTCATGACGCCGGTCGAGGTCCTCGACCGGTACGAAGCCCTGCGCGCCCGAACCATGGCCGCCGCCGACAAGGCAGTGTCGCGCCCGCGGCTCTCGTCGCGGGAGGAGATCCTGCGGCCGCTCGCCCCGTTTCATCCCGGCAAAGTCGCCGCCGAGGCGGCGCGCACCGTGGAGCGCGAGCGCCGCATCGGGATCTTCGGCGGCGAGGCAAAGCTGCCCGAGGCCCTCGGCCCGCGTCATCTCGCCGTCAATATCAACAGCGCCCTGTTCGATCTGATGATCAAGTATCCCGAGATGATGGTCTTCGGCGAGGATGTGGCCCAGAAAGGCGGCGTCTATTACGTCACGGCAGGGCTGCACAAGACCTTTAAGGCGGCGCGATGCTTCAACACGCTGCTGGACGAGCAGACCATCCTCGGCCTGGCCCAGGGGGCCGGCACCATGGGGCTGCTGCCGTTCCCCGAGATTCAATACCTCGCCTACTTTCACAACGCCTGCGACCAGATTCGCGGCGAGGCCTGCTCGCTCCAGTTCTTCTCAAACGACCAGTTCCGCAACCCGATGGTCATCCGCATTGCTTCGCTGGCCTATCAGAAGGGCTTTGGCGGCCACTTCCACAACGACAACAGCTTCACCGCTTTGCGCGATATCCCCGGCCTGGTGATCGCGTGTCCCTCGCGCGGCGATGATGCCGCCGCCATGCTGCGCACCTGCGCGGCGCTTGCTCATGTCGATGGCCGCGTCGTCGCATTCCTGGAGCCGATCGCCCTGTACATGACGAAGGACCTCTATGCCGATGGCGACGGTCAGTGGCAGTTTGCCTATCCCGCGCCCGATGCCGCCATCCCGCTCGGCGAGATAAGGGTGTACAGCGAGGATGCGGATGATCTGCTGATCGTCACCTTCGGCAATGGCGTGTTGTTCTCGTTGCGTGCCGCGCGCCGCCTTCGTGAGGAGCACGGTCTGAGCGTCCGCGTCCTCGACATCCGCTGGCTGGCCCCGATCAATCACGACGAGATTGCCCGGCAGGCCGGCGGGTTTGATCGCGTGCTGGTGGTGGACGAAGGCCGGCAGAGCGGCGGCATTTCCGAGGCGATCATCACGGGGCTGGTCGAGCGGATGGAGCGGGAAAGCCTGCCGCAGATTCGCCGCGTGGTCGGCGACGATACGTATATTCCCCTCGGACCGGCGGCCAATCTCGTGCTGCCGGGCGAGGAAGATGTCGTTCGGATGGCATTGGAAATGGTCGGGCAGGCGGCCGCCCGGCGCCCGGCGCGGCGAAAGGTGCGGACCTGATCGCCTACGAGCCCCGCGCCCGTCGTGCCGCCGGGGCGGTCTGCGGGAACAGCGTCACGTCCTTGTCATTCTCGCCGGGGATGCGGATCAATTCTTCAAAGCCGGGCTTCGAGCGCAGCTTCAGCAGCTCCGGCGATCGCCCCGCGCGCAGCGCATATTCCGGATCGATCTGGACAGCCGCCGCCAGGTGCCGTCGCGCATGCTCCGGCACTTCGTTGGCCGCCCAGGCGATGGCCAGGCCCAGGTGTGCCATCGCATCGTTGCGCTGCCGCAGCGCCTCCTGAAATTCCCCCCGGGCCGACGCAAAACGCTCCACCTTCAGATATGCATTCCCCAGGCCCAGCCGGATGCTCGCCGATTCCGGCGCCAGATCGCGTGCGCGCTCGAAATAGCCGATCGCCTCCTCGGTCTCTCCCATGCGGGCCAGTGCCACGCCCAGGTTCTGAAGGCACTCGATCCATTGAGCGTCGGATGCGAGTGCCTTGCGCAGCGGTGCAATGGCCTCGGCACTTCGCGAAGCGGGATGCAGAAGCAGGGCCGTCCCCAGGTAAAATTGCGTGCCGGCATGTTCCGGCGCCACGCGAACCGCCTCCTGCGCCGCAAGCAGCGCCGCGTCCAGATCGCTCTCCTCGATGTACGCCTCCACCAGGCCGATATGCCCGTAAGGCCACGTCGGAAACAGTGCGACCGTCCGCTGAAACAGCGTCAGCGTCGATTGCCAGTCGAGCGTCAGATTGAACGATTGCACCGCCAGGATCGGCAGCACGCAGCCCGTCAGGATCGCCGACCACCGCCCCCATACGCGCTGAAAGATGTGCCGCTTGCCGCCCAGCCATGCCGCCGCCGCGATGATCGGTACCAGCAGCACCGGGTAGAGATAGTGATCCCCCAGCAGGCGCTCGGCATAGACCGCGTCCATCGCCGCCGGCAACAGCAGGATCGTCGCGCCGGCGAGCGCCACGAACAGGGCCCGATAATACACGAAGGACCAGGCGATCGCCGCGGCAAGCAATACGCATATCCCGGCATCGAACCAGCCCCCCAGCGGCACCGCCGCCACCGTCGTCTCGATCGGCTGGAACGGCGTCATGCGCACCGGCGCGACGAGCCGCGCCACCAGCGAGGCCAGCGTATGCGACACCACTTCCACGCCGCCCGAGTCGACGGCCGGTCGCGCCACGCTCCGGTTCAAAAGGTGTACCGCGGCGGCGGCCATCGCCGCCAGAAAGGCCGGCAGTTTCTCCACCAGCGGCGCCCAGCCACTGCGGTTGAGCGGCCATACGTCGAGCATCAGGAATATGACCGGCAGCACCGCGAAGACCGGCCGGCACAGAATGGCTCCGATGAAACACAACGTCGCGGGTACGATCCAGTATGGCTTTGCGCCGCCGCGCATCTGAAGATAGTTGGCGATGGCGAGTAGCGCAAACGTCGTGCCCAGCAGCGTCATGCGCTGGCTCACGGACGCGATGGTCTCCACCTGGGCGGGATGCAGCGCGAACAGCAGTGCCAGAAGGATGGCCCAGGTGCGGCTGCCGGAAAGCTGCTTCACCAGCGCCAGCACGATCAGCGTGTTGGCGATGTGCAGGGCGAGATTCGTCAGGTGGAACTGGTATGCCGCCGTCCGCCAGTCCGACGTGAGCCGCGCATCGAGCATCAGCGACAGGAAGGCCAGCGGCTGATACACGCCGCCCGTCTGGTCGTAGGCGAAGACCGACTTGACGCCGAACAGCCAGCCGGCATGCTCCCAATGATCGGACCACGTTCGCGCCAGGCGCACGGCCTGCCGGTCATCCGCCGCGACCAGGCCCGCCGTCAGCACGTGATACAGCACGCCGCCGACGACCAGCGTGACGGCAACGGACGCGAGAAACGACACGAGTCCGGGCGAGAGTCGATTCTGTCGAGCGGCGCTGGGCATGGGTGTGTAAAGAAAAAACGAGTCGCGCGGACGACTAACGGAACAATGCCGCGAAACGGACGCTCTCCCCAGAATGTCAGAGCGCGGCGCAGCGATCCCGTCTCATCGTCGCGCGACTCGTTGTGCGAGGGGACGCGGTCGGTTTGTCGTTTGCCGCGGCCCGCGGGGAACCGGCCGGTTTCAGAGTTGCCCGAAGTATGAGACGCCGGCCCGATGACTTCGATTGCTTTGCAGGGCCAGCCCATCTTCAGACGTGTGAACGCCAGCCGTTCTGATCATGGATTGTAACGATTTATCGCGCTGCCTACAATCGGCCGTTCATGCGAATTCTGCTCACCAACGACGACGGTATCTTTGCACCGGGTCTGCTCGAATTCTATCGCGAGTTGGTCAAGTTTGCCGACGTGGCCGTCGTCGCCCCCGAAGGCGTGCAGTCCGGCGGTTCCCACGCCATCACCATCCGCCATCCCGTGCTCTGGCGGACGGTTCCGGTCGGCGACCTTTTCCGCGGCACCAGCGTCGAAGGCACGCCGGCCGACTGCGTCAAGCTTGCGCTGCACTCACTCCTGTCCGAAAAGCCTGATCTGGTGGTTTCCGGAATCAACGCCGGCCTGAATACCGGCATTCACGTCCTGTATTCCGGCACCGTCGCCGCCGCGATCGAGGCATCGATCCACGGTTGCCCGGCTGTGGCCGTTTCCTTTGAGCTGTATCGCGACATGGATTTTTCCGCGGCGGCCCGAATTGCGTGCCGCCTCATGGAGAAGATCGGCGAAGCGGGGTTCCGCCCCGGCACGGTCTATAACATCAACATCCCCGAGCTGAAGCCCGGCCGGCCACTGGGGGTGCGCGTCGCTCCGCAGTCTACCTCCCCCATGATCGAGCGTATTGAGCGCCGGGCCGATCCCGGCGGCCGCGAGTATTACTGGCTGACCGGTGATTTCAAAAACATCGGCAACGAGAACGACACCGATCGCCACGCGATTTCGGAGGGCTACATCGTCGTCACGCCGCTGCACTTCGATCTGACCGAGGCGGCATTAATGAGGACGATGCAGGACTGGCAGTGGCCGGAATTGGATGAGCCGATCGGCTGAGAAACTTTGCCCGCCCCCCGGGTCGACCCGGCGTTCGATGACACGTGAATGGTAGTTCCGCCGCGACGCTGGGATGCCTCGCCTCGCGACGCCTCACCGTCGCAACTCGTTCATGCTCGAGATTTCGCGAAAGTCGATCATCTCCGGCCGGACGGCGACGATCGACCACGCGGTGCCTTCGCGGACCCATTCGATCCGCCAGGTGCCGATGTGCTCGGCGCCCGCTTCGCCGCCGACCCGCACCGTCGCGCTGGCGGTCAGTCGCATCGTGGCGGCATCGCCGTCAACTTCGACATTGCGCCTGCGGAGGCGCGTATCGCGGATGTCGAGCCACTCGAGCCAGCCGTCGAGTTGCCGGCTGAATCCCTCGTAATCGACACCGTCGCACTGGTAGGACCGCGAGAAGATTGCCCGCGCTGCGGCGGCGTCTTCCTCCTCGATGGCGGCCACCAGCAAGTCCAGCCGCGCGAGAATCCGCTCCTGCTGCGTCACCACCAGCGACTGCACGACGAAGAGCAGTGGAATGCCAATCAGAAGGCACCACAGCGAACGCCGCCGCCACGCCTCCCGCTCCATCCGCTGCCGCGCAAAGAGGACCGCGCCCGCTGCAACGAAACAGAAAACCCCGAGCCAGAGCGGACTTTCGAAAAACACGCGGCTGATGGCACGCTCCTCGCGATCGGACCCGATCCCGGCGGCCATGCCCGCGACGAGCTTGCCGGCCGCACGGCCCTGGTCATCGTTAACGGCGTGCCTCGTGCCGGCTCACGTCAACCGTGGGTGACAGCCGCGTAGCGCTGGCCGACATCCTTCCAGTTCACCACGTTCCACCAGGCCTTCACGTAGTCGGCACGCTTGTTCTGGTACTTCAGATAGTAGGCATGTTCCCACACGTCGCACATCAACAGCGGCGTGGTCCCCGCGGTGATCAGGTCCTGCTGGTTCATCATGGTCATGATCACCAGCCGCTTGAGGACCGGGTGCCAGCCCAGCACGCCCCAGCCATTGCCTTCAACCGCGTTGGCCGCCGCTGAAAAGTGCGCCTTGAACTGGTCAATGCCGCCGAACTCCCGATTGAGGGCATCCGCAAGGCGGCCCTCCGGATTGCCGCCGCCGCCCTGGTTGGCCGGCGCCATGTTGTTCCAGAACACGATGTGGTTGACGTAGCCGCCCGCATGAAAGGCGACCAGCCGGGATAGGTGCTGAATGTTGCCGTAGTCGCCGCTCTGCCGCGCCTCCTGGAGCTTCTTCAGCGCCGCGTTGAGGCCGTTCGTATAGCCGGCGTGATGCTTGTCGTGGTGAATGCGCATCGTCTGGGCGTCGATGTGCGGCTCCAGCGCGTCGTAGCCGTACGGCAGGGGGGGCAGCTCATATTCCTGCGGTGGTCCCTCGCTTCCCGCCGGCGGCGCTGCCCCGCCCGGCTGATCATCCTGCGCCGCGGCCAGACTCGACGCGGGCAGAATCGCCAGATTTCCGAATGCCGCCAGACCGCCCATCGCGGTCATACCGTTAAGAAACTCGCGTCGCGTGGACATGGGGGACCTCCTCGAAAAAGTTCCTCGCCTCGAATCATAACGACGGGGCCGCGCTATGGGTTTTCGGTCCCGGTATCATTGTTCAGCACTTACCAGTGTGCAACACGTCGTCGTTCGGCTGCTCGTGCCGGTCTCACGCAACGATTGGAAAGCAGCGGCTTACAAGTGCCCGGGAGAATTGCGACATGGGCCGTTGGGACGAGCCGCCGATGGTGCAGTATGCCGTCGATCGCACGGCAATAGCCACCGCACGAAGGGCACGGCGCCATGGAGATCTAAGAACACCCATAGTTATAGTCGTCGCGATCTTGCACAGCTTCCTTCTCTTGGCCGCGGCACCCTTCTTTCTCGGGTTATGGCAGTTAGGCAGCGTGTGCGTTTACACGAAGAATAGCGAGGTTCAATCCATGATCGGGCCTGCCGGTCCGCTTTCGCAGCAAATTGAATGGTTCGCCTTTTATCACAAGCGCTATCCGGCAACGCTCGACGAACTTCTGGACCCGCCGGACTTGGCCGGCACTGGTGATACGAGTCCCGAGACTTATGTTCGCGACCCTTCATCCCTTTGCGACCCATGGGGAAGGCGCATTCGCTACCGCGTACCCGGCAATCGCCGACTCGGAAGCTTCGACCTCTGGAGCGCCGGGCCGGATGGCGTAGACAGTACCCCCGACGATATTGTCAACTGGGCCGCGGGGCGCTGACAGAGCATCGACCGGTTCGTTTCACACCGGATTGATGTAAGTACGATGCTTGCGAGGGTCAAACCACAACTCGAATTGTTCGAAAACGCCAAGTCGGCCGAGCAGATTGGGAACGGTCTCGCGCGTCGCGATGGCAAACGGTGCGCGAATGGTTCGCTCGTTGGCCGCGAATCGGAGCGTGAGTTCGTGCACGTAAGCTTCGGTTTGCGAGCCTGCGACGTTGTGCAGCGCGATTTGTCGACCCGAGTCGATTTGCAAACCGAGTTCGTCAGCCACCGATCGGCGTAACAGGGAAATCACCGATCCGGAGTCAACAAACGGAAGCACCGAACTGAACGTACCCCGTGTCGTTTGGAGTTGAACAACGGCAACCGGTACCCACACTTCGCCGAAGCTGGCCGATGGCTTGCGCTGCCAGTCAAACCAGGCCATAGATCACGTCCGCGTCGGCCTCGACGGCTTCCAGCACAAATTCGCCATCGGCACAAACCTCGCGTGCCTGGTCCGCGGCCTCCACAGCGGTCGCCCCAACCCCGACGATCTTTCCTTCGTGAACGGCGATCCACTTGCCCGCATACTGTTGAGCGATTTCGATGCTGTGCTCGGCGAGCCAGGCGGTATCGGCCTCGATCTTAGTTCGTTCGTTCATTCGGAATCTCGCACAATGGTCCAAGGATAACCCAGAAGGGTCTCCAATGGAATCTCGGCGCGCCTCGGCACTGCCTTTTCTAATTCACATTTCGTGCTCGTCTGCCGGTAGTGGTCTCGTTTGGCCCCGGTCTGGCATTCACTCGGTGCCTGCCCGGGTGCGGACACGCCGTGTTCTTGAAATCGCCGCGGCTCCCTGTTAGTGTCCGCCACAATCGCACCATCGCACGTCCGGTTTCGCTGACTGACATAAGGAGTCTCGCGTGGCACGAGAACAATGGGCGTCTCGAATTGGCGTGATTCTGGCCGTTTCGGGCTCTGCGGTCGGACTCGGCAATTTTCTCCGCTTTCCCGGTCAGGCGGCCCAGAACGGCGGCGGCGCCTTCATGATTCCCTATTTCATCGCCCTGCTCGTTCTCGGCATCCCCATCTGCTGGATCGAGTGGAGCATGGGACGCCGCGGTGGCCTTGCGGGTTACAACTCCTGCCCCGGCATCTTCAGCGTCATCTGGCGAAACCCCATCAGCAAGTACCTGGGCTCGCTCGGCCTGTTGATTCCGCTGCTCATCTACACGTATTACATCTACGTCGAAGGCTGGTGCCTGGGCTATTGCTATCTCTATCTGACGATGCCGCAGGATTTCGCCGCCTGCGGGCAGAGTTCGGCCGAGTACAGCGCCTACTTCAAGAACTTCGTCGGCCAGAACGACGATGGCCTGATGATGGATGGCAAATTGCACATCAGCGTCGTCTTCTGGCTGATCGTGACGGCGCTCAACTTCTTTTTGATCTTCCGCGGCTTGTCAAAAGGCATCGAAACCTTCTGCAAATACGCCATGCCGTGCATGGCCATCTGCGCCCTCATCGTGCTGGTCCGCGTGTTGACGCTGGGTACGCCCGATGCCGCCAAGCCCGACCAGAACGTGACGGCCGGCCTGGGATTCATGTGGAACCCGGATATGGAGAAGCTCAAGGACTTCAATACCTGGCTGGCCGCCGCTGGCCAGATTTTCTTCAGCCTCTCCGTCGGCTTCGGCGTCGTCGTGAACTATGCCAGCTATCTGAAACGCAAGGACGATCTCATCCTCTCCGGCCTCACTGCCACCAGCACGAACGAATTTTTCGAAGTCTGCCTCGGCGGTCTCATCACCATCCCGGCGGCCTTCATCTTCCTGGGCGCCACCGGCATCGCCACCAGCATCAACTCGTCCTTCTCGCTTGGTTTTCACACGCTGCCGGTTGTCTTCGCCCACATGCCGTTCGGCCGCATCTTCGGTTTCCTCTGGTTCTTCATGCTTTTCCTCGCGGCCATCACCAGCTCGCTCTCCATGCTCCAGCCCGTCGCGGCATTCCTGGAAGAGGCATTTAACATGAGCCGCCGCGTGGCCGTCGCCATCCTCGGCATTCTCAGCAGCGCCGGCGGTCTCTTCGTCATTTTCTACAGCAAGGGCCTCGCCGCAGTCGATGCGATCGACTTCTGGGTCGGCACCCTCGCCATATTTATTTTGGCCATGGTCCAGGTCATCATGTTCGGCTGGATATACGGCGTGGAGAAAGGCCTCGAAGAAGCCCACGAGGGCGCCCACATCCGAGTCCCACGCATCTTCTACTTCATTATCAAGTACGTCTCGCCGCTCTACCTGCTGGTCATCTTCGTCGGCTGGACGCTACAGAACCTGCCCGTCCGCGTCTTTGGCGAACCGCTCTATCAGCTCGTGCCGGCGATAAAGCCGATCTGGGCGGCGGTGTTCGGTGAACCGGAGATTGTTGATAAAGTCCCGGCGCTGCTCGACGGCGGCACCGAGCTGAAGTCGGTCATCATGATCCTCGCCGCCTTTGTTCTGCTGAACCTGATGATCTTCTTCGCCGGCAAGCACTGGAAACGCGTCGGCCCTGAGCCGACCAATATCGCACTACCCGGCGGCTTCCCGACCGTCACCATGGAGGATGGCAGGGCATGACAATCTACGGCTGGATCATCATGTTCGCTTCGATTGGTTTTGTCCTGATACTGACTACATATTGTTACGTCAAGGTGCTATCGCTTCCGCCGCTCGAAGCAGACGAGCAGCTATGACCGACCGCCGCCGGGCCATCCACGGCCTGCAATGAGTCAGCGACTGGCAGATGCCGCGGACCCCCTCGGCCTTCGCGGCCATTTTGCGTACCATGCACGGCATGACGCGCTTCCTCTTCATCTGCCATCCCGCCGACCTGGAGGACGAAGGCATCGATGCCGCCCTGGCCCGCCTTCGCGGCGAGATCGGCGTCGACGGCATCATCCTCCGTGCCGCCACGCCGGCACGCACCGCCCTGCGGCCGCGCGTGACCGGCAGCCCGAAGATCGTCTCGCACGAGAGTGCCGTCTGGTTCCAGCCCGATGCGAAGCACTACGCCGGCACCCGTATTCGCCCCCACGTCGCGCATGCCATCAAGTCGCGCAATTTCCTCGCCCGCATCTGCGACGCCGCCGTGGCACAGGGACTCTCCGTCCGCGCGCGAATCGATCTCTTCGACAGCCTGCCGCTGGCAGCAAAGCATCCGACCGCCACCTGCGTTGATGTCTATGGCCGCCCCCACGAGTCGCAACTGTGCCCCTCCAATCCCGACGTCCGCGAATTCGCCGCCGCCGTCGTCGAGGACCTCTGCGCCAACTACCCAATCGATTCGGTCGAGCATTCAAATGTTGAATTCGGGCCTTTCTATACTTTTCCAGTCCTTAGCTCTGCTTTCGAACTCGGCGAAGTGGGGACGGCGCTTCTCAATTGGTGTGTTTGCCCCGCTTGCCGCCAGCGCGCGGGCGAGTCAATCGACGTGAGCATGGTCATCAAGCAGTCGCAAGCCCTGTTGTCCGAGATTTTTCATTTGAAGGGAATGGTTGCCGTCCGATGGCCTGAGATCATCAGCGATCACGTCGAACTCGCGGGCTACGAGCGCATGCGAGCGGGCGCAATCGCATCGCTCGTCGGCATGATAAGACAGAGATGCAACAAGCCCTTGTGGATGCAACTGACCGACTTCCTCAATCTTGAAATCGACTACATTCATTCGGTTAGCAAGCTCTGCGACGGAAATGCGATTGACCCGGCCAGGCTGCACCCTTCACGGGAGCAAAGCGGGGTTCCACGGATCGCGGGCACGACGAACATAGTTCTCGCTTCCATCGGCACGCCTGAACGCGCATCCATCGAATGCGGGCCGCCGAAGCAGGGCGGCGGGGAGTTCGTGTCGACCGTGCATGACGCTGCCCGTCGCGGCTATGCCGCCATCGCTTTCAGCGATTACGGCCTGGCAGCGGAGCCCCAACTGGAATGGACTCGGCAGGCCGTGCGCTACGCACGGAGGGAAGTCTCCTCCTGATCGTTCCGAAGGCAAGTGCGGCCCCGGTTTATTGGCCTGTCCACGCTGATGGGCAATCCAGCGCACACTTGCTATCGCTCAATTCGTGGCCTATTGTGAGCGATAGAAACTAACCCTATCGCTCATGACCTGGAACTGGCAGCAACCTGACTGGCCCCGCTTCTCGTGGGATGCATCCCGCCTCGCAAAGGCCGAGGAGCGTTTTTTATTTGCGGGCGGCCGGTTTCTCGGCACCGTCCAGCATGTCACGTCAACAGACCGCGACCAGATCGTTGTGGATGCGATGAGCACCGAGGCCGTCACGACGTCCGAGATCGAAGGCGAATTGCTGAATCGAGACAGCGTTCAATCATCCATTCGCCGCCAGCTGGGGTTGGCGACGGACAATCGCCGTGTTGCGCCAGCCGAGCAGGGCATCAGCGAAGTCATGGTTGACTTGTATCGCAACCACGGCGCGCCGCTCGACGAGCATACGCTCTTTTCGTGGCACGAGAGGATCATGAATGGCCGGACGGATCTGCGGAAACTGGGCCGCTACCGAACGCATGCCGAGCCCATGCAGGTCGTTTCGGGCGCGATGTATGAGCCGAAAGTTCATTTCGAAGCACCACCCTCCCGAAGTGTCCCACGGGAGATGCGAGGATTTCTCAAATGGTTCCAGGATTCGGCACCCGCTGGAACAAGGCCGTTACCGATTCTAACGCGCGCCGGCATCGCACATCTCTACTTCGAAAGCATTCACCCGTTTGAAGACGGCAATGGGCGAATCGGGCGCGCCATATCTGAAAAGGTGCTCGCGCAGGGACTGGGCCAGCCCTCGCTCATTGCCCTCGCTGCCACAATCCTGATTCATCGCAGGGAGTACTATCAAACTTTGGAGCTTTCGAACAAGGACAACAAGATCACGGCGTGGCTCGCGTGGTTTGCTGGCATTTGCCTTGAGGCCCAGCAGCGCACGATCGCCCAAGTTGAGTTTGTCCTCGACAAGGCCCGGCTGCTTGGGCGCTATCGCGAAGCGTTGAATGCCCGCCAGCTGGCAGTGCTATTGCGCGTGTTGAGAGAAGGACCGGAAGGATTCAAGGGAGGTCTCAGCGCCGGCAAATATGCGACGATATCCAAAGCCTCTCCGTCGACTGCCACGCGCGATCTTGCCGACCTGGTCGGGCGCGGCGCATTGATCCGCACCGGCGAAAAGCGGCATGCGCGATACCATTTACCGATTCCGTTGCGGCAGACGCCACGAATCATGATTGACTTGCACGGCAACGTCGTCGAAGGAACCCGTGCGCGACGCTGACCGCGTGGTTGCCCGGCCGGGGAAGTGCCTGAAAAAAAAGAAACGGGGCACGAAGGAAACTCCTCCGCGCCCCGTCCCACTCCGTTCCCCACCAGGCCTGGGCCTGGATTGAGCCTTACCTTACCGCAAGAGCGACAGAATCTGCGACGACTGCTGGCTGGCCACGCCGAGCAGCGAGATCGACGACTGGAGCAGCACGTTCTGCCGGCTCAGTTCCGCCGTCTCGAGGGCGTAGTCCACGTCGCGGATCAGGCTGCGGGCCGATTCAAGTGCTTCCTTGGTGGCATTCAGCGAGTTCACGCTCGTCTCCACCTGGAACTTCTGGAAGCCGCCCAGACGGCCGCGCTGCGTCGCCACCTGGTTGATGGCCGACTTCGCGATCAAGACCGCGTTGTTGGCATCCTGCGACAGATCGTTGGCACCGCCGCTCTTCAGCGTGTTCAGGTATCCCGACACCGTGTCGCCAAGGTTGTGGGCGAACAGCGGAGACACGCCCAGCGTCGACTGCGTGCTTGAGGATGTGCCGAGCTGGAAGGTCAATCCGCCATCGGTGATGGTGATGGTGCCCTTCGAGCCGGTTGTCTGGTTCGCCGTCTCTGTGATCGTGAACTGGCCGCTGGTGCCGTTCGAGGCGAAGTTCACCTGGAGCCCGTCCACGAACGCGTTCTGACCGTTCACGGTCACCACCGCATCGGTTCCGGTCGTGTAGTCGACGCCATTGACGAAGTCCTGGTCGCCGCTCACGTAAGAGGCCGAGACGAACGCGTTGGCGCCGTAGGTGCGGCTCTGGATGTGCAGCTCGGTGCCGCTGACCGAGGCCGACACGCCGGTCTCGCCGGCGGCGGCCACGATCCGGCCCGCGATGTCCGCCAGCGTGTCGGTGTCGCCGACTGTGATGGTCGCGGTGCCGAGCGTGCCGGTGACGGTGAACTCGGCGGCGCTGATGTTGGCCGTATTGGCCAGTGTGGCCGAGGCAACGGCGCCGGATGACACGACGTTCACCGCGAAGGACTGGTTCGCGTTCGAGGACGGCCGCGAGAAGACGCGCAGATCGGTGACGGCAGTGGTATCCGACGCCGTCGCGCGGATCGACTGCTGTCCATCGAGCAGCCGCTTGCCGTTGAACGACGTGGTCTGCACGATTCGGTTGATCGACTCGATCGCGTTGTCGATCTGCTGCTGGTTCGCGGCGATCTCGGCGGCAGACAGACCGCCGGAGCTGGTGCTTTGTGCGGCAAGGGATTCGATTTCGGCGAGGAGATTGCTCACTTCACCGAGTGCGGAGTCGGCGGTGTTCAGTACGGAGCTTGCGCGCTGGCCGTTGGCGATGGCGGCGTCGATGCCGGTCAGTTCGGCGGACAGGCTCTGAAGGGCGATGAGACCGGCGGGATCATCGGCGCCCTTATTAATGCGAAAACCAGTCGAAAGCCGTGTCAGGCTCTGCGACTGGTCCGCTGTTGTGCGGCTCAGAATGTTGAGCAATGTCAATGTGTTTGTGTTTGTGACTGTCAGGCCCATGGTTCTCTCCCTCTCTCTCTCTGTGGGTGGTGAACGGTGCTCCGTGAATCCCCGTTTTCAGGGCTGGTAGCAGCCATACCGATACATATCAGTACAGCCGTACACCATTTCGCCACGCCGCCGGGAAAACCTAAGATATAAACGCGCATCGGCCGCAAAGTGCGGACCTGCTTTTCGGACAGCCTCAAGCTTTGCAACAGTAGCAGTTTAGAGCGCGCGAAATCGGCGCGTGTTGCGTCCGCTTTTGGAAAGCGATAATGCTGGCAACGCTGCGTCCGCTTTTCGCGGTGCGTCAACCCATGGAATGGAATTGGATCTGAGTCAGCGGGGCGCGGCTTCGCCCGGAGTGGTGCCGCCGCCGATGTCATCGGAAGTGTCACCCGCGCTGAGAGCGGGCGATGTGTCCGACGCCGGCTGGCTTGCCGCCGCCGCGGCGTTGCGGGCGTCGTAGGCTGCAAGCCGCGCCCGCTCTTCGCGCGAGAACGGACCTATGCGATAGGATCCGCCCTCCATCGCCACGCACATCTGAACCTTGTTGACTTTCTTGTTGCTTCGAGCCGCGTAGGGTTCCAGGTCGTACTCCGCCTGGATCAGCCATGCAGGGCCTTCCACATCGGGCATCTCGGGAAGCCGCCGGATGTTCTTGATCCGCACTTCCTTCATCGCGTTGAAGATGTCTTCAAAACGCGCGGGAAGCAGTTCATCCCCCGAGCGGTTGCTGATCATCAGCTTGACTTCCGAGTACTTCGCCTGCGCCGCCAGCCGGAAGAAGCGATCCACGAAGCGGTTCAGCGCCAGGTCCTCGGTGCGCAGCGCGACCGGAAAATCGAACTTGGGCTGCTTATCCGGGTTGACGGTCACCGGCTCCGGGAAGACGTCCGCCACGTCGTACATCTCGTCATCGCGGGCCACGACCACGGCCACGGTCGAGACCAGGCACAGGGCGACGAGAATCACAAAATACAGCCCGGCCTTCCGCCAGCCTGTTCGTAGGGGACGATGTGCCATGAGATGCGTCAGAATACCCGGTATTTCCCGCTTCGCCCAGCACCGGACGGGCCGCGCATTGCCTCGCCACTCGCGGGAATGAGATTACAGTCCACCACGCCGCGCCGCCCGGGCGATTTCTTTCATATCCTCTTTCTTCCGCTCGCTTTGCCGCTTGTCGTGCAGCTTCTTGCCTTGCGCAAGTGCCAGTTCCACCTTCGCCCGCCCCTTGTCGGTGAAATACACCCGAAGGGGTATAAGGGTTTGCCCGCGTATCTTCACTTTGGTCGCCAGGCGCTTGATTTCGCGACGGTGCAACAACAACTGCTTGACCCGCTTTGGCTCGTGTCCGAAAAAATGGGCCTGCTTGTACGGCTGTATCTGAAAATTGTGAAGCGTCACTTGGTCGCCGTCGATTCGGGCGTACGATTCGCTCAGGCTCGCCTCGCCAGCGCGTAAGCTCTTGACTTCAGACCCTTTAAGCGCGATCCCCGCCTCGACGCGCTCGAGAATAATGAAGTCATGTGTGGCCCGCCGGTTGTGAAGAACGGGCGCGGCCGGCTTTCTGGGGCGTTCCTGGGCCATGTCCCGATCTTAATGAGGCAAACCGCTGCCCCGCAATTGGTCGCCGGAAATCGGGCAACCCGCCTCGCCAGACGATGTATAATGAAGCGGAGTTGATATGACTGCCGGGGAAGACACATGCCGGCTCACGCCGCTCAAGGAGCGGCAACTCATTCTCGCTGCACAGCGCGGCTGCGCAAAAAGTGCGCACGAGCTGATCGAGGCCCATAAAGACCGGCTCCACGCCTTCGTCTGGCGAATGGTCCGGCGTGAACACGACGCCGAGGAAATCTGCCAGGATGCATTCCTCCGCGCCTTTCAGTCGCTGGACAAGTTCAACTTCGATTATCGGTTCAGCACCTGGCTGTTTACCATCGGTTACCGGCTGTGCCTGAACACCATGCGCCGCCGCAGGGACTACTGCGGCGAGTTCGACTTCGGCAGCATGCCCGCCACCGGTCGCAACGGATCGAGCGAACCGGCCGTGGACGAACTGGCCAACAGTGAAGAAGCCCGTCGCCTGAAGAAAGTCATCTGGGATTCTGTCAACCAACTGACACCGGCCCAGCGCGCGACGGTATTACTCTTCTACCAGGAGTCGCTGAGCTGTCAGGAAATCGGCGACATCCTCGAGATGCCCGCCGCCACGGTGAAGAGCCATCTCCACCGGGCACGGGCGCGGCTCAAGGAACTGCTCGAGGGTGAACTGGTGGAAGACTGGACGCTCGTCCGATTCGGCGAGGCGGGCGGGGCGGCCTGAAAGGCTGCCGGACGATGATCGCCGAACGGCGGAGCAACTCCGCCGGCTGCATCGCCCGCAGGCGCGAGTGCCCGCGGTCAGGAGTGTGTGTCGTGATGATGACGTGCAGACATGTGGAACACCTGAGAGACGCCTACCAGGACGGCGAATTGTCCTCGCACCTGGCCGCCGAGGTACACGCCCATTTGCTCGCCTGCCGCGAGTGCCAGCAGCACTTCGAAATGCTCCGCATCGCCGGCGAGGTGATCGGCCGCGATGACGCGGCGCCCCAGCTTGATGCCGGCTTTGCCAGCCGCGTCGTCGCTTCCATGGCACAGACGCGCCCCATGGCCCCGCGCATCATCGTCGGCGAAGACGACGAACGCCGCCGCGGATATCGCCGCCTCTTCGCCACCGGAAGCGTCCCTGCCGCCGCCGCGGCACTCTTCCTCGCCGTCCTCATCTGGCCCACCGCCGACAAGCCCCAGCGCCATGGTCTGGTGCTGGGCGACACCCGCGAGGCCACCGACCTGGTCAAGGATGCCGTCGACAAAACCATGGACGCCGTCAACGAGACCCGCAAGGCCTTCGACAGCTTCAACACCATGACCCGCATGCTGGGCGACGAGGCCCGACAGACGGTCGGCACCGGGCCTTCCGCCGCTCCGCGTGAAATGAGCCTGCTCGATGTATTCCTTGCCCCCTTCGACGAGGTGCTTGTCCCGGCCGATGCCGCTTCCGATTCCCACGAGCCGGACGGTGCGGACGTCGTGCGGTTCTGACGCGGCCCTGCCCCGCTATTCCATCAGGTTTCCATCCTGCCGCGCGCTCGGCGCCAATCGCGTCGCGCTCGGCTTGCGCCCGCGTCGGACTTCATGCCCGTCGACCCTGCTTCGCGCGCGCACAACGAATATGCACAACCGGCAGAATTCGACGCCCGGCGTCCTGCTGGCCATCGCGCTTCTCGGCGCATTGTGCCAGCCCGGTCGCGCCATCGCTCAGGAGAGCGCCGCCGCCTCGCTCGATGACTGGACCAGGCTCGTCCCCGGCGACGTGCGCCTCTACGTCGAATTGCGCAATCTCACCGGCATGCGGCAACGGTTCGCCCGACTGGGCATATGGCAGACGGTTCGCGATCTGGCCGAGGGGCGCACGGCTCCGACCGATCCAGCCTCGGGGAGCCTCAGCGAGTCTCTGCTGTCTCTCTCCGCCGACGAGGCCGTCAGCGCCGTACTCGGCCGGCGCTCCGCGCTATTGGCAACCGACTCCGGCACGTGGCAGCGTGGCGTCATTCTCGCAGACCTGGGCACGCGGCAGGAGGCAGACCGGCTGCTCGCGCGTCTGGGTGCCGTGCGCGAGCGCGGAACGGGTCCGGTCCTTCGATTCACCACGAAAGGCGGAATTCTGATCGCCCAGCGTGAAGCGCTGATCGTGCTGGGCCCGGCCGGCGATCCCGAGGGCCTGTGGGAGCGCACCGTTTCGCTGGCCGCCGGCAAGCTGGCGCCCAGCCTGCACGGACGATCGGAATTCGCATCGCTGCGCGGCCGGCTGACGCAGGAACACGATGGCCTCGTCTTCGCGACGTGGCCCGACGAACATCCCTATGCCTTCGCCGGCTGCCATCGCCTGATTGCCGGCTTCAAGATCAGTGATGAAGGTCTCAACGCCGAGGTCCACGGCATTCGTCGCGAAAGCAGCGTTGCCTTCGCCGATGTACATCCGCTTGATGTCGGCTTTCTGCGATCGCTGCCCTCGTCTCCGCTGCTCGTCTGGAGCGGTCCGCTGGATGGCGGCGCCTTGAGTCCCTCCGTCGCCACCGAGCCGGGAGAGCGCAAAAGCCTTCTCGACATGCTCGCATCGGTCTTCACCGCGGCCGCCGGCGGCAGTCGTGCCGCGGCGTCGGCATTCGGCCCCCGCGGCGTCGTGCTGATCGATGCCCCCAGGCGCGCCTCGCGAACGGCCGCATTCTCGCTGCCCTCCATCAGCCTCATCTGCGATGCCCGCGATCTGGACGCACTGTCGGCCAGCATGGATGCCGCGTTTCGGCTGCTCGGCCGGATCCTCGGCAACCGGGCCGCCGGGCAGACGGCGCCGTCACCGTCGCTGCTCTCGCGAAAAACCGTGGACAAGCTTGAAATGCAGGTGCTCGCCCTGGGTCGGCTGCTTGCACGGCGGCTGCAGCTTGACATCCTCTCCGATATAGAGCTTTGCTGGGCCGCGTCCGACGGTCGATTGTGGATCTCCACCAGTGCCGAACAAATGGCCCGCGCCCATCGAGCCATGCACCGCCAGCGCAATACCCTCGAGCGCGATCCCGTGCTCGCCGCCATCCTCCCCGAAGACAGGCCCGATGCGCCCCTGGTCGAATGGGCGCTGCTTCGCGGTCGGCAGACATCGCTCTATATCGGCCGCGCCCTGCACTACATCGGCCGCACCAATGTCGATGCCCTGCGCGATACCTGGTGGCGCGACTGGGCCCGCGATCGATTGCGGCAGCGCGCCAGGTTCGGCGTCGCCATGAGGGATGCCGCCGCCGTCGCCGGCGGAGCCGAAGTGCTCGAAGTCGAGTTCGATTCCCCAGCTGCCGGCCTGCTTCAACCAGGTGACATCGTCACGGCATTCGAGGGACAGAGCCTCAATCCCGCCTCCCCGGCGCGCGACCTGGCGGATCGCTACGCCCGCCGCGGCGACGTTGCCCGCGTCACCTTGACGGTCCGCAACGGCGAGCATACCCGCCAGGTCGAAATTCCGGTGCCCCGCGAAACGTCGATCGATGTCAGCGATTTGGCCCCGATCCGCGCCCTGCACCTCCTGCGCGTGCTCCTGCAACGCGTCGAGTTGGCCAGCCTCGAGCGCCGCGGCCTCGATCCCGCCCGCCTCGACGTGGAAATTCGCGTGAAATGGCACGGCCCCGCCGCCGCGCCGTAGAACGCGCGCCCGGCCTGCCGCTGTCAGAATTGCTTCAGGTGCTCCCGGGCCGCCGCCAGCACCTCTCGAATAACCTGTTCGATCGGCCGATTGCGCACCCGGACGCCCGCCGCATGGGCGTGCCCGCCGCCGCCGAACTGCTGCGCCAGTGCCAGGACCGTGACTCTGCCTTCCCCGCGCAGATTGATTCGCACCACGCCCTTCTCCCCTTCGGTGAACAGCATCGCAACGCGCACGCCTCTCAGGGCCAGCGGGATCGACACCTGGTCGTCGATGTCCTCCGCCCGCGAGCCGGAAGCCGCAAAATCATCGTGTGTGAGATAGCTGTAGGCGATCGCGCCATCCTCGCTGACCACGGTGTGGTCGTACACCCGCCGCAACAGGTCGAAATCGTGCCGCGCCTGCGAGCGGCAGAGCTGTTCGCCGATGTGGGCCACGTCCGCGCCGGCGCGCAGCAACTCGGCCGCCGTTTGCAGCGTCTCGGCCCGCGTGCTCGCCAGGCTGAAGCCCGCCGTGTCGCCGTGGATGCCCGCATACAGAAGCGACGCGACCGCCGGCGACATTCGCCAGCCCAGCGCCGCGATCAGCCGCGACACCAGTTCGCACGTGCTGCTCGCATGCGGGTCCACCCAGTTGTACCGCCCGAAATCGTCGTTGGTAATGTGATGATCGATGTTGAAGACGGGCAGCGCCCCGGCCGAATCCGGCGACGGCTCGATGTTGATCCGTTTCTTCGATGCCGTATCCAGCACGATGGCCGCGTCATATTCGCCCGCGGCCGACCACGCCCCGGCCACCGGCGTGCCCGGCGCCAGTTCCAGCATGAAGGCGAGCCGCTTGGATACGCAGCCCTCGGGAAGGCCGCACACCGCATCGCCGCCCTGCTCGCGAATCGCCGTCGCCAGCCCCAGTGCCGACCCAATGGCATCCGCGTCCGGCGTGACGTGGGACACGCACAGCGGCCGGCGTACCTGCCGGAATGCCTCCAGAAACTCGCTGCTCGGACGTGTGTTGTTCTCGCTGCGCGTCATCGGAATAAAACCCCCTCGGCACGGCATGCTGCGCCATCGCGTGTGCCTGCCGGCAACATCATACCCGGCCTTTGCCCGCTCGGGAAAATAGCGCCGATTCGATGCCGCGGCGATCAGCCATCTTCGCACGCGCGCTGGAGAAAAATGGCATCGCACCGCCGCGTGCCGGAGTCCGGACCATCGGCCCGCACCACCCGCTTGCCCGTCGCCGGCCCGCGTCCGGCGGCGCAAGCCGGCTTCCTGCCATGGCTCGCGTCTGCACCGTGCATCGCCGGGAGACAGCGCGATGGCACCCGGCCCGCCGCGCCGTCAACGGCTTCCGCGGATTTCATCCATGTCCAGTCCTGAACGTCCAACGACGGGCGAAAGATGCTTTCGGCAGGCATCGAAGTGAAAAAAGCGGCCAGGGAGCGGCTGCGTGCTGGGGGGGAACACGCGGGGTGCCGCTGCCCTGGCCGAGTTTTTCATCGTAGCTTTTGACCGGATCGATTCAAAGAAAAAAGTCGATCGCGTTCATAATGGGCAACGCACAATCTGCGCACCCTACAAGCTTATGAAGGCCGGATAGTTAGGATCAAGTCGACAAGTGCTACGTCCGGGGCACCCATGCCTTTTCGATATGGGGGTTTCCCTAATGCAACAGGGCAAAACCCAAAGCCAATAGCAGGATCGCGCCCAGACTCACCGGGAACAGCATGGGGAACCGGTGCGCATAAAGACTCACCAGTTGGCGCAGGTAAAGCACTTGCTGCTTGAACGTCAGCTTGCTCTGCCCGTGTTTGCGCTCGCAGAACGCGATCGGCACTTCCACCACCTGCCGACAGCCGGCCTTTACCAGCAGCTCCAGGCCGATCTTGTAGCCGATGGCATTCACCCCGGCCGCCTTCGCCCGTACGAATGTCTCGCGCCGCAGACAGAAAAAACCCGCCATCGGATCGCGCGCCCGACTCAGCGGCCGCGCCAGCGCCGTCGCCACCCGGCTGTTCAAACGCCGCAAAAGCCCCCAGTCTTCCTCAGTTGTCCCGCCCGCGACATATCGCGAGCCAATGACGAAGTCGCCGCCGTGCGACACCGCCTCCACCAGGGACGGAATTGCCTCCGGCGGGTGCGAGAGATCGGCATCCATGCACAGGAGCAGTTCGTGCCGCGCTTCCTCGAAGCCGCGCACCACCGCCGACGAGAGCCCGCGCTCCTCGTGCCGGGTGATCAGCCGCACCGGATAGCGCAGCGCCAGATCCCGCGCCACGCGCTCCGTCCCGTCTTCACTGTTGTCGTCCACCAGGATCAGTTCGCCCGTCAGGCCCGCCGCCTGGAGTGCCCCGAACACCCGCCCCACCAGCAGCGGCAGATTGGCCGCCTCACGATAGGTCGGAACAACGATTGACACCGATTCGGCGGACATGGCGTCGATTCTATCCGCCGCCGCCGCCTCTTTCGCCGATGATGCCTCGCCGCGCGGCGCAGGCGCGGCCGGTCGTTCAACGATCCCGAGATTGCCTCTGGTCTCTGCCATGCATCGCCACTCGCAGCAGCGCCCTTCGCGGATGCGCGGCCTGCCCGTAGCATCCTGTGCCTGCTGGTTTATCGGCATCGCCGCCGGTCGCCTCAACCCCCGGGGAGGATGGGCACCCGCTTGTCAGACGACGCGAAGGGACAGATTTTTGCGCTATTGGCAGCGATCACGTGGGCCCTGGCGCTGGTGTTCTTCCGCAAGAGCGGCGCCAGCGTGCCGCCGCTTGCGATGAACCTCTTCAAGAACTGCGTCGCCATCGTGCTTCTGGCGATCACGTTGGCGCTCACCGGCGACGGACTTGCGCCCCTCGCCGCGTTCCCCGCCGCCGACTATTACATCCTCGCCCTCAGCGGCTTCCTGGGCATCGCCCTCGCCGATACCGTCTTCTTCTACAGCCTCAATCGCATCGGCGTCGGCATGTTCGCCATCGTCGATTGCAGCTACAGCCCGAGCGTCCTGCTCGCCTCGTGGCTCATCCTCGGCGAACACCTGTCGCCGTGGCACTACGCCGGCGGCGCGATGATCATCGCCGGCATCCTCATCGCCTCCGCCCGCCCGGTGCAGGGCATTTCGTCGCGCACCTTTCTGACCGGCATCGGCCTGGGCCTCGCCTCGATCTGGATGATGGCCATCGGCGTCGTCTATGCCAAGCTCGTGCTCGATGTGAACGGCTTCCCGCTGATCTGGGCGACGGCGATTCGCCTCGTCGTCGGCACCGCGGCCCTCTGGGCCATCGTCCTCGCCTCACCGCAGCGCCACGCGGTCCTCAGCGTCTTCCGCTCCGGCGCGATATGGCGCTATACCGTGCCCGCGTCCATCCTCGGCACCTACCTCTCGATGATCTTCTGGCTGGCCGGCTTCAAGTATACCCACGCCTCCGTGGCCGCCGTGCTCAATCAGACGTCCGCCTTCTTCGCCATGCTGCTCGCCGCCATGCTGCTGGGCGAACCGCTCACGAAGCGCCGCGTGGCCGCCCTGCTCCTCGCCATGGCCGGTGTCGTCACCGTGACGCTGTGGAAGTCGATGGACGCCTGGCTGGCCCGCGTGCTGGCCATTGCGGGGCTGGCGTGACTGGCCGGTGCCACACTCCCGCGCGCCGCGGCACCAAGGTGACGGTTGATACGATGGCATGCTTTCGCGGTACACCGCGTGAGCATGGGTAAAACGCGGTATAATGATGGCAGAGGCAGGCCAATCCGGGTCTAACGACTTGGGGCTGGAGGCAAAGCCATGAACGCGGCACTCATCTTCAATGTCAGGCTCGTCGTGGGCGCGAGAGCGGTTGACTGAATCATGATCACGAAACCGGTAGCTGTCCCTGGGTTGCTGTAGCTGTCCCTGGGTTGCTAAAGTTAACGAGCGACACATATATCGGCGAAATGAGCAATTCTAATTGTCAAGGGAGTGTGTTGTGATCTATGGGCATTGTAAAGACATTAACGACGACTTTCCATCGGAACTGCGCGAGTTATCCTTTGATGTGCCGGCTGCTGACCTGCGGGATATTGCAAAATTCCTGATTGCTGCCGCCGATGCAATGCAGAGCGGAAAATCTAAACACAGAGCGTGTATGCACTGGCACATCAATGAGTTCATTAAAGATTGGAACACGCGATTTCCGAACAACGACATTGTAGTATGTGACCCAGAGACTCATCCGTAGTATTGGATTAGCAGCGAGCTATAACCGAATCGGTGATGATTGCTTGATAAAAAAACTGCACTCGGGATCTTGAAGTGATAAATAGGGACGTTTACCGATTTTGACGACGGCATCAACGAAATCCTCGAAACCAGCGCCGACGGCGTGGACATCTTCCGCTGGTACGTCCACGGCGTGTCCTACGTGGACGAACGTCTCATGATGCGCTCGCTCTACGACCCGCTGCTTGGCGGATCGGGCACCGAAATCGGCAAAACCTTCTACTACGCCATCGACCGGATGTATAATGTCCGGACGCTGATCGACAGCGCCGGGGCCATCGTCGAGAGCTACGCCTACGACCCCTACGGCAAGCCGCTCATCCGCGAGGCCGCCGGCCGCGGCGACATGACGGGGGATGCGATCGTGAACCTGACGGTCGATGAGGACCAGTTCGACGACGCCTGCAACTGCACCACGTTCGATCCGCGCGCCGATCTGAACGACGACGGATACATCGACAGCGCCGACGAGTCGCTGTTCTACGCCAAGGCGGCCATCTGGGATGGCACCGGCCCGGCGGACGTGAAGCTCGCCCGCAGCCTGGTCGGCAACCCATACATGTTCCAGGGCCGGCCGAACTTCATCTTCGCGACCGACATGACCGGCGAGGCCACGGACGCGGAGCTGATGCTCAACGACCACCGCAACCGCTTCGCCGATCCAATGACGGGGAGGTGGTTGACGCGGGCCCGCTGATAAGCAAAGGGAGACACATTTGATCAGCAGTGAGTTGCAATCAAAATTGCTTCGAGTACTTGCAATTACTGTTCTAATGATTTTGGATTCAGCAGCCTTGTATTGGTGCTTTGTGCGAGCATTGTATTGGTCATGGCTAACCGCAGTACCGAATGTTGACCATGAGCGTGCGCGGTGGTACGCCTATGGATTCTACACTGTTGTGCTCGCTTTGTCCGGTGGCTGGCTAGCACTTTGCTATTGCTTGGTGTCCACTGTGCGCCGTAGGATTGTTTTGCATGGATTTCCAGTTATTACCGATCAGACAGATATCATTGACGAAATAGACCGTCTCCCGTAACAAAGTCTCGCGCCCCTCATAACCCAATAGGTTGCCTTCGGACCAGGGAACCCAACCCCGAAAAATGTCTCTCCTGCGCGCCCGACGGAATTCCGAGGACGGTCGGATTCCCTCTAGCTGAGTGTCGGTCGCGAAGTCGGCCGACCCGCAGATGAACGAACGACGCCGAGAAAGGGCGCCACAGTGCGCGGGCCCTCGCCAGTCGCCTCACGATGCCTTTGATAAATAGGGACGTTTACCGATTTTGATAAATAGGGACGTTTACCGATTTTGACGACGGCATCAACGAAATCCTCGAAACCAGCGCCGACGGCGTGGACATCTTCCGCTGGTACGTCCACGGCGTCTCCTACGTGGACGAACGCCTCATGATGCGCTCGCTCTACGACCCGCACCTGGGCGGCGGCGGCACCGAAATCGGCGAAACCTTCTACTACGCCATCGACCGGATGTATAATGTCCGGACGCTGATCGACCGCGCCGGCGCCATCGTCGAGAGCTACGCCTACGACCCCTACGGCAAGCCGCTCATCCGCGAGGCCGCCGGCCGCGGCGACATGACGGGGGATGCGGTCGTGAATCTGACGGTCGATGAGGACCAGTTCGACGATGCCTGCAACTGCACCACGTTCGATCCGCGCGCCGATTTGAACGACGACGGCCAGGTGGACAACGCCGACGAGTCGCTGTTCTACGCCAAGGCCGCGATCTGGGATGGCAGCGGGCCGGCGGACGTGAAGCTCGCCCGCAGCCTGGTCGGCAACCCCTTCATGTTCCAGGGCCGGCCGAACTTCATCTTCGCGACCGACATGACCGGCGAGGCGACGGACGCGGAGCTGATGCTCAACGACCACCGCAACCGCTTCGCCGACCCGATGACGGGGAGATGGTTGACGAGGGATCCGATTGGGTATGAAGACGGGCTCAATCTCTATCGACTATTGAACAGTGCACCAACTCGATCCATGGACCCTCTCGGATTGTTTGATTTTTGCAAATGGCTGAAGAAACAGCGAGAAGACCTCGAAAAGAAGGCCCGGAGCAGCAGAAAAATGGCCATTTGTTATGCACTTTGCACAGCGAAGGCCGCCATTAATAAGTGCAATGCCAAAGCGATAAGTAAGTGTATTCGCGACTGTGCCAAGAAGTACTTTAGGGCAAAAAAAACCAAAGTACTGGGACGAGCTTGGCGAGATAAGATCGAGGTCAATGTACCCTTTGGCGAGTCGCCATTGCTCTACATCTCGGTATTAGTTCATGAGTACACGCACGTTGAGAACAAGCGAAGCGGCTTCCTCCAAGGCCCTCAAGGCTGGAAGTACGGACTAGAAGAACTATATGTTCGCATTAAGGAGGCACGTTTTGTCGGAGATATGCTGAATACTATTCGTAACTTGGAGAAACTTGCTGGCTGCAAGCGATGAGCATACAAATGATCATTCTTAGCGCATATAGAATCGCAGTGCACAAAATTTCCTCCAATCGTCAAATGACTATTCATTGGCGACGCTGCGCAACTGTTGCGCTCGTGCAAGTCCTAGTTGGCTGTGCAGATGCCAGAAGTTCAAACTGCGCAAAGCCTGTTTGCAAGGTTGCTAACTCTCGTGAACAAGGTGGAGGGCTGAGCGCACCGAGCACTAGAGATTCGAACTTGAACGCACCGAGCGCAAACCGACATGCCTGCAAGGGCGATCATGCCTGCGCTACTATGCTCGCGAGGCTATACACGGCCGTCGAAGCCGTTCGCATGCAATTTGAGATTCCGGATGCTGCCATGCCGTCTAGGATCGACGTTGAGAATTACTTTGCATCTAGCGCATTTGAATTCCCGAAGTGTCACCTAGGAACGGGACGGGACTATTATCTTGCAAACGAAGGGCCCGAAGCAAGCAAAAATCCGCACCTTATTGCCTATGAGCGCAATGGAAATCACGGTATGTGTCGGCACATTGTTTTGGATCATCCCGAGCCAGCGATTTATTGTGTAGACAAAGTTGAATGGGAGCGCATTCGCACCGATTGGATGTACGTGCCGTCTCAATCCAGCGTACTGCGCGCTCACCTACACTTCGATTTTTTTGAAGGGGAGTAGTCCGATTGCCTCGATGATCAATTGTGCGTAACCATTTTCCGCGATGACGACGCCGCCAACCGCCTCAACGACTGGGGCATCGTGAACAACTTAACCCTCCACAACGACGCCTTGCACGGGTGCCCCACCCATTTCACCACAATGGGTGGCCCAGCGTGTACTCACGCTGGGGTCGCGATGATAGGAGCGCATCGCGTGCATATAAACACCAACGACCGTCGCCCGTAACAAAGACTCGAGCGCGCCAAGACCCGATGGGTTGCGTTCCGAGTAGGGAACCCAACCACGAAAAATGTCTCTCCTGCGCGCCGGCCGGAATTCCGAGGACGGTCGGGTTCCCTCTAGTTGAGTGTCGGTCGCGAAGTCGGCCGACCCGCAGATGAACGAACGACGCCGAGAAAGGGCGCCACAGTGCGCGGGCCCTCGCCAGTCGCCTCACGATGCCTTTCGCGCGCTCCCGCTTCGCCGCGCCCGCTCGATCGACCGGTCCGGCAGCGGTCGCTTCAGTCGAATCAGCTCGTAGCCATTCGACAGCGGCGTCCGGCTCTCCACCAGCTCCGGTCGCGTCAGCAGCACGCGCCGCAGTCTCGGCCACAGGAACCGGTGCGTCTCCGGCGGTGGCTCGCCCGGCCAGCCGCCGTTGATCCAGTCCCACGTCCGGTCCACCTCGTTGGTCTGCACGAGATAGTCCATGGGCTGGTCTTCGCGCCACAGCGGATAGTAATGCGTCAGCCGCGGCCAGAATGATTCAAACTCAATCGTCCGGCACTTCTGCCCCGTCAGATACGACAGCAGGTGCGCATCCAGCGGCTCCGCCACCGCCACGTTGATCCTGCGCTTGATCAGATCGTCCGCCACCGGCCGCAGCGGGTGCGGCGCTCCGAGCTGGCCGAACATCGTGACCTGGCCCACCAGCCATGCGCCGCACAGTGCGACGGGCGCCAACTTCGCGGTTCGAGGGTACTGCCTGCTCACGAACACCGCCGCCAGCATTCCCGGCACGAACACCCACAGCGGCACCAGGTAGCGAATGGTCGTGAAATCGAGCGTGCAGCCGCCCATCACGTACAGGCATGCCGCCCCGGCCACCCCCATGAACAGCAGCATCGCCGGCCCGTGATTGCATGGCCGCAGGCTCAACAGCGTGAACAACTGCCGTCGATACGTCACCAGAAAGACCAGCGCACAAGCCGCAATGGCCGCGATGGCGAGCAGCACGTCATAGTGCGTCATCTGCGATGCGAGAAACTCGACCGGCCGCGCGACCGTGTCGCGGCCGACGCTCACCAACCGGACGAACCCGCGCGGATCGGGCGAGAAGAGCAGCGGCAGACCGCTCCACAGATAGTTCATCGTCTCGCCCGCCCGCCACAGCGGCCGCAGCCCCAGCGGCAGCGATGGATCCATCGCCGCGCCGCGGAGTGTCTTCAGGATGACATACGCAATCACCGGCAGGGCGCCGATGCACAGCCCGAGGATCAGCGCCGCCTGCCTCGCCAGCCGCGCCCGCGCCTGCGAAAACACGCCGGTCCACCGCTGTAGCACGACCGCCGCGACAAGCGCCGCAACGGCGATCAGCGCGGCGGCCACCGGTCTCGGCACCAGCCCCAGCAACAGCTCGCTGCGCACCTTGTGATCTTCCACCCAGACCGACCACGTCACATTCAACAACAGCACGGCGCAAAGTGCCGCCACCGGCAGCGTCGCATATCCCAGGGCGTCGGATGCCGTCCGCAATCGCGGTCCCAGCGCCGCCGAATTCCACACGGCGGCGAGCGGACGGTTGAGCAAAGCGTGAAGGATGACCGGCGCCAGAAACACCACGATCGCCGGGTTGATCCACATTCCCGATCCGATGATCGCCCCGAACAGCGCCTTCCGCAGGCCCGCCCGCCCGGCCGGCGCCGGATCGACAAACCACTCAGAATACGCCCACAGCAGCATCGTCCCCCAGAGCAGCACTTCCACGTATCCGCCCCGCGCCGAGACCGTCCACTGCACGATCATCGGCGCCGCGCAGATCGTCGCCGCCGCGCCGACAAAGCCGCCGCCGGGGCCAAACCAGCGCGTCAGCATCAGGTACTGCATCGCCGCCATCACGGCGAAGAAGAACGCCGGGCCGAACCGCAGCGCGTGCACCGGATTATCAATCACCGTCGAGAACAGCGCGACCGCGTACGCCTCCAGCGCTCCCATGTATCGCTGCCCGTAAAAGAAGATCGGAAACCGCTCGCCCGCCGCGATGTCCTGCGCCATCAACCCGACAATCGCCTCGTCCGAGTGCAGCAGCGTCTCGCCCTCGACGATGAACGGAGCCCGGCAGGCCAGCGCCGCCGCAAAAAAGAACACTGCCGCCGTGATGTGATGAATGCCGACAGGATGGCGGCGCCACGTGACGGACTCGCCGCCCCCGGCCGCGCCGCGATAGGTCTCAATCGTGACAATCTCGTCCCGCGCGGCGGCCGAATGCGCGCCTGCGCGGGCCGCGGGCGGCTTGCCCGCTGTCGTTGGCGGAGATCGCAGCATGGTGGCTCTCCCGTGGCACTGGCGGCGCAGGGGCCGCCCTCAGGAGAGCTTGCCGCTCCGCATGATCGCGATCACCAGCCAGACCGCCAGCACGCTCGCGATCGCGTAACCGATGAACCCCAGCCAGCGAATCGGCACGAAGCGGAAAATCTCGATATCACGCTCCATGCTCAGCAGCATCGTGCCGCCGATAATGGTCGAAGCCATGATGATCGACGCCGCCAGCCGGTTGCTGGAACGATCAAGCTCTCTGGCCAGATAATCGAGATTTTCGTGCTTGATGTTGACCTGAAACCGGCCCCGGCCCATCCCCCGCATCAATTCCCGCAACAACCGCGGCGCGTCCCGAAACACCTGGCTCAGGTGCCACGCCGATACCCCCGCCATCCGCTTCACGCGGCTGACGCTGAAGCGGTCACGGATCAGCCGGCTCAGCCGCGGCTGGATCAATTCCACCAGGTTCAGCTCCGGATCCAGTTGCAGCGCCACGCCCGATATCACCGCCAGGCTCTTGAACAGCGCGATGAAGTCCCTCGGAAGCACCACGTCGTTGCGGCGGATGGTCTCGATCAGCTCGCTGAAGATCGTCCCCATGTCCAGCCGCCGCAGCGGCAGGCCATAGTATTTGTCGATGAACACCCGCAGATCGCGCGACAGCGCCAGCCGGTCGGTCTCCGGGCCCAGGCAATCCAGATCCGCCATCACGTCGACGATGACGTCCGCCTCGCGCTTCACCGCCGCCACGATCCCGATGACCAGCCGCTCCTTCATCGTGTCGTCGAGCTGCCCGATCATGCCGAAGTCGATCAGCATGATGCTGTCGGGCGGCTGGATCAGCAGATTGCCGGGGTGTGGATCGGCATGAAAGAACCCCAGCTCGAAGAACTGGTGCAGATAGCAGTCGGCCAGGTTTCGCGCCAAAAGCCGCCGGTTGCACGGCGGCGCCCCGTCGGCCAGCGACTCGCGAAAGCGCAGCCCCTCCAGGAATTCCATCGTCAGCACGTTCGGCGCCGTCAGATCCCATCGCACCGCCGGCGTGCGAATGTTCGGATCGTTCTTGAAGGCGTCGTAGAACCGCTGCGTGGCGCTGGCCTCGTTGATGTAGTCCAGCTCGCGAGAAATTGCCTGTGAGAATTCTTCGATCAACTGCCGCGGGCGATAGGGCCGCATCTCGGGAAACATCGTCTCCGCCTGCGCCGCCAGAAACTTCAGGACATACACATCCAGCCGCACCAGGTTTTCAATGCCCGGCCGCTTGACCTTCACGATCACCTTCTGCCCGTCCAGCGCCACGGCCCGATACACCTGACCGATCGATCCGCTCGCAAAAGGCCTCTCGTCAAACTCGCGAAATACGTCGCGAATACCGGTTCCGACATCCCGCTCCACGATGCGCCGCGCCTGCTCGCTGGGAAACGGCTTCACATCCGACTGAAGCGTCTCCAGTTGTCGCAGAATTGGCGCCGGCAGCAGATCGGCCCGCGTGCTGGCGATCTGCCCGAACTTGATGAACGTCGGCCCCAGCTCTTCACACACCCGCACCAGCCGCGCCCCGATGCTCTCCAGCGGGTCCACTTCCTCCGGCTCGGGTGCTGCCTTTGCCCGCCGCCGCAGAAACCCCGCCCCCGGCAGCATGCCCCCCAGATGCATCTGATCGACGAAGTGCCCGAATCCATGCTTCGACAGCACCTGCGCAATCACCCGCATGCGGGCGAACGTCCTCATCGTTCTGGGTAGGGTGACGATGGACATGCTGATGCTTCAACTGCGCGAGGATGCGCTCGCTCGCGCCATTCGCGTGCAAAGGCCGCGCCGCGGGTCGCGCTTCAGATTCGCACCTTTTCCGCGATGACGGCGCCCCGCAAAAAAAGCACTCTCGGACGTATTCACCTCTGCATCGGCATTATTCGACGTCGGCGTGCGATCCGTCAAACCGCGTCCGAAAACAGCCCGCTCCACAAATCTCCGCTCGAAGCCACGCGAGTCAACGACTCGCCGCCGACCCGCGTTCTCGCCGGCCGCGATGCCGCTAGAATGGCCGCCGGATGACCACGCCGCAGCGCACTGCCTCTCTGCAACGCCTCGCAACCTGGCCCCGATTCTGCGCCCTCATGGCAATATTGTTCGTCGCGCGCGGGCTGTTCCTCCTCTCGGTCCTCCCGCCGCTCGAAGGTTGGGACGAATACCAGCACATCGCCTACATCGAGTTTCTACTCGAACGCGGTCGTGCCCCCGTCCTCGGCTCGGACGAAGTGCCAGCCTCGTTGCATCGCGAGCTGGTCCAACTGCCTCACGGCCGCCTCGCCCTCCAACAGCTCGCCTCCCTCGGCGCAGTGTTCTACGACGACTACTGGCAAACCGGGCCCCCCGTTGCACCCGCGCCCGGCGTGCGCCTCCATCTTTACCAGGCCCAGCATTCCCCGTTTTACTACCGGCTCGTCGCGCCCCTCTACGCGGCGGCGAAAGATCGCTTCGGCTTTCGCGGCGCCATTGCCACGTTGCGATTACTCAACGTCGCCTTCGGCGCCATTGCCGTGTACGTTGCGCTGTGGAGCATCGGTCGCCTCGTCGCCCCCGGCACGCTGCGAATCATCCTCGGCCTGCTGATCGCCGCACAACCGCTCTATCTGCTCAACTGCGCGCGCGTCGCCAACGATGCGCTCGCGCTGCTATTGGGCACCTGCGCCGTCGCATGGCTGCTGCTCATCGGCCCACGCCGGCTTTATGCCTCCTGCGCCGCCATCGGCCTGATCCTCGGCCTTGCCATCCTCGGCAAAACGATCAACTTCGGCCTGCTGCCGCTGGTCATCTTCGTCTTCGCCCACATGGCGTGGCGCCGCATCATCGTGCCGAGGCAAGCCGCAGCCGCCATCGCCATCGTCCTGCTCGCGACCGCGACCATCACATTCAGCTACGTGTCTTTCAATCTGCGCACCTTCGGCCTGCTCACCCCCATGCAGGAAGCCGTGAAGAACCGGGCCGAGGGTCGGCGGGCGGCCGACATGCTCGCCGCGGCGAGCGACATCGATTGGTATGCTGAATTGAGCCGCCGCATCCTTCGCCAGAGCCTGTGGACCGCCGGCTGGAGCTATCTCTCGCCCAACTGGAGCGCCGCCCGGGAAAGCGGCTGGCCCATCCTCAGCGATCGATGGCCGGTGCGGCTTCACGAGTGGATCGCTTATGCCGCCATGGCCGGTGCGCTCCTGCTGCTCTGGCCGCGGTATCGCGCGAATCGCTGGATCCTGACGACGCCCGGCGCAGGTTGGCGCACCGCCGTCATGGCCCTCGGCCTCACCGCCGGCTTGTCGTATCACATGCTCCAGACGCAGCTCGCACTCGGCAGCGTCGCCACCAACATCTGGTACGGCTGCATCGCCTTTCCCTGGGTCCTCATGCTGCTGATGCAGGGTCTTGCCGGTCTGCCCGGCCGGCGCACCGCCACGGTGCTCGCCGTCGCGCTGCTGATCGTCTTCGTCTCGCAGGAGTTCTATGGCACCGCGGTGCAAATGTCGCGGCACTACTATGGCGCATCGATATGGAGCCCCACCGCCCTCCGCCGTGCAAACCTGCTATCGCCCGCATTCCCCCGTGCAGGCGCCACCGGCTATATCTCCCTCGCCGCCGCCTGGCTCCTGATCGCGACCGCCCTCGCGATGGCATTCAAATCCCCCCGACCCACCACGCCCCCTCAATCCCCAACTCCCTCAATCCCCTAATCCCTCAATCCCTCAATCCCTTAATCCCTCAACCCCTGCATTCCCCTCACGTCTTGATCCCATCCACCAGCACCACCGCAATCGGCACAAACACCAGCACCGGCAGCCACGGCGCCAGTGCCGGCGATACGCCCAGCGGCGTCAGGTCAATGCTCTGGCACATGAACGTGAACACGTAACACAGACCGCACATCAATAGCGCCTTCCCCCCCAGCACGATGATGGATGGCCGCTCCCGGTTCAGAAAAAAGGGAATCCCCAGGCATAGTAGCGTCATGTTCACGATGACCGTCGTCAGCCGCGTGTGCTTCACCTTGATGAACTCGGCCGCCCCCTGGTCGCCGGCCTGCGCCTGGAGCCGGTTCAGATCGGGCAGGCTCAGAAAATTCGTCCACTGCGACGACTGCTGAAGCGCCATCTCCCGCGGCGTGATCGAGCTCACGTATTCCATCACCTGCTGCCGCCCCGTTGGTCCGCCGCCTTCGCCCGGCAGGGCCCCCGGCCGCACGTGAAAGCCGTTCTTCAGCAGCCAGCGCTTCGTCTCCTCGTCCCAGCGCGCCTGGTCGGCGCGGATCACGCCAATCAGTTCGTCCTCCTCGTTCCGCTCGATGATGATCACCTGCCGCATCTCGCGCGCCCGCGGGCTGAACATCGATGCGGATATCAGCGCGTTGTTCCGCGACGGATCGCGCATGAACCAGATGGCGTAGGTATTTCGCCCCTCGATATCGCCGTGCTTGCGTGCCAGCTTTGCCGCGAAGCGCGGGATGACGAATTCCTGATCGATGAACCACAGCGCATTCATCGACAGGCCCGCCAGCAGGATCGGCGCCGCCACGCGATACAGCGACGTGCCCGACGACAGGATGGCCGTCAGCTCGTTTGTGCGATGTAGCCGCCCGAGCGTGAAGCAGGCCGCCATCAGCGTGATGACGCCGGCAAGCTGCGCGAAATAGACGAACAGGTTGTGCCCGTAATAGTCGACGACCTTCGCGGCGATCTGCGCCGTCGTCTCTCCCGGCACCTTGCTGAACTCGTCCAGGTTCACGAACAGGTCGAGAATGATATACAGCCCCACCAGAACGCCGATGGCGATCAGGTAGTTCACCAGGAACGCGCCCAGGATGTACCGATCCAGAATCTTGAACATGCGCGCTCGTACCCTTACGCCCTTGTCCTGTATCCCAAACCCCTTGCCCCTTATCCCTTGCTTCTTGCCCCTTATCCCTAATCCCTTACCCCTTATCCCTTACCCCTTGCTTTCTACCCCTATCTCCTCAACACCCTGAACGCCACAACCCACGTCGCCACATACATGAACACCGTCGCCCCCCACATCACCATCAGCCCCACGTCCGCCTGGTTCGGACGGTCCGCAAGGTTCCTGCCCACGATGCTCGCGATAATCACGATCAGCAGCGGCACGCAACTGATGCCGAACGCCGTCAGCACCTGGCCGCCCCGCACGATAATGCCTAGCAGCGCCCCCAGCAGCACCACCGCGACCGTCACCAGCGAGTACGACGAACGGAAGTGAATTTCGCCAAGCACCTCCGACTTGTACCGTTGCACGCGCTCGGCGACCTTTTGCCGCGCCCGCTCCTGCTTTTCGTACAGCGGCAGCTCCAGCGAGTCGTCGTAAAGTGACGCCACGTTCTGATCGAAGGCGCCGAATCGCTTCATCATGTCGGGCTGATCGTGGAAATCGACGCGCGGCAGCACCTCTTTAGGCTTGCGCACGACGCTGTCATCCGGCCCGGCAGGCTCGCGGCGCACGGCCACGTCCTCGAACAGCTCGATCTCGATGTGCGGTCGCTCTCGATCCAACCCGCTGCGCAGCGAGATCAGCGCTCGTTTGGCCGTATAGACGTCGTTCACCCCCGGCCGGTCCGCATGACTGACCGTCGCAGTCACATCCTGCAACGTTACCCGGCCGTCCTCCGGATCGGTGATGAACTGTAGCGCCACGATTTTGATCTGATTCTGCGGCGAGACAAAGGTGTACGTGCCGGTGCCGGTGGCCGGGTCCATCGCCTCGCGTAGCGATTCGTTCAGAAAGAAGGACATCATTTCACGGCGCATGCCGTGCATCAGGTCCTGTATCTCGGGAATCGCGCCCGGATCGTCGCTGAATTCCCGCAGCCGGGCCAGCGTCTCGAATTTGATCTTCCGCCGGATCGGCATCGGCACGTCGATCGGACCCAGCGTCTGGTCCGCCGACTCCAGGTACTGGTGCCGGCTGGCGTCGTATGTCCGCACCTGCCGCAATTCCACCGTCACCCGCGGCGTAGCACGAGAGATGTCAAAATCGATGATCGTCTCCGCCGCCGTTCCCAGCCGGGCCAGCTCCTGAGCGTCGATCTCGATGAACGACACCCCCTTCAGCAGGAGATACGTGTGCCCCGTGTCCGCCGCTCCTTCCAGCTGCGACGGCCGCACCGTCTCGCAATGCTCGGCCGCGATGCGATACTTGCCGTACGTCAGCGCCTTGCCCTTCAGAAACTGGCCGATCACGATCGACGGCAGGTCCCGCCGCGTGATTGCCTCGATCTCGCCCGTCAGGTAGGGGATGAGATAGTTCCACGAAAAGTAGGTTGAACCCGTCACCAACAGGCCCAGCGCGAACGGCATCAGCAAAAGCCTGTGAATATTGATCCCGGCCGCGCTGCACGCCAGGATCTCATTATCGTTGGCCGCCCGGCCATAAGTGATCGTCGCGCTGAACAGCGCCGCCACCGGCAGGATCAGCGTGATCGCCACCGGCGTCAGGTAGATGAAGATGCGGGCCATCTCCCGCGCCCCGATCCCCTCCGCCTGAAACATGTTCGCCACGCCGCCGCCCATGACGATCAGCAGCGTCAACGTCGTCGCCGTCATCAGGAACGTCTTCAGCAGCTCGCGGGCAAAATATCCGTGCAGTGTCCACATGCAGCATGTCTCGAACCGGGCCGTATTCGGCTCTGCTTCGGCCGGGTCTGCCGTCCGATGCCCCGTGCCAGCCCCACGCCGCGCACCCTGGAATCACGGCATCGAATGGCGGGCGCCTGAAAACTCCCGAAACATCAGCTTGCGCTGACCGATAGGAACGGTGAGCGGCCGCGAGCCTTCCTCGCGTAGAGCACGGTCGGCAGTCCCGGGCAACGTCAGCGACGATCGGCCAGTCTAGCGCGACACGGTCCACCGTCAAGCAATCGCCGGCGCAGGTCGAATACGCCGCCTGCTGCGGCATTTATTCTTGACGGCGCTTATAAACATTGGTGAGATAAAAGGTTCTTTCTGCCCGCCGGCATGGCCGATTTGCCGTGAAGGGGCGACGCGGCCCGTGGGGCCAGGATGCGGCATCGCTGGAATACCGGCCTGATATCCAGCTTGACCGAGCATTGGGGAAAAAGGGGCCGTATCCGACCGGAGCGCGAGGAACGCACGAATGGCGAACGTCTTGAAAAACACCCCCATCGGTGGTGATGTCCTTCACAAGTGGAGCATCGCCGACTCGATGGATCTCTACAACGTCCGGCAGTGGGGGGCCGGCTTTTTCGGAATCAACGAAAAAGGCAACGTCGTCGTTTCCCCCCGCGGCGTCGATGGTCCACGGTTCGACCTGAAGGACCTGGTCGACGAATTGCGCGAACGCGGCATCGGCCTGCCCATTCTCATTCGCTTTTCGGACATCCTCCGTACCCGCATCAGGCAGCTCAACGACGCCTTCGCCTCCGCCATGAAGGAGCACGAGTATCAGGGCGCCTACATGGGTGTCTATCCCATCAAGGTCAACCAGCAGCGCCACGTCGTCGAGGAAATCGTCCACTACGGCGAGCCATTCCGCTTCGGCCTCGAGGCCGGCTCCAAGCCCGAACTCCTCGCCGTCCTCGCCGTCCTCGAATCGCCCGAGCCCCTCATCATCTGCAACGGCTACAAGGACGAGGAATACATCGATCTCGCCCTCTGGGGCATGAAGCTCGGCAAAAAAGTCATCATCGTCATCGAAGAGCTGAGCGAGCTCGCGCGCGTCCTCAAGCGCGCCGCCGCCCTCGACGTGCGACCCTACATCGGCTTCCGCACCAAGCTCTCCGCCAAGGGCTCGGGCCGATGGCAGGAGTCCGGCGGCGTCAAGTCCAAGTTCGGTCTCTCCGTCGTCGAAATCCTCAAGTGCGTCGAGATTTTGCGCCAGGCCGATATGCTCGACTGCCTGGTGCTTACGCACTTCCACCTCGGCAGCCAGATCACCAATATCCGCTCCATCAAGGACGCCCTTGCCGAGTCGACGCGCATCTACCTCGAACTCGCCAAGCTGGGCGCCAAGCTCGGCTACTTCGATGTCGGCGGCGGCATGGCCGTCGACTACGACGGCAGCTCGTCCACCTTCTCCTCCAGCGCCAACTATTCCATGAGCGAGTACGTCTCCGACGTGGTCCACGCCATCGGCGAAGCCTGCAACTCCGCCGATCTGCCGCATCCCGTCATCGTCACCGAGTGCGGTCGCGCCATCACCGCCCACCACTCCGCGCTCATCTTCAACGTCCTCGGCGTCACCGAGATGCAGCAGAACCCCGTGCCCCAGTCCCTGCCCGATGAAACGCACAGCGTCCTGCACAACCTGCTCGAAACGCACGACTCCATCACCATCAAGAACTTCCAGGAGGCCTATCACGACGCCCTCGCCCTGCGCGACGAGGCCATGAGCCTGTTTAAGCTCGGCTATCTCACGCTTGAAGACTGCGGCGTCATGGAGTCCATCTTCTGGTCCTGCTGCCGCAAGATCGTCCGCCTGATGAAGGAGCGCGAATACGTCCCCGACGAATTGCAGGGCCTTGAAAGCCAGCTCGCCGCCACGTACGCCTGCAATTTCTCCATCTTCCAGTCCGTCCCCGACTGCTGGGCCGTCGGCCAGCTCCTGCCCATCATGCCGATCCACCGCCTCAACGAGGAGCCCACCTGCCGCGCGACGCTGGCCGACATCACCTGCGACTCGGACGGCAAGATCGACAAGTTCATCGACCTGCGTGACGTCAAGACGGCACTCGAGCTCCACACCGTCAACGGCGAGGACTACTGCCTGGGCATCTTCATGACCGGCGCCTACCAGGAAATCCTCGGCGACATGCACAATCTCTTCGGCGATACCAACGCCATTCACGTCAGCATCAAGGAGGATGGCCAGTACTTCATCGACCACGTCGTCGACGGCGACACCGTCAACGAAGTCCTGCAATACGTGCAGTTCTCGCCCGAGGCCCTCATCGCCCGCCTCCGCCGCGACGTCGAACGCGCCCTCCGCGAAAAGCGCATCTCCTTCCGCGAATCCGCGGAATTCCTCCGCAGCTACGAAGAAGGCCTCAAGGGCTACACCTACCTCGAAGGCTGACCAATTCGCTGTGGCACCGCGAATGTCCGGCGCTGTGGCACCGGTTTCCAACCGGTGAATGCCCGCCCGTGTGCCACTGCTTCAAGCAGTGCGAACACCAGCGGCCGTCCATGTGCCGTGTGCCACTGCGCTAGCCCGGCTACCCCCGCAGCTGCCCCGCCGCCTCCCGCACCTGCCGCATCGTCTCCGGGTCCGCCGCCTTCAGCATCTCCTCCACCTTCGCCCGCAGCGCCGGGTCCAGCCCGCTCAAGTCCAGCCGCCCGTCCGCCGCACCGTCCAGCAGCTTCTTCAACGCCGGCACCTCGTGAAACGGGTTCGCATCCCGCACGATCGGCTTCAGCGGCGTCGCGTCGATCTCCGCCCCCAGCTGCAGGATCCGCTCCGCCAGCACATACTGCCCGCTCCCCGCCGGCACGCTCGGGCTGAACACCACCCGCGTCGCCTGCGGCTCCAGCGCCGCCACGCTCCAGCACAGCGCCAGCACGAAGACCGCCCCCTCCGCCAGCCCCACCCCCGTCCCGACGAATCGATCCGTCGCCCGCGCCAGCGGCCGCTTCAGGATGAACCGCTCCCGCAGATATTTCACCACGCGCCCCGACACCGCAAACACCGCCACCGCTGCGATCACGCACGATGCCACCTGCGTGACACCGCCCGGCGTCACCCCCAGCCGCTGCACCAGCCCGTCCGCAAAGTCCGGCCGCGACGCCAGCAGCACGATCGTCCCCAGCCCCACCGGCAGCATCACGATCTTGCGAAAGCCCCCGCGCCACAGCCCGTGCAGGCCCCCGGCCCCCAGCATCAGCGACCCCATCTCCCCCAGCAGAAACCCCTGCCGGTCGCTCAGCCACCAGCCCGCACCGCTCAGCCCCGCGATCAGCAGCATCGCCAGCCACGGCAGCGGCCCGCGCTTCGATTCCATGCGAAATGCGCTCTCCCGCCGGCCCGGCGCCGTCGCCCGCCCCCGGCGTGCCGGCACCGCGGCATGCCGCGAAGGGCTGTGCGTGTCGAACGGTGTCGAGCGTATGACCGGGGGCTTGGACGTGAACATCGCATCACTCCTCTTCAGCAATCGCGGCGCCATCCAGCGCATGCATGTGGCACCGGCAGGTCGCCGTCATCGGCGCAGCCATCGCGCGAAATGCGCCCGACACGCGCGGCTCGCCCGTGCAGATCGCGCCAGGCATCCCGCCCGTGGCCAGACCGGCCCCGAACCCTGCACCATCTGCGCTGGAACGCGGGTATTCTCTCCTCTATTCTTACCATTTATCGGTTGGCCCGGCTGCTCGAAATATTCGCCCGTTTTCTAAAGAAAGCAGGGTGCCAACGCAGCGTTTTCCGACCCGAAAGGCCCGCATCCTCCGCGGAGGGGCCCCAAACACCCGGCCGGGCAAACGTTCTCGGAGCCAATATCCGCGAGCCGGGCGACAACCATCGCGAGCCGGGTGTGGACGTTCGCGAACCGGGCGCCAAGCAATCGCGAGCCGGGCCGTGTCGGCCCGGTGCCCGTCCGATTTCGAGCGGACGCCGCAACACGCCCGAACCCTCGCGAGCCAGTGCTTCGCGAGCCGGGCCGTCAATCACTCGCGAGCCGGGCCGTGTCGGCCCGGTGCCCGTCCGGTTCGAGAATCGTATCGTCCCGGGGACCCCGCGTTCGGCACCGCCGCGCCCCGATCCGCCCGTGACCAGGATGCGCACCGGAGACCCGCAAAACCCGGTCCGCACGACGCAAAACCCGAGAGGAGCCCACGCCATGTCCAGCGACACAGGTTGGTACTACGCCGATGCCGGTCAGCCCGTCGGCCCCATGTCCCGGGCCGAGCTCATCGCCCGCCTCCCCTCCCTCCAGGGGCCAGACACCCTCGTCTACGGCCCCAACACCCCGGAGTGGACCCGCGCCCGCCACGTCTCCAGCCTCATGCAGCACGCCGGCGCCGCCGCCCCGCCGCCCCCCTCCATGCGCGTCGCCGACGAGATCGACTACGAAATCTTCGGCGACGACATGCAGTTCGTCGAAGTCACCCTCGACCCACAGGAAGTGGTCATCGCCGAGGCCGGCGCCATGCTCTACATGACCCAGGGCATCCAGATGCAGACCGTCTTCGGCGATCCGTCCAAAAACACCGGCCTGCTCGGCAAGCTCTTCGACGCCGGCAAGCGCATGGTCACCGGCGAATCCCTCTTCCTCACCACCTTCGCCAACGCCCGCGAGCCGGCCCATCGCGAGCCGGACCGTGTCGGTCCGGGTAGCATGGGCGTCTCGCCCGTGTCTCGCGAGCCGGGCCGTGTCGGCCCGGACCATCGCGAGCCGGACCCTCGCGAGCCGCACCGTGTCGGTCCGGACCATGCCCGTCGCGCATCCATGCAGGAAAAAGTCGCCTTCGCCTCCCCCTACCCCGGCAAGATCGTCCCGCTCCACCTCGACCAGCTCGGCATGGAGATCCTCTGCCAGAAGGCCGCCTTCCTCTGCGCCGCACGCGGCGTCCAGATCGGCATCGCCTTCCAGAAGAAGATCGGCGTCGGTCTCTTCGGCGGCGAGGGCTTCATCCTCCAGCGCATCCAGGGCGACGGCATCGCCTTCGTCCACGCCGGCGGCACCATCGTCAAGCGCGACCTCGCCCCCGGCGAGAAGCTCCGCGTCGATACCGGCTGCCTCGTCGCCTTCCAGCCCTCCGTCGCCTACGACATCCAGCTCGCCGGCGGCATCAAGACCAGCCTCTTCGGCGGCGAAGGCCTCTTCCTCGCCAGCCTCACCGGCCCCGGCAGCGTCTGGCTCCAGTCCCTCCCCTTCTCCCGCCTCGCCGGCCGCATCGCCGGCACCTTCGCCAAAGGCAAGGGCGAAGGCTCGATCCTGGGCGGGCTGGGGAATCTCTTTGAGCAGTGATTAATTTCGCGTTGCACATTCGTTGGGTCGAGGAAACCTTGGCAAAGAGAACAGAAAAACCGGCAGCGGACTTAGACTTCCTTGAGAAAATAAAGACGCGCGTCGTCATCTCAATGTTCTCTGACGACGTACTGATGGATCGGCTTGTTCTGAAAGGCGGCAACGCGCTCGACCTCGTGCTGCGTATCAGTTCTCGGGCTTCTGTCGATGTTGACCTGTCGATGAAAGACGATTTTCCGGCTGCACAGCTTGGCGAAATCCGCGCACGAATTGAGACATCACTGAAGGAGTCGTTTCGGGATCTTGACCTTATTCCTTTTGATGTCCAGATAGTTGAGAAGCCGGAGAATATCTCTCCGGATCTATCCCAATTCTGGGGTGGATACGAAGTACAGTTCAAACTAATCGGGCGTGCAAAGTCTGAGAAGTTTACGGGCGATCTTGCGTCGCTTCGACGAAATGCAATTCAGATAGGACCGCGTGCGAAGTTCCTCGTCGATATCAGCCGATTTGAGTTTACAGATGGTAAGGCTATCGAATTCCTCGACGATTACCAGATTTCGGTGTACTCGCCTGAAATGTTGGTCTGCGAAAAACTCCGCGCGATCTGCCAGCAAATGCCCGAGTATGGGCCGGTCGTTCGACGAAATCGTGCGGGAGCTCCACGAGCAAGAGACTTCCTCGATATAAACACGATTCTGTGCCAGCGAGATATCGACTTGAAAAGCAAGTCGAATTTTACCCTGCTGACCAACATCTTCAAGGCAAAGCGAGTTCCGCTCAACTTACTCGGATTGATTCGCAACTATCGGGAGTTTCATCGGGCCGATTGGCCGGCGGTCGAAGCGAGCGTCAAACCCGGCGTGAAGATACGCGACTTTGACTTCTATTTCGATTTCGTCTTGGAATTAGTCGAGCTACTTAAACCCCTTTGGAACAAATAATCGCCAGCCTTTTACATACTCAGTCTCGCGCAGCTGATGAGCGAGATAGAAATCGAATTCCATCGGAAATCGACGCAACAAGTCCAGCGCGGACTTCTTGTATTCTGAACGCTCTAGGTAGAATCCGATAGCCTGGTGATACGGGTACACGTAGCCGATCTTCGTCAGCATGGCGCTAAGCCGGTTGACCGAGAACCGGTCCTTTGCAAGACGAAATGCCTTTAGCACTTCAGATACTCCGCCGGAATATGCCGGTCGAACTGTGATGTCGATGAGTGTTCGTTCGATGCTGGTTAGACGCACCTTAACGGGAGTCGCTTCGTCGTACGTGACCTCATTCTCGATGACACCAAGCTGGCCGGTGTGCATCCCGTTTATAAGGCAAATTCGCACGTCGCCATATTCGATAACGTTTTGCGACACCCGTGGAGGTCGATTAAAAGCGGAATCTATTCGATCCTGTCGAAGCTCTGCGTTCGTTGCGTGCGGTCGTTGTTCATGATTCAGATAGATAGTCTTCGGCACCTGTTCAGTCAGCCCATGCATACGCATCGCCGTGTAATGAGTGAAGTAGGCGTCCTTCTTGATCGTTAGCAGTACGCTAAGGAGAGAGACCGGCCCCCACGTAAACCGGGTCTCGTTTCGATATGGAAAGGGGAATTCGAGTTGCTTGAGCTTCCCTCGCTGCTTCAGGAATGCTATCAGATCGTTTGTACTTGTACCCTGGCCTAGGCCCCAAGATTCGCGATGTTCGCCCAGGATTCTTGTGATTTCGGAATACTTGAGTACCCTGCTCGATAATTGGTCGAATTGCTGGAATATTGCTTGCGTTGGCATTTGAACAAACGAGGTATTTACGGACGCCGCGATGAGGAGTATATATACTCCCCATCGCGTCGTCCACATGCCGTGAAAGATTATTCATAACTCTATTCTAGGCATGAGGTTAAGGGGGTATGGAGAAATGAAGGGGTCAAGCGGTGGAGTATATATACTCCACCGCTTGACCCCTGATCCAAAAGCGCGCAGGGAGTATATATACTCCCTGCGCGCTTTTGGAACGATCTTGCCGCGTGCCATGCCGACGCCAATCGAGCGGCGTTCCTTGCGGACTACCCACTCCGGTAACGTCAACGACCGAGTGAACTGTTCCGGCGTCGGCATGCTCACGGGCCACTCTGAAACTCTCGAACCCAATTTCGCTGCCCCGCACCGTCCTTCCGCGAAGTCGTCAGTCGATGGTATCTATGGCCGGTCCGCCACTGCGTCCCAAAAATCAAACTCATGCACCAGTAGCACCGTCCCGCCCGTCCGGCGAATCTTCATCGCCTCTTCCACCTTCCGACCATAACACGAGTAAGCCCAAGCACTGTTGCCCTCGCCGCCGATTACGAGGTAATTCGTCTTCAGTGAAACGCTGTTGCAGAATTGACCGCCAAGGGACTCGACTCGTGCGGCGAACTGCTTGCGCGTTGCTTTCTTCGAAGATCCTGTGAAGCAAAACACTCGCCCGTCGAATTCAATGACCGGGCACACCGCGCAAAGACCCTTTACCGGTGTCTTCGCATCGTTCAGCACGCTCTGCATCTGATCGCTCAGCGCGCGATGTTCGGAGAAGTTTCCGAATTCGCCAAAGAAGGCGAGCAGTTCCTGGTGCTCCTGCGGATCGATGACGCCATCGGACAGGACCGATGTAATCAACGATCCGATTTCATCGTACGGCCAATATGTTTGCAGGTGCTCATGCTCCTCTATCCAGCCACTGAGCCCGCGCAACTCCTGCTCGCTAATCTTCCCGTCCGAGCCGATTCCAAAAACCATGCCGTGCAGCCGTTGGATATCAGCCGTGATGGCATCAAAATACTCGTTACCCTCCCGGTACCTTGCGCACAGCCACAAAAGGTCCTTCGCCTCTTCAGGATCGATGACCGAATCCTCAAGCGTTTGCCGCACGTGCAAGGCCAATTCATCAAACACCGGCCGATTGACCAAATCCTGATGCTCGCTAAGCCACGCATGCAGCAATTCAATCTCATGTTTGTGAATGATCCCGTCGGCTGCGATGCCCAGCAGAATACCCTCCAGCGACTGTACCGCCTTATCAACGCGCTGCGGGGCCGTAAAATGAAAGTATGCGACCTGATCTGGATGCATGAATTGCCTCCTGGATTTTGTAACAACTGGATCGTCCGGCCAGCACGGCATCGCACATGCACAGCCGCCTAGTATAAGGCTCTCTAAGGCCTCGCCCCAGTCAAATGGCACGGAACACCGAGCAAATCTAATGGATGTCTTCGCAGAGTCGCCGCCGCGTGTGCGGCACTCGCGAAATGGCCGCGCATCCCGGCGCGCTCCGCTTTGCATCGCTTTGCATCGGGTAAAAAATCGCCCGGAGCGCCGGTCCTGCTCGTGACCGCCCGAAATCAGGAGGCCCGTCCCATGAGTTCGAAGAGCAAATTCAAAAAAATCCACAAAAACCGCCCCAATCCCCTCCCCCGCCCCCAACCCATGTCCCCCAAAGCATTTACAGAAGAGTACGAAGAGCCGGCTTCAGGCCGCAGCAACAAAAACCCCGACCCCGCCGCCCCGCCCGATTTCACCAGCTCCCCCGGCAAACCCTTACCCCTTCCTCCCGACGACCACCCCTCGCCCAGCAAACCCTTACCCCTTCCCCCTGATCCCTTACCCCTTCCCCCCGATACCTTACCCCTTCCCCCCGATCCCTTACCCCTTCCCCCCGACGACCCCGAACTCCGCGCCCTCTTCGCCGCCACGCCGCTCGACCCCGCCCCCTCCCCTGTTCCCTCCGAACCCCCGGTTCCCTCCCCTTCCTACGCTCAATCCCTTCCCCCTTTCGAAATCCCCTGCCCCCCGCTCCCCGCCGTCGACCCCTTCGAACGCGACATCACGAGCACCCTCCACACCCGCCTCCAGCCCTGGCTCCGCGACCGCGTCGACCGCGCCATCCTCGACAAGCGCTTCGGCGGTCAGCGCGCCATCTACCGCTACTTCCAGCTCGCCGCCTGGGGCATCAGCATCGCCGCCTTCTTCCGCTACGCCCGCCGCCTCCGCAAGCGCGCCGTCCGCCTCGATGTCACCGACCTGACACCCGCCGAAAGCGAACGCGCCCCGTCGAACGCCGCACTCCTGCTCATCCAGCGCCTGCTCGAATCGCTCGTGCTGGGGAACCCGTCGCCGTCGGCCCTGGAGAAGCTCACGCGGGCCTGCTACCTGGCGGTGCGGATGGAGGCCTTCATCCGCGAGCAGAACAACCGCATCTACCCCCGCGACCCCGGTCGCCCCGATCCCGACCCCGAAATCGAAGCCGCCCATCAGGAGGCCCTGGCCGCCGTGCAGGCGCTGCGGCAGACCATGGCCGAAGGGGATGCCGTGCGCGACGCCGTCTATCAGCAACTCGCCCAATTGCAGGAAACGCCCGCGCCACCCCCGGGTCATGAAGAAATTTGAACTTTAAGATTCGAGGTTTGAACTTTGAGACGTGAGATTTGAATTTTGAAATCTGAGATTTGAGCTTTGAAATCTGAGATTCGAGGTTTGAAGTTTGAGATCCCGCTATGAAGTTTTGACTTTTCGACGTGCTGACGTTTGTTTTCGATTCTCGACTTTCGATTTTCGACTTTCGACTTTCGATTTTCACTCCCCCGGTCGCAGCGCCGGCGGGTTCTTCTCCCGTGCCGGCGGCGCCTCCGGAAAGATCGTCTTGAGGGCTTTGGTCAGGCTCTTCAGCGGCTGCGGCATGATCTCCGGCTTCGAGGGCGTGCCTGTCACGCGGATTTCCATGATCTCCCGCGACGCCCCTTCCAGGAATTCCGTCAGCACCGGCACCCGGATGCGCACCGGGCTGCCCGCCAGCAGCGTGATGTCCATCTCGTCCGTCGCCAGGTCGATCGTCCCCGAGCCGACGAACGACATCGCCTTGCCCTGCAAATCGATCGTCTGGAGTGTCATCCTGTCGTCACGCAGCGAGAAACCGAGCCGGCCGTCGTGGAACACGTTTTCGTCCGGCGTCAGGTTCAGCACCTGGAAGATGGCGAGAATCAGCGGCAGCTTCCAAACCTGCGCCCGGCTGACGAACAGTTCGCCGTTGCCCTCCCGAAACGAGCCGATGCCCGACCGACCGTACAGGTTGAGCCGCCCGTCGACCGATCCGCTTTCCGTCGGCATGGCTGGTGCGGCCGAAGGCGGCATGCCGGGCGGTCGTTCGGCGGTTGTGCGGCGATGCTGGGCCGCGAGATATTCGCCGAGTTGGGCATCGCGAATCGTGATATTGGCCTCGTATTCCGGCCGCCGCCCGCCGAGTTCGGCGCTGGCGAAGCCGACCGCCTCGCCGCCATAGAACCGCGCCGCGGCATCCCGGACCTCGATGAATCGGCGCCGGCGGCCATCCTCAACGATCTGTGAGGTCTTGAGACGGGCCGAGAGGTCCTTCAGCTCCCAGCCGGCCATGACGACGGAGGCCAGGCTCAATTCGCCCGATTCGACGTGAAATTCGCCCTTTTCGTCGATTTCGCAGCGGGCCGTGATGCGGCCGTCGGCCTCCGTCACTTTGAATCCGAGATTGACGCGTGCCCGCCGCAGCGTGAGCTCGGCGTCGAAGTTCCAGCGCATCCGGCCGCGATCGTCTTCCTCGAAGCGGATGGGCGACAGGGTGATGTCGAAGCGCCCGCCGGGCTCGAGCGACTTCAGGAATTTTGACAGTGCCGGCGGCAGGGCATCGAGGAGCCTGCGGTTGAACGGCATGTCGGACAGGCGAATCTCGAGGGCGCCGTGCCGCCCGAAGTCGGTCAGGTCGACCGAGCCGTTGAGTGCCACGCTGCCGCCGAAGCACTTGCCCGCGAGCGTGAGGATCTCGATGCGCCGCCCGGTGACCGACACCTTGCCGGTCACGGCGGTCAGCGGCAGGGGAAACTCGGCAAAGGTGAGCGCCGCGCCGAGCGGCTCGATGTCCGTGCGATGCCGGACGGCGTCGCTGCCGCCTTCAGTGAAGACCTGGAGGCCGGTGCGGATGCGGACGCGACCGGACGGTTTGAGCAGGTCCCACACGTCGCGCAGGCCGGCGGGCAGGGCGGCGTAGAGGCCTTCGTTGAGGTCGACGTCGATGGCGTCGAAGGCAACGTCGATGGCGGTGCCATCGCCGGTGCGCTGCACGTCGCCCGATGCCTTGAGCTGCGTCTGGTCGCGCTTGCCGATCAGGTTCAGGATCGAGACACGGTCGGGCGATACGTCGATCTCGCCTTCGACGTCGTCCAGCCGGTAGGGAAACTGGTCGTAGACGATGCTGGTGTCGCGAACGCGGGCACGAAGGTCCCAGACGGCATTGCCGTCGCCGTGCATCGAGATGGAGCCGATGACATCCGCAAAGCCGTCGGGCTGGAACTGCACGACGGCCCCGCGGCCCTCCTCGGGCAGGGAGCGGGCGAAGGTGTCGTCGAGGCGAAGGCCCTCGCCCTCGATGCGCAGCTCGATCTCAGGAGCGTCATCCTCGTCGATGATGGCGTAGCCGTCGATGCGCACCGACGAGCCGCGGCAGGTGCCGGTGAGGCCCTGAATGAGAATGCGGTCTTCATCGACCTCGAGCCTGCCGCAGAGGTTTTCGATGGGATAGGGATACGGCGGCAGTGCGGCCTGGGCGTCGACCAGATCGATGGTGATCTGCTTGATCCACGGCGGGCGGCCTTCTTCGTCGGAGGCGGGGGCGCGCTGCATGCGGGTATGAATGTGTGCGGTGCCCTGCGGGCGGAAGAGGCGCCATGCGGCCTGATAGCGGTCCGGCATGGCCAGATAGAGATGGGCGTCGAGCGGGACGGCAGTCGCCTTCACGTCGAGATCGACGCGTGCGTAGTCGTAACGCGTATCGAAGGAGGCATTGGCGGTGAGATAGCCCGATCCGTGACGGCCGCCAAGTTGATCGAGATAGACGTCGCGGCCTTCGATGCGAATGATCCCGTCGAGCGTGTCGACGGTGAAGGGGAACCAGCGCACGCAGACGCTGCCGCCGCGCGGGCGGATATCGCCGCGCACGCTGAGCGACTCGGGCGCGGCGGGCTCGCGAGAAAACAGCAGGTCGAAGTCGAAGGGGCCGTGCGGATCGTAATCGAAGAAGAGCCTTCGCAGTTCCCACGGGATGTGCTCGTTGGTGACGAATGCTTCCCGCACGTCGGCCTCGGGCATCGGCAGGCCGTCCGCCTTGAAGCGGATGTTAAAACCGCAGCCGCCCAGGCCGCCGTCGATATTCCTGATGGTGCCGGAGAAACGGCACTGCGCGCCGTTGAAGAGGCCGGCCAGGTCGATGTCGGCGTCGTCGCCGCGCAGTTTCAGGTGACCGCGGGCGCCGACCATGCGCACGAGGCGTTCGCTGCCATGCAGTTCGCCGGTGGCCTGGGCCGGGCGCGTCGTGGCGTCCTCGGCCTTGCCCAGGAGCCACACCGGAATGCTGCACTGGACGTTGCGAAGTTCCACTTCGAGGTTGCGCTGCTGCTCGGCGGGACTGGCAAAGGTCATGCGCGCGAGGCGCGCCTCGCCGACGAGCGCAATATCCTGAAAGAGGCGGCGGGCGGCGGGCGGAAGCTGGAGGCTGATCATCCTGCCGGCGACGAAAGGTGCATTGGCGATGACACCCTCGCCGGGATCAAAGAAGACCGTGGCACGTTCGACGGGGTTGGTATAGCGTCGCAACTCGATGAAATAGCCCGTGTCGGATGCGGGATGCGGGCGAATGTCGGCGTCGAGCTTCTCAATTTCGCGTATTCGCTCGCCTTCGGGATCGATGGCGGTGACGACCAACTGTGCGTCGCGGATGGTGATGCGCGGCCGATGGGGAGTGGCCAGTTTGCTGGGCGCTTTGACTTCGCCATGGAGCAGCTGCCAGTTGCGGACGCCGGTGCGGACATTCTGGCTGAGATAGATGGAGGGCCGCACGGCGAGAACGTGATCGACTTGCAGGCGGCCAGTGAGCAGGTGCCAGGGATTGTGCGTAAGCTTCAGGGATCTGGCATAAAAAATGTAGCGGTCTCCAATATCGTGGGCCGCGGCGTTTAGCCGTTCGTCGAAGGGTGTTGCGATTTCAACATCGTGAAGCGTAATCCCGTCGAACATGCCGAAGGAAGCCGAGCCGATTCGGACCTGAACGTCACCCGGGACAGCGCGTTCGATGAAGGCGATGGCACGGCGGCGGATGTTGTCGGCGCGCGTCGACCAGACGTAGGCGCCGAAGGCCAGCACCATGATGAGCAGGGCCAAAGTGCCGATGCGCTGACGGGTGACCGACACCGGCCGGCGGCTGAAGGTCTGGCCCTCGACGAAGGCGCGCCAGCCGCGGCGGAGGCGGAAGCTCCAGTTGGGCCTGGGCGGCAAGGGCAATTACCTCCGGAACGGATCGGTCGCGGCGCGGTCGCCGGCGGGGCTGCGCCGCAGTGCGATCCAGGCGGCGTGAATTCCAATGGCGGCCAGGATGAAGATGAGCGGCATGGCGGGCACGCGATAACGAACCGAGCCGACAAACACCATGTGGATCAGAGTAAAGTATGCGGCAGGGGCAATCAACAAAAGCAGGTCTGCGGGGCGCCGCCGAATAAGCCAGATGCCCGCCAGGGCGAACATGTAGACCGGCACAACGGACGCCAGCGAGACGGCGGCAATCCACGGCGATCGGAAGTCGGCGGCATTGATCACCGGAGCCCAGGTCCGGATCAGCTTGCGGCCGGCGAGTTGCAGCGATCGGGCTGGATGGCGCGCCGCCCATTCGAGCGCGGCGTCACGATAGTCGGCGTCGCGCGCGACTTCGTCGGCGCCGGGCGAGACGGGCGGGTATTCGATGCGATCCATTCCCGGCGAACCATCGGCCCAGGGACCGAGGGCTTCGAGCAGGCTGGCGCCACCGCCGGTGCGGACCGGGACGAACTGTCCGAAGAGGCGGTAATTTCGCACCAGCGTGGGTGAGAGTGCGGCGAGTGCTCCGATCAGCAGCGCCATGCACGTGGCGATACGGACGCGGGTCGCGGTTCCGCGCGCCTGCGTCATGAGCCAGACGGCGGGGAGCAGGAAGAGCGGCATGAACAGGCCGGTGCTGCGGGTGGCGGCGCCGATGCCGAGAAGTGCGCCGGCGCAGAGTGAACAGGCGATTCGGCGGGATTGTGTCGCGGACTCCGCGATGTTGAGTGAACCGTCGGCAGAGGTTGGTGTGGTCCGGGCTGAAGACAGCCCGGCTCTGACTGGCGGGGCGCTGGCGGCGTGGACGATGGCCAAGCAGGCGAGGAGGAGCAGCAGAATGTAGAGCGATTCGGTGAGGACGAGGGCGTTGAAGAATAGCAGAATGGGATCGACCGCAAGGATGAGTGCCGCAACGATGGCAACGGATTCGCCGAAGCGGCGCCGGGCGACGGCGGCGAGAACAACAACGGATGCCAGGCCGATGACGCTGTTGGTCAAGCGGCCGAAACGCAGAATGGCGTCAGTGCCTGTCGCGCCGAGGCGAATGGCGACCGAGAGCAGATACGGAAAGACGGGATCGGTGCCGGCCCGCACCTGTTCGCAATCGATGGGCCCCCGGCCGGCGGCGATGTTGCGGGCGACGGCGACGTAGCGCTGCGAATCGGGGAAGTCGAAACGGGCCGGGCGCCACTCGGCATAGAGCAGGACGGCCACGCGCGTCAACAGTGCAATCAGCAGCACCGCGGCCAGCCGGCGTTTGAATGCCTGCGAGGGCGCGCCGGCGGCAGGCACAGTGGCGGCGGCGACCGGCGTCACGAGGCGCTGCCCTCCGGGGCCGCGGGCGACGGGGCCCGACCGGTCACAGATCGCGATGTCGTGTTGGTGACACTGGTCCGGCGAATGTACAGCTCGCGGCCGTTCAGCTCCGCGGCACAGCCGGCGGGCAGGATGAACGTGCGGGGCGGACCCGGCGTCTGCAAGGCTTCGGTGATGGCGGTCACGTGCAGCGAGCGGAGCGCCTTTTGCGGGAGCTCGATGCTCTCCAGCGCTGCCAGGATCACTTCGTTGCAAACATAGGCGGGATAAGCCCGGAGGCGCTCCGCGTCGAGCCGGACATGGTCGCGATCGCCGTCGAGGCGGGCGCGGGCCAGGGCGTCGGCGGCAATGTCGCGGAGGGCCGAGTAGGCATCGTCGGCCTGGCGTGCGAGGCGCGTCAGGGCGGCGGCGACTTTCGGGTTGACGGCGCCGCGGAGCAGCGGCATGACGTCGTGCCGCAGGCGATTGCGAAGTGCCGCATGGATGTCATCATTGGTGACGTCGTGCATCCAGGGCAGGCCGCGGCGCTCGAGATAGCCGATGCAGTCGGCGCGGGTGATTTCGAGCAGCGGGCGAACGAGGCGGATGCCGGCGTCGCGATCGAGCCAGCGCGAGGCCGGCATGCCGCGCAGGCCTCGAAGACCGGTGCCGCGGAGGATGCGATGGAGGATGGTCTCGGCCTGGTCGTCGGCATGGTGGGCGACCGCGACGCAGCGTGAGCCGGATTCGCAGGCGACGCTTTTCAGAAAATCGTAGCGTACCTTGCGTCCTGCCTCTTCGATCGATTCGCCGCTTTCACGGGCGAGGGCGGGTACGTCGGCCTCGGCGGTGGTGCAGGAAATGTTGAGCCTCGCCGCGGCTTCAACAACGAGGCGCATCATGGCGGCGGAGTCGTGAGGCAGGTGATGATCGAGGTGAGCGACGTGGAGCGTCCAGCCGCAGCGGCGCAGTTCCCGAAGCCGGTGCAGACCGTGGAGGAGGGCCATGGAGTCGGCACCACCGGATACGGCGCAGACGACGACACCCTGCTGCGGGAACAGCTCGCGCGTGGCATCGAAGAGCCGCTTGTGAAAGTGCCGTGTGTCCATATTCATCCGCAGATTACGCCGATTGCGCAGATTCAGAATTGAATCAAGCCCGCGTATTTCAATTTCGTCCAGTTTACGAGCCGCTGGCTCAAGTGACCGAGCGCCAAATTAATCTGCGTAATCTGCGAAATCTGCGGATTCTCGCGCAATCGGCGGATTCTTGCGTACTCTGCGGATTTTACTCGCCGTCGATCGTGAGGGCGACGGTGGCTGACCGCTCCTGCATTTCGCGGCGGCGGAGCTGGCCGCAGGCGGCGTCGATGTCGAGGCCGCGGGACTTACGGATGTGGGCATTCACGCCGTGCCTTCGCAGCAGGTCCTGAAAGCGGAAGGCCTGTTCGCTGGTGGGGCGGCGATAGGGCAGCGGCTCGACGGGGTTGTATCGCAGAAGGTTCACGTTGCAGCGTAGCTGCTTGACGATGCGGGCCAGCTCCTGTGCGTGGTCCGATCGGTCGTTCGTTCCGTGCAGCACGACGTATTCGAGCGTGATCTCGCGGCCGGTTTTTTCGAAGTAGTAGCGGCAGGCGTCGACCAGCTCGCGGGTGGTGATGCGCTCGGCCCAGGGAATCAGCTCGCGCCGCAGCGCGTCGTTGGGGGCGTGCAGCGACAGGGCGAGGTTTATCTGCAGGCCTTCGTCGGCGAGCTTGCGAATCTGCTTCGGCAGGCCGACGGTGCTGACGGTGATCTTTCGCGCGCCGATGTTGAGGCCCCAGGGGGCGTTGATAGTGCGGATGGCGTGCATGACGTTGGCATAGTTCGCCAGCGGCTCGCCGAGGCCCATGAAGACGACGTTGGACAGGCGGGCGCCGCTGGCAAGTGCCTCGGCGCGGGCACGGAGGGCCTGTTCGACGATTTCGCCGGCCGTCAGGTTGCGCTGAAGCCCGTCAAGCCCGCTGGCGCAGAAGCGGCAGCCGACGGGGCAGCCGACCTGGGAGCTGAGGCAGACGGTGCGATGCTCGGGCGTGGGGATCATGACGCACTCGCTGGTCGCGCCATCGGGCCACTGAAGGAGGAGTTTGACCGTGCCGTCTTCGGAGGCGGCGCGGCGGAGGATGGTCGAGGTGTAGAAGGCGAAGCGGGCGGTGAGTTTTTCGCGCAGGAGCTTCGACAGGTTGGTCATCTGGTCGAAGGTGGTGACGCCGTGTTCGTAGATCCAGGAGAGGATCTGCTTGGCGCGGTAGGCAGGTTCGCCGAGCTCGGCCAGGGACGCGGGAAGGGCGTCGGGGGGGAAGTCGAGCAGGTGTTGTGTGGGTTGTTGCGTTTCGGAAGACATGTTCAGGAATGCGACACGTTTTCGAGAACCTGCTTTCGGCACCAAACCGGCTAATGGATCATCGCGCTCGCACTGCTCACCGAGCAGTGGCAGCCCTAGAGACGCGCGTCGTTCGCACTGCTCACAGAGCAGTGGCACCCGATGCAGCATTACGCGCTGGTTCAGTCGCCGATCAGGGTGCCAATTTTTTGCCCCTGCACCGCCTTTTTCATGTTGCCCGGCGTCATCAGGTTGAACACCGCGATCGGCACGCCGTGGCTCTGGCACATGTCGATTGCCGAGACGTCCATCACCTTCAGCCGCCGGTCCAGCACCTCATTGTAGGAGAGGCGGGCGAGGAATTTCGCGTCCTTCTCCTTCTTGGGATCGGCGGTGTAGACGCCATCGACCTTGGTGGCCTTGAAGAGGATTTCGGCGCCGATCTCGACGGCACCGAGGGCGGCGGCGGTGTCGGTGGTGACGAACGGTCGGCCGGTCCCGGCGGCAAGGATGACGACGCGGCCCTTCTCCAGGTGGCGGATGCATCGGCGGCGGATGAAGCTCTCGCAGGCGCTCTGGATGGAGATGGATGACTGGACACGGACGGGCTGGCCCATGTCCTCGAGCATGTCCTGCAAGGCGAGGGCGTTGATGATGGTGGCGAGCATGCCCATGTAGTGGGCGGTGGCTTCGTGGATGCGCGTTTCTGACGCGACGGCGGAGCCGCGTAGAAAGTTGCCGCCGCCGACGACCACGGCGACTTCGACGCCGAGTTCGCGGACGGAGATGATCTCCTGTGCGATGCGGCGGACGGCGGCGCCGTCGATGCCGAATTTGCCCTCGCCGCCGAAGCCTTCGCCGGAGATCTTGAGGACGATGCGCCGATAGCGCGGGGCGGATTTGCGGCCGGAGGGTTTTTTCTTTGCCATGGATTTGGATGTCAGTGTTGGGGCAGTTGCCACAGCTGTGTTCCTGAGCGGCTGCTGCGCGTCCGTCGCAGTCCGCATGCCTATGGACCGGCCGTTGCGCGCAAGCCGCAAATCGGCAACATACGCGGACTCGCGCATAAAAAAAGCCGCTTTCGCGGCTTTTTCAGCAAACGGGTCATCCGACCACGCCGACTTCGAACTTCAAATAACCGAGGATGTTGAAGCCGTTTTCCTCGGCGATCTGCTTGACGGATTTGGTGTCGTCCATGACGAAGGGCTGCTCGACGAGGACGCGCTCGGCGTACCACTTGTCCATCTTGCCGGCGACGATCTTGTCGATGATCTGCGGCGGCTTGCCGGCGGCCTCTTCAGCCGCCTTTTCCTTCGCCTGGGCCACGAGGCCGGCGGGGACATCATCCCGGCGGAGACCGAGGATGACCGGCGTGGAGGCGATGTGCATGCAGATGTTGCGACCGGCTTCGCCGGGATCCTTGTCGCAGGCGATGGCGGTGCCGACGCGACCGTTGTGGTGGACGTAGCAGGCGCCCGTGCCGTCCAGGCGGGCCAGACGCTTGACCTGGATGTTCTCCTTGATGCGGCCGAATGCATCAATCAGAAAGTCCTGCACCGTCTGACCGCCGGCCATCTTTGCGGACTTGAAGGATTCCACTTCCGTGACGCCGGTGGTGGCCGAAGTTTCGGCGAGCTTGTCGGCCATGCTCCGGAAGTCGGAATTGGTGGCGACGAAGTCGGTCTCGCAGCGCAGCTCCACCAGTGCGGCACCGCTTGCACCGCCGTAGGCGCCGATGCGGCCATTGGCCGTCTCACGATCGGCCCGCTCGGTCATCTTGTCGGCGAACTTCCTGCGGAGGATGTCGAGGGCCTTCTGATCGTCTCCGGCGGCCTCAACGAGGGCCTTCTTGCAATCCATCATGGCCAGCCCTGTCTTCTCGCGCAGGGCGCTGACCTGTTTTGCGCTGATATCAGCCATGTCGGTCGTATCTCCTCAAGCGGCCGCGCGTTCTGTGGCCGCATGCGTTCTGAATGTGTGTCGGGTGCATCCGAATTCTGTGCCGGCAGCTCGGCCGATTGAGACCCGGCGGCGAATAAGCGGCGCCGCGGGATGCGCCCATCCGAAAAACGGCCGCGCACGCCGAAGCAAGCGCGGCCGGGAAAGACTGTCCTGGTTGCTCGCAGCACCTGCGGACGAGCGTCAGGAGACGCCGTCGGTCACTTCTGCGGGCTGGGGTTCGGCAGCGTCGGCAGCGATGGTTTCGGCGCCCTCTTCGGCGCCCTTGGCGGCGACGCTGGACGTCGTCATGCGGCGCGAGCGGCGGCCCTGCGGGGCGCTGGACGTGTCTTCGTCCTTGGGAGCGACCTGGCGGGCGCGTTTGCCCTCTTCGATTGCGTCGGCCAACTGGGCCAGCACAATCTCTACGCCGCGCATGGCGTCGTCGTTGCCGGGGATGACGATGTCGAGTCCATCCGGATCGCTGTCGGTATCGACGAGGCACACGGTGGGAATGCCGAGCTTGCGGGCCTCCTTCACGGCGTTGTGCTCTCGCTTGACGTCGATGATGACCAGCGCGCCGGGCAGGCGATGCATCTTGCGAATGCCATCGAGGTTGCGCGCGATCTTCTCACGTTCACGTGCGGCGCGGGCCTTTGCCTTCTTGCTGTATTCGTTGATCTTGCCGGTGGCTTCGAGATCTTCGAGCATTTCAAGTCGCGACAGACGGGAACGAATGGTTTTGAAATTGGTCAGGGTGCCGCCCAGCCACCGCTCGCTCACGTAGTGCATGTCTACGCGGCGGGCCTGCTTTACCACGCAGTCCCTCGCCTGGCGCTTCGTGCCGACGAACAGGATGTCCTGTCCCTGGCCGACGATCGCCGCGAGGAACTTCTTTGCTCGAAGCAGGCCCTTCACGGTCTGGCGGATGTCAATAATGTGAATGGAATTCCGCTTCCCGAAGATGTAGGGCTGCATCTTCGGATTCCACCGGGCAGCCCGGTGGCCGAAGTGAATGCCCGACTCGATCAAGTCGCGGACCAACGCGGACGACAATAGTCACCTCCCAAAGCGCTTAAGTTGCCAAGAGTTACACAAAGTTTTGCGAGACCTATCAGCCTACGAGGCGGGGTCTGTACCGTCAAGATGATAACGGGAGAAATGGAGTGAACCAAGAAAACTCAGGGCGTGGTCGGAGGGTCGGCGGGCGCGGCCGGGCGCGCCGCAGCGGCCGTTCGAGTTTGAATTGTTTGGACTGGGCTGTTTAACGTCAAAGCTTACAGAATACCAAAGCTGAAGCGAACGAAACCGTGATACGCCCGTCAACGTTGTGCACAAGTAATGGACGATAGAGGGCAGGTATCCACCATATATAGCGTCGTTGGGTGATTGACGGCCCTTTTCTGAAGGGCTTTGCCGGGGGCGGCGTGCCGCGATACCGTTCCAACGAATGTCGCGTGACGCGGGAAAATTGAGCGGTGAGTGCGCGGCGGCGAAACCGCGCATCTTCGTCAGCGTCGCGGAGCAGAGCGCGGACGAGCACGCGGCCGACGTGGTGCGTGCATTTCGAGAGTTGGTGCCGGAGGCGACCTTTGCCGGCCTGACGGGGCCGGCGCTCGCGGCGGCGGGCTGCGACTGCTTCACGGACATGACGGAGCGGGCGGCGATGGCATTCGGCGCGCTGAAGCGGGTGCCGGAGGCGCTGCTTCTGCTGCGGCGTCTGAAGACGTTTCTTCGTGACGGCGGATTTGATGCGGCGATGGTTGTGGATTCGCCGGCGCTGAATCTGCCCATCGCAAAGCTGTGCAAGCGCAGCGGCATTCCGGTGCTGTACTACATCGCGCCGCAGACGTGGGCATGGGGGCCGCCCGGGTGGCGAAACCGTCGGGTGCGGGCGCGGGTCGACCGTCTGGCGTGTCTGTGGCCGTTCGAGGAGGACTATTTTCGCGAGGCGGGGATCGCGGCGACGTACGTGGGGCATCCGACGATCGATCGGCTGCTGGCGCAGCGCGTGGACGAGGCCAGAGTGGCGGCACTGCGTGAGGGCGCGTCGCCGGTCGTCGCACTGTTGCCGGGCTCGCGAATGCACGTGCTGGCGGAGGTGCTGCCGGGACAGCTCGAAGCGGCCGAAGCGCTTCAGATTCGCTATCCGCGGATTCGCCTGCTGTTCGTTGCGGCGAACGACGCGGCGCGGGAGACGATCGAGCGGGGGCTCAAGGGCCTGAAGCGGCAGATGCACGCGATTGTCGTGGCGGGTGCGGCCGATCGCGGGGCGGCGATCCGGGCGGCCGATGTCGCATTGGTGGCATCGGGCACGGCGACGCTGGAAGTGGCATTTCACGCGACGCCCATGATCGTCATGTACAACTCCAGCCGCCTGGCCTACCACCTGGTGGGGCGATGGCTGCTGCGAACGCCCTACCTCTCGATTCCCAACATCCTGGCGGGTCGTGAGATCGTTCCCGAGTTCATGCCCTACTATCGCACGGTCGACCCCATCGTGGCGCGGGTGGTGAGCTGGCTGTCGAGCGAGGAGCTGCTGCGCCGCGTGCGACAGGACCTGACGACGGCGATTCAGGAAATACTGAAGCCGGGAGCGGCGGCGAACACCGCCCGCGTGCTGACGGAGCTGCTGGAAGAAACCGCGCGGGCCGGGCGCTCGGCCGGCATCGTGGGCGACGATCGCTGACGGGGCAAAGACCAGGCGTCGCGTGCCGCATCAGGCGGTCACGGCGCCAAGTGCCGCCTCGATTGCACTGACGGCGGCGGCCACGTCGAAGGGCCGGGCGAGCAGGCCGTCGAAGCCCTGCTGCCGGGCGGCCGCCTCGTCGCCCGGCCGTGCGGCGTCGGTCACGGCGACGATCTTGCAGAAGTTCATGTCGGGCACATTGCGAATGGCGCGAAGGGCGTCGCGACCGGACATGCCGGGCAGAGTGACATCGACCAGCATGACGTGTGGCTTGGAGGCTTCGGCGAGGGCGCCGGCTTCGAAGGCGCTGCGGGCGACGACCACTTCATAGCCGGCCTCCCTGGCGAGAGCGCGGGACAGCAGATCGGCGAGGGCGGCATCGGGCTCTGCCAACAGGACGCGGGTAACGCCGGATTCGATGCCGTTGAGCGGAATGCCGTGGGTGCGCATGAAGCGGACGAGCTGCTGCACGGGGATGCGCCGATCCTTGCTGCCGGGGATGCGATAGCCGCGCAGCTTGCCGCTGTCGAACCACTTGGAGACGGTGCGCGGAGCGACTTTGCAGATCTTCGCGACTTCTCCGGTGGTCAGGACATCTTTTGCGCGGCTCATGGCCAGGGTCCTCGGTGCTGGTGCGCGGGAACGTGCGAGCCGCCCCCGCATCCAAGCCTTGATCGGCCGGCGCCGGCAGGGCATTTGGCAATTCCGTTGCAATCGTTGCGGCCGGCAGGACCAGCGGGTATTGCACTTCCGGAAATGATGGCGGGCGGCGGCGTTGATTGCGGCGTTGCGGGCGAAGGGCGAGACAATCGGCGCGGCGGAATATGGGACGCGGCGGACCGGTTGACGGTCGGCGGCGGCTGCGTCGATCGCGAGCACGGTGAGGTGCCTTCAATGTGGCACTTACGCCGGCCGGCGGATATCAGTCGATTTCCTCGAATTCTTCGCCGGGCTGGATGACGTTGGAGACGGCGCGGTCAGTGCGGAGGGCATCGAGGCTGAACCAGAGGCCGGCGGCGATGAGCGCCATGCCGCCGAGGGTTCGGGCGAGCCAGGGCAGGCCCTTGTGCGGGGTCGATGAAACTTCGCGATAGCCGCGGACGTCGAGGGGCATGGTGCCGGCGGCGATGCACCATCGCGCATAGCCGAAGGCCCCGCCGGGCGGGTAGGTTCGCTTCAGTTCCGCGTCGAAGGCGCGGGCGGCGGCGCGGCTGACTTCGGCCGGCGATTCGCCGCGATCGAGGGCGTCGTTCCGGGCGGCATGAAAGAGCGGCGGCTCGGCGATGGTCGAACGCGTGTAGCGGTACTCGTGGTACAGCATCGTGGCGCCGCTCCATAGAGACAGCAGCACGACTGCGGCGATGCGCCTGGTTGCGGGGACCGGTCGCGCCCGGCGGGCGATGCGAAAGGCCAGGCCGCCAACAAGCAGGCCCTGCACCAGAAAACCGAACAGGCCGCTGTACAGCGGCAGCCAGATGATCCTGGCCATGAGCAGGTTGAGTCCGGCCGACAGCAGTGCGGCGATGAGGGCGGCGCCCCAGAACAGCGCCCGGTGCGAGTCACGCACGGGTTCGGCGGCAATCGCGGCCGGCGCTGGTTTATCTGACGCGTGCTCGATCACGATGGGCGACAATAGAAGCCTGCTGGCGGCAAGGCAAGCGTCGGTCGTCAATGCGTCGCCTGCCGGACCGGCCGGCGGAGTTGTGACTTCGGCAGCTGAGCCGGCACCGCCGCATTGGCATGCGCAGCCGGCGGCAGTTTGCCTTTATTCGCCAGCTGATTTAGATTATTCCGCCATATCGCGACATTGAACCCCGGCGGCGACAGCAGTGTGCGACGCACGTCATCACGCGCCGGGCGGGCGGCTGGGACGCAGCCCTGATTCCAGGAAACCGGAAGGAGTAGTTCACACGTGAAGCCATACCCTACGGCGCGGCGGCTCGCCCTGCTGGCCATTCTGTTTGCAGGCGGCGTGTTCGTCGTGCAGCCCGGATGCTCGGACGAGAGCAACGACGCCCCGAAGATTCGCAGTCGCAAGGGTACCGTAAAGGCCATCGATCTGGCCAATCGGATCGTGGCCATGGTGTCGACCGACAACAGCGGCAACGACATCACGCTCGAAGGCACCTACACGCCCGAGACGGTCATTGAAATCAACGGCCGCCGGGCCGATCCGAAGGATGTCCGGGTCGGCGACAAGGTCGAGGTCTGGGGCCGCAAGGAGGGCGACGGCGCGGAGGCCAAGCTGGTGGCGACAAAGGTGGTGGTCAGTCGCGCTGCTTCGACGGACTGGCAGTCCACCGGCGCGGCGGGCGGCTCCGCAACATCAGGGAAATCAACCGCCGACAAGAGCACGAGCAATTGAGCAGCGGCGTCGGCGACATCGGCCGGCAGTGACCGGCTGAGTTTTTGCACGGAGACTTTTTCATGAACGCGGGGACGAAATCGAACAGGTGGATGCATAACGGACTGGCCGGACTGTTGGCCGGTCTTTTCATCGTGGCCGGCTGCGGCGGCAACGACAAAAAGGTGAAGAACTCCGGCAAGTCGGACGACACGCGGACCAGCGTCCAGGCCGAGCCGGCAAAGCCGACGCAGGTGGCGGCAAACGAGCCCGAGCCGGTCAAGGCCGCGCCCGCCAATACGGAGCCGGAAGCGGTGCAGCCGGTCCAGCCGGTGGCAGCCGGTGAACCGCAGAAAACCGATGGGCCGGTGCTGGCGTCTGCCGACGTTCCGTCGGCGAACAGCACGCGCGACATGACGGACGACGAACGCAAGCGAATCATCGAAGACGGAATCTACGTCCGCATTCGCATCACGATGGAGAAGATGCTTGAAGAGCGGCGCGAGCTGCTGGCGGGCGGCGTGTCGGCGAACGATGAGCGCGTTCACGGACTGGAGCGATCGATACTTCGAGCGCGCGATTTGCTCGTCTCCAGTGGCGAGCAGGTGGAAGACTTTGATCCGCCGATCAGCGCCCCGCCGCCCCCGCCTCCGGGCCAGCCGACCGGCGGCTCCGACAACCCTGTTCCATAGCCGTTAACACCGCGACCAGGCAAAAACGCCCGACGCACGACACGCGCGTGCGGCGGGCTTTTTTCTGCGCGCAGAACCTTCGCTCTGGCAGGTCGTTCTCTGGATTGTGTTTCTGGCTTTTTGGGAGAGGAGGGAGGCGAGAGGAGAGGTTGAGATCAACTGGCGGGGACAAAGGCCTGTCGAATTTCGTTCATGAGCTGGTCCACCTTAAATGGCTTGAAGAGCACGGCGTTCAGGCCCTCTCGTCGGGCTCGGACGATCGAGTGGTTGGGATCGTATCCGAAGCCGGTCATCAGGATGACGGGACAGTCCGCATTGATCTCGCGGGCGGCGGCGAAGACTTCGTAGCCGGTCTTGCCGGGCATCTTGATGTCGGCGAGGACGAGATCGAAGCTCTGGGAGCGAAGCAGTTCGAGGGCGCGGGTGCCGTCAGAGACGGTTTCGACAAGGCAGCCGGCCTTGCGCAGGACGCCGGAGACGGTCTCCCGGATGATTTCCTCATCGTCGGCGAGCAGGATGCGCTTGCCGGCGAGGACGGGATCCCTGGCGGGTTCTTCGCGGCGGCCGAGGATGCCGGTTCGCGGGGAGGCGACATCCTTCACCTTGTGCTTGATGTCGGCGACGCTGTCGATGATGGCGTTGAGGCGGTGTCGCAGCTCGTCGTTGCCGATGTACTCGTCCTTGAGGTTGGTCGCCTCGGTGATGATGTCGTTGAGGGGGCCGGAGATTTCGTCGATGACGTCGTCGGCGAGGCGGCCGGTCGATTCGTAGCGCTCCACGATGAGCAGATCGAGCAGATTCAGGGCGATGGCAACGTAGCGGCCGAGGATCTCGGCAAACTGGCGGTCATCCTCGTTGAAGGCGGCAAGATTGTCGGACTCGATATCGAAGACGCCGATGATCTTGTCGTGCAATCGGAGCGGCACCGTCAGCGAGCTGCGGGCCGTTTCGAGGCCCATGAGATAGCGAGGGTCCTTCGAGGTGTCGTGACAGATGTAGCTGCGGCCGGTGGCGGCGACGTAGCCGCTGATGCCGTTGTTTTCGGCGGAGGCGAAGATGTCGAGGTCGCGGCTCTTGGAGCACATGCCGTGCTGGAGGACGATTTCCAGGCGCTCGGTCTTCTTGTCGATCAGCAGCACGGCGAAGTTATCGAAGTGGAGCAGATCGTGCATGTAACGCAGGATCTTCTGCTCGAGCAGGCAGATGCGCTCGTCGACGCCCATGCTCCGCAACTGTTCCGCGTCGAGCTGCACCAGCTCGCGTCCCGCCAGATCGATCGCGTCGATCTTCCCCTGAAGGCGGCGGCTGTGCGTGACGTCCCAGACGACGACGGTGTACTGCGCGACGCGCTCGCCGGGGGCGATCACGGGGGTGATGGTCACTTCGAAATGCTGATCGTCGCCGGCCGGAATTGAAAATCGCCGGGCGCGGCTGTGGGCCGGGCGGTTGTCCTCGGCCTCGTGCTTCTTGAAGGCGCGGAGACACGTCGATGACACGTGGGTCATCAGGTCTTCCGGGAAGCTGCGCATGCGCGGGTTCGCCCAGAGCACGCGGCCATCGGCGGCGATGATGCACACACCCTGACCGATGGTGTCGAGGATGAGGGAGGAGCGCTGATTGACGGCGCCGCGCTCGAGTGCCATGAAGTCGCTGTGATCGCTGATGACGAGGTCAAAGCGATTCTCGCGCAGGGCGGTGACGGCTTCGTCGAAGGAGTCGACGAGCTTCACGTCGGCACAGTCGCCCAGCATCTTTGCGTATTGATCGGCCCGGGAACCGGGCTTGGCCAGCAGGAGCACCTTGAGTTGAGCGGTTGTCGCATTCATAGTCTTCGCCCGTTCGCACCGGACCAGCGACCGAAACTACCTATGAGGAAAGCGAACCGTCAGGAGTGCAAACCGGGCAAGTAAAACACTTTACCAACGCCGCCTACCGTCCATACACCCATTTTAGTGAGTCATGCCGTCAAAAGGAAAGTATATCTCCCAGTCCATGCATCAGGTTTATCCCGAGTCTGCTATGGGACAAACCGCGAATCATATCTGATTTCGCCCGGCCGTTTACCCCATACCGGTTACTGCGTGTCCACTACCAGGGATGCGTCGGCGACGGCCGGCCTCGGCTCTGCATTAACGAGGCTGGCTACCCAGTTCCTGACGAAGCCGCGATCGGCCCAGCCAAAATGGCCGCCGTCGTGACCCATCCAGATCATCTTCGGCGTCCAGGCAATCTGATGCAGCTTGGCGTACTGCCGGGCACCGTCTGCGGATAAATTGTCGGGAGTGCGGAAGCCGATCTTGCCGGCGGACTCGGCATGCTGCCGATCGATCGTTCCGAAAATCAGCGTGCCCGGTCCAAGAAACAGGCTGTCCTGCTCGGAATAACAGTTGTAGATGCCGCGGCGGGTTCGCGAGAGTGCCGTGGTCAGGTCGTAGCCGGGGCTGATGGCGGCAGCGAGCAGGACGAGGCGATCGAGCTTCTCGTTGGGCGCCATCTGCTCGGCGGTCAGCACGGCGATGCCCGCGCCGCCCGAGTGCCCGACAAGTTGCACGGGCCTGCCGGGGTACTGTCGCCAGTAGTCGAGTACGCGGCCGCGCAGCTTCTGGGCCTCGTTGCGGTTGCGCTCCATGTCGGCAAGATTCAACAGGAAGCCGCCGGGGATGGGCGTGCCCCAGTCGTGCACTTCGATGGCACTTCGCACCTGACCATCATCCAGGCCGCGGGCGAGATTCTCGTTCCAGATGCTTCGTCCTTCGATGCCGGGGAGGATGATGACGAGGCCGCGGTTGAAGCGATCCTGAGTCTTCAGATCGGCATGGCTGCAGCCGCTGCCGGCGGCCAGAGACAAGGTCAGGAGCATGGTCACGACTAAAAACGTCCGAATCGGCACGGCTGAACCTCCAATCGGGCGCAAGAGCAGCGCACCGCGCGGATGGTAGTCGCCCCGCTACAAATCCGTTATCGGTATTATTCGGTTTTTGCGTTACGCGATTGCCCGAGCAGGCTCCATTCGCTTTGCACCGAGGTTTCGGTGCATCAGAAGTGCCCACATCAGCGAAGATTGTCCAGCGGCGATGGCCACATAGACCCAGACCGGCAAGGTCGGGAACTGGGCGTATGGAATAAGGACGGCAATGCCGCCGAGGGTAAGCAGGGTTCCGATGAAGCTGCATGCGGCGGCGCAGTAGAGCCACGTCACGTATTGCGCGCGTTCGCGTAATGACCACGAGGCGCCGAGGGCGAATGTGACCCACGCGATCGCAATCATGGCTTCCGATCGTAGAAAGTTAAGCCAGTTCGATCCCCAGCCCACCCAGGCATGCTCGGGTAATTTGGGCGAGATGTTCGCCAGCCAGACGATCAATGCACCAAGTACTCCCCATATCAGTAGCAGCACCCAATGTCGGACGTTTGGATGCACGATCATCATCCGCAGTGCGGCTGCACCGATCAGACCTGCGAGCATGGCGGTCAGGAGGGCCCAAGTAGTCGTTACGGTGATGCCGACTGTTTCGGCCGGGGTAAACACCGCCGACTCTTCTTTCCTTTTTGAATCTTTCTGTTCCCCGGCGGTCGCTTCGATAGGCAGCCCCATGCCTTCCAGCTCGCGCGATTCGCGCGATGGATCGCCACCTTGCTGTGTAGTCATGAGCTGTGCAACGCGGTACACACCCCGTGTGAGAAGTAACCGTTGTGCCCGCTGATCCGCCTGAATTCCAAAGGCCACCCACAAGACGGCAAAGCCTAGGGCGATAGAACCCATGCCCAGGGCCAGGTGCAGCAGGATGATGCTCAGCAGCACCAGTTCGCCGGCGAAGAACCATCGCCAGGTGTCGACGTATTTCCAGCCGTGGACCTCGATCGACTTGGTGACGCCGTTGGCGAAGGTGAAGGTAGCCTCGTGGGTCGCGCCCTCGTTGATGCAGTACCAGGCGAGCATCACCAGGAGCGCCGCATTGCAGAAGTGGATCATTCTGCCGCGCGACATGGCCACGCCGAGGGCGGTCAACAGCAGCACCACGGCCCATGCGGCTTCGCTGCCCCAGTCGGCGAGGAAGTCGCGGGCCGCTGGCCACTTTTCGAAATAGGCCTGGTAGTTGCGCCAGTCGAACCATTCGCCATGGCAACCGGTGCAGGCGGCGACGATCAGGAGAAAGCCGAACAGTCCCAGGATGCTCGGATTCTTCACGTGGGGCGAGAGGCAGATGAAGTAGGCGGCCCAGAGCGAGGGAAGCAGCAGGCGTTCCCAGCCATAGTCGCCTTGCAGCAGGAGATTTGCGCAGTGCAGCGTCGCGAATGAGACCGCCGCGGCGACGACATAGCGCAGCACATTCAGACGGGCGATGGCGACGCCGAGCAGCAGCAACAGCGCCGCGGCGACGCTTTGAAGTATGATGGGTGTGTGGGTGTCGAAAAACTCGGCGGCGACGAGGGGCGCCTGTTCAAAGGCAGCGGGCCGCTCGATCAGCAGCCATCGCCAGAAGCCCATCGAGACGGTGGCGAGCAGGCCGGCGAAGGTGATCAGCAAGAACGCGAGGATAGCAGGGAAACCGCGCGCGGGAGGGCGACCTTTGCGGGCATCGTGAACCACTCGGACGCTCGGACGCCGCAGGTCCACGGTCGGGCCGCGCGGGCCGGTTAATGAGCGGAGCTGCGGCGGATCGGTTCGAATCGGGGAGACGGGTTCCCGGGTCGGCAAGGGGGCCGAAGGGCGAGGCGTTGGCGCGGCGCCGGAAGCGGAACCGGCAGTGGCCGGTACGTTGGGGTTTTGAGGCGTCATGTCGCTGGTTCCGACCGCCGGGCGCGCAGGCGTAGCGGCGGTGCTGGTCCGATTTTATACAAAGCCATCGGCTTGTGATTTCGGGGGCCGTCTTGAAATATCCAAGACGAGGGTTTGTTGCATGCTTATCGGACGCCGATGGTTTCAGCGCATTCTAACCGATATCGCCGGCGGTAGTCCGCCTACAGGCTTTTTCAAGATATGAGGTTAGGGCGGCTGAGACCGAGCGGGAAGAACGCCTCAATTTGTCAGCGGCCAATCACGCGGGCCGAGACTGGCGATCGCCGCCTCGCTTCCCAGGGGCCAGGCGGACAGGTAGTTCCTGATCGTCCCGGGCGTGACGGCGTCGATGGCGGCCAGGCGCTCGCTGACGCGGCGCGGGGCGCCGAGCACGTCCACATCGTGGAGCATCTGCATCAGGCGGTAGTAGGGGGCCTCGGCTTCGGTGGCGAGTGCGGTGCGGGTGCGGTTCTTGACGCGTTGTACCTCGTCTTCGGTGACGCCATCCCGGCAGAGCCGGGCGATTTCGTTCTGCATGGCGCCGAGGATCTGCTCGGCCCTGGGCGGATCGCCGAAGCCGTAGGCCAGCATGATGCCGTCGTCGCAATAGTCCAGCCGCCCTGCCGAGACCTGCGGGGCAATGCCGGCCTGAACAATGTTCCAGAAGAAGCGGGAGTTCTGCCCACCGAGGATGGATGCCAGCACGTCGGCATTCTCGCGATCGGGGTGCAAGGCCGAGGGCGCGGGATAAATGAGGGCGACGGCCTGTCGCTGGAATCGATCAAAGACGGCCTTGCCAACGATGGGCTGCATGCCGGGAGGCCTTGAACGCGCCGGGCGCGGGGCACGGGGAGACCAGTCGCCGCAGAGTTTTTGTGCCACCGAGATGGCATTTTCCGGCTGGATTGCGCCGGCCACGACGAGGACCATGTTGGCCGGATGGTAGCGATCGCGAAAGTAGCCGTAGAGTTCGTCCCGCGTGAGCCGGGTGATTGATTCGGTCGTTCCCAGCACCGGCCACGACAGGGGATGACCGGCGTAGAGCCGCTCGTGGATGAGATCGTAGACCTTGCGCTCGAGCGAGTCGTCGGACATCGCGATCTCTTCGAGGATGACGTTCTTTTCCGTCTCGAATTCTTCGGGCGGGATGGTGGACTGCATCATGTCCGCCAGTAGATCGAGCTGGGCCTCGAAGTCCTCGGGGCGCACCCAGCCGAAATAGACGGTGCGCTCCTTCGACGTGTAGGCGTTGTAGGTGCTGCCCATGTTGTCGAAGTCGTTGGTGATCTGCTGCCAGGTGCGGTGCGGCGTGCCCTTGAAGCACATGTGCTCGAGAAAGTGGGACACGCCGGCCAGGCGGGCATCCTCGTCGCGGGCGCCGGTGCGCACGAGAAATCCGCCGGCCACGCTCTGCACGTGGGGCATGGGCTCGATCACGATGCGCAGCCCGTTGGCCAGCGTGTGGTCCACGAATCCGTTGCCGGCGGTCATGCCATTCCCTCCAGCGGCCGCGGCCCGAGCGTGAGGATGCAGCGGCGATCGCGCGGGTTGTCGCGCAGATAACGCTGCACGTCGGCCACGGTCACGGCCTCGATCTTCGCGTTCTTCTCTTCGGTGGTGAGCGGACGGCCGAAGTGGAACAAATCGGCGCTCAACTCGCCCAGCCGTGCCCTGGTGATGTCTCCGTGCGTCTTGCTCTTCGCGATCATGCCGACTTTGACGCGGCGGACTTCATCGTCGGAGAGGTCCTCGGCGAGGCGTTCGACTTCGCGGAGCAGGGTCCGTGCGGTCTGGTCGCAGCGGGTGGGCGTGGTGGAGGCGCCCATGAAGTTGACGCCGCCGTCGCGGGGGTGCTCGTCCCAGGCGCCGACCCAATAGACGAGGCCCTGCTTTTCGCGCACCTCGGTGAAGAGGCGCGAGCTCATGCCGCCGCCGAGGACGCCGATCATGACGCGCTCGACGGGAAAGTCGGCGTGGGTCACTCTGAGGCCGGGCCAGGCGATAAGCATGTGCTGTTGTTCGAGCTCCTTGTGGTGGTGATGAACGCCCGGCGAGAATTCGATCCGCGGCAGGGCCCGAGGCTCGGCGGCCGTGCCGAAGCCAGTGAACAATTCATTGGCCCGGCGGGCGAATTGCTGCACATCGACGGCGCCGCCGACGGTGATCTGCATGCGCGGCGCGGAAAAGTGGGAATTCCAGAAGCCGACGATGTCGTCGCGGCCGATGCGATCGAGGGTTTCTGCGGTGCCCAGTTCGTGGCGTCCCAGCCGCGGGCCGAAGACGTGGGGCGCGATCATCCGGCCGGCCAGTTCCTGTGGATCGTCCTCCATTGCACGGAGTTCCTGGCGGGCGAGGTCGACGGCGACGTCGCAGTATTCCTGCGGAAAGACCGGCGTGCACAGCATCTCGGCGTGCAGCGCGAGTGCATCGAGGGCGAATTCGGGAAGGCAACTGCACCGGAAGACGAAGGACTCGCGGCCGACGCCGCTGCCGGTCTGGGCGCCGAGCGTGTCGAAGGCATCGCTGAGCTGCTGGGCGGTGCGCCTGGCCGTGCCCTTGGGCAGGGTTTCATCGACGATGCGGGCGACGCCGAGGCGTTCGCCGGGCTCGTCGATCATGCCGGTCAGCACGCGAATCTGAAAGGCGGTGGTGCGCCGGCCGGGGATCTCGACGGCGGCAAAGTCGGCGCCGCAATCGAGGCGAAAGTGATGATAGTGCTCCGCGCTCATGCGGGTCGTTATAGTCCGTCGCGCGCGGGAAGGCCAGAGGCGTCGGCGCGGGTGGATGATTCCGGCATGCGGGCGAATTGCCGCCGGCGCTCAATCGTCGGCGTCTTCATCAATATTCGCCGGACCAGCCGCGTCAGCGTCGCCACGAAACAGGATCGCCACGAAGCCGACGCGCTTGACGAGCTGGCAGGGGACCTGTTCGACGAGTTCATTGATCAGCCGGTCGAGTCCTTCGCGATCGTCCGCGCTCAGGCGCACCTTGACGAGATCGCTGGTGGCGAGGGCCTGCCGGACGAGGTCGACGGCGCCGGTCGTGACGCCGTCGCGCCCGACGTGGATGTGGGCCTTCAGTTCGTGTGAGCGTGCCAGCAGTTGGCGGCGACGCGCGCTGTTCAGCGACATGCCTTGCGCTCCCGCGGCTGCCGGTTGAGTGTGGTTGGAATCACGTGGTCCTGTCGTCATGCGCGGCCGAATCGCGCGGCGTCTTCGGCAGAACGACCGGCCCCGGCCGTGCGCGGAGAAACATCTCGTCGGAGAGGCTGGCATCCCGCCGGATATCCGAGAACGTGCATTGCCAGATGACATCGCTGACGCCCGCGTCCAGGTCGCGGTGCCACGCCCATGACCTCAACAGGTGCGTGTCCTGATCGACCCAGAGCGTCCAGCGGTTGGCGGCATCGGGCCCGCGGCCGCGGCGGATGAGCTTGTAGCAGGGCCGGCCCTCGAGCCAGGCGGCGCCATCGAGCCGCCAGGGCTCGTAGCGATCGTCGCGAAAGCAGAAGAGCGCATCGCCCTTCTCCACCAGGCCGGCGGGCACGAACACTGCCCTGTCGGTGAGGGCATAGGCGGCCGACTCGATCGGGGCGGGCGAATTAACCGGAGGCGAGGAGAATCGATCGGCCGCGGCGTCGTAGTTCCAGGCGCTGCCGGGGCTGACGCAGGAGACGTTCAACCCAAGTTGCAGGCGCGAACGGCCGGGCGCCGCGTAATCCCATCGGACCGGATGCACGCGGCGATCGGACCGGCGATTGTCGACGATGAGCCCGGTGGCGCTGATGGTCTTCGCGGTGCGATAGGCCCCGGCGCAGCGGCTGAGCACGCCGTCCACGGTGATCTCGTCGGCGCGGCCCTGCGGCACAATCAGCGAACAGCCTGCCATCGGAAGAACGCAGGCGGCGAGGAGACCGCGGAGAATTCGCGAGACACGATGCGTGAGCACGGCAGATAGCCCTTGATATCGATGGCGAAGTTGCCGGGACTTGACGAGTCTGTCAATCGCATTTTACGGGATGGCGTTGGCTTGGCAACGACGTCCGAAAAGTCGCAGACAGGCGCTCTCCTGGAATCTTGTTGCGGGTTGCGAAGTGCCCGTCAGAAGGAGGAAATTAATGGGGTGAGCTTTGTGCTGCCATGCGTATAATCGCCTCATCCCATCGAGCGCGACGTCTGGCAGGCTCGCGACGTACCGCGAGGACGACGATGATTCCCAAAAAAGACTACGGCCGGGTTCGAGGCTTTCTTCAACAGGCGCTGGAACGGCGTTTTTCCGATGTGTCCGTGGCGATCGGCGACGATCTGCACTATCCCGGGACCAACGTGGTGGTGACGAGCGAGGCGTTCAAGGGATTGCTGGCCGAGCAGCGGTTTCATCACGTGGTGCGAGCCATCCCCAGCGAGGTGTATGACGAGTTCCTGCGTACGGGCGTGGTGTGGTTCGAACTGGCGCCCGGCGAGACGGGCAGGGATCTGATGAAGATGCCGCGGTCGAGCGACATTGCGCCGCGGCAGGAGGCGATCCGCAAAAAGCTGGATGCGATCGGCTTTGTCGATCGATTCACGGCGGCGCTGGGACCGGAGCCGGGGCGTGCGTCGGACGTGCGGTTCGACGCGGTGCGGCAGGTGCTGGGCGATGCGAAGTACACGGAGGCGGAGGCGACGGACGCGTGCCTGTACATGATCCTGCTGGGGGCGTATTGCGATGCGCACGTGATGAAGGAAGTGCTGCCGAAGCTCAAGGCGGCGTCGTGACGGTCGTTCGGAATGCGGTCAGTCGGTCAACCGTCGGCTGGATGCCAGTCATGCGGCACTGGAGGATATCAGATGCGGCAGGGCCCGAAGAGGCTGGTCGGCATCTTCATCTACGTGGGCGCGGTCAGCCTGCTTTTCGTGTGGGCAGCGCGCACCGGACCCTGGCAGGTTTTCGTTGTACCGGCGCTGGTCATTTTCGGTTTTCCGCTGATGCTCTTTGTCGTGCTCTGGGCGCTGGAATGGGCAGAAATCCTGCCAGGCGGCCGCTCGCCGACGGCATGCCCGAAATGTGATTATGAATTGAAAGGAAATGTGAGCGGAATTTGTTCGGAATGCGGAACGCGCGTTCCAGGTTATCTCTCGAACACGTGATTCCCCGGCCTCGTGCAACTGAGTCGCGCCGAATCAGCGGCCATGCTTCCGCCATCCGCCCGGCCGCCTTTTCAAGTGGTACACGGCCATGACCACGACACGGTCTCCATCGATCTCGTAATAGACTGCGTAAGGAAACGTCCTCAGCAGTGCCCGCCTCGTTGCACCGCGTTCTTTCGGATAGGCGTTCGGATTTGCGAGAATCAACTCGAAGCATTTTCGAACGTGATGGGAGAACTCACGTCCTAGACCTTCCCGTTGTTCGTCGTACCAGAGACGAACCTGCCGAAGGTCGTCAACCGCCTCTGCAAGGAGGGAAAGGCGGTATTTCATTTCGGGGAGAAGATCCGCTTTTCAGCCTCTTCCCATGTCAAAACGGCTTCAGGATTGGCGTGGTAGGCTTCCGTTCGCCTGTCCAGTTCTGCCAGTTGTTCGGACGACAATTCCGGAAAGGCTTCAAGATCGGCCACGCTTTCCACCAACTCGTCAATCAGCTTCACTCGGTCTTCCGGACTTAGCGATAGCGCTTGTTGTAGTATGGCTTCACGACTCATGAATATATTGTACGAATCGGCGTGCACGGAGGTCAACCGGCCGGGAGTTGACTCAATTCGCATTATCCGCCGCCCGCACCTGTCGCGTCAGAAGCCACTTGATTTCAGCCATTCCCAAGAGCCGACTGGCGGCCGTGAACACCGCAGCCGCGCCCAGCATCGGTCCGAACACATCCACCATCGCGCGAAGCGTTCGACCCAGCGACGCCAGATCGAGCGAAGACGTCTGGCGATACAGCCACCACGCCACTGCGCACGCCGCCGCGGTGCACACGCCCGTTCGCAACGCCGACAGCACGATGGCACGTGCTCCCATCATGCCGCCCAGTCGCCGCCGCAGCAGCCGGATGGAAATGCCCACGTGCATCCACGACGTGATCGCGGTGCTCAGGCCGAAGGCCTCTTCGCCAAGCGTCCACAGGAGGCCCACATTCAGTGTCGCGTTGATGGCAACCAGCCAGCAGCTCACCTTCATCGGCGTCAGCGTGTCCTTCAGGCTGTAGAACCCGCGGAGCAGAATGTGCTGGCAGCAATAGGCCGCCATGCCCAGGCCGTACCACGTCAGCACGCCAGCCGCCCGCAGCGTGTCCTCGGGGCCGAAGCGACCGTGCTCAAAGAGCAGGGCGATGATGGGCCGGCCGAGAATGACAAGGGCGAAGCCGGATGGCAGACCGACGAAGATGGCAAGCCGCAGGGACTGGGCGATGGCCGACTTGAGCCCATCCATGTTGCCGCGGCTGGCGAACAGGCTGAAGGTGGGGAAGGCGGCGGTGGCGAGCGAGATGGCCAGCACGCCGAGGGGGAATTGATAGAGACGCTGGGCGTTGGTGATGGCCGAAAGCGCGCCGGTCTCCAGCGGATAAGCGATGGTGTAGCCGAGCAGCTGGAATGTGGGGCCCTGGTCCGGGCCGCGGGTGAGCTGGGTGCAGATCCATGCGTCGAAGAAGACATTGAACAGCAGCACACCCTGGCCGAGAAGGACGGGGATGAATGTGCGGACAATGCGGCGCAGGTCGTCGTCGTACCATTGCCTCGCACCGGCTGATAGCCTGTGCCAGACACCGGTTGGAAGCCGGTGCCACAGACTGTCGGAAGCCTGTTGGCCGGCTTCATCGGTTGGTGACTCGTTCCCAACAGCTTCACCGGCTGGAAAACGGCGCCACAGCGCCCCGCCGAGGCGAAAGTGAACACCATGAGACCTGAGCACCGGCAGGATGATCGCGAACTGGAGGATGCTGGACGCGACGACGGCCAGGCCGACGCCGTAGGCCTGGCGCTCGAGGGCGTCGCCGAAGAGCGGGCCGATCCAGAGGGCGCCGATGATATTCATGACGTTGAGCACGATCGGCAAAAGCGCCGGGGCGGCGAAGTGGTGCAGGCAGTTGAGAATGCTTGCGAAAAGTGCCACCAGGCAGACACCGACCATGAACGGGGCCATGACGGCGGTCAGGCCGCCCTGAAGCCGCTGCATCGCCCCGCCATCGGCGAAGTAGCCCAGGCCCAGGGCCGCGATTTCGATCAGGATCAGCAGGACAACGAGCACGACGCTCATCAGCGCCGTGACGCGGCCCAGCAGCACCCAGGCCGGGCTGCGGCCACGCTGATCCAGTACGTCGGTAAAGACCGGGATGAACACGGCTGACAGGGCGCCTTCACCGAAAAGGCGGCGAAACAGGTTGGGGATGAGAAAGCCGAAGTTGAAGGCATCCTGCACCCAGCCCTGCCCATAAACGTGGTTCATGGTGATGTCGCGGGCCAGGCCGGAGATGCGCGACACGAAGGTGCAGATGGCAAGCAGGCGGGCGGAGCCGAGGAAGCGGGAGGAGGCGTGCGCATCCGTGTGCATCGGGCGGCACTATAGCGGTCGCGCCATCGCGCAACAACGAATGAGAGCGGCGACACGATTCAGATGGAGCGCGACCGTAGAAATGGGGCCATCGGTGCCTGTCACGCTGGATCGTCTACTTCGCCCGCCGGGGACGATTCGGTCTGGTCGTCCGCCGGTGCCGATTGCGATGGGCCGTTGCCGGTCGGCGCAGCGCCTCCGGCCGGAATTGTCCAGCGACCATTCCCGTCCACGAGCTTTATTTCCACCAGCTTTATGTCACCTGAACCGTCGGGACCGGCGCTGGCGTCAAATGCGAGCACGGCCAGACCGTATAGTGTGCGATTGGCGAAGACAGCCTTGACCGGCATCTCTGCCGGTGTGTTCTGAGCCTGCTGCGGCGTTGGAGGCTGATTGGGATTGTATTGTGTTCTGCCCGCGGTCGGTGTCATGCCCCGCTGGTAGGCTGTCATGCTCAAGTCGAAGCGCAGCTTTTCGAAAGCGCCCAGATCGGTGGCGATGCGTTTTTGCAACTTCTCCATTTCCTCATCCGAAAGCTGCGAGGCGGTGGCGGATGTGCATTCGTCCCGTGCCGCGTCAAAATCGCCTGCTTCGACGGCGAACAGGAAACGCTCGGCAGGCAACGTCATCTCCGCGACCATGTCTTCCAACGCGACGGCCGCGCGCTTGACCGCCCAGATCGTCGCGTAGGTGTGACCCACCAGCATCGGGATGCTGATGGCGATGGCGGCGATGGCCATTCCCATGCCGCGCTGCCGTCCGCGCGACGAGGCGATGATGATGGCGGCGATGATGCCGAGGATCAGTCCGAGGGCCGGCGCCAGAAAAGGAATAAAAAACAGCAGGGAGCAGACCAGGGCGCCGATGGCCAGTCCGCTGCGCGGCGGCGCTGGTGGCGGCGGTGGTGCTGACGAGAAAGGCATATGCCCGGGGGCCTGGGTCATGAGTGTCTCCGATCGTTCGGCTGGATGATTGACATCGCAAGCCGGGGCGACGGCCCCGAACTTCGGGACGAACCTGCGTGTCTATTGTGTGCGTCGCCCCGCGGATCGGCCAGTAGAAGCATTGCATGTTTTTTCAAGTGCGGCGATGACGCGGCGCATCGCGGTGGATACGCCCAGCGATTGAAGCTCCGCCAGCGTGACCCATCGTGCCCGGCTGTCGGAAGTCGCGGATCCGGCTTCTGCGTCGCTGCGCTGCACTGCGGCCGTCGCATCCAGTTTTGCGCAGTAGCCGGCGAAAGTCACCAGCCGGTGGGTGAGCTGTTGCGTCACCTTGCCGAAGGGCGTCATCGTGCCGGGCGGCCGCCCCAGCAGCGAGGCGGCGAGTGCAATGGCGGCACGGATTGGCGGCGTGCCGTTGGCGACGGCGGTGGGCAGTTCCCACAGACCGCCCCAGAGACCGCCTTCGGGCCTGCGCAGTGCGAGCCAGCGATTGCCGCGGGCCAGCGCGGCGACGACATGGGTCTCGGGCCGTATTTCGGCCCGGCGCGCAGCCGCGGGCAGCTCGGCGACGCGCGCGGTGCCAAATGCGCGGCATTCGCCGGCGAGCGGGCAGGCTTCGCAGCGCGGCGTATCGCGCGGCAGGCACACCGTCGCGCCAAGTTCCATCAGGGCTTCATTGAAGGCGCCGCAGCGCTTGATTGGCGTGAGCGCTTCGGCGACACGCCAAGCGCGCTCGCGGCCGGGGCCGGCGCGCACGTCGTCTTCGATCGCAAAGAGCCGAGCCAGCACGCGGGCGACGTTTCCATCGACGATCGCGGCGCGCCGGCCGAAGGCGATGCTGGCGATCGCGCCGGCGGTGTAGTCGCCGACGCCGGGCAGGCAGCGCAGGCCATCGACGGTGTCGGGAAACCGACCGCCGTATTTCTCCGCCACTGCCTTCGCGGCGCGGTGCAGATGGCGTGCGCGGGCGTAGTAACCCAGGCCGGCCCAGAGGCGCAGCACTTCGTCTACCGGCGCCTCCGCCAGCGTCATGACGGTGGGAAATCGCTTCAGGAATTTTTCGTAATAAGGTACGACCGTCGAGACCTGCGTCTGCTGGAGCATCATTTCGCTCAGCCAGATGCGATACGGGTCGCGCGTGTGCCGCCACGGCAGGTCGCGCCGGTTGCGATCGAACCAGGCCAGGAGGCGGCGTCGAATGCGCGCGCGAACAGGGGCCGCGGGAAGATCGCGCGCAGGGACCGCTCCATTATGTGTACGGACGTCAGCGTTCACGGCAGCAGCCATTGTACGCCGCGGCAGTGAACGAGCGATCTCGCGGGAGGGCGAGGCTGACGGCGGCGTGTGGGCTTGCGGCGGCTGGCCGGAGGCGTGTCGCAAGGCGATGCTTCTGTTCATTGCCTGCCACAGGCGCGCCGCGTACAATGCCCGCCCGCATAAGCGAGCTGTGTCGATCGCGATTTGGCCAGTTTACAAGACGAGCTGCCCGATCCTTGCAGGGCGGCCATCGGAGATGACACATGAAGACCGTCCGACTCTATCGCTGGCGAAAGAAGATTCTGCTGCCGCTGGCGGCGCTGCCCATGTTTCAGATGACCGGAACGTGCGTTTTGCAGGAGCTGTCCGGCCAACTGGCGTCGAGCCTGGCCTTTGCCACGTTCAGTGCCTTTGTCGGGGCATTCCAGCAGACGCTGCTTCAGGCGTTCCCCTCGTCGGACATCCTTCAAATTCTGCTGGGGGCGAACCGCACCCCGTTCTTTCCGAGCTGATCGAACCTCGCGCGGATTCGCGCGAGCCCGCGCATGCCGCGGGCATGGCCTCATATCAACAAGAGCTGAAGAAAATGAACAAGCGCATGGTTCGATTTCATCGTGTCGCGATCAAGATCACACTGCTGGTGGCTGCGCTGCCGCTCCTGCAGGTGAACGGCTGCCAGGGATTCGGCGCGACGGTTCTGCGGAACTTCGCAAACAGTCTGCCGAGCACCTGGTTTCAGACGCTGTTCAACTTTGCCCTGCTGCCGTTTCAGATTCTGCTGGGCGGCGGCGTCGCGACTGACATGCAGACGTGATCAGAGCATCGACCCCAGCGGGCGACGGCGTCGCCTTGCGATAATCGACAAAAAAAGCCGGCGGCCCAACGGGGCGCCGGCTTTGTTCGTTATGAGCCTGTCTCAATTACAGTGTGGCACCAGCTGATAGCCGGTGCGGCATAGCTTATTGAGACAGGCTCAAGTGGTAAATCGCGAGGTTTGAGCGTCTTGCGGGCTTAGCTCTTTGTCTGGTCGACGACCTCGACGCCTGCCGGCGCCTTGAACTGGAACTTGTCGGCCGGAATGCTCTCGTCGACCTTGAGATCAGTAACGACCATCGTGCCACTTTCCTTGCCCTTGGCATCGTAGGTGATGGACTTGAGGGCGACGCCGGTCTTCTTGTCGTAGTACTGGAGCATCTTGCTGATCGACTGCTTGATCATCTCCTGCTTGGGCGTCATCTCGATCACGTAGCAGGGCTTGCCATCGACCGTCGCGTCGGGCAGCAGCTTCAGCGAGTACATCTCTTCCTGTTGCTTGAAGAACTTGTCCTGATCGAAGACGTCCTGCTGAACGGGGTCCACCTTTGCCTTGGTAGCAGTCTTCGTGCCGGCATAGTCGCTGAGCGTCCAGACGAACTGCCCGTCGGAAACGACCAGCATGGTGGTGTCCATTTTGACTTCGTTGTCGCCGGTTTTCTGAACCGACTTCGACTTCATTTCCATCCGCGACTGGATGGTCTTCTCGTCCTTGCGCTGGTAGTGGAGGGTCATGTCAGTCTCGCTCTTCATGCTCATGCCCTCGCCGTACTCCATGTTGCTGGTGGTCCTGGACTTGTACTGAAGGGTCTTGTAGTCCTTGTACTTGGAGGCGATGGCCTTCTTCACATCGTCGAGCGACTCGCCGCGGGCGGCGGGCGCGGCAAAGATGGCGAGCGACAATACGGCGACGCAGGCGATACCACGGCGACTCATGATTCATGTCCTTTCAGAAAAGCGAAAAAAGAGAATTCCCGGTGGGGCGCCGATGCGAACACCGAAAATTGTTGAGGCGACCGGCGCGGAGCCTCGAACAGGCGGAATAGGCTAACCCAATGGCCCGGCAATGCAAATACGGCGGCCGCGGGCGTTCGCGGCGGAGGGCGGTAACGATCGGCACGGCAAGGACGCCCGTACTGGCGACGAAGGATCGCATGGACGGCCTGTCGGCCTCTTTGCTGGCGAATAGCGCGTCTGCACGGCGGGTACGTATAATGGCAGCATGCCGGCGGCGGGCCCGCCGGAGCAGGGAGTGCCAGGCATGAGCGAAACCAGCAGTCCGCAGGGCGGCGTAACGGCAGCAGGTGGTCGCACGGAGACGCCGCAGGGCGCAGGCTCGCCGCGCGGCGGCATGTCTCCCCGGGGATCGGCGCCACATCGCGAGCCGCAAGAGTCGATCTTCTCAAAGATTGTGCGAATCATCTTTGCCCCGTTTGTCTGGCTGGCACGGCCGCTCGTGTTTCGGGTCAGTCACGAACGCGGCAATCCCAAGGTGTACTTCACCAGTTTTTCCTCGCTGATGTATCTGTGGCCGGTGATGATCGTCGGGCTGGTGGGACCGTGGCTGGCGGAAAACGTGATTCGTCCCGACACGATGGGCTGGATCTGGATCACCATCCTGTGGCTGGTGATTCTGTCGCTCGGGGCGGATATGGATCGCAACAAGATGATGGCCCTGCTGGCAATCATCGTCATCCTGTGGCTGGGCGGCATGCTGCTCGAGGCCAAGCAGGGCATTCCCATACTCTCGCAGATTCACGATTACTTCGCGCGGCAGAATGTCTCGGTCGAGCCGGGCACGGTAAAGGTGTTTGGGATCATTGCCGCGATCATACTCGTACTGGTGGTGATTTCGGCGTGGTTTGACGGTCGCTACGAGATCACCACGCGCGAGATCACGCACCGCCGCGTGTTTCGCACCAGCGATTCGGTTCCACGGGCGGCAAAGCGGATCAAACAGGATTGGCGCGATCTGACGGAGTTTTTACTTGGGATTGGCGCCGGCGATCTTATCGTGCAGGACACCAACGGAAACGTGGTGCTGCGCATCCCGAACGTGCCGTTCCTGTGGTTCTTCCGGCACGATGTGGATCATATTCTGGAGGTGCTGGCAACCACGGACGTGGAGGACGTCGCCGCAGCGATCGCCGAGGCGGAAGACGGCGCCTGACGGCGGGGGATGCCGCCGTGTCTTAAAAAGCGGGCAAGGTCCGCGCCGGCGCGACGGCATGCGTCCTATGATTCTTGCGGGCCAGCGGCCAGGCGCTTTTTTTGGATACCTGGAGGGCATGCGGCATGATGGTCTTCTGCCACCAGTGTCACAAGCTGAATCGCGGCCACGCATTATTCTGTGCACGTTGCGGCCGCAGCCTCGATGCGGTCAACGCCTCGCAGCTTCCGCTGCCTTCGCCGGATGCCGCCTCTGGTACATCGAGCGGCGTGCTTCATGCGCCTCGATCGACGCTGTCGGCGGGCGGTTTCGGCGGGCTCGGCGCCGTGCCTCCCGTGCGGGTGGATTCGGCGGCGTCGCTGCCGCCTGCGGTCCTTCCACGAAACGCCACGCGCGGCCGGCAGGCACCGCGGCCCCCTGGTCGCGCTGGGCGCTGGTTTGTTGTTCTCGCCATGGCCTTTGCGGGCTTTTACGTCTTCAAGATCATTCCGCGGGCGATCAAACCGGTCGGCTGGACGCACCAGAGCTGGCCGACTGCGTCTTTCCACGTCGCCTGCGAGGCGCAGGACGGGCTCGAGCGGTGTTTTAACCTCAATCCCGAACTGCGTAGACGGTTGGTATCGCTGCTTGCCCAGGATGGTGCGGTGAAAATCGAGCACCTTTCTCAGGGTATCGCCCTGTCCGGGGGCAGGGCCGAACTCGATGCCATGCAGGCATTCATTGAATTGTTGAAATGCTCGCCCCGTGAATATGAGTCAAAGTATCGCCGCAGCCGTTCGGGGCTGATGGAGATGCCCGGCAGCCGAACCTACATCTTCTCTACGCGAACGCGGGCAAAGGCCTTCGCAGACGTGCTGGAGCGGGCCGAGGCCGCCCATTTGATCCGCCCCGTTGCGGAACGGAACATCGTGCAGGTGCGCGCCGGCGATTACGATCACCACATCATTGGCGAGGCCGCGCGTCTCGCTCGGGCACGCCAGGTCCTCGACTACTGATGCTCGCCGGAGTGCGCCGCCCGCGTACAACGCCGCAGGGCAGCCAGCGATCGGTTACATCGTGGTGCACGACCCGGAACCCGGCACCCGGCGCGATATGACCGCGGCCGAGGCGGGCCTTCCGTTTGCGCTGGTGAAGCCGCAGCGGGCACCCAGCTGATCGGCGAAATCGTGCAGCAGATCGCGAAGCAGGCACCACTGTTCGCCGACCACGTCACACCGGTGAAAGTCAAAGATGGCCGCCGCCGGAAATCGCTCGTCGCAACAACGCTGGAACATCACCAGGAATCCGGCGAGCTCTTCGGGGCTGATCCTGCTGCCGACCGGGCGGATCCAGACGAAGCCGCGGGTGGACACGGTGACATCCCATCGCTTGATGAGGTATGCCGCTTCAGCGTGGGCCATGAATTCATCCATCGGTACACGGCCCTGTCGGGCCGGGGATGTGTCGGACATGGGTGGCTTCGTACTCCGCGCAAAATGCTTCAAGCGGCGAGGTGGGGCTTGGCATGTTGGGAAAGACCTGGCTGCATTACCCATGCCGATGCAGGCGTGGCGTCCAAGTGCCCAGTCGGTGCTAACCTTAAATCAGGAAAAACCAAAGGTTTTGCGTTTGCGTAGAACCGAGAGCCTATAACGACCGGTAACCGCTTGGGGAAATTAGCCCAGTCTTGGGAAAGTAAATTGGTGATCACCGCAACAGGACGGGGATCGGTATCGCGTGACCGGTCGAGCGCTTGGGGGCATTGTCCTGCCACACCCCGGGGACTTCGGCCTTGCAGTCGGGGCAACGGCCTGGCTCCCTCATGCGGTTTTCGGCGACGAAGAAACCGCGCCGGCGAATGACGCAGGCGCTGCATGCCGGGCAGCAGGTGTTCTCGCGAGAATCGACGAGACCCGGCAGATTCCCGGGGTAGACGAAATGCAGGCCCTCGGACCTGCCGATGTCGTACGCGCGAATCAGCGTTTCCGCCGGCGTGCGCGGCGGATCGGTCATCTTGTAGTCGGGATGAAAGGCGGTCACGTGCCAGGGAATGTTCTTTGACACGCCGGCAAGGAACCGCGCGATGCTGCGAAGTTCGCCGTCGCTGTCGTTGAAGCCGGGGATGATGAGGGTGACCACTTCGACCCAGAAGCGCATGTCGACCAGGTTTTCGATGGTGCTCAGCACCGTGGCCAGCACGCCGCCCAACTCTCGATAGTGCTTGTCGTCAAAGCTCTTGAGGTCGACCTTGTACAGGTCGACCCACGGCCGCAGGAAGCGCAGCACCTCGGGCGTGGCATTGCCGTTGGAGACGTAGCCGCAGACCAGTCCGCGGGCCTTTGCCTGTTTGAAGACCTCCACTGCCCACTCGCTGGTGATCAGTGGCTCGTTGTACGTGGACACGACGACCGGCACGCCGCGATCGACGGCAATCTGGACGAGTTGTTCCGCGGTGCAGAACCGCGGCAGGCTGATGGCCTCGTTATCGCGCAACGCCTGAGAAGTGACCCAGTTCTGGCAGTAGCTGCAATGGTAATCGCAGCCGAGCATGCCGAATGACAGCGCATCGCGCCCGGGGAAGGCGTGAAAGAACGGCTTCTTCTCGATGGGGTCCACCTGAAGGCCGGCGACATAGCCGCCCGGCACGCGCAATTCGCCGTCGCGATTGAAACGGACGCGGCACACGCCGGCGCGGTCGGGCTTGACGAGACAGCGATGGCCGCAGGCGACGCAGCGGATGGCATCGCCTTCGACAAATGCCAGCGCAGGATCGGCGGGCATCATGTTTTCTTCGAGCAGGCTTCTGAGCGGGGCCGTCTGCGGCATGACAACGTTCCCCCCGGCATTGCTAACGGGGACGGTAAGTGAATTATAGAGTCGCGTGCACAGGACTGGCGACTGCGATTCCGATGATGGCGGTCAGGAATTGTCTGATGCGGGATTTTACGCTCGGCCGCTTGTTCTCTAATCGCGCGTGAGGTCCGCGAGGATCTGCTCCAGATGAGCGCGGTACGATGGATCGACGTTCACGGCATCGATGTGGCCACCGATCAGCTCGACAAACTCCTTGGGTTCGGAAGCAAGGTCGAAAAGCTGCCGTGAACTGGAGATGGGCGTGGTGATGTCCTGGAGTGAGTGCATGAAGACCTTCGGCATGTTCACCAGGGGGGCGTGATCGACCGGGTCCAGTTCTGGCGGGATGCGTTCGAAGGCCAGCGGGGATGGCTGAATGCCCAGCAGCACGTAGGCGAATGCCGGCAACTGGGATTGCACGAAGCTGCCCTCCAGCACCAGCCCCACCACCCGTTCCGGCGCATCTGCGCACTGGGCCATGGCGGGCATCGTTCCCATCGACAGGCCGAACAGGACGATCTTGTCGGTGCCCGGGCCGCTGCGCGACTGGACGTGCGCCAGTGCCAGATTGGCGTCATCGAGTATCGTGTCGAGCGAGGCGAGGACGAAGCTCTCGCCGAAGCCCTGGTAGTCGTAGATGAACACGTGATAGCCCAGCTCGTGCAGCAGGCGATAGTGGGACAGGTGCGCACTGCGGTTCACGACCGCGCCGTGGTGGATGAGGACCGTTGCGCGGGCATTCTCGGCGGGAATCCACCAGCCGAAGATGGGCAGGCCATTCTCGGCCGTAAGCGTGACGCTCTCGAATGGGATGCCCACCTGGATGGGATAAGGATACACGAGATGGATTGTGGGTAAGGGAAAGATGCCGCCATCGACGAGGAATCCGCCGCAGCCGGATGAGGCCATGCCGCAGAAGGACAAGGTCGTTGCCAGCGCAGCGAGCCTCAGGCGCGCACGCAGTTCGCGGTGCGACGCAATCGGCCTCGCTGGAAAGTGGCGGCGCTGGTTATGCGCCGTAGAGGATGCACCGTCAGGCATGTATCCGGGAAACCCCCCACGCGAGAGTGATTGCCGAAACGCGGCATCGTCCACCGGGGAGTGGCAGATGCCTGCGATAGATATTATCGTCGCGGCGGCATGGCGGCCACGAGCGCGTCGTGAACCGAGATGCTACTTTGGATTGCCCCGAACAACCGGCGCCGGCGGTGCGAATAAGCGGGACTGGACGTGGCCGCGGCAGCAGGGTTCCACGGCGGAGCCGATTGAAGCATGTCATTCCAGCGGTTAAGCTCCGCCGCTGCGCGGCCCGGGCAACGTGGCCTCGCCGGATCGTCAGCAGCAGAGGGGCCGCGCCCCACACACACCGAAGATGAATACCCGCGACCAACTTCGTACCTATCTCTTCGGGACGTTGATCCCCATCGAGCAATCGGCCTGGCCGGCGGACGATGCAAATCTCCTGGAAATCGGCCTCGACTCGCTGCGGCTGATGCAACTGCTGGTTTACGTGGAACAGCAGCTGAAAGTGCGCCTTCCTGACCACGAGGTGACGCCGGAGCGCGTCGAGAGCGTCAGGGCCCTTGTCGAGTGGATCGAGTCGCGGCGGGCAAAGTAAACGCGGCGGCGCGTTTTCCACGCCGCGGGCTGGCGGCCGATGGCGCCGGCAAAGTCAGGTGGCCGGATCAGGCTGAACCATGACGAACGATAACATCTATTCGCTGCTGTCGCAGGCGGCGCTGCGGTTTGGCAGGAACCGGGCGCTGGAGTTCGGCGAAGACCGCTTGACATATGCCGAGCTGGACGACGCCGCACGGCGCACGGCGACGCTGCTCGCGGAACTCGGCGCCGAGCCGGGCGAGCGAGTCGCGTTCTGTTTTTCGAAATCGATGGATGCAGTGGTTGCGCTTTTCGGCATTGCCCGCACCGGCGCGACGTACGTGCCGCTCGATCCGTCGTGGCCGGCCGAACGCATCAACGCGATCGTGGAAGATGCCGGCATCCGCCTGTGGGTGGGCGGCGCGACGCCACCGGCGGGCGTGAGCGGCATTCGCGCATCGGCAACGATCCGGCCGCCGCTGTCAATGCCCGACAATGGGGCGGTATTGCTGGCAGACGCGCGGAGACGCACGCCGATGGAAGGGGAACTCCCCGCGTGCGCGTCCGGCCTTGCGAACATCCTCTACACGTCCGGTTCGACCGGCCGGCCGAAGGGTGTCGAGATTACGGCACTAAGCCTCTTTCACTTCGCGCGCTGGGGCGCGGAGGCGTTTGGCCTGACACCGGATGACCGGCTGTCGAACCATGCCCCGTACAATTTTGATCTGTCCACATTTGATATTTTCGCCGCCGTGGCCGCCGGCGCGACGATGTGTCCGGTGCCCGAGTCGCTGAAGATGTTTCCGTACCAGATGGCGAAATTCATCGCCGAGCGGCGGATCAGCGTGTGGTATTCGGTGCCGTCGGCGCTGGCAATGATGCAGCTTCGCGGGAAGCTGCCCGAGCACGATATCTCCGCCCTGCGGCACGTGATCTTTGCCGGCGAGGTGATGCCCAAGCCGATGCTGAAGGCACTTGCCGCCGATCTGCCGCGGGCGACTCTCACGAATCTGTACGGACCAACCGAGACGAACGCCTGCACGTGGCACCGCATCACGCGCGAAGACCTGCAATGCGACGAGCCGGTGCCCATCGGGCGGCCGATCAGCGATACGCGGCTGTGGATCGTCATCGATCCAGACGCCGTCGGCGAACGCAGTGACGAACCGATTGTGAACTCAAGTGGCAACGCGGGTGCCATGCCTAAGCGCAGCGCGGGCGTGTTGGACGCCCGCGGGATGACGGCGGTTCAGTATGCCCGCAACGCCGCGCACACGGGTGTGGAAGCGTCCGGCGAATTGTGGGTCGCCGGCCCGACGGTCACCACGGGATATTTCGGTGACGCCGAGATGACACGCATGCGCCGCGTGCCCGCGCCGGATGGCGATGGCCTCGCCTGGCGGACCGGCGATCGCGTGCAGATGCGGCCCGACGGCGTGCTGCTGTTCGAAGGGCGCATGGACCGGATGATCAAGGCCCGCGGTCATCGGATCGAGCCGGGCGAGATCGAGGCGGCGCTCTGCCGGCATCCGGCGGTGCGCCAGGCAGCGGTGGTTCCGCTGGCGGATCCGGTATTCGGCAGCCGGATCAAGGCGTGCCTGTCGCTGCGGGATGGCGCGGCAGCCGACGAGGCGGCGCTGGCGGCGCACTGCCGGGAACACCTGCCGGCCTACATGATGCCAGACGCGTGGCAGTTCTACGAGGCCCTTCCCGAGACGGATCGAGGAAAGGTGGACCTGCTGGCGCTGCAAACGGCCCGGGACGAACACGAGAAGTCCATGCGCTGCCGCGCATGACGGCGGCTCTGATCGCGCTTTCGACACTTTTGACATGAGGCGAAAGGGCGCGAGTTCGGCTTCGTTTGCACCATGCGGGGCCATCGGTGCCATCATGCGTTCGACACTCTGCTTTAAGGGTCTTCTGTTCGCGTCGATCCTCGTGCCCGCTCATCTGGCGAACTGTACCTGCGACCGGGGCGATACAAATGACCGCCCGACTCGACGCGAGAATGCGACTCGAGAGGTCTCGACCATGCCCGCGGGGGAGGATGAAGGGCCTGCGAGCAGGCCCGATGTGCAACCGGTATTGAGCGAGCGCGAGAAGATCGAGCGGCTGATCGCGCACGTCGAAGGGCTGGATGGCGCCGTCTTTATTCGCAACGATACCGAGCACGATTGTCGAGAGGCGGCCGAGCACATGCGGTCGAAGTGGAACTGGAAGGAAGACGAGATTGCCAGTGCCGCGGACTTCATTCGAGTGGCTGCCACGGGTTCCTCGGTTTCGGGCAGTCCATACTACATCCGCTTTTCGGATGGCCGTCGGCTGAAAAGCGCCGATTACCTCTTGCAGCAGCTCGCGCGACTTGAGCAGGGCACGGAATCACATCGGCTGGATATGCCGTAAGTCATTTCGGAAGACCGGTTTAGCCATCAATTTAGGCAATTGTCTGAGCCAATACAGGCCGCAGCGGCTCGACGTGTAACAAATTTACCTCCTAAATAGTTAGGAGAAAAAGCTTGATCCCCCCGGCACAATCTCCTAAGCTATTAGGTGATTCGGGTTTCTCGGGAATCGGTCCCATGGCAAAAAAGCCGCAACTGAGCCTGACCAAGCTTGAGTCCGACGTCATGCGGGCGATCTGGGAGGCCGGCACGGCGACTGTGCGCGTGCGCGATGTGCTGGAACGGCTCAACGATGGCCGTGCCCGTCCGCTTGCGTACAACACGGTGCAGACGGTGATGACCATTCTGCGCGACAAGGGCGCGCTGGCGCTGGTGCGCGGGAGTGGAAAGGCCCATCTCTACCGGGCGCGGATCACGCGCGAGGATGCCTCGCGCCACATGACGCGCGATCTGGTGGATCGACTGTTTGATGGCAACGTGCAACCGCTGCTGCTCCAGCTGATTGACGAGGGCGAGCTCGGCGCCGCCGAACTCAAAAGGCTGCGCAAGTGGGTTGATGCCCGGCTGCGCGATGCAGAGGATGAGCCATGATCGATGGCATTCTTCGGCAATTGCTGGTTGCCGGTGCCGGGCTGGCGTTCGTGCTTGCTCCTGCCCTGCTGCTTCGGCTCGCAGCGCGGCGCGACGTCGTCCTGCGGCATCGACTGATGCTGGGCGTGCTGGCTGTCATAATGATGGCACTGATTTTGCAGGCACTGGCGCCGGCCCGCTTCGCAGAATGGCGCGCGACGGGCGGGCGTGACGCGGCCGGGCAGCCGATGGCTGGCGTTGTGACCTGGCTGCAGGGGCACACGGGAATGATGGCGATCGGCACCGCCGGACCGGCCGCCCCGCCGCGGGGCGCTGCGTCCGTTCCGGGGGCTGCCGGGGCTGGAGCGCCGGCGGCGCGAGCGGTCAGCGCGGCGCTCAATCCGGCGCTCGGCGTGTTGGTGATTTATGTCGCCGGCGTGGCACTGAGTTTGTTATTCCTGGTATTGGGGTGGAATCGAGCACGTTCGCTGGTGCGACGCTGCCGGCCGGTGAGTGATGTGAACGTGCTGGCCGCATGGCGACGTGCCCAGCAGATCATCGAAACGCGCGGGGCTGTCCGGCTGGTCGAAAGCGATGAAGTTTTCGCGCCGGCGTGTCGCGGCGGCTGGAGCGGCGTCGTGATCGTGCCCTCCGGGCACGCGGCTCATGGCGAGAGCTTGGTCTGCGCCCTGTGCCACGAACTGGTGCATTTGAGCCGCTTTGATCCCGCGGTCGCACTGGCGCAGCGCCTGGTCATCGCCGCGTTCTGGTTTCACCCGCTGGTGCGGATCTTCGACGCCATGCTCAGCCGCGATCGCGAACTGTCGTGCGATGCGCAAGTCGTCCGCTGCATGGACAATCCGCGCACCTATGCCCACGCCCTGCTCGATTTCTGTTGTGCGCGTCCCGCGGCTGCGGGGCTCGCCGGGTTTGACAGTGCAACCACGATCAAACGGAGAATTGAGATGATTGCCCTTGCAAGAAACGTCACCAGCATACGCAGCATGGCAATTCTGGCGGGCGGACTCGGCCTCTGCGCGGCAATCGCCCTGGGCGCTCATGTGGCACTTGCAGCGGCCATGACGGCGCCGAAGGACGATTACGGCAACACCGACAAGGCGTCCGTCCAAGTCAAGGTGCAATCCGCGCGGGCGGGCATCGAGTCGGCAACGGTGGAGGCGCCGCCATTAGTGGCAGACCTGCCCCTGTTGCACCATGTCGGACTCGCGTTAAAGGGCGGGAACGCCGGGCGGCTGACCGGCACCTATGTGGAGCAGGAGACGCTGCTGTCCGCAGACAGGTACTACGAAGTAGTTGAGCGATTCTCCAGCGAGGAGCGCCGGTCTACGGCACGGCTCGAGCTCTCCGATCTGATCCTGAACCTGCCGGAGGGCTCCGCCCTGCGGGCCGAGTTTGAGGGCCGGCGCGTGGTACTGTCAGAGAATGAAGGGGCAACCGACATCACGGTCCATGCGGGCGCGGTGCGTGTTTTCGACGCCGCCGGTCTGGCACGAGCGATCATTCGGCCGAAGAGCGAACGGGCGCCGCTCCGGCTTCGCGCCGAAATGGTGCACGGGGAAGTGAGTTTCACGGTTTCGGCCGAGGGCGATCGCGAAGAGCGCCTTGTCGTGGAGCTGGATCTGACGCCGGCGCCGGCCACCGAGGTGGACAAAAAGGGCGCGGTGGAAATGCGATATCAGGTCCTCAAGCCGGACGTCGACACGGAGAATGCACCGCTACGGGTGAAGATGCAGTGGGTCATCGACACGACTCTCCTGGCCGGGGACAAAAATGTGAACGTCGTCGAAGAGCAGCCGCGCCCGGGTTCTGTCCGTTAGACCACACAGCAACCGAGCAGGCCGCAGACGAACGACGGCATGTCTCGTTCGTCGATGCTTTTGGCCGGTGGGGCCCACCAGCCATGCTCGCGTTTTGCTGTTGGACGCTCGGCGACAATCGACTGGCGCCGGCATCGCGCACCGCTCTTCGCGGAACGCAGACCTATTCTATTGGGTAGAAAGCGCGGAGGGTCGGTGCGCAAAGCTAACGGGCGCTTTGTCGGTTTGATTCGCTTTGATTCACTTGCGCCCCCGAATCAAACCGCTCGCCGCCGTCGTTTGTGACGGGCTGTGACGGGCTGTGACACTTGGCGGCGTCTGTCACACGACAGTCGCAGGCTTGTCGGGTGCGTCGTGAAACCGTTGTCCGGATTGTGACCGGCAACATGGGCGGCGATGTGCCGGCGCAAAGACAAGGGCCCGCGGTGCGAGGGCGCGGGCCCTGTGCCATGGTTGATGAGCGGAAATGGGAGCTTATGCCCGACGCGAGCGTCGCCGGCGATGCCCGAGACCGGCCACGAGCAGGGGAAGCATCATCGGCATGCCGCCGCCACAGCAATCGCCGCTGACAGGTGCGTCGGGGCCTTGGCCGGGCGAGTCGCTGTCGGCTGGCGAGCTGCCATCGTCCTGGCTTGAAGCGGCCGGCTCGCAGGCGTCCGGCGTGCCATCGCCATCGGTATCGAATTCCGGCGAGCCACAGCCGCAATTACCCGGTGCCGTTTTGTCGGCATCAATGGGACAGCCGTCGCGGTAATCCGGCGTGCCGTCGCCGTCTGCGTCGGGGCTCGCGAGGTACATTCCGAGGCGACCGTCGGCGAGCATGCAGCTGAACAGAATCTGGTTTCGGTTGTTCATGTCGCACAGGATCATCAACGTCATCATGGTCGAGCCGTCGAGTTCATCGCCTTCCTGGATCAAAGGGGACTCGGGAGACGCGGCAGAGTAGATGCCGGCTGGGCCGCCGAGGGGCCGGGCGGCAAAGACGATGTCACCGCCGTCGTTTATCTGCGGCAGCACGGTGAACTCGAATTCGCCGGTGCTGTCGGCAATGGGCGTCAACCCGCCGCCGGAGCCGGTATAAATCGCGAAATCGCCATTATCCATGATCGCGGTGAAGGCGACGACGCCGTCGGCATTCATGCGGGCCATGCCGAGCTGATCGATGGGACCGGATGAATCGGCGATCTTGATGGCCGGGGCATTCGGCTGGAGTCGGTAGAGCGCCTGGGTTCCATTGTCCATCTCGGCGAAGATCAGAACGCGCGCGTTGTTGTGAAAGTCCTGAAGGCTGAAGGACTTGAAAGCGCCGCTCGCGTCGACCAGCAACGCCGGTGGTCCATTGTTGTCGAGATAGACGCCGGGAACGTTGGCCGCGTGGCCGACAAATGCCACGCGACCATCGTCGTTCACCATCGCCTGGGAGAAGATGTGCAGGTTGTGCGTTAACTGCATCGTATCGTACAGCGTGGACACGAGGGGGCCGACGCCGATCGAAATGCCCGATCCGCCGGCAACCGGTAAAAACTGGAATGCCAGCTTTCCGGCATCATTGATGTCGGGAATACCCAGGCTTGCGAATTCCGCGTCCGGCGCCGTTGCTACCGGCGACAGCACACCGCCGTGAAAGCGATAGATGCCCTCGCCGCCGCCGTCCAGGTCTGCAAAAAAGGCGACTTCACCCTCGTCGTTCAATTGGCCTCCGAAGGCTATGTCGTCGATCTCGGCGGTGGTGTCGGCGATGCGCTCGAACACCTGCGGAACCACCGCCGCATGGGCCGGGGCCGCCTGCGACGCGGCAGCGGCCATCGCGAACAACAAAGTCAGTTCGGTTCGGACATTCATGGTGCGTGTACCTCCCGGCGCGCGGGGTGCGGGCCCATCGCGCGTCACTGCATAAACGCAGTGCGCCCGATGAGGCCCTAACCGCCGCGCAAGCACCATTGAACGCAGGAGTTATCGTGCCGGACCGCCTGTCGCCGGACGGCAGTCCGACTGTAACCCAGCAGCCTAAGCCGTGGCGACCGGCTCTTTCGCCTGCTCTCGTGAGTTTGTACGGAAACCGTTGCCCGGTTTGATCAGTTCCTCATCCTCGGTCTCCATTCGATGGAATTGTGCCGTCAGGTAGTCCCAGTCGATGACAAGTTGACCGCCGGTGGACTCGTGCTGCTTTTCCCAGTTCATCAGAAGGTCCATGCAGGCGTGATCGATGTGATCAAGCCGTTCGAAATGCACGTGCAGCTGGCTGGACGGCCGAACCTGTTCGAGCGCGGCGGCCAGTTGCGGCAGGCGGATGAAGGTGGCAGCGCCGCGGAGGTACATGTTCGTGCGGTCGCGTACGAGATCGTCTTCGAGTCGGATCTGCAGGTGTGAGAACGTATACAGCAGCTTGACGGCTGACAGCGCGACGCCGACGAGCACGCCCGTCAGCAGATCGGCGACGATGATCATTGTGATGGTGACGATAAAGATGGCGACTTCGCCCCTGCCAAACGCGGCGAGATCCTTCAGTGCCTTAAAATCGATGAGCTTGTAGCCGGTATAGACAAGAATGGCTGCCAGCGAGGCGGTGGGGATCATGCGCAGCACAAACGGGAGCATGGCCACGAACACCAGGAGCCACGCGCCGTGCAGAACGGCAGACGCCCGGGAGCGTGCGCCGGCTTCGATGTTGGCGGCGCTCCGCACGATGACGCCGGTCATGGGCAGGGCCCCGACGAGACCGCACAGCATGTTGCCCACGCCCTGGGCGGCGAGTTCCTTGTCGTATTTGGTGCGCGGCCCGGTGTGCAACTTGTCCACCGCCGTGGCGCACAGCAGCGTCTCGGCGCTGGCGACGAAGGCAATGGCCATGCCGGCGAGCAGCACCTGGCCGTCGATCAGCAGGGACAGACTCGAGAGGCCGGGCAGATTGAGCTCGGCCAACAATTGGTCTGGTATTGACACAAGCTTGACGGGAAGACCGGCGACGTAGGCAACGAGGGTGCCAACCAATACGGCAAGCAGCGGCCCGGGTATGACCTTCAGTCTGCCGCGGGCGATGGCCTTCCAGACGATGATCACGGCCATGGTGGCGAGTCCGATGATGGCGGCCCAATGATGGCTGGTATCGTCGGTTGGCGTAATGCCTTTTAGAACAGCCTCGGGCACGGAGAGGATGTTTTGAATTCCGCTGGACCTCGGCGCGTCATCCACCATGACGTGAAACTGCGAGGCGAGGATGAGGACGCCGATGCCGGTCAGCATGCCGCGAATGACTGCCGGCGAAACAGCGCGAAACCACTGGCCGAACTTCAGAATGCCGGCTGCAAGCTGGATGGCACCGGCAATGAGCACGGTCATGGCCATCACCTGTAGTCCCTGGCGCGTCACGATTTCGAAGATCATGACCGAGAGGCCGGCCGCAGGACCGCTGACCTGGAGCGGAGCGCCGGCGAAGCAGCCGACGATGATGCCACCGATGATGCCGGTGATAAGTCCGGCGATGGGCGGCGCTCCGGAGGCGATGGCGATGCCCATGCACAGGGGCAGTGCCACGAGGAAGACGACGATGGAAGCCGGTAGATCGTGGCGGATGATGTCCGCCGCGGTCGAGGAGCGAGTCGGTGAAATGGACGTCGTGGACATTTTGCATTTATCCGATCCGAGGGCCGGTCACCGGTTGCGGCGCGGGCCCCATCTGTTTTAGTGAATGAGTAAAACACGTGCGATGGCGTCTGAGTCGCGGCGATGCTGTGATTCGCGCGGCAAGAGAAAGGTGCCGCGTTAACGGCACCGAGGGCGCGCGTTGTACAGCCATACCGGGATCAGATGCCGGGAAGCGGAGTCGCGGTTTTGCGTGGCTCGGGTACCTTCAGCGAGCGATCGCCCAGCGGCAGAAACTGCCCCAGCTCGGGCTCGTAGGTGAAGACCTGCCCCGTCTCGATCTTGTAGACCCAGCCGTGCAGGCTCAAATCGCCGCGCGACACGGCCGCCGCGATGCAGGGATGCGTGCGCAGATTCTCGAGTTGCACCAGCACGTTTTCTTCGACCGTCGCAGTCAGGAGATCAGGCCCTTCGAGGTGCTTGTAGGCCTTGTCCATGATGCGGCGCGTCGCCTCGGCATGGACCAGCCACGACTTGACGGCGGGCATGTCCTGGATTTCGACGGGGTTCAGCATGCCCTTCATGGCGCCGCAATGGGAATGGCCGCAGATGATCACGTCGGCAACGCCCAGGCCGGCCACGGCGAATTCGATGGTGGCCGCTTCGCCGTTGATGTCGGCCCCGTAGGCAGGGACGATGTTGCCGGCATTGCGAAGAATGAACAATTCGCCGGGCTGTGTCTGTGTGATCAGGTTTGGATTGATGCGTGAATCGGAACAGGTGATGAACAGGGCCAGAGGCTGCTGACCCTGTGCGAGTCGCTCGAAAAAACGCTTCTGTGAGCTGTAGATGTCGCGTTGAAAGCTGTGGACGCCTTGAACCAGCTTCTGCATAACGAACTCCTTCGTCAGTTGGAATGATAATCGCACCGTCGCTTCGCGTTTGCAGCCCTGGCTGGCGGGGATGATGCCCGATGCCCTTGGCCGGCCTGGCAGGCCATAGCCGACATCACGGAGCCGAAACTTGGGCGCACGCTGCGCGCCGAGTGGCCGGGGGTGCAAACCAGTTGTCGTTGAAAAAAGACGCGGACGGTGGGAAATCAGGTCAGAAGGGGGGCGCCGATGCCGTTACGCAAGTCGCGCAATTCGTGCAGGACAAGAACCCGAAGGGCCTGTTGCGTGAGCCGTGCGGCTGTCATACGTGCCCCGGCAAAGACGCCGTGGGACGCGTTGACGTGTTCGCGATGGCAGCGCGGCCGGGGCTCCGCCAGGTTCAGGTTTACGCCGCTGAAGACGGGCGAGTGGTCGGAATGATGTTCGTGCTCAAAGGGAAACGGGCCCGAAACGCCGGCCATCGCCGGCGGATTTACGAGGCCGAGGAGCAGCGCGGAGAGGATGGAGCAGGCGTGCCGCGCAATGGGGCGTGCTTCGCGTGAGGCGAAGGCCATCAGTTCTTGCGTAATGGCACGACAGTGCTTCATTGGATTGAGTGTAATCGGCCAGGGCGGCTGCGGCAAATCCGCGCTCAGCGATCATTGGGAATTACGCAACGCGGCATGGCGTGGTTCGGCGCATGCCGCGTCGCGGTAGGACCTATCCCGCTGCTTTATCGTCTGAGGCTGGCGATGCAATACTGTTGCACGGCAAAACGAGCGCGCAAATAAACAGCCAATCCCCGGCTTTTCGGACCTTTCAGGTGCCCAACACATGTCGCAAGGCACGGACCAGTTCTTCGGTCGAGTTTTCGGGGAAGCCGTGACCGACGCCTGGATACTTGACGAGTTCGACCTTTGCACCGGCCTCTCGGAGGCGATTGGCGGCCTGCACGTTTGAGTCGATGACGTTGGTCTTTTCCTGTTCGCCCAGCATCACGAACACGCGCAGCCGGGCGAGGTCCTTGTCCTCGTACACGGCCGGGCTCTCCGTCCGCGCTGCGCCGCAGACGGGGATGAGTCCGCAGAACATGTCCGGATTGCGAAGGGCGAGGTTCCATGCCGCCCAGCCGCCCTGGCTGAAGCCACCGACAACCACCTTGCGTTCGTCGACGGCGTGGGAGTCCATGGCCTGATTGATGGCGTCGAGCACATTGTCTTCGATCCGGTGGAAGTCGTTGCCCCAACTGAAGAGGGTGCCGCCTTCGTCGAGCTGGATGGTGCCCTGCGGTGTCAGCAGGATTGCACCCACTTCGGCGGCAGCCCTCTGCCAGCGCTCAGTCGCGCCATCCATCGAGCCGTGGAAGTGATGAAGGGCGACGATAAGCGGGGCCTTCTTCTTGCGGTCGTGGTTCGGCGGCAGGGTGATCTTCCACTTGAAATCGACCGCGCGCTCCTTGAGTTCCTGTGGGATATTGGGCTTGCTGCGGGCCCGTTCGATGATGGCGGCGTATCGCTGGTCCTTGCGGAGGCTGTCGAAGTCGGTATCGCCTTCAATCTGGGCGACCATGTCGGAGGTGAAGCCGCCGAGTTCGACGGACTTCTGAAGGGGCGCGAACGCCTCGTCGATCTTGCCGGAGCGCGCGAGCATGCAGGAATAGTTGTAATTCGTGAGGGACAGCGCATTGTTGATGCGGTCCTTCATGGAGGCGTCGTCGCCGTGGTGCTCCTTCAAATATTCGGCGTGGGTCAGGGCCTCCCGGGCGGCGGCAAGACCTTCCTCGATTTTGCCCTCCTGCGAGGCGCGAAAGACCTTCTCCGTGAGCTGGTCGATCCGCTGGGCGCGCTGGCCGGGTGTCAGGTCGGGATTTACGTCGGAGATCTTCGGCTTGTCGGCCGAGGGATGCACGACTCGACCGGCAGGCGCACCGGCGGCGGGCTTTGCATCTTTGGCGGACTTGAGCAGCTCTTTGTAGCGAGCGTGCTTTCGGATGTTGTCGAAATCGGGGTCATCCTCGATCTCTTCGGCGATGGGCCGGTCGCTGAAGCCGCCGAACTCGATGGCACTGGACAGATGCTTGATGGCGTCGTCTTCGCGCTTCAGCCGCGAATACATGCAGGCGACGTTGTAGTGCGTCATCGAGAGTGGCCGCTTAAAGTCGGGGTTGTCCTTCGGCAGTTTGCGGCGGATGGCCTCGGCGTGTTCAAGCGCCTCAAGGGCGAGCTTGAGCGCCTTTTCATCGTCATCTTCCTGGGCGGAGCGGATGAGGGCGCTGGTCAGCTCCTGCACTTTTGTTCCATGCTCGGGGACGGACAGGTCGGCAATCCCGGGCTTCGGCGTCTCGGCCGTTTTCTTTTTCGCATCGCCCTTCGAATCCGGCTTGCCTTCGGCTGCCTTGAGGTCGCGAATGCGGCGGGCAACCGCGCGGAATCGATCTTCGCCCTCGATGAGCCGGAAATCCTTGTCCGCCAGAAGATGGTCGACATCGCGGAAGCCGGCGTCGATCGCCTTGTGCAGCCAGTTGTACGCTTCGTTGCGCTCGTTGAGCAGGGCGTGCAGGCAGGCGATGTTGTAGATGGTGTCGACATCGTCGCTGCGAAGTTCGTGCATCTTGCCGGCGGCCTCGAGCGCCTTCTTGTAGTCGGCGGCCCTGTAGGCCTTGCGCAGATCGCGGGCGAGTTCGTCGAACGACTTGTCGTCGGCCATCGCCGTCGAAGTGAGGAGTAATGCGGCGACAATCGTCATCAGCCCGGCACGTAAAATCGATGGAACGACTCCGAGACGGACATGCGCGGCAGACATGGCATCCTCCCGTGATAAAGTGGTGTGGTATGGCTAAGTCGGGTAGTTCGTTACCGGCACGGCATTATACACGCTTGCAGAGCCGAATCGAAGTTTGTGGCTGGCCTCGTGCAGAAAACAGGGCCGCCGGCGCACGGGCGGGTGGCGACGCCGGCTTTGGCACGATCCGCCCGAGCCTAAACGGATTACAAGGGCCGTGCTCACGCGGCGGCTGGGACGGGCGTGCGGCGGAGGTGCATTATGGAAGCGATCGTGCTGACGCGGGCGCAGGTGCGGGAAGTCGATCGGATTGCCATACACGAATATGGCATCCCGGGCGTGGTGCTGATGGAAAACGCGGGCCGGAATGCCGCTGAGGAAATCGGCAGGCTGCTGGCGGATTCGCCGCGCCGCGCGGCGGCGCGAGCGGCTGTCGTATGCGGCGCCGGCAACAATGGGGGCGACGGTCTTGTTATTGCCCGGCACCTGGTGAATGGCGGTTTCGTTGTAGAGATATTCCTTGCATGCGATCCGGATCGGCTGAGTGGCGAGGCGGCGGTGAACTTTGGCATCGTCAGGCATATGCAGATTCCGATCGCGCGGTGCGACACCGGCGAACAGATTGCGGCGACCCGGTCGCGGCTGGATTCGTGCGATGTCGTCGTCGATGCATTGCTGGGTACGGGGTTTACCGGCCAGGTTCGCGCCCCGATGGACGCCATGATCGATGCGATAAATGCCGCCAGTCATCCGGTGATCGTCGCGATTGATGTGCCGTCGGGCTTGAATTGCGATACGGGTTTGCCCGGAGGCGTGTGCGTTTGTGCCGACCTGACGATTACATTTGTCGCACGAAAACCAGGATTTGAGGCGGCGAAGCAGTTTACCGGGGAAGTGCGGGTGGCTGACATCGGGGCACCGGTGTCGATTGTGCGAGCGGTTCTGAAACGATAAGTGAATCGGGCGAGAGGACGCGGGTTAAAACCCGCGACATGGGCTTCACCGGTTGGAAACCGGTGCTACAGGCTTTTCGAGTTGGAACTCGGTGCCAAGGGATCCGGAGCGGATGGACGGACCGGTCCGCGATTCTATAATGCATTCTTGCAGCGATTCTCAGGAGCACAGTGGGCATCCCATGGCTACGCTCGGCGTCAACATCGATCACGTGGCGACGGTGCGTCAGGCCCGGCGCACCGATGAGCCCGACCCGGTGTGGGCGGCGGTGGAGGCGCAGCTTGGCGGGGCCGCTTGCATCACGTTTCATCTGCGCGAGGATCGCCGCCATATCACCGATCGCGACGTGCCGCTGCTTCGCGAAGTGACCAACGTTCGGTTGAATATGGAGATGGCGGCATCGGACGAGATTGCCACCATCGCGCTGGCGAACCGGCCGGATCAATGCTGCCTGGTGCCGGAGCGGCGCGAGGAGATTACGACCGAGGGCGGGCTGGACGTGGTGCGTCATGCCGAACGCGTGGGCCAGACGGTGAAGCGGCTTCGGGAAGGCGGCATTCGCGTGAGCGCATTCATCGAGCCGGATGCAGCGCAGATCGACAAGGCGGCGGAACTCGGATTCGACATTGTGGAGCTGTGGACGGGCGGTTATGCCCACGCCAGAACGGCAGAGCAGGTCTCTGCCCAGCTCCGGCGGCTGGAGGTTGCGCTGCAACTGGCGCGCGGGCTGGGGCTGGAGGTGCACGGCGGCCATGGATTGACGTATCGCAACGCGGCGGCGGTTGCCGCGATCGCAGGCTTCGAAGAGTTCAACATTGGTCATTCGATCGTTTCGCGTGCCATCTTTGTCGGTCTGCGCGAGGCGGTGCGCGAGATGAACGCGATTCTGAAGGAGGCATCGGCCGTCCCGGCGCGCCGGGAGGGCGAGGCAGGGCCGTACCGGGCGAGTCGAGCAAAGGAGTAGCGAATGTTCCGGGGCTGTTATGTCGCATTGGTGACACCGTTCAGGGACGGGTCGGTGGATTTTCCGGCGCTGGAACGGCTGGTGGACTACGTGCTGGCCGGAGGGGTGAGCGGGCTGGTGCCCTGCGGCACGACGGGCGAATCTCCCACGCTTTCGGCGCAGGAGCAGTTCGACGTCATCCGGGCGGTCGTCGAGCGCGCGCAGGGGAGGGCGCAGATCATCGCGGGCACGGGATCGAACTGCACCGCCAAGACAATTGAGGCCTCGCGGGCAGCAGTTCGCGCAGGCGCGGATGGCGTCATGCTGGTGACACCGTACTACAACAAGCCCAGCCAGGCGGGGTTGTATCAGCACTTCAGGGCCGTTGCCGAAGACGTGGGCGCGCCGGTCATGCTGTACAACATCCCCGGCCGGTGCGGCACCGAGATTGGCGTCGAGACCATCGCCAGCCTGCACGCCGACTGCGACAACATCGTCGCCGTCAAGCACGCGACAGGATCGGTCGACGGCGCGAGCGAGCTGATGAGCCGGAGCGATATCACGGTGCTGGCCGGCGACGACACGCTCACATGGCCGCTGATGAGCATGGGCGCGACGGGCGTGGTCAGTGTGCTGGGCAACCTGTTTCCCGCGGAGATGAACGCGATGGTGCAGGCGGCGCTGCGTGATGACATCGCGACGGCACGCGCCTGGCACCACAACCTGTTTCCGGTGGCGCGGGCGCTGTTGACGCTGGATACCAATCCCATTCCCATCAAGACGGCCCTGGCGATGCGCGGCATCGTCGCAGAGGAATTCCGGCTGCCGATGTGTAGCCTGGATGCGGATCGGAAGGCTCGGCTCAAAGGCGTGCTGGCGATGGCCGAAGGAAGCTGGAAGGCGAGGCAGATTGCGTGACAAGCATGACGATGAGCGATCAGTCCTCTGAATCTCCAGCGCCCGACGCGCCGCCGCTGCGGCGGGACGAGGGCGGCCAGCTCCTGCTCAATCGCATCCGGTTTCTCTGCGCCATGGGGCTGGCGGCGGTTCTGTTCTGGCATTTCGGATGGTGGGTGGCGCGACCGGTGGACCCGCTGGGCGCAATTTCGCTACTGAATATCCGCGACGGACAGATCGTCGTCACCATGGCGGAGCTGCTGGGCCTGTCGGTGGTGGTCAGCGGCCTGGCGGTGGCGATCTGCGGGGCGGGCTCTGCATTGCGCGGTCCGCTGGCCGTGGCAGTCGGGCTTGCCAGTCTCGATCTTCGCGGGGCAAAGATGGACACGCTGGTGCTTTCACGCCTGCTGGAGGCCACGCAGGTGGAGACGGTGTTTCCGGTGTTTGCCCTGGTGTCGGAGACGTGGCTCTGGCTGGCGCTGGTGGGTGTGGGCATCGTGGTTGGTCGCTGGGTGGAAAGCTGGTTTGCTCCCGAAGATGCCGGTGCTGCCGCGACCAGGCTGTTGCCGGCTATCGACTTTCGCCAGGCTGCGGGCAGCACGGTGGTTTCGTTTGCCATCGCGTGGATTCTCCTCGGCTTTACCGTCGGCGCGCCCGAGGCGGCGATCGAAAAAGGACAGATCTTTTTCGCGGTGGGCTTTTCGTTCCTGATGGCCACGCTGCTCTCGTCGTGGTTTTTCGAAGTGCGCACGCCCGGCTGGTCGCTTGTCGTTGTGGGGCTGGTGGCGACGCTGGCCTACAGCTTCAGCGGGCCGGACGTGACGGCCGAACAGCTTCAAGCGCGGGCATATCTCAACGTGAACGGGCTGGCGCGACCGTTGCCCATTGAATACGCGGCGATGGGGGCGGTTGGCGTGCTACTCGAGGCCGACATCATGGCCATATGCTGCGCCATGATCGGGATTCATCCGCCCGATCGGACCGAGAAGAAGCCGGCGTGAATTCAGATGCTTTCGCCGCAGGCGGGGCAGCGCGGCGAAGAGATGTTGGGCAGCGGATGGCCGCACTCCGGGCAGCGTGGCGGGCGGCCGCGGTTGCGACGCAGCCGAACGGCCACGGTCATCACCAACAACAAGCCCACTCCACTGAGGACCCAGATCCAGTTCATGTCTGTCGAATTGGGGCGCTTTCGCACGTGCTGTGCCAATGCGGCGACAGGCGCGCGGCGAACCTGAACAACAACACTCACGGAATGCCCTGTGCGCTTGCGCCGGGGTTGCTGCGCGGTTCAAGGCGGAAGCGGAACTGGATCGGCGGCGACGTGGGCGAGATGTAGCAATCAGAGAATTCCGGCGGCAACATGAATACCGCGTCGCGGATGATGTCCTTTCCGGGACCGGGAGTGTCCACGTCGCCGGCGAGTACGTCGATCCAGCCGCGTATGTTCTCTGCATCGAGCTGATCGACGCGGCCCCTTGGGCCAGTCACGTCGATCTGAACGCGAAAGCGCGTCTCGTCGGTGACGACTACGTAGTCGCGCTGGACCTCGTCGGGGATGGACCAGCGAATCTGCACGGGCGATTTGCTTCGCGTTTCCGTGGTTGCACTGATCTTGCCCTTGATGCGCACCTCGCGTGAAGGCAGGAACACGATCTCCATGTTGGGATCGAGCTCCGGGAGGAAATCGAGCCGAACGGCCGCGGTCACGTCGAACGTACCATCGGCCGTACGGGCGGCATTGATCGCGGGCCCGGCGTTGACGACCGCCTGCGGCGACGCGGAAAACTGCGGCAGATTCAGCACGAAGCGGGGCGCTCGTACTGCGATTTTCTGCGGTTGCTCGTCGAGGGTGATCTTGAGATCGCCGGCATCCACCCGGACCGGGATATCGGGACGGGTCTCGTACCGATCAATGCGCACATCGACGGTTCGCGGCGTGACCGACACGACGCTGAGGCGCAGGTCCTGAAGATCGCGGATGCGGGGTATGAGATCATCCTGCGTTGAAATGGCAATCGGCTGCGTGCTGGTCTTGCGCGTGTCGCCCAGGTTGATGGTGAACGCTCGTTGACCATCGATGAGCTTCTGGAACTCGAGCAGCCGTCCGCGCCTGCCCTTAAGCTCCACCGTGAGCGGCAGTTCGTAGGGCGGCCGTGCAAAGCCGACGTAGCGATCGGGCTCGGATGTGGTTAGCCGCACGCGGAACTGAAACTCCTCGGTCGTCGCGACGTTGCGGTCCGCCGCAAGCCAGATCAGCAGCGTGATGACAACGACGACGAACGCCGTGCGCAGGCGTTTCAGTGCCGCGAGCGGCTTGTCCTGCACAAAGTTCGACAACACGTCACACCTCCGGTGGGGTTGCCGGCGTCCCCGGCGTGCCCCGCAGAATCATCCGAATAACGCCCAGGTGCCACTTTGGTGTCAGTCCTGTGGCGCCGGATGCAGGCACTGTCGCAGCCAGATTCTGCCGGGCGGCTGCCTCCAGTACGAATCCCTCTTCTTTCCTGTTCCCCTGCCTGCCCCGGCGCGCCCGGGTTCGCCTACTCCTCCCCCGTCCGCTCCATCGCCTCCAGTACCGGCCTTCCCAGTCCCGCTCGCAGCACCTGTCGCAGTTGTTCGCCGGAAAGTCCGCGTTGCATGATGCCGTTTTCGACGACGCTGATGGTTCCTGTCTCCTCGCTGACGACGACGACGATGGCGTCGGATTCCTGCGAGAGCCCCATGGCGGCGCGGTGTCGGGAGCCCAGGGATGGGTTGAGCTCGTCGGAATCGGTGAGCGGAAACTGGACGGCGGCGGCGGCGACGCGCCCGTGCGAGATGATGACGCCCATGTCGTGCAGGGCCGAGCCCGGCCAGAAGATGGTCGATATGATCTGCTTGGAGACTTCGGCGTCGAGGATGACGCCGTTCTCCTGGAGGGCCCCGAACTCGGTGGCCCGCTCGAAGGCGATAAGCGCTCCGATCTTGTTCTTGGCGAGATAGGCGACGGCCTCGACGACTTGTTCGATGACCCGGTCCATGGCCTGGGTGGATTCGACGATCCATGTGGCGGCGCCGAGCCGGATGAGCGCCCGCCGCAGTTCCGGCTGGAAGGCAACCAGTGCGACGGCGAAGATGGCGGCGATGAAGATAGGGTAGAGGACCTGTATGCGCACCAGGTCGAAGGCGTTGGCGAGCCAGTAGAGGAGCAGCGTGCTTCCAAGGAGCAGGAGGGCGAGGCCTCGCAGGAGTCGAGCCCCGCGCGTGCCGCGCAGGAACCGCATCACCGCATAGACCGCGATGCCGATCAGCGACAGTTCGATGACGTCGGTCCACTCGGCCCGGCTCACGACGTCGTGCAGCGTATTGACGAGGGTTTCGGGCATGGCTGCGGTCCCGGCGCGCCGGGATTCCAACGTGCATTCAAATTCGCGGTCGCGGCGCGCCGGGGGAATTCCACCGGCTGGTACACGCGGCCGCGCGGTCCGCCTTCTGATTTGTTAAGAATATCGGCGCAGGGGCGGTGAGGCCACGTCCTAATCGTGGGGGGAGTGCCGCCTTGCAGGGATGGTCGGTGGCGATATGCTCCAATCCCTCAGGCGTGATTGAGCGAAATCGTTGAATGGAGTTGTAAAGCAGTGTCCAGGCCCTGCGTGTTTGTCACACGTACGTTGCCGGAGCGGGGCCTGACGGCCCTCATCCAGGCAGGGTATGAGCTGCATGTCAATCCGCTGCCGACGCCGCTGCGGCCCGAGCAGCTGGTACAGGCCCTGCGCACGCACGACGGGGTTATTGGCCAGGTATCCGACCGGTTTGACCGCGATACGCTGCGGGCGGGGGCAGGACGATGCCGCGTGCTGGCGACGTGTGCGGTGGGCTACGACAACATCGACGTGCCGGCGGCGGCGGAATTCGGCATCGTGGTCACCAATACGCCGGGCGTGCTGACCGAGGCGACTGCGGACCTGACGTGGGCGCTGCTGCTGGCGACGGCGCGACGTGTCTGCGAGGCGGAGCGGTTCTTGCGCGCCGGAGCATGGCGCGGTTGGGGGATGATGGACTTTCTCGGCGTCGATGTTCACGGGCAGTGCCTGGGCATTGTCGGCGCGGGGGCCATCGGTACAGCCGTGGCGCGAAGGGCCAGCGGCTTTGGCATGCGGATTCTATATTGCTCACGGTCGAAGAAGGCGGCGATGGAGGAACTCGGGGCAAGGCTGTGTACATTGCACGAGCTTCTGGCAGAATCGGACTTCATCTCGTTGCACGTCTCGCTGAATCCGCAGACGCATCGTTTGATCGACGCTGCGGCATTCAAGCACATCCGGCCCGGGGCCATTCTGATTAATACCGCACGCGGCAATATCGTCGACCAGGCGGAGTTGATCGATGCGCTGCAAACCGGCCGGCTGGCCGGCGCAGGGCTGGACGTGTTCGAGAAGGAGCCGGCCGTCCCCGCAGAACTGCTCGCCATGGACAACGTCGTCCTGCTTCCGCACATCGGCTCGGCAACGTCGAGGACGCGATCGCGCATGGCGGAAATCGCGGCCGAAAATGTGATAGCCGTCCTGAATGGCGGCAAGGCCCTGACGCCGGTGTTGCCTTGAGTCGCAACGGGCGGTGGATAATGGAAGAGGCAGCTGACGGAGGCGAGCGTTTCCGCTCTGTGAGCAGCGCGCGCGCCCCTCGAGACGCCGTATGCGGCGCGCATGCGCGTCGACCTCGGCGGCCGACGCAGTGTTGCGTCGATGACGATGAGGATGACCGGCCGCCAGCGTACGTGTTCCGTATCCTCGACATAATCCGTCTGATCCCGCACGGCAAGGTTTCCACGTACGGGCGTGTGGCCGCGGCGGCCGGACTGGCGGGCAGTGCGAGACTGGTTGGCCGTGTGCTGCGCGACTCGCCGCTTGCGGAGTCCGTGCCGTGGCATCGGGTGATTGGCGCTTCCGGCCGGATCAGCGTGCGGCCCGGCGGCGGTCCGGATGAGCAGCGAAGACGCCTGCTGTCCGAAGGCGTCACGGTGTCGCGGACCGGTCGCGTCGAACTTCGGGGCATTCTGTGGATGCCCCAAGGCGGCAAAGGCGTTCGAGCGGGCCGGTCAGCCACGCAATAATCCTCGCCACGTTTGCAATGGTGAATGCGGGCGGAATTGGGTTGTAACCGGCGCTGGCACCGTCGCGAGGCAGGCCTTGGATTTCGACTGAGTTGGCGCGTTTTCCGATCAAACCTTGCCGGGACGCTGTCTGTACGTCGTTTCTCCGAATCCGTATCATAAATGGTTTGTCGCGGAATCGCCTTCGGCGCGCCGCAGGTCGGTTTTAGAAAAGGGTTTGCGACGTCAGATGCTGCGTATCAAGGTCTTCCAAAACGGCGCCCCCGCGACGCAGCTTGATCTTTCCGGCGCGTTTCTGCTCGGACATGACCGCGTGCCCATCCGCGGCGATTTGTCGTTTTCGGATGGCGAGATCATCTGCGAATCCCGTGCGCGCGGGGCGGCGGCGCTGTCGCTGCTCTGGCCGGTGCCGGGCATGGGACGGCTGATGCTGGAGACGCCGCGCCTTCAGGAGCGTCGCGAGCCGTACCACCTGCACGTCGAACTGGCCCGTGGGCAGCTCATGCGCATCGCCCAAAAGCGCGAAGACTGGGGCCTCTACGACGGCGTCGCTGGCGAGCCGGTCTTCGATGACATCGATAAGGCACGCGACTTGTTGATCTCGGCGCTGACCAGCGACGATGGCTCCAGCGCTGCCAAGATGGCGGATGAATCGTTGACGATCGGGCTGCGGGCGGCCGAGGGGCTGGCGCTATTCCAGGCCGATGCCTTCCTGAATCGGCGGATCACGGCGCACCAGCTTTCCAGGCGGCCTCTGGGCGTTCACCTTGATCCGCGGCAGGCTGCCGAACATCATGCGACGGCCCTCAGGCGCGGCTTCGATTTCGGCATCTTGCCGTTTACCTGGGCTGAACTTGAGCCTCGCGAAGGCGTGCATCGGCCCGGTGGCGGGGAGGCGTGGCTGAAGCTTGCGCGTGCCCAGAAGGTGCCGGTCTGGGGTGCCGGGCTGGTGTCATTCGAGGACGGCCACCTGCCCGACTGGCTCGTCGGCACGACTCGCGAGTACGAGAGCATCCGCGAGGCCATGACGAGACACCTGCGCCGCGTCGTCAAGACGTACGGCGCATACGTCCAGGCGTGGGAAGTGATGCACGGCATTCACGCCCAGTCAGCATTTCGGCTCACCTTCGAGCAGATGATGGACCTCACGCGGGCGGCAGCCCTTGTCGTGAAGCAGGCGGCCCCCCGGTCGATGACGGTTCTGGGCATTACAAGACCGTGGGGTGAATACTACGCCAGCGACCCGCGCAGCATTCCGCCGGCAATGTACGCCGAAATGGCGGTCCAGAGCGGCGTGAACTTCGATGCCTTCGGGCTCGATCTGAGCGTGGGCGCCGGCCAAGCGCCGAATATCGCCCGCGATCTGATGCAGATCTCGTCGCTGCTCGATCGCTTCGGGGGTCTGGGCAAGCCGGTTCATGTCACGGCGGCAGGTGTGCCGTCCGGCGGCGGAGAGCCCCATTGCGGACATTGGCACGCGGGCTGGACCGACGAGGTGCAGGCCGAGTGGCTGCAAGGTTGCTATCGCATCGCCCTGAGCAAACCGTTCGTGGAGAGCATTGCCTGGATGCGGCTGGCCGATCACGAGGGCCTGGAGGGCGTGCTCAATCGCGACGGCTCACCGAAGCGGGCGTGGGAAACGGTGGTCAACTTTCGGAAGAGTGTTTTGAGCGCCGGATCTTGAGAACAGACGACAGGACGGACCGGAAGTTCCAGCGGGCCGGGGCATTCATCAATCGAGATACCCCAGATCGCCGAGGCGGCGAGCCACCTCCGCCATCTGGCGTTCCGTGAGGGCGGGCGCCGCTTCGTCCACGTCGCGATCGCGCGGCGGTTCGTACTCGACATGAATTTTCGTGCGGAATATGGATTCGAGCACGCGTCCGTCCATGTCCTTGGGCACGGGTTCACCGAGGCCGGCGAGGATGGTCGGGGCCAGGTCCGCGATGTGAGCGCGAATCGTGCGGCCCTGCACCACATTCGGCCCGGATGCGACGAAGACGCCATCCAACCGGTGCGTGCCCTCGAGCCGGCTGTAGGGCACCCAGCGGACCGGCGCACGGCCGCGGATTTTCTTCACAACGGCGAGGCCGTCGGTTGGGGCCAGCAGCAGATCGGGCATCCAGTCGTGTTCGCGCCGATCGCACTGGTATAGTTCTTCGGTGATGAAGACGTCTGAAAAGATGCGGAGGGATCGTCCTTCGCGATCGGTGCAGGTGGCGGCGAGAAGTTTGTCCCGCACTTCGCGGCGGACGCGTTCGTAGTCGCGCGGTTCGACAATGCCGTGCGGCTGGCGTCCCTTGAGATTGATGTAAAGAAAGCCGTAGACGCCGGCATGCAGCACGCAGGCCCTGGTCTGCGACCAGTCGATGGCCAGATCGTGATCGAGGGCACTGGATTGGCCGGCCTGGGCGGCAAAGCTGGGCCGCGTGAGGCGCCGCCAGAAGCCGGATGCGCGGGTTCGGGCCTGTGCGATCGGGCTGCGCAGGCTGAGATACCCCCATTTGGAAAGCAGCAGATTGGGCTGGGCCTTGCCGTCGAGGCTGCCGTGACCGTGATCTGACATGACGATGACATCGGCGTCGTGCTCGCGGGCCAGGGCCTTGAGCCGGCCGACAACGGCGTCCAGCTTGACCCAGCACTGCTCGGTGAGCCGGGCCCTTGCGGGATCGTCGTGCTTCGTTCGTTCGTCGATGTGGCGCCAGGCCTTGTGCTGGAGATTATCCACCAGCTTGTAGAGCACCATCATCACGTCCCAGCCATACTTGTCGCCACAGAAGCGGGCGAGGTCGTAGCCGCGATCGAAGCTCTGGCAGATATATTCGAGGTTTTTGGCGAACAGATCATCGCCGCCCGCGGCGCGCCGCTCCCACTTCTTTTCGTGCGTGTAGTCGGGATAGCGCTGGAGGATTTCGGCCTGGAGATGCCGCGGGTGCGTGAAGCATTCGCCCTGCGGCGTATCGAATCCGCTGATCATGAAGCCATTGACCGGCTCGGGCGGAAAGGTCATGGGCACGTTGATGGAGCCGACGCGATAGTGCTTGTCGCTGAGGATCTGCCAGATGGTCTTGGCCTTGAGGCTGATCTTGCGGTTGTCGTTGAAGGACAGGACGTTGGTGTGCGGGTCGTAGCGGAGAAAGTCGATAATACCGTGCTTGCCCGGTCCCTTGCCGGTCATGAACGTCGTCCACGCCGCCGGGGTAATAGGAGGCCGCGTGCTCTCGAGCGGCCCGGAAACGCCGTGGTCGACCATCTCCTTCAACTCGGGCAAGAGGCCGCGCTCCATGAGCGGGCCGAGCACGTCAAAGGTGGCGCCATCCAGACCGATGAGCAGAACGCGGTTCAGGGCTCGATGGTTGTCTCGAATGGTCGTGTTGCGCGTGATCATGCGGTGGCTATCGGCGAAGGAGGGGCAACAGCAGGCTGGCCTCCCGAGCAATTCGGACCGATTTTACGGTACCCAACCAACGCCAGCGCCGCACCTGCGGACATGTCGTGTCGCCTTTTCGCTGGCGCGGCAGCTGCGCGGGCGACGAGAATCGTAGACCCGGGCCCGATATTAGGCAATGCTAATACTTTACTACTGTTCTAACTCCATCTCGGCGCGTGTCGGCGTGTCGCAAATCTTCTCGAATACAACGAGATAGGGCTCCCGCTCGTACGGCAGAGGGTCGCTACGGATGACTTCGCGAAAGCAGGGGCTCGATTCGAGCGACGGACGCAGTTTGCCGCGGGAGGACGACTCGGCAAACTGCCGCTCCCACGCGATCAGTGCGCCGACGGGCGCCTGCTCCACGCGAATATGAAAGTACGGACGATCCGGCGGCTGCCAGGCATCGAGTACGTGATCGATCCACGGCACGGCGGCGATGACCGGGCGGCGATCCAGTCCGAGGTCCGTTGCGCCGGTCAGCGCCTGCGTAATGAGCGGCGCCTGGGGCGGCATGGACAGGGGACCGCATAGCGCGACGAACGTGAGTGCGATGATCAGAGCGATGGCGGTGGGCACGAGCAGTTGAGGCAGCCTGTCGCTGCGCCGGGACGGCATCCTGGAAAACAGCCCGGCGAGGCCGGCGGCGAGCAGGACGGCGCCGGTAACGATGCGAATGGCGAGAACGGCGACGTCCTTCCGCGGAAATTCAAATGGGGCGGCGCCCGGAAGGTCGGAAATGACGATTTCGCGCTCCAGGCTCAGCCAGATCGACAGCATCGAAATGGCTGCCACAAAGATGGCACGCAGCCGGTCCCGTGCGTCGGCTGTGCAAAGCCGGTTCCAGCCCGCCACGGCCGCGATGGCCATTAGCGGGGCAACCGGCACAAGGAATCGGTCGTATCCGCCGGAGGCGAAGAGTCCCAGCGCCCGGATGATCGTCTGCGCGAGGAACCAGATGATGATCGAGCAGGCGACGAGACCGCCGCCGCGCCGCTGAACCAGGGGCGCAACGCCTGTGACTGCCAGAATGGTGACACCCGGCCCCCATGCCCTCAGCGTTCGGGCCACAAACGAGAACCATCCACCTGCGCCGTATTCATCCGTCGGCCTCGGGGAGAAGAGGACCTCCATCGGCAGGGGCGTGCCGGTCAACCATGCCGCACCATTGGCCACGACCGGGGCCCAGATGATCGGCCAGAGCCGCCACAATGGCACCTTGCCGGCCAGGGCCGCGGCCGCCCAGACGGGAACGAACACGGCGGATTCGTGCCGCGTCAGCAGGGCAATCGAAAGCACCGCCGACGACCAGGACCACCGCCCCCGCAGGGCGAGATAGTGTGCCAGCGCCAGGTAGAGGGCGAGCGGCGTCTCGGTGAGTGTCGTCTGCGCCAGCTGAAAGGCAAGTGGCTGGGCCAGCATGAGCGGCACGGCCAGCCAGGCGCGGGCGAGGCCCAGATGCCGTGCAATCAAATAGGCCAGCCACGCCGCTGCACCGGTCAGCGCGACCGACAGGAACTTGCAGGCGACCCATCCCCATGCGGCCGGCAGGAAATATGCCGCGGTAAAACCGGGACGGCCCCATTCGTTGAGCAGGTAGGCCGGCCAGCGCCAGGCCCACTTTGCGTACAGGTAGTGCGTCAGATCATCGAAGTGAAAGAGCCCGCGCGGGCTGAGCAGCACGCAAGCCGCCGCCGCGCCCATGCCGATGAGCAGCGCCAGCGCCGCCGCGATGCTGTCTCTTGCCGGGGGAAGGGGCGCGGTTTGTACACTCGGTTCGGACGACATGCCGGTCATCATGCGCGGACGGTCGGGCCTGTAAAGCATCGCCGCCCGGCGGTTAGTGCCCTATGATCTGCCCCGCCTGCAACCAGGGCATTTCTGCCGCCAACATCTGCGTCGCAGCGGCAGCGGGATTTCGTTTCGTGCTCGACGTGATCGCCATCAAACTTGGTTTGCAACACGTGGACGTGTGCAGCCTACGCTCGGGCGTGTGGCATGCGGAACGGTGCCAGCGGAGCCCGGGCGTGTCATTGCCGCGGTTCATCGAACTGGCACGGCCCGGCGTCGCGGCTGGCGCGGCGTTCGATCTGGTGATTCAGCAGGCCACGTCCGATTCCACGGCGATGGACAGCGAGCAGCGCGAGCTTTCGACGGCTGACGCTTCAGGGCTGCGCCGGGCGCGCATCGTGCCTGCCGCTCCCGACGCAGAAGCCGATCCTTGCATCGCCGTGGCGCGGCAACTGGCCCTTGCGCATCGGCTGCCGCGCTATGCCCTCTTCGCGATGGAAGCCGGACGGGCACTGTTGGCGGTGGGAGACCTGCGGCTCGGGGTGTTGGGTTTCGATCGGGTTTTGGCGGTGCCGGACGCGGCGGAAGCCGCGCGAAACATGGGGCTGTGTCTCGAACAACTGAAATCCGCCGCGGCGGTTCGGCTTGGCGACGCAAGGGCCTTCGAAGCGATTCCGCTGATTTGCCTGGGCGATTCCGCCCCGCGCTACGTCACGTCCGTGGCCGATCGGGCCGGTTTTTCGCAGTGCCTTGTGCCGCCATCGTGTGCCCTGCTGCCAGCCATGGGGTTATTGCTGGCAGATATTGCGATCGATGTCGTGCACAACATCCTCCCGGCCACCGAAAGTCTGGAGGATCTCCGCACCGCCTTCGCCGAGGCATTCGAGACGCTGGGCAAGTTGATCATGCGCGAGGGGTACGATCTGGATGACACCACCTGCACGCGATTCGCCTCGGTTCAAGTGGAGGATACTGCTTCATCGCGATTGCTTGAGTTCGTTTGCGACGATCTGTACGCCGTCCAACCTGTTCTGGAAGGCATTCGATCGGCATGCATGGCAGCAGGGTTAACGGCGCCAGATCGATTGCCCCTGGTGGGGAGCATTCGAGTTCACGCGGTCATCGAAACGGCGAAGCCTCCATTGCCTGCGGCATCGCCATCTGCGTGGAATCTGAGCGCTTCACGCGCGGATGCCGGAAGTGGCCGCTCCGCACAGCCGCCAACGCGCAAGATAGCCGGACCGGTCGAGATTGCGGACGAATGGACGGAATTCCGGGTGGATTCGGGATGGACCGTGGAGCGGCTGCCGACGAATTCGCTGCAGATCGCGAAAGCCGATGGTAAATCGTGACACCGGCGCCGGGCGTCAGTTGCGGATCGTCGGTCCAAGATCGCCTGCCGATCGCAAGTCGGGACGTTTTTCTTAAAGCGTTCCGACTTCACTCGCGGGGCGGAGGCGTGAATTCCGGGGCGGGAGTTGGTGGCACGTCGGTTTCGATCACGTCGTCAATAGGACGTTGTTCGGTTTCGCCTGCGTCGGCGCCGAGGGCAAAAAGCCGGTCCTGTGCCTGCGCGGCCCAGACGGTGCCGGGGAAACTTGCCACCAGGTATCGATAATAGAAGACCGCTGCGTCGAGCGAGCGCGTGCGTTCGTAGAACTGGGCGATGGTGAACTCTTTTTCCGCGAGGCGCTCGTTGATGCCTGAGAGCTGTTGCGGGATGCTGTGTTCTTCCGCGTCGCGCGGGTAGGCATTGAGGAAGTCGCGAAAATAGACCTCGGCCTCGAGGAGGTCCGCCTCGTCAAACTCGACGCCCGGAAACCGCGCCAGCGCCGACTGACCGCTGCGCAGCATCGCGATCCGGTGGTAGCGACCGCGTGGAAATTCCCGCATGAGGCGTTTGTAGGCGAGCTCACTTTCCTCGAATTCGCCGCTGATGAAGTGGTAGTCGGCCTTGCGGCGGAGCGCAAGCTCGGCGGCGGGCGTGTCGGGGGCCCACTGGTCGATGATGCGATCGAGCATTTGCAGGGCCTCTTCCTCGCCGGACACCCAGAACATGCCCCGCCAGATTTTCCGCTTGCGGTCCTTGAAGAGCAGCATTTCGGCGATATTCATTTCCTTGCGAATCGCGCGATCGGCCAGCGGCGACGTCGGCCAGTCCTCCAGCAGTTGTTCGAGCCACTCGTACGCCTTGATGATGTCGCCGCTCTTCGGATCGGCGTCCTCTGCGAGGATTTCGGTCTCGGCGGCGTAGAACAGGGCCTCCGGGTAAAGCTCCGATGTCGGGTATCGCTCGAACCAGTCTTCGAAGGCCCGGCGGGCGTCACGGTATTCGCCCATCGCCAGGTATGACCGCGCGAGTGCCAGGTCGCCGGCCTCGGTGCCGGGGACCGGTGGTGCCAGTTGCACCCACTGGCCGGTTGTCGGATCGAACTCCATGCGTTGGCTGTAGGTGGTCGGCTGGTCGGCCAGGCCGCTTGTGGAGCAAGCGAGGAGTGTGAGAAGTGTGACCGCGGCGTTTGCCGCGGTCGAAGAAAGCACGCGCGCGTGGCCGTTCATTCGTCGGTTCCCTCTGGTTGCGCCGCGATGGGCGATCCGCCGCGGCGGCATCTTACGTCGAGCGGCGCGGGCGTAAAACCCGGCTGGACGGGGATCGCGACCGGGCCTCTGAAGCTTCGTTGCCGCCGTGCGTGCGAAGGCTATAATCGCCGCCGCATGAGCTGGAGAATTCCACCGACTGGCGTTGTGTGTCTGATCATGGCGGCCGGCCTGTCAACGAGCGGTTGCGGCTACTCGACCGACCGCGGCGCACATTTTCGCACCCGCAACGCGAGCAAGGAGCGCATCCGGACGGTGGCCGTGGATATCTTCAAGTCGCGCGAGTTCCGGCGGGACCTGGAACTTCAGCTCACCGAGGCGCTTGCCAAGCGGATCGAGATCGAGACGCCGTACAAGCTCGCGAAGAAGGCAACGGCCGATACTCAGATATCGGGTGAAGTGCTTGAACTGAGACAGGGGACCATTGGACGCGATTTCGACCAGGTCAGGCCCCGCGAAACGGCGGCGACGCTTATCGTAAGTTTCCAGTGGCTGGACCTGAGAACGGGTGAAATCCTCGTGGATCGTCCCCGTTTCGTGCAGACGGTCGATTACATACGTCCGGTCGGGGAAGACGTTTATCACGCCCAGCAGCGAATTGCGGACCGTATGGCCGAGCGGATCGTCGAGGAGATGGAATCCGACGATTGGTAATTTGGCCGTTGCGGCTATAATCCGATAGATTTGACGCCGCACAGGACCCGGTGGATGCCGGGTTCTGTGCCGTTATGGCTTTATAGGACCATTACATGGCGGAACCGGGCTTTCAGCCGGACAACCAACAGCAGGGCCCCTCGCGGCCGCCACCGCCGCGAATGAAGATGTCGCGCGGCGTCATGAGTTGGATCGGCTTCGTGCTGATCGCACTCATGATCGTCATGGTGGTCTCCCAGGGCCTGACCCCGGCCAAGCCGCTGTCCATCGACCAGTTCTGGAAGATGGCCGAGGCCAACAAGTTCCGCAAGATCGTTTACAGCAACGAGTACATCAAGGCCTATCCGCGGGATGCCGCCGATGGCATGCCGGCGGAGCGGGCAGCCGATCTTGAGTATCGCACCGAGTACGACACCACCTTCCAGACGATGAAGTTCGAGGCCGAGCTTCGCAAGATCGCCCAGAATACGGAGATTTTCTACGAGAAGAGCAATCAGCCGCTCATCAACATGCTGCTGAGCATCATTCCGTGGCTGCTCATCCTCGGCTTCATCTGGTTCGTCGTCTTCCGGCAGCTTCGCTCGTCGGCCGGCGGGGCCGGCATGCTCGGCAATTTCGGCCGCTCGCGCCACAAGGTCACCAACAAAGAGCTGACCAACGTCACGTTCAAGGACGTGGCGGGTGTGGAAGAGGCAAAGGAAGAAGTCGCTGAGATCATCGAATTCCTGAAGAACCCCAAGAAATTCCAGCGGCTGGGCGGGCGCATCCCACGCGGCGTGCTGCTGGTGGGCGATCCGGGCTGCGGCAAGACGCTGCTGGCAAAGGCCATGGCCGGGGAGGCCGATGTGCCCTTCTTCAGCATCAGCGGCGCCGACTTCGTCGAGATGTTTGTCGGCGTCGGCGCCTCGCGCGTGCGCGACCTGTTCAAGAGCGCCAAGGAAAACTCCCCCTGCATCATCTTCCTGGATGAGATCGACGCCGTCGGTCGCCGACGCGGTACTGCTTATGGCGGTGGCGGGCACGACGAACGCGAGCAGACGCTTAACGCCATCCTCGTCGAGATGGACGGCTTTGAGACGTCCGACCAGGTCATCGTCATCGCGGCGACGAACCGGGCGGATATTCTCGATCCGGCCCTGACGCGTCCCGGCCGCTTTGACCGACAGGTCTTCGTGCCGCTGCCAGATCTGAAGGGCCGCCTCGAAATCCTGAAGGTGCACGCCAAGAAGATCAAGCTGGCCCACGACGTGGACCTGATGCGCCTTGCCCGCGGCACGCCCATGTTCAGCGGCGCCGAGCTGGCCGCCGTCATCAACGAGGCGGCCATCATCGCGACCATGCACAACAAGGACGAGGTCGAGCAGGACGATCTCGAAGAGGCCCGCGACAAGGTCCGCTACGGCCGCAGCAACAAGAGCCGCAGCATCGAAGAGCAGGAGCGCGTCGCCACGGCCTATCACGAGGCCGGTCACGCCGTGCTGCAGGTCGTGCTGCCTGATGTAGACCCACTCCACAAAGTGACCATCATCCCGCGCGGCCAGGCCCTGGGCGCGACGATGTCGCTGCCGGAGAAGGACCGCTACGGCTATGGCCTGCGCTGGCTGCGCAGCACCATGCGAGTCATGTGCGGCGGCCGCATCGCCGAGCAGCGCCACAGCGGCGATGTCAGCAGCGGCGCCGCGATGGACATCGAGCAGGTCACCCGCATGGCCCGGGCGATGATCCTCGACTGGGGCATGAGTCCGAGGCTGGGCTTCGTCAAGTACTCGGCCCTGGAGCGCAGCGAGTTCGGCTTTGGCGAGAAGCCCTATTCCGATGACACGGCGCGGATCATCGATGAAGAAGTGCGGGCGCTCTCGGACGAGGCCTACAACGAAGCCCAGCGGCTGCTCAACGAGAACTGGACGAAGGTCGAGGCCGTCGCCCTGGCACTGCTTAAGCACGAAACGCTCGATGCCGAGGAAGTGATCAAGCTCTGCCGCGGTGAGTCGCTCGACAAGCCCACGCTGTCGGGACTCCTGGCCGAGCACACGCCGCCGCCGGCCCCCAAGCGTCCCAGCGTTGCCCAGCCCCCGGCGCCGGAATTGCCGCCCGGCGGCACCCTGCCCCAGCCGGGAATGGGTTAGTTCCTTTGGCCAGCCGTCATTTCATTGACTGATAAATGGCGCGAACGCTGCGACGTGGAGCCCTTCTTACAGCGTCAAGACTTTCTTGCGCGTGCCGAACAGGCGAGTACCCATTGAGATCTCGCCAAACGACCGGCGATCGGTCCGCCTGTCCCCTCCTTTTAACTGTACGACTATTGAAACTTCCTTTCGCCGGGCAGTTGTGCGCTCACGGCGGGTTGCCGGGCCGGGGTGGCGCGATGAGAATGGAGCAACAGACGTCTGAATCGGGTTCGAAGGCGTCCGTCGCAAACGCAGATGTCGATGTTACTTCACAACATACGGCAGCTCATTGCCGTGCTGCCGGGACCGCTGTCGGGGGATGACTTCTCCCGACCACCCATCATCGAAGATGCGGCCCTGGTCATCGAAGGCGATCGCATCGCGTGGTTCGGCTATGCCCAGGATGTACCCGGTGATGATTTTGAGCAGCGCGTCGACTGTCGCGGCGGGACGGTCGTTCCCGGCCTGATCGACTGCCATACGCATGTCGTGTTTGCGGGCACGCGCGAACACGAATTCGTCAGGAAGATTCAGGGCGCCGACTATCTCGAGATACTTGAATCGGGCGGCGGCATCAGGAGCAGCGTGCGCATGCTGCGCGAGGCCACCGAGGATGAACTGGTGGCTCAGTCGCTGCCGCGCGTGCGGCGAATGATGGGGCTGGGCGTGACCACGATCGAGGCCAAGAGCGGATACGGCCTGTCGCCCGAGCACGAGTTGAAAATGCTGCGGGCCATTCGCCGCATTGGCCGCGAAACACCGGTTGAGATGGTCGGCACCTACCTCGCGGCGCACTGTCTGCCGTCGGAGTACGAGGGCCGGGCGGATGAATACCTGGACGCGATGCTGGAACCGCAGCTCTTACGGCAGATCGCCGCCGAAGGACTCGCGGAATTCGCGGACGCCTTCTGCGAGCGCGGCGCCTTCACGCTGGAGCAATCGCAGCGGTTCCTGAATGCGTGCAAAGCCGCGGGGCTGACGCCGAAGATTCATGCCGAGCAGATGAGCCTGACCGGGGCGGCGAAGATGGCCGTCGAGCTGGGCGCGGCGTCGGCCGATCATCTGGAGTGCATCAATGATGCCACCATTGCGGCGCTGCGGGGCAGCTGCTGCCCGGGCGACGGGCTTTCGACGGAAGTCGACCGCACAGGAAGACCGGACTCGTGCGGCACGATCCCGGTCCTGCTGCCCGGCTGCTCGTTCTTTCTGAATTCGCCGCCGGCGCCGGCGCGCAAGTTGATCGAAGCGGGGCTGCCGGTGGCCCTGGCAACCGACGTGAATCCCGGCTCCTGCATGATCGAGTCATTGCCGCTCGTCATGTCGATCGCCTGCACGCTCTTGCGCATGACGCCGCTCGAGTGCCTCGTCGCCTGCACTGCAAACGCCGCGGCCGCGCTTCGCCGGCAGGACCGGCTGGGCGCCATCGCCATCGGGCACCAGGCCGATCTGCTGGTGCTCGACGTGCCCGATGTGGCACTGTGGTGCTATCGCGTCGGGGTCAACCCGGTGACCACCATCATCAAGGCCGGTCGGCTGGTGTCGATCGTGTGACGGCCAAGGCAAGCGGCGGTTAATCGGAGGTTATCCCGCTTCCTTATCCTGTCTGCGAACCTGTCGAATGCACGCCAGGCACGGGATTCTCATCCAGACGGGACGACAAAAATGAAACCGATCGGCGCAAGCATATGGGCCATTCCCGAGGGCTATTTGCCGACTTGGAGCCACGGGCCTGAGCCGGAGCTCGAAAGCCACGCGACCATCTGCATTCTCAACGCCGGAGACGAGGACGCGCAGGTGGAGATCGAAATCTACTTTGCCGATCGCGAACCGGCGGGCCCCTATCCCGTGCGGGTGCCCGCCCGCCGGACCCGTCACGTGCGCATCTCCGATCTGTCGCAGCCGGCGCCGGTTCCGCGCGGCGTGGACTTCTCTTCCGTCGTCCGGTCCGATCGGCCGGTGGTCGTGCAGCACACGCGGCTCGATTCGCGCCAGGCCGAAAATGCACTCATGACGACCATGGCTTACGCGGCGGATTCGCACGGTCAGTAGTCGCGAGTTCCTGCCGGTCCCACGCGGCATCAGCAAACACTTTCGGAGGCGTTATGGTTGGTGGCCTTCCGCACCAGAGTACAAGAATGCATGCGTCGAAGCAGATGCTTCGACGCATGCCGCAGTTGTGACACTAAAGACGTGCTTCAGCGGCGCGTCTTGCCCGATTTCTGATCGAGAATGTCACCGGGTATGCCGCCCGGAATGCCGCCGGGCACACCCACCGGTGCGTCGTCGAACTCGCCCATCGGCGACAACGTGCCCGACGTATTGACGTGAATCGTCCAGGCGCCGCCGTCATATTCATCGAGTGACGTCAGTTCCAGGGTGTCGTACATGGCCAGGCTGTCGTCGACGTTCTGTCCGAAAGACATGTATTCGGTGCCGTACATCGGCACCGAGTCCCAGTCGGCCCATACGTCATAGGTAATTGCGTAGAAGTAGTCGGCCACGAAGATGTCGACCACTTCGCGCGTCAGTGTGATGCTCCCAAGCGAAAACTCCTCCACGTCGCCGACCACCAGCAGCCGCCCGGAGTCCGTCAGGATGTCGCCGGCGTAAAACCGCGCGTACGACTCGGTTGCATCGCCGATCTGCTGAACCAGCTTGCCGTTTTGCCGGAACTCGACGCTTCCGGACCCAAGGCCGCTGTATTCGCCGTCATAGATGGGCGCATACCGTGTATCGACTCCCAGAAACAGATCGGGATCGATCGGGCAGCCTGTCGTCGATGCCAGGCTCCCAAACATCAGGGCCGCTGCAACTACTCGAAATCTCATGGTTGTCTCCTTTTGAGTGAAGTTGCCAACAATGTCCTGTTCGACATTGACGATGCCGGCCGGGACTCACGCCGGGGGGGACAATTTTTCGCGGTTTCGGGAATCGAGTGCGTTCGCGGTATAGTGATATGGGGCGCACGGCGGCCAACGCGGCTGCCGGAGTCGGGAGCCTTTCATGTCGCCGGATGAATCACCGCAGGACGAACCCCAGCTTGCCGCCCGTGCCGTCGCCGGCGATGAGGTTGCGTTGAGCCAACTGCTGTTTCGATGCCACGATCGGCTGGTCGGGGAGATCGGTCGAAAGCTGCCGGCGGACATCCAGGGCAGCATCGCCGCCGAGGACATCGCACAGGAGGCCTATGTCGTAGCATTTCAGCGCATTGCCTCCTTCAATCCGCAGGACCACGAGCGGTTCTTTGCCTGGCTCTTCGCCATCGCGCGCAATCGCCTGATGGATGCGATCAAGGCTCATCGCACGGCGAAGCGGGGTGGCGGCCGGGTGGAAGTCGTGACCGGGCAAGCCGCCGAAGATGACGACGTGGTTCGCCTGCTCGAGACGCTGGCCGCGCATTCACGCACCCCCAGCCGGTCCGCGGCCGGTCACGAAGCGGCGGAGGCGGTGGGGCGTGCCCTTGCCAGTCTGCCGCCGGATTATGCGGAGGCCCTCCGGCTGCGCTATCTCGAATCGCTGCCGATTGCAGAAGTCGCCGCCCGAATGAACCGCAGCGAGGGCTCCATTCACATGCTCTGCAACCGCGCCCTCAAGGCCCTGAAGCGGGCCATGGGCGAGACGTCCCGCTTTCTTTCCCGCAAATTCTGAGCCGCCTTCCTTTTTCCGAAGGCGCCCCGGTATTTTTCGCGGGTCGCGTGAGCGCCGTTGCCGCTTGTCAATGAGACACTGGGGACGGACGCACCCGGGCCCCTGGAGGAGCGGCAGATGTGGCGGGTTGAATGGATTCGCGGGAGGGACTCGACCGACGCCCGGGCCAGGCGTTTTATGGACCGCTGGGATGTTGTCGCCTCGGCCGATGACGAGCTGCGATTCCAGCCGCGCGGCCGAATACTCACGCTGGCGGCTCTCCACGACGCCATGGAGCGGGTTGTTCCCTGCTCGTCGGGCTGCGACACGCGGATCGTGTTCGACCTGTCCGGCGTCGAGGAAATCGAATCTTGTTACTCGGTCATCTGCGCCCATTTCATTCGTTTCGCGGTGCGCGTGGGGCGGCGCTGCCGCATCACCGGCCTGAACCCGCGACTTGCCGGCATCGTCGCCTTCTTCCTGCGGCACGTCGGCCTGGTGGAGTTGGAGCCGGCGCAACCAAGCGCGGCGGCCGCTTCGTAAGCCTGAGGGGCGGCATTGCCAAGGGCAAGGCGGGTGCGACAATGGTTTCGTGCCGGTGGCGCCCCGGCGATCCGTGGCGCACAGGCAGGGTTTACTCCTGTGGGATCATCACAACAGCCCGGTTTTGAGCAGGAAAGCCGCGCGCTGCGCATCGAACGCGTGGTGAGCGAGTGCATGATGCGCCAGTTCGCGGGCGAGCGCGTCCTGGTGGACGAAATCAGCGCCAGCCATGCAGACCTGATGCCGGAATTGCGCGAGGCCCTGCGGCGGGCGGAAATGATCGGCAGCGCGCGCGATCGCGCCCGGCGACAATCGAGCGCCGGCTTCGCGCCGGCGGGATACGATCTGGTTCGCGAAATCCGCCGCGGCGGCCAGGGCGTGGTGTTCGAGGCGGTGCAGCGTTCCACCGGGCGCACGGTCGCCATCAAGTGGATGCGGGATGGCTCCTTCGCCGGCCCCGCCGACCGGATGCGCTTCGAACGCGAAGTGCAGATTCTGGCCCAGCTCAATCATCCGAACATCATCACCATTCACGACAGCGGCGTGACACCCGCCGGCGATCACTACTTCGTGATGAACTACGTCGAGGGCATGCCGCTCGACGAATACATCGAGCGCATGAGTAACGCGGTGGACCAGCCCGCCGCCGTAGCCGACGCAGATCGCACGCAGACCCACGCAGGCGCAGCCGGGGCGCGAGTGCCCCTGTGCAGGCACACCGGCATCACCGGGGCCGATGGCATCCGCACCGGCCTGCGGCTGATGCGTACGGTGTGTGACGCGGTGCACACGGCTCATCTGCGTGGCATCATCCACCGCGATCTCAAGCCTTCAAACATCCGTGTTGATTCGCGCGGCGAACCGCATGTGCTGGACTTTGGCCTCGCCAAATTAAGCGATGCCCAGGCAGGCGCTGTCGGTGCGACCGAGTTCACGCAATCCGGCCAGTTCGTCGGATCGCTGCCATGGGCCAGCCCGGAGCAGGTCGAGGGTCGCTCGGACCTGACCGACATTCGAACCGACGTCTATTCGTTGGGCGTCGTACTGTTCCAGATGCTGACCGGGCGTTTTCCTTATCCTGTACTCGGCCACATCCGGGAGGTGATGGACCATATCACGCACACCGAGCCGGCCCGACCGCGCAGCCTGCGGGCCGATCTGGACGACGAGATCGAGACCATCGTGCTGAAATGTCTCGCGAAGGAGCCGGATCGGCGATATCAGAGCGCCGGCGAACTGGCACGGGACATTGATCGCTACCTGGCCGGCGATGCCATCGAAGCGAAGCGCGACTCCATTCATTACGTGCTTCGCAAGCAGCTGCGGCGCTATCGGCTTCCGCTGGGCATCGCGGCGGCATTTCTGCTGCTGTTGTTCGCCGGATTTGGCACGAGCATTTATCTGTGGCGGGAGGCGCTGGACGAAGGCAACCGGGCGAGAAACGCCGAGATTCGCGCCGAGATCGCGCTGGCCGCAGAGGCCGAGCAGCGCCGGCTGGCGGACGCCAGCGCGGACAAGGCGTTACTCGAGGCGGAGGAGAAATCGGCGATCAATCGCTTCCTTCAGGCGATCCTGGCCGCCGCCGATCCGCGCGACGCCCGCGATCGCAACATCACCGTGCGGACGGCGCTCGACGAGGCTGCCAACAAGCTGGAACGGCCGGAGAATGCGCAGTCGCCGCGCATCGAGGCTGCCATTCGAACGACACTCGGGCAGACGTATCGCTCGCTGGGCGAGTATGCCGTCGCCGAGGGGCAGCTTCGCCGGGCCGTGGCGCTGTACGAACGGGCCGATCCCACGAGTCTGGATGCCGCCAATGCATTGAACGTGCTTGGCCTGGTGCTCGTGGACCTCGACCGGCCACAGGAGGCGATCGATTATCTGCAGCGGGCCGTCGCCATCGCCAGGGCACTGCCGGGCCAGGAAGTCGAGCACGCCGTGCTGCTCAACAGCCTCGCCAACGCCCTCTACGAGCTGGAGCGCTACGACGACGCGGAATCAGGCTATCGCGAGGCCCTTGCCATTCAGCGCGAGCGGCTGGGCGACGTACACGTGAATGTTGCCGAATCCCTGGACAATCTCGGCATGCTGCTCACGCAGAAAAGCCGGTACGACGAGGCCGAACCGCTGCTGCGCGAGGCACTTTCCATTCAACGGCAATTGCTGGACCGGCATCATCCTCACCTGGCAACCACATTGAGCAACCTGGCCGACGTGCTTTGCGGGCGGCGGGAGCCTGCCGAGGCCGAAGCGCTATTCCGCGAGGCGCTGGACATCCGCCTGGCGGTGCTGGGCGATTCGCACCCGCACGTCGCCGTCACGCTGTCCCGCCTCGCGCAAGTGTCGCGGGATCGTCACCAACTGCCGCAGGCAGAAGAATGGCTGCGTCAGGCGCTGGCGATCCGCCGCAAGACGCCGGAAGAAGGCTGGCGCCCGCTGGTGGCCAACCTCTGCAATCTCGCCGACCTGCTGGCGGACAGCAATCGCCTCGACGAGGCCGAAGCGCTGTATCGCGAGGCGCTCGACATCCGGCGCGAGCGGCTGGGACCGGATCACGTCGATACTGCCGAAGTCATGAACAACCTGGCGGGCGTGCTGCTGGATCGCGAGGCGGTGGACGATGCGCTCCAGCTTTACCGCGGCGCGTTCCAGATTCTCGAGCGGGTGCTGCCGACAGATGATTTTCGAATCTGCGCGTCCAAAAACAACATCGCCAACGTCCTGCGTCGCCAGAAAAAATACGACGAAGCGGAGCCGCTCCATCGCGAAGTGCTCGCGATGCTGGAAGCGCAGTACCCTCAGGGGCATCCCTACGTCGCCCGGTCGATGTGCAACCTGGCCAACACGCTGGCAGCGCAGCAGAAGACCGACGCGGCCGTGACGATGTACGTTTCGGCGATCGACATGCTGCGTCGCCTGCACCAGCCCAGGGAGCACTTCGACACGGCCGACGCACTTGGCGATCTGGCGGCAGTGCAGACGAGCGCCGGCCGTCACGCGGATGCCGAGGTCTCGCTTCGCGAGGCGATTGCCATTATCGAGAACATCATGCCCGAGCAGCACCCGGCCCGCCTGGCGGCGACGAGCAGGCTCGCCGAATGCGTGGCGCGGCAGGGGAAGTTCGACGACGCCGAGCAACTGTGGAGCCGCATCGTCGATCAAATGGAGGAGAATCCGGCAATTACGCCGCAACAGCGGAGCGGTATGATCGAACACATCGCGAAGACTTATGAAGACGCGGGCAGAGCGGATGACGCCGGCCGCTGGCGAAGCCGCATGTAAGGTGTTGCCCGCAAATCAGCCGGCCAGTCGCAGCGGAATGGCCACGTAGAAGACGGCCCACAGGGCAATCACCACGGTAATCAGTGCGATGGTGGCAAGGATGGTCATGCGCCTGCCGGTCGCCGTGCTGTCGGCAATGTCGACCGCGTGGGCGGCCTTCGGCGTCGTCGCAAACGTGGTGCCGCGAAGTTGCGCATCGCCGGGCGGGTTCGTGGCGAGGCTCACGCCGACCAGCACGGCGATGCACACCGCAAACATGAGCAGGGCAAAGTGCAGGAAGTTCATGTCGATGAGCGGTCGGATGGCGCCCAGCTCCCATTCCCAGGCTTTTGCGCCGAATTCCAGAATCAGTCGCGAGGCGCCAAGCACAAAGCCGGTGTAAAGCGAGGCGATGGCGCCCGCCCCGTTCAACCGCTTGAAGAATACGCCGAGCAGAAACACCGCGGCAATCGGCGGGCTGATGTAGGCCTGAATCTTCTGAAGATATGTATAAAGCTGGCTGCCGCCGAGTTCCTTCATGAATGGCACATAGAGGATGCCGATGACGACCATGATCAGCGTGACGAGGCGTCCGACCAGCACCAGCTCGGCGTCGGAGGCATGCGGTCGCGCCGGCTTGTAGATGTCCATGGTGAACAGGGTGCCGCAAGAGTTAAAACAGGCGGCGAGCGACGACATGATCGCGGCGAACAGGCCGGCGATCACCAGGCCGCGGGCACCGCCGGGCAGCAGCGTGGTAAGCAACGGATAGATCTTATTCGATTCTTCGGCCGGCACGTCGGGAAAAAGCTTCAGTGCGATCATGCCGGGAAAGACGAGCAGGAACATCGGCAGAATCTTGAGCACGCCTGCGAAGATCGCGCCGCCCCGGGCGTGGTCGACATTCTTTGCACCCAGCGCCCGCTGCACGATGTACTGATCGGTGCACCAATACCAGATGCCGAGAATTGGCAGACCGAAGATCATTCCCGGCCACGGATATTGCGGATGATTCGCCGGTCGCAGCATCGACCAGTGCTCGGCCGGTACAACGTCGATGAGCGACGAGAGCCCGCCTGCCTTGTCGATGCCGATCAGCGTGAGCACGATTGCGCCGCCGATCAGCACGAAGGCCTGCAACAGCTCGGTATAGATGACGGCGGACAGCCCGCCGGCGATCGTGTAGATCCCGGTGGCAATCACCAGTACCACGCTCGAGGTGTACAGGTCCCAGCCGAACAGCATGTTGAGGAACAGTGCCCCCGCGAACAGCGTTACGGAGATTTTCGTGAGCACGTACGAGATGAGACTGATGATGGTCAAATAGGTTCGGCATGACCGGTTGAACCGGCGCTCCAGAAACTCGGGCATGGTGAACACGCCGGTGCGGATGTAGAACGGCACGAAGACCCAGCCGAGCACGAGGCAGGCAACTGCCGCAAACAGCTCGAATTGCGCGACCGCAAACCCGCTTTTGAATCCGTCGCCCGCAAGACCGACGAAGTGCTCGGACGAAATATTCGCCGCAAATAGTGCCGCACCGATGGCAACCCAGCCGGCGTGCCGGCCGGCAAGAAAATAGCCGGTCGCATCCTTGTGGCGGCGGGCGAAGTAGAAGCCGATGCCCATGACCACCAGGAAATAGGCAACGATCAGCGTCCAATCGAACGCAGTGAGCACCTGTTCGGAGAATTTCGGCATAAATCGATTCCCGATTGTTGCAGAGGCGATTTCTGATTCGCCCCGGCGCGCAAGGTTGTCACTGGCCGACGATCTCGAAGTCGGCCGTCAGCCCCTCCGCCGAGTTCGGCCCCATCCATAGCTTGAATGAGCCGGGCTCAACCACATACTCCATACGGTGGTTGTAAAAGCCGAGGTCCGACGCGCGGAGGCGTATCGAGACGGCCTGCGACTGCCCCGGCTTCAGCGTTGTGCGCGCGAAGCCCTTTAACTCGCGCACCGGCCGCGTCATGCTGGCGACCAGATCGCGGATGTAAAGCTGCACGACTTCCGTGCCTTCGCGCTGGCCGGTGTTCGTGATCGTCACCGTGGCGGTCAGTTCACCCGACGGGCCGATACGGTCGAGATCGAGCGACAGATCGCCGTACGCGAACGTGGTATAGGACAGGCCGTAGCCGAAGGGATAGAGCGGCGTCCACGGCACGTCGAGGTACTTGGAGGTGTAGTGCTCCCTGGTCGGCGGGCGGCCGGTGTTCTTGTGGTTGTAGTACACGGGTATCTGGCCGGCGTTGCGCGGGAAGCTGACAGGGAGGCGACCGCAGGGATTGAAGTCGCCGAAGAGCACGTCGGCCACGGCATGCCCGGTTTCGGTGCCGAGATGCCATGCCTCGACGATGGCACCAGCATGCTCCTGAAGCCAGCCGATCGACAGGGGCCGGCCGTTCATCAGCACCACGGCGACCGGTCGGCCGGCAGCCACGATCGCCTCGGCCAGCGGCTGCTGCATGCCGGGCAGATCGAGCGAGGTGCGCGAATAGGCCTCGCCGCTCATGTCGCGGCCCTCGCCGAGGACGAGTATGACCGCGTCGGAATCGCGTGCCAGCCTTACGGCATCGTCGAACCCGCTGCGATCGTCGCCGATCAGGTCGCAGCCCTTCGCGTGGCGCACCTTCACATCGGTGCCGGCGCGCTCGCGGATGCCCTCCAGCACCGTGACGACGCTTCTTTCGAGGATCGGCACGACGTGATCGGGCTTGCCGGTGACGGCCCATGTGCCGAGCGGTTCGCGGCGGTTGTCCGCCAGCGGGCCGATCACGGCGATCGACTTCAGTTCGCCTGCGAGCGGCAGCTGGCTTTTGTCGTTTTTGAGCAGCACGATCGAATGCCGGGCGACGTCCCGGGCCACGGCTCGATGCTCGTCGCAAAGAAGCCGCTGCCGTTCGAGCTGCGGATCGGAATACGGCTGATCGAACAGGCCGAGCCTCAACTTCCAGGCAAGCACGCGGCGCACGGCCTCGTCGACGCGCTCCACCGGAAACAGTCCGCGCTTTACCAGGTCGGGAATGTGCGTGCGATAGGAAGTTGAGGACATGTCCATGTCGACGCCGGCCGAGAGTGCCTTGGCTGCGGCATCGGCAGCATCGGCGGCGAAGCCGTGGGCGATCATCTCGGTGACGCTGGTCCAGTCGCTGACGACAAAGCCGGAAAAGCCCCACTCCTGCCGCAGGATGCGCCCGAGTGTCAGCGGGTGCGCCGTCGCGGGGATGCCGTTGATCTCGTTGAAGGCGCTCATGAGGGAGCCGGCACCCGCGCCGATCGCGGCACGGAATGGCGGCAGGTGGATCTCGCGCAGCGTCTGCTCCGAAAGGTCCACGGTGTTGTAATCGCGCCCGCCCTCGGCGGCGCCATAGGCGGCAAAGTGTTTGGCGCAGGCCAGAACCGCGTCCTGAGAGGCCAGCGTCTCGCCCTGAAAGCCGCGAACGCGAGCCGCGGCGATGACGGAGCCGAGAAAGGGGTCTTCCCCGGCGCCCTCGGCGATGCGCCCCCAGCGCGGATCTCGGGCGATATCCACCATCGGCGCGAACGTCCAATGGGTGCCGGCGGCCCGCGCCTCGAGCGCGGCGACGCGCGCCGCGCGATCGACGATCTCGGGGCTCCACGAGCAGGCCTCGGCCAGCGGAATGGGAAAGATGGTGTGATAGCCGTGGATGACGTCGTTGCCGATCAGGACGGGGATCTTCAGCCGCGATTCTTCGACGGCCGCCTTCTGAAGCCGGTTGACGTAATCGGCCCCGTGTGCGCAAAGAAATGTCCCGCACGCTCCTTCTCGGATCATGCCCTTGATGGAATCCTCCGCCTGCTGCCGGATGCCGGGATTGCCGTCCCCGGATTGGCCGCCCCAGACCAGCGTCAATTGCCCGACCTTCTCCTCGATGGTCATCTGCCGGACGAGCTCTTCGATGCGCTTGCGGGCGGCCAACTCCGAAAGCGTCATCGGCGCGGCACCGGCGACGGCCCGTGGCACATCCCGGCCGGCGCCGGCAACCAGCAGGATGCCAAGCAAACGACACCAAAGGCGGCGCCGCGCCTGGGCTGCGCTGTTGTGGAGCGCGGCCGGTTTCAACGAGTCACAGCTTGATCGCGCCATGAAGTTCGCTCGATCGAGAAGTCCGCGGGATTCCGATTCGGACGTTGCGCATCCTATGCGAACGCTCAACGGCTTTCACGAGCCGCGGGGCGCAACTGAAACAGTTTCTCGATGTTCGGTGAATGCGATGGCGCGGCGACTCGCGAAGACCGCGACTTGCCCGCGTGCCTCGGCGCAGATGGTGGCCGGGCTTGCAGGCGATCTGGTAAATCGCGGCATCGTCCGGCCTGGCTTGCGAATTCGACGGGCATCGTACCAGCCCCGCCATCAGGAAAAACCGAAGGGTACACGGCAAGATCCGTACGAACCGCGTTTCCAAGAGGCTACGCAGGATATTTTCGGAATCTGGCGGCCGGGCGGCCGGGCGCTTTCAGGCCCGAAAATCATTGACTTTGCCCTTGGCGAGCGGTACCGTGCAGGCGCCGAAACAGTTTCTGAGACATTTCCGCGAAACCGTTTCGACGCGGGCATTCGCCCGACCCCGCAGGGGACTGCAACATGGCATCGGTTCGGCAAATCGCGCGGGAAGCCGGCGTGTCGATCACGACCGTGTCCCGCGCGCTCAATAACGACCCCAGCGTTCATCCCAAAACACGCAAGCAGGTCATCGCCATCGCCAATCGGCGCGGTTACGCGCCCAGCGTCGGCAAACGCGTGACTACGCAGATCGGATTCGCCTACACCCAGGAGATGACGATTGCGCACCCCTATGACTCGGCAGTCCTCGAAGGCGTGGTGCGCGGCCTCGAAGAACAGCACTTCGATCTGGTCATCCTCAACCTTCAGCGCGACAAGCGCCAAGGCGAGAGCTTCACGCAGTTCTTCATGCGAAAGGGAATCCGCGGCGTCGTCATCCGCACCATGGCCGCCACGCGCGGCCTCTGCGAGGCCGTTGCCCAGGAGGGCTTTCCTCACGTCGTCGTCAGCGAGCGCTTCGAGGATGGACAGGTGAATTGCATCGACTGCAATTCGCTGCCCGACAGCCAGCGGGCCGTCGAATACCTGCTTGCCCTCGGCCATCGCCGCATCGCTTTCGGCATGCACAACGTGCCCGACCGCGACCATCTCGACCGCTTCGACGGCTATCGGCAGGCACTTGAGGCCCACGACATTCCGTTCGATCCCATGCTCGTCTTCCGGCAGCCCTTTACGCTCGCCGGTGGCGCCACCGTCATCGAAATGATCATGAGCCTGGCCAATCGCCCGACCGCCGTGTTCTTTGCCGATCCGCTGCTCGGCATCGGCGCGGCCAAGAAGGCCCATGCCATCGGCCTGCGCATCCCCGACGACCTGTCCATCATCGGCTTCGACGATACCGACATGCGTTTCGCCGTTCATCCGACGCTGACCGCCGTGTGCCAGGATGCCCGCATGCTGGGTTACGAGGCGGCGCTATGGCTGTCGCGTTCGATCAACGGCTCAGTTAATGGCGAGCTTTTGCGGAAAACCATCCCGACGTTTCTGGAGATCAACGCCTCCACCGGCCCGGCGTCCAGCGATGCGGATTTGCAGACCCGGCCAAGGGAGCAGCGGACGCAACGACGACATCCGACCGGTCGAGCGCGCGCCCTGGCAAAGTGAGCGCGCCGGTTCGCCGGCCGTCCGGAGTAACACGCCATGACGCCATCATTGCGAATCGCACCACGGGGCCGTCCGACCAGGTGTCGCCCAGCGTGGGAATGCCCGCGCTCCGCCTTCACGCTCATCGAATTGCTCGTCGTCATCGCCATCATTTCACTGCTGCTGGCCATTCTGCTGCCGGCCCTTTCCGCCGCGCGGGAAAGGGGAAAAATGGTGAAGTGTCTTACCAACGCGCGGGCCTTGGCCCAGTCGTCCACCAATTTCCTGTCGTCGTTCGGACGGTTTCAGCTTGTAAGCGATGAAGTCGGCGTGGCCAGCGCCGATCCCGATCGCACCCAATATTCCTACGATACGGCGGGCGAACTTGCCGCCTGGCCGGTGGCTCTGGCGAAGATGGACGGCGTCGTCAGCGCCAACTGGGAATGGGGCGTCCGCTCGGGCTCATACGGCGAGGCGGCCGCAAAGCGCGGCCTGCTCGATCAGAAAACGAACCTCGATTACCTCGTGTGTCCCTCCGATCAGGTCAGAATCGCCTCCACCTACTATCCGCGTAACAAGGGTGGCTCCAACAACGGTCTGGTTGGCACGGGAGATCCGATCGATCCCCGTAACAGCTCGAACGATTCTTACTGGGGATATCTCAGCTACGGCATTAATGAAGATATCGTGGGTGCCGAGGTGAGCGAGAGCAACGGCTCTCCCGCGTGCTGGCGGCGCGTGGGCTTCGGCAGCGACGCGACCGGCTGCCGCGGCGAATTCGCCTATCCGCCGTCGCACCCCTGCGGGAACCGGCAGGAAGGCACGCGGATGCGTGGCATCCTGGAAAAGGTCTACCAGTCGAGCTCGGTCGCCATGATCATCGAGGCCGGCCGCGACTTCGCCGACACGAACGACGCGGGGTTCGCCAACCTGGTGACGAGCGCGCTGGCCAATGGCCCCTACCTGGCCGATTTTCAGCAGTTCCATCAGGCGAGGCTGCCGACTTCGCGGCATCCGCGCGGCTCGATCAACATCATGTATGCCGATTTTCACGGCGGGACCGTCCGGCCGACGAAGCACAGCGCGACCAACGGTCTGCCGACCGAGTACACGCCGCAGGTGCGCGTGTCGCCGTATCGACCATAGTACTCGGCGGGGCGGATGCCCCGCGGAGCTGATTCGATCGTGCATTGCCCACGGATGAGGCGATGGCAACGTCAGGAATGGCCGCGGCGCGGATGGGAAAGCCGCCCCGGCCACCATTGGGAAAAGGAGCCTATTCATGCATCGACGATTGTTGTATGCCGCCCTGGCGGCGTTTGCGTGCTCGATGGCGCCGGGGCGGGCCCACGCAAACCTGTTTGTGAACCCCGGCTTCGAATCCGGCCTGTCGGGATGGATCGCCTTTGGCAATGCCTTTGCCGAGGCGGCCAATCCACCGCAGTTCGTGCCGTATGAAGGCAATGGCCTGGTGTCGATGTTCGGAAACTTCAGCGGCGGCTTCAATGTGACCGGCATTTTTCAGGAATTCCCCGCCGCTCCTGGCGAGGTATTCTCGATGTCATCCCGCAGCCGGCATTTCAGCGGTGATCCGATGGTCGGCGGCGGCGCGGCCGGGGGCGCCAACTGGGTCGTTCAGAAGCTCGCCTTCAAGGATGCCGCCGACGTCGAGATCGGATCCGTCGAGTCGACCATTCTCGATGGCACCTTCGCGACCGATGTCTGGCACGACAACGCCGCCATCGCGGGAGCCGGTCCGGCCGGCACGGTGCAGGTAGAGGCCTTCATTCTCTATCTCCAGCCGCAATTCGACGGCGGGGCTGCCCACGTGGACAACCTGGTGCTGATTCCCGAGCCGGCCAGCCTCGGTTTGATGGTACTCGGGGCGCTGGCCCTGCTGAAGCGCCGCCGCTGATTGGATGCAAGAACATTCCGGTCGGCGCTGCCCCGCGCAGACCGGCGATCTGACCGGCGCGCCGTTTCCCGCGACAGGCACGCGCTTGACATCCAGGATTTGCGTACTGAACGCGCATGGGCGCGGCTGTGCCCCGGTCCGCGCCGACGCGTTGCTCGATTCGGTCATTTAACGAATGGGCGGAAGTCCGCGCGATGTTCGCGCAACCGCCAGGGAGAAAGAAGATGTCGTCCGCAGCATGCTGGAAATGGCGCACCACACAACGCACGCTCTGGTTTGTCCCCGCCGCATTCGTCCTGTCGATATATGCCGCATCAGCTGGTGCACAGGTACTGGAAGAAAACTTCGACAGCGTGACCGGCACCGGCGGCGGGCTCTTTCACGTCGGCCCCGGCTTTTCGCTGATTGATGGCTGGGACGATGGCATCGTCGGGGAGAATGCCTTCGCGGGGACCACCGGCAATGCCCGTTTTGGCGCCGCGTCTGCGGCCGGCCTCCCGGGAGGCGGCCTTTCCGGCGGTGGCGGACGCATCAGTGTCAGCGGCATCAATTACAATCTGCTCGATGAGTCCTTCGCCGGATCCAGTGCCACTGGCGGCGGCGCCTTTCTGGTCGGCGACGGCTTCACGCCCGACACGTTCAACTTCACCACCAATTGGGATGATGGCATTAGCGGTGAGGGCGCATTCGGCGGCACCTTCGGCGGTGCCATACTTAATGGCACCATGTCCGCGCAGGCCGTTCCCGCCGGCGGCGTCAGCGGCGCTGGCGGCGAGATCGTCGTCAGCGACGTGATCCTCGGCGCCGGCGACTGGTTCGCCGGTCTTCAATGGGACACCAATCCGTTTCCCGGGGCGTCGGCCCTGACCAATGTCAGCTTCGAAGGGGCAACCGGCTTCGGTGTAGCGGGTTGGGCCACCTTTGGCAACGTGTTCACCGAAGCCATCACGCCGCGCACCGGCGCCACGACGGCAAAGCTCTTTGGCGCATTTCCGGGAAACTCCGGCGTCTTTCAGGACCTCGCGGCCCAGCCCGGTCAGGTGTGGGAGCTGGATGTCTGGTCCCGCCACCAGGCGAGCGACAATCTGATCGGCACTGGCAATGCGATCGTCATGGCCATCGAGTTCCGCGACGCGCAGGGCACGCTGCTGCTCTCTTCGCCGCAGGAGGTAATCCTGAATGCGGGCTCGCCGACTGAAACGTGGAATGACAATGCACCGGTTCAGGCGACGGCCCCGGCCGGCACCGTTTCGGCACGGGCGTTGTTCATGTTCGTACAATCCGGCACCCAGGGCGGCGCGGGCTATCTCGACGATGCCTCGTTCAAGATCGTCGGCGGCCCGAATCCCGTCGATCTTAGTGCCATTACGTTGACGGCGGCGATCAAGGGAGCCGCCAACGGCGGCGCCGGCGAATCGCTGGGCGCCATACAACTGCGCCTCGAGGACTCGGACGGTGATCGCCTCGCCTTTCACGCCGTGGCAACCGGCGCCTTCCAGACCATCGGCGGCGCCTTGTCCACCGCCATCGAGGAGGATGCACTCGGCGTACCCACGCCCGGCGTGTTCGACATCACGTCGCCATTGTTCCGCGTCGTCGTCGCCTTCGATAACGACGCCGCGGCGGACTGGGGGACCGGCGGCGCTTTGACAGTCGACAACGTGCTTCTCACCAATACCAACTCCGATGGCAGCGGGTGGTTTGCCGGTCTCTTCTGGGATGATTTGGTTGCCGACCTGTCCAATCCGAGCCAGTTCGAGCTCCGCGCCGACGTCAAGGGCAGCGTGCCCGGCGGTAGCTACGCGCTACGGCTCGAGGCGTTCAAGCTTCTCCAGGCCGGCTTCGACAACGATTTTGACGCCGCCTCCGGCGAAGGGGCGGACGTGCTGCTCGATCCGACGCTTCTGGCGGGTGGCCAGATGTTTGGCTTCACCACCGACTACGACACCGGCATCGTCAACGACGGCGCATTTGGCGGCGTGTTCGGACTGGTTCAGATTCTCGAACCGGGCGGCATTTTTGCCGAGGCATTGACGACGGGCGGCAATCCGGGCGGGGCCGGGCAGATTCGCGTGGAGAACATCTCGGTCGGTCCCGGCGGCGGCTGGTTTGCCGGCCTCGATTTTGGTGCCGCACCACTGGCATCAACGGATCTCAGCCAGGTTGTGTTGACGGCCGATATCAAGGGGACGATTCCCGATTCCGGCGGCGCCCTCGGCCAGTTCGAGCTTCGCATCGAGGACGATGAGGGCGACCGGCTCTACTTCCCCGCCACGGCGACGGGCGCCTGGCAGACGCTGGGCGGGCCACTCAGCACCGCCCTGGAGGGACCGGCCCTCGGCGGCGGCGGCGATGGCACGTTCGATCTCGATGAAGGCAACTACAACGTCGTCGTTTCCTTCGTCGCTCCGGAGACGAGCTGGTTCTTCGGCGGAATCCTGACCGTGGACAATCTGTTTCTCACGCCGGCACAGGTTGGCCAGCAGATCGGGGAAATCAGCTTCGCCGGCACATCCAGCGGCGACTTCCAGAATATTGGCGGCCTGCTCAGTTCAGGCGCGACAAACCTGGGTGATTTTCTGCTGGGTTTCGAGAATGGTACCGGCACCGGCGGCGGCAATTTTGGCGGCGGCACCGGAAACTGGGACGATGGCATCGTCAACGAGAACGCCTTCTTCGGCACCTTCGGCGATGCCGTGTCGAATGTCGGCGCCTCGGCTCAGGTGTGTGCATCGTGCGGCGTCGGCGGCACTGAGGCGGCAGAGCTGAAGGTGGAAGACGTGCCGCCGGGAACCGGTGGCTGGTTCACCGGCATCTACTTCACCGACGTGCCCGCCAGTTTCGGCAGCGATCTCAGCCAGATCGTGCTCAGCGCCGACATCCGCGGCACCGCCAATGCGGGACTCGGCGAGACGCTCGGCACCTATTTCCTGCGCATTGAGGACGCCGATCGCACCGTTCTCAGCTTCACGGTGCAAGCCAACGGCGCCTTTCAGCAGGCGGGCGGTCCGTTGTCTACCGGCGTTCTCGAGCAGATCGACGCCGGTGACGGCGTGTTCAATCTCAGCCAGGCGACGTACACCATCACCATTGGCATGGTGGGCACCGCCGCGAACTGGGGCCCGGGCGCCACGCTGCACATCGACAATATCTTCCTGACCGGCGTGCAGTTGTCGGATGCCGATGCCTACACAGTGACACTGACGTTCGCCGATGAAGTGGCCACCTGGGGCGCCGCCGGCGAACTGATCGTCGATAATCTGTTCCTGGGCGAATCGACGCTGGTGCCGGGCGATCTGGATTGCAATGGCGTCGTGGATGTCGATGACATCGGACCGTTTGCCCTGGCCCTGGTCGATCCGGATGCCTACCTGGCCGGCCCGGGGCAGAACTGCCTGATATCCCTCGCCGACGTCAATGGCGACGAGCAGAACGACGGGCTCGACGTCGCGGCCTTCGTCGATTTGCTGCTGGCCCCCTGAGGCGATAGTGGTGTACTCGGCGCACCTGCGGCCGCTACAATTCGGCGGCGAGCCGCGGGACGCCGGGCAGCCCGCGGACGGGTTTTGGGCAATCGCCTGGTTACCACGTCCAGAAAGGAATGTGGGCATGCGCAGTTTCCCCTTGGTCTGGCTTTGTGTGCCCATTCTTCTGCTGACCGGACCGGCCCGTGGCGGCGAAGAAACGCTCGTATGGCAGGATGAATTCGACGGAACGGCCCTCGATCCCGCAAAGTGGGAATACATGATCGGCACCGGCACGGCGTACGGCCTGCCCGCCGGCTGGGGCAACAACGAATTGCAATACTACACCAGCCGTCCCGAAAATCTTGTCGTCGCCGATGGCATACTGCGCATCATCGCCCGGCAGGAAGATTTCCAGAACCACGATTACACGTCTGCCCGCATTCGCACGCGCAATCTCGCCGAATTCACGTATGGCCGAATGGAAGGCCGCATCAAGCTCCCATCGACCACCGGCATCTGGCCGGCCTTCTGGATGCTCCCGACGAATTCACCCTACGGCGGCTGGGCTGCCAGCGGCGAAATCGACATCATGGAGTCCACCAACATCGCCGACACCGTCCACGGCACCATTCACTTCGGCGGCCAGTGGCCGAACAACACGTTCCTCGGCGGCTCCCACGCCGGTGGTCTCAACTACTCTGACGATTTTCATGTGTACGGCATCGAATGGCAGCCGCAGTCCATCCGCTGGTATGTGGACGGCATCACTTACTACATCGTGAACAGCAATTTCTACCATTCCGATGCAGCGCCGCAGGACGACAACGCGCCCTTCGACCAGCCTTTTCACTTTCTTCTCAATGTCGCGGTCGGCGGCAACTGGCCCGGCAATCCCGACCAGTCGAGCCAGTTTCCACAGGAGATGCAGGTGGACTGGGTGCGCGTCTATCAGAACGTCCCGCCGCAGACGCCGTTCGGTAATGTGCCGCACGTTATTCCCGGCCAGATTGAAGTGGAAGAATACGACAACGGCGGGCAGAACGTCGCCTACTTCGACTGCGACGCCGCCAACCAGGGCGGCGCATTTCGCCCGGTCGAGGGCGTCGATATCGAGGCCTGTGCCGAAGGCGGGTTTAATGTGGGCTGGATGTGCGCCAATGAGTGGATCGAATACACGGTAAGTATCGATGCTGCTGGTACATATCTGGTCGAGGCACGCGTGGCGTCTCAGTCTTCCGGCGGCTCGTTCCGGCTGATGTTTGACGGTGTGGACAGGACGGGCGCGATGGCGGTGCCAATTACGGGCGGTTGGCAAACGTGGCAGACGATCACGGCCGAGGCCACTCTCGACGAAGGGGCGCATGTGGTGCGTCTCGCCAATGCCGCCTCCTCGAGTGAATACAACCTGAACTGGCTGCGTTTCACGCTCCAGTGTCAGAAGGGTGACTGTAACGGCGATGGGGCGATCAATGGAATGGATGTTGGGGCCTTCGCCGCGACATTCATCAATCCGGGGGCCGCGGGGCCGGCTCAGGCCTGCGCCGCGGATATCGACGCCGATCAAAATTTCGATCTGGCGGATGTTTCAGCCTTCGTTGCCCTGCTTCTCGCTGCGGATTAGTCCAGCCGGGAATTGTTCAGCCCGTCGCGCGTCTGCGGTCGCACCGCTGGCATTTGCGGACCTGCCTACCGGTGCGGCACACGAGGCGGTTTCGCTTTCGCCGCGGCTTTACGCGTGCGGCCGATGCTGCATTTTGGAGACGAGCGAATCCACGACAGCCACGAGTTCCATTGGCTCCAGCGGTTTTGCAACGTGCGTGTTGTACCCGGCCCGCAAGGCACGAACGCGATCCTCGGTGCGGGCGAAGGCCGTCAGCGCGACGGCGGGCAGTGGAATGCCGCGAGATCGCACTTCCCGCATGAATTCGTAGCCATCCATTTCCGGCATGCCAATATCGCTGATCAGGATATCGGGGCGGAGCGCTTCAAGTCGTTCAAGTGCCTCTCGCGCTGACGTGGCCACTTCGACGCGTGCGCCATAACCCGCGAGGGTCCTGCGGAGCATCTCACAGCCGTCGATATCGTCGTCCACAATCAGGGCATAAATGTTCGCGAGAGCACCGGCGCCATTCGCTTCCATTTGCGGCGCTGACGCCGTCGGATGTTCCCGGCCAACCGGGTCCTGATGCACCACGGCAACCGGCAGTTCGACAGTGAACGTGGAGCCCTGGCCATCGCCGGGGCTCTCGGCCCGGACTCTGCCGCCATGAAGTTCGACCAGATGCTTGACCAGAGACAATCCCAAACCAAGCCCGCCATAGCGGCGCGTCGACGAGCTGTCGGCCTGGCGAAACCGTTCAAACACGAAGGGCAGGAACTCGGGCGAGATTCCCGAGCCGGTATCGCTCACGCTGATTTCAACGTGCGAGTTGATGCGCTCGAGAAGGACCTGAACCTTTCCGCCCTTCGGCGTGAATTTCAACGCATTTGTCAACAGATTCCAGAAGATCTGCTGGAGCCGGACGGGATCGCCCTTCACCGGACCGGCAATTGGATCGAGAAGCTGTTCGAGGCGGATGTTTTTTGCCTCGGCGGCGGGTCGGACGGTATCGATGGCGGCCTCCAGGATGGGCGCCAGCGTGACCGACTGTACGTCCAGCCGCAGCTTTCCGGAGATGACGCGGCTCATGTCGAGCAAGTCTTCGATGAGTCGAGTCTGGGAGCGGGCCCCGCGCTCGATGGCATCGATCGCCTGCGCCTGAATCTGCGAATCGTTCGTTGCCCGCCGCAATAGCTGCGTCCAGCCCAGCACGCTGTTCAATGGCGTGCGCAGCTCGTGGGACACCGTGGCCAGAAACTCGTCGCGCAGTCGGCTGGCGGCTTCCGCTTCCAGGCGGGCATCGCGTTCCCTGTTCTCAGCGAGCCGGCGCTCCGCAATCTCGCGCTCGGCCGCCCGGTACAGCCGAGCATTGTCGATGCAGATCGCGGCCTGGGCCGCGACGCCCAGCGCCAGCCGCATCGAGGCGTCGGAGAATATGCCCGGGTCCGGATGTCCGAAGAAGAGCCCGCCCATCAATTCGCCGGTTCGTGACATGACCGGGACGGCGAGAAAGCTGCGCAATGGACCAGGCGCCTGGGATGTGGGGCCCTTTGGACTGTGATGACTGAAGCGCGCGTCGGTATGCAGGTCGTCGATTCGCACCGGACCTTCACCAAGCAGCTTCGGATCGAACGCGGATGCGTATCGCATGGGCTCGAAGCCGTCGATGGATTCGCCCGGCGCGAAGGAGAGAGCGTTGATTACGTGTGGTTCGCCGCGTTCGTCAACCCCGCGATCGATGAACGTGCCGACGCGGGCGCCGGTGAGCGCACGGCCCGCATCGGTGGTCTTCTGCACCAGGTTCTCCAGGTTCAGCTCGGAGCCAAGGGCCTGCGACAGATCGTTGAGAATGCGCGTTTCCTGGTGTGCATTCCGCTCACTCTCCAGCGACCGCTGAAGCTTTTCTTCCGCCCGCTTGCGATCCGTAATATCGCGCGTGATGTTCATTGCCCCCACGATGCGGCCCGATTCATCACGCAGGGGCGACACGGTCAGCGACACGTCGACCGCCGTGCCGTCTTTATGCAGCCGGACCGTCTCGTAGTGCTCGATCCGCTCTCCGCGCCGCAGCTTTTCCTGTATTTGAAGCTCCTCGGCAACGCGCTCGACCGGGAACAGCATGGTGACAGGCTTGCCAATCGCATCGGCCGCCGAGTACCCGAACATCTGCTCGGCGCCGCGGTTCCACGATCTGATCGTCCCGTCGATTGTCTTGGTCAGGATCGCATCGTCGAGCGATTCGTGCAGAGCGGCGAGCAGCTGGGCGTCGTCCTTCAAATTGTCGAAAGTGTCACTCATTGCTACCGAATTCACCGCGCGCTGCCAAGTTTCGGTCGATCCCGTAGTATACTCATTTTTATACGCGTTCGCTGGTTGCCGGTGATCGCTAAATTACCTAGTCGACGTGAATCAGAAAATTACCTAGAACCCGATCGGGATTTTTCTGACGCCTGGTTACGTGTGTGGCACGCTCTTCTGCGAAAAATAGCATGTGATTCGAGAACGGCGATACAGCACGAAGACCACGAACAGGCGGCGGTGGGCACCTTGGATAACAATTCGTTTAAGGTGGATTCCGATTGGCGAGCTTCCGGGGCGGTTCGCGTTTCCGGCGGCGTTGTCTGTCGCCTATTTCTAAGGCAGCCTGATGGACAGCTTCGCACAAAGCTGATCAAAGCGCTCCAGCCATTGCCGGGCGGCTTCTTCGCCCGCGCCCGCGCGCCGGACCATCTCGGGCCGCAACGACTGCAGCATGCGGAAGCAGTGATTCTGGGCGTCTGAGAAGTCCACGTTGAAGTCGGTTGACTGCGCCATGCCGACGATCTCGTCGAGCCGTGTGAGGTGTTCGCGGCTCTCCGGCTGCCGGGCAAGCCTGTCAAGAAAGTGGCGAATGGTGGACTGAAGCGTGTAGGCGAGCCCCGCCCGGTCGAGATCGATGCCCGGCCAGCGCCGTGCCTCCTTCATCAACCGTTCGGCTTCGCCGAGATCAAGTTCGTCCGCCTCAAACGTGCGGCGCAAATCCACATTCAATACGAACTCGATTGCCGCAAGAAACGCCTTCGGCAAAGGGGCTCGCAGGTTTGACAGCGAGCGAAGCAGCGGGGCATGGTGTTCGTAGACGCGCCGGAGCTCGGCTTCGACTTCGAGCAGGCGCGACTCCAGCATGAGGTTGAGGATTCGACGCTGCTCGTCGCGGAAGAGCGACTTCAGCGAATACGTGGACGCCGAAAACTGCCGGTCCAGAAACCGTATCAGTTCGGCCAGATCGGCCGCGTCGAAGAGGTCTCTGCCGCCCTGGACCATCTGGTCGTACTCCGCCGGGCCGCGGTAGGTTCGTACCCCGCCCGTCAACGTGTGATCGCCCATATGCAGCACCGAAAAACTGACCGACTGGCTTTCACGCGTAATGGCGGAACTGATGCGGGCTCGGCCCGTGTTGAAGCGCGTCCGCCCGGCGGAGAGCGAGACCTTGTCTTCGGTGCGGACATTGAAACAGCCAATTCGGGCTTCTTCGACGTAGTCTTCGAACATATCGCTGATGGCGTAGTGCGCGCCGACCTGCACCAGGTTGATCATGGCCGGCCTCACCAGCTTTTCGTAGACGACCCGGCCATTGCCGTATGCCGGATCGTTGCTGGGCGCCTCCTCCAGGCGCTTCAGGAACGCCGCCTCAAGATCGTCGTCGAAGATCTCTCCGGCGAGCTGCATCGCGCGTGCGGCGTACTGAATTATCTGGACGGTCTCCAGCCCGGAGATCTCATCGAAGAACCATCCGCAACTGGTATACATCAGTAGCGCGTGCCGTTGAAGTTCCAGGAGCTTGAGCACCGTCTGCTGTTCGTCGACGCCGATCGGACGGGCGATCCGTTCGCGAATAAACGCGTCGACGTTTTCGCTCGAACGATCCAGGATGACACTGATGTAGGCATCCCGCGCAGCCCAGGGATTGTCAAAGTACGAAGCAGCGCCGGCTTCATAGCGCGAGGCCAGCTCATCGCGCAGCCAGTCCAGCGCGGAGCGCAGCGGCCCGCGCCACGTCTGCCGATAACCCGGATGCAGGCCGCTGTTGCAACTGCAATCGCGCTCCCATCGACCGACGCCGTGCGCGCAGCTCCATGCCGTGCCTTCGTGGATTTCGACCTGATACTCTGGCGGGTGCCGTTCGAGATACTCGCCGTAGTTGGTCAAACGGCCGATTCGCTGTTCCTCGATGTACCGCAGCGCATAAGCCAGCGCCATTTCGCCGTGGCGATGGTGATGACCGTACGTTTCGCCGTCGGTCGCAATGTGCAGGAGCTGGGGCCAGTCGCGCTTGTCTTCAAAACCGCTCTTGAGCCGCTCCGCAAAATGGATGCCACTGTTGAGGAGGCCCTCGAAGGCGACGGCCTTGGAGATGGGTCCGTCGTAAAAGAAGACGGCGATGCGGCGCCCGGACGGCAGGTGCACTTCGTAGGTCCGCGTCGGATCGATTCCCGTCTCGCGCGTGTCGCGCCAGGCATGGTGATCGTCGAGCCGCCGATACCGGGCGGCCTGGCTGGGAGAGAGAATCGTGAAACGAATGTCGCACGCGGCGAGCATGTCCAGTGTTTCGAGATCCACCGCGGTCTCCGGCAGCCACATGCCCTCCGGCCGTCGACGAAATCGATGTTCGAAGTCGCGGATGCCCCAGTCGATCTGCGTTCGTTTGTCCCGTGCATTCGCCAGCGGCATGATGATGTGGTTGTACGTCTGGGCGAGGGCATTGCCGTGCCCCGAGAATCGATCGCGGCTCATGCGGTCGGCGTACAGGATGCTCTGGTAGACCGAATCGGCGTGCTGTTCGAGCCAGCTCAGTACAGTTGGGCCGAAATTGAAGCTGATGGATGCATAGTTGTTGACGATATCGACGATGCGTCCTTCGCTGTCGAGTACGCGACTGAAGGCATTCGGCGAATAGCACTCGGCGGTAATGCGCTGATTCCAGTCGTGGAATGGATAGGCGGCGTCCTGTATTTCGATCTGTTCGAGCCAGGCGTTCTCGCGCGGCGGCTGATAAAAGTGCCCGTGAATGCAGATGTATCGTTCCATTGACTTCGCTTTGAGAGAGCCTCACATCCGGTCGGTTGACTACAACCTGCGGCGCTTCACGCAGGCATCGCCCCCGACGCCTGAGGTGGTTCGTTCTGAAACATCACCATGCCCAGCGGCGGAACGGTGATCGTGATGGAGTGGCGGTGCCCGTGCAGCGGCACCGGCACGGCCCGGACGCCGCCGAGATTGCCCTGGCCGCTGCCGCCGTAAATGGAGGCATCGCTGTTGAGCAGTTCGCGCCAGAAGCCGCCGCCCGGCACCCCGAGGCGGTAATTGTAACGCGGGACCGGCGTGAAGTTGAACGCCGCCATGAGCGGCGGCGCGCCGCTGCGACCCCGACGGGCGAATGCGATGGTGCTCTGTTCGGCATCGTTGCAGTCAATCCAGTGAAAGCCCGATGCGTCGCAATCGAGTTGATGCATAGCCGGCGCAGTTTGGTAAACGCGGTTCAGATCGGCGACCCATTTCTGAAGGCCGCCGTGAAACGGCTGGCTGGTCAGATGCCAGTCGAGGCTCGCGTCGTGATTCCACTCGCGGTACTGCCCGAATTCACCGCCCATGAACAGCAGCTTTTTCCCGGCCTGTGCGAACATGCAGCCAAAGAGCAGCCGCAGATTGGCGAATTTCTGCCAGTCGTCGCCGGGCATCCTGCCGATGAGCGAGCCTTTGCCATGGACCACTTCATCGTGCGACAACGGAAGCACGAAATTCTCGGTAAAGGCGTAAAGCATGCGGAATGTCAGTGCATTGTGGTGATACCTTCGGTGCACCGGATTGCGCATCATGTAGCCGAGCATGTCGTGCATCCAGCCCATATCCCATTTCATGCCAAAGCCCAGCCCGCCCACATACGTCGGCCGCGCCACCATCGGCCAAGCGGTGGACTCTTCGGCAATCATCTGCACGTCCGGGAATGCCCGATAGACTTCCTCATTCAGCCGTCGCAAAAAGCTGATTGCCTCCAGATTCTCGCGCCCGCCATATTCATTGGGTATCCACTCCCCGGACTTGCGCGAATAGTCGAGGTACAGCATCGAGGCGACGGCATCGACGCGAAGCCCATCGATGTGATAGCGATCGAGCCAGAACATGGCGCTCGATATCAGAAAGCTGCGAACTTCATTGCGGCCGTAGTTGAAGATGTATGTATCCCAGTCGGGATGACGCCCCTGCCGCGGATCGGCGTGTTCGAACAAATGCGAGCCATCGAAGCGGCCGAGGCCGTGCTCGTCCGTGGTGAAGTGCGAGGGCACCCAGTCCAGAATGACGCCGATATCGTTCTGGTGCAGATGGTCGATCAGGTACATGAAATCCTGCGGCGTGCCGTAGCGACTCGTCGGTGCGAAGTAGCCGGTCGCCTGGTATCCCCACGAGGCATAGAACGGATGCTCGGTCAGCGGCAGAAATTCGACGTGCGTGAAGCCCATGGCCTTGACGTATTCCGCCAGCGGCGCGGCGAGATCGCGATAGCTCAGCAGACCCTCGGGATCGTCCGGGCTCCGCCGCCACGAGCCCAGGTGCACCTCGTAGATGGACTGCGGCGCATCCAGCGCGTTGCGTTTCGCGCGGGATGCCATCCACGCGGCATCGCCCCAGTCATACTCCAGGTCCCACACGACAGACGCCGTATTCGGCGCCACTTCGTGGAACAGGCCGAACGGGTCGGACTTCTTGACGCGATAGTCCGTGCCGCGATGACGAATATGGTATTTGTAAATGTCGCCCCGCTTCAGACCAGGAATAAACCCATGCCATATGCCGGATTCTTCGCGAGGCGTCAGGGGGTGCCGTTCCGGAATCCAGTCGTTGAAGTCGCCGACGACGCTGACGGTCGCCGCCTGGGGCGCCCACGCGGAGAAGTGGACGCCCGCGCGGCCGTCCACGCTCTTCAGGTGCGCGCCCAGCTTGTCGTACAGTCGAAAGTGGCTGCCCTCGTTGAACAGGTAGATATCGTCTTTCGTCATCGTGCTTCCGCCGGACGGCGCCCGGTTGCCGGTCTCGCTCCTCGGCGCGGCCGCGGGGGGCGCAGTATGTCGATCGATATGTGTCATGGCGAGCCTCCCGCAAGGCGTCGACGCATTCGCGCCCTGCCTCATCCATTCTGCCGGCGCAGCAGGCGAAGCAGCCCGCGAATGGGAATTGCGACCCAGTCCGGACGGCTGTTCAGTTCGTAGTTCAGCTCGTAGGCCGCCTTCTCCAGCAGGCAGGCTTCCAGAACGGCTTCGAAGTCCTGCTGCGAACTCGGAAGAATGCCGGCCGGTTCGACCGTTCGCCGGTAGGAGTCGAGGAATGCCGCGCTGATGACATCGTACCAGGCCTCGGCGGCGGCTTGCAGCCGCGGCTCGTCTTCCTGCCGGAATACCACGCCCGAGGCCTGTCCCAGCATGACCGCCTGCGGTGCATATTCGAAGGACCGCAACATGCCGGCGATATCGCGCAGCGGCGATCGCTTCACGCGCCGTTCGCCGAGGCTGGCCGACGGCTCGCCCTCAAAGTCGATGATGACGAAATCCTCGCCGGTGAACAGCACCTGCCCCAGATGGTAGTCGCCGTGCACGCGGATGCGCATGCCGCCGATCTTCCGGTCCCGCAGGGGCCGCAGCCGCGCCAGCGCCAGCGGCTCCATTTCGACGAGTTCGCCGGCCGCCTCGCGCAAGGGCGCGGGCAGCGACCGCATGCGCTCCCGCAGCAGCCGGAAGGTCTTCTTGATCGGCCCCAGCATGCCATGATACAGCGACTGCCGGTGAAACTCTGTAAAGGGCTCGGGCGCAAACGCGGGATCGGTCTGGTTCGATGCCAGGGCCATGTGCAGTTCCGCCGTGCGGCGTCCCAGCAGATGTACGCAGTCGAGGTACGATCCGATCCATTCCCGCACCTTCTCGCTGTTTAGTGTCTCCGACGCGGCATTACTGTTGCTGTTGCCGTTGCCGGCTGGTTCGGGCGGCGCCTGTTCCGCGGCGGCATGCTCCAGAACGCGCTCGAAGTAATGGGCCACGGTGTCCAGCGTAAATCGCCATGCATCGCCGTCGTTCTTTACGTATCCCTGCAATATGCCGATCGTCACGGGCTCCTGTCCCGGCGTAGTGTATTCCAGTGCGCCCGCGACCGGGGCAATCTGCTGAAACCTCCGTGTCTCCGTGAGAAAACGGCCGATTTCCAGATCGGGATTGGTGCCCGGTTCAAGCCGCCGGAACAGCTTGAGAATGAAGCGGCTGGCCCCGCCCGGTTCCTGATAGATGATGGACGTGTTGCTCTGTTCGGCTCGGGAGACGGCCGACGTGAATTCGCCGTCCGATCCCCCGAAGAGATCGCGAAAGGCCCGCGTGCGGTTGGTCACCAGCCTGCCGCGCTCCCCGCGCATCTGCCGTCTGCGGGCGACGTGTTCGATGAGTGCCGCGGTGAAGGACTCGTCCCGCAGCGCATCGAAGACGACGCAGTCCGGCGCGTCGCCGTTCGTACGGGATTCCGCGATGACGGCCTGGGGCGCCTTTTCGCGCACGCGGTATGCCGTCTCGTTGGCGGCCACCGATACGCAGATGCAGTATATGTCCGGATCGCCGTCAATGTACTCGACGCGCAACAGGAACAGCTTCGCCGCTGTCTGTCCGCATTCGATCGGGATCACGTCCTCGATCCCGGCGTCGCGAATCCGGCGGGTCTTGTTGCCAAACCACCTCGCTGCGCGTACGTGCTGGAGGAGCGCCCGCGTGAGGGCACTTCGGCGTTCGGCCAAGAAAATCTCGTCCGGGCCGTCGGCACAGGAAAACTGCGGTACCTGCGGCGATTGAATCTCGATGGCCTCGGCCGGCAGGGCCGCCTCGAGCGAGAACCAGAAAAATGAATGTGGACCCAGCGTCAGCCAGTATGGATCCTGTTGAATAGGCGGAAAGCGGGTGCCGCCGAACAGCTCCACGGGCACGCGTTCGGCAAACTGAGACAGATTCAGGTGCACGAACTGAACGAAGCGTGACAGGTTTGCCACAATCAGAACCGCTTCGCCTTCGTACTGACGCACAAATGCCAGGATTTTGCGATTGTCGGGCTGAATGAACTCAATGCTGCCGCGCCCGAAGACCTTGTACTGTTTACGAAGCGCCAGCAGCCGCTTGTTCCACCAGAGCAGCGAGTGCAGATTATTCTGCTGCGACTCGACATTAATGGCCTCAAACCGGTATTCGGGATCGGCAATGACCGGCAGGTACAGCCGCTGGGTATTGCAGGTGGAGAACCCGGCGTTTCGATCGCCGGTCCATTGCATCGGCGTCCGCACGCCATTGCGGTCGCCCAGGTATATGTTGTCGCCCATGCCGATTTCGTCGCCGTAATAAAGGACCGGCGTGCCCGGCAGCGACAGCAGCAGGCTCTGCATCAATTCGATCTTTCGGCGATTGTTGCCCAGCAGCGGCGCCAGCCGGCGGCGAATGCCCAGGTTGATTCGGGCGTGCGTCTCGCGCGCGTACATGCGATACATGTAGTCGCGCTCTGCATCGGTCACCATCTCGAGCGTCAGTTCATCGTGATTGCGCAGAAAGAGCGCCCATTGTGCCGTCTCCGGAATGGGCGGCGTGTTTTCCAGGATTTCGATGATCGGATGGCGTTCCTCCATATGAATGCCCATGAAAAGACGGGGCATGAGCGGAAAATGAAACGCCATGTGGCACTCGTTCCCGTCGCCAAAGTAGGCGACGGCATCTTCCGGCCACTGGTTGGCCTCGGCCAGCAGCATGCGATTGGAGAATCGGACGTCGACCTCTCGGCGGAGGAACTGCAGGAACTCGTGCGTCTCCAACAGGTTTTCGCAGCTGGTTCCCTCGCGCTCGTACAGATAGGGCACGGCATCCAGCCGCATGCCGTCGACGCCCATGTCCATCCAGAATCGCATCACGTCGAGCATGGCCCTGCGCACGTCGGGACTGTCGAAGTTCAGATCGGGCTGGTGCGAGTAGAAGCGGTGCCAGTAATAGGCACGTGCGATCGGGTCCCACGCCCAGTTGGATGATTCGAAGTCCTTGAAAATAATCCGCGCGTCTGCATAGCGATCTGGCGTGTCGCTCCACACGTAGTAGTCGCGATGGCGGCTGCCGGGGCGCGCGCGGCGGGCTCGTTGAAACCATGCGTGTTGATCGGAAGTGTGATTGAGGACCAGCTCAGTGATGACGCGCAGACCGCGGCGATGGGCCTCGCGCAGGAAAACCTGAAAATCGCGCAGCGTGCCGTAAGACGGGTGAACCGCGCAGAAATCGGAAGTATCGTATCCGTCGTCCCGCCATGGGGAGGGATAGAACGGCAGCAGCCACAACGCAGTCACGCCCAGGTCCTGCAAATAGTCCAGCTTCTGCGTCAGGCCGGGAAAATCTCCCATGCCGTCGCCATTGCTGTCGGCAAAGGCGCGCACGTGAATTTCATAGATGATCGCATCGCGGTACCAGTGGGGATCATCGGCGATGAACGTTGATGTTCTGCGTCTGCCTTTTCCGAGCGCTTTGACTGCCATTGGTGTTCAGTGGTAATACTCAAAATCGCGTTCGCTCCGCACGCGCCTGCGCAGCTTCAATATATGGGCGGGGCATGCGTGCGGGTCCAGTTCCACATAGTTGCGTGGACCATGCCACAGATAGCGGGCTTCCGACAGCAGATCGTGTGCCTGATACGGCTCCGCGCCTGGAATTTGCCAGTCTGCCACCGGCAGATCGAGGATGCCTGATTGGGTGTGGTAGGGATCGAGATTCACCACGACGACGATAATGTTTTCGAAGTCGTTCGCATGTTTGCTGTAGCAGATGAGCTGTTCGTTATCCACGTCGTGGAAGCGGAGCGACTCATTGCCGTGCAGGGCGGGATTGTCCTGCCGCGCTCGATTGACCACGCCGATCAGCTCATGAAGACTATCCGGGCTGTCGATCGGCCACTGCCGAATCTGATATTTTTCCGAATCAAGATACTCTTCGCTCTGGCTGCGAACGGCTCGATTCTCGCACAATTCGAATGCCGGACCGTATATCCCATACGAGGCCGACAATGTGGCGGCCAGCACCAGCCGGGCCACAAATGCCGGTCTTCCGCCGGTTTGCAGGTACTCGGTCAGAATGTCGGGCGTGTTCGGCCACAGATTGGGCCGGAAGTACTCCCGCAGTTCCCCCTGCGTCAGCTCGGTTAAATACTCGGTCAGCTCCCACTTCGTGTTTCGCCACGCAAAGTACGTGTACGACTGCGTAAAGCCGAGCTTTGCAAGCTGGTACATGACGCTCGGCCGCGTGAACGCCTCGGACAGGAAGATGACGTCGCGGTGCTGTGCGCGAATCTCGCCGATCATCCATTCCCAGAATGCAAACGGCTTGGTGTGCGGATTGTCCACGCGAAAGATGCGCACGCCCTGGCCGATCCAGAATCGTACGACGTCACGCAGCTCATCCCATAATGCCCCGTGTTCAACTGACTCAAAATTGATCGGGTAAATGTCCTGATATTTTTTGGGTGGGTTCTCCGCATAGCGAATGCTGCCGTCCGCGCGCATCTGAAACCACTCCGGGTGTTCGCGCACATAGGGATGATCGGGTGAACACTGCCAGGCGATATCCAGGGCAAGCTCGATGCCCAGCGAATCGGCCTTCTCGCGCAACCTGCGAAAATCGGCCAGCGTGCCCAGTTGCGGATGGATCGAGGTGTGCCCGCCTTCACTGCTGCCGATCGCCCACGGGCTCCCCACATCGTCGCGTTCGGCGTGCGGCGCGTTGTTCTTTCCCTTCCGATGGCTGCGGCCGATGGGATGGATCGGCGGCAGATACAGCACGTCGAACCCCATGCCGGCGATATAGGCAAGCCGCTCTTCGCAGTCGGCGAAGGTGCCGTGCCGGCCCGGCTCCGCGGAACAGGACCGCGGAAACATCTCGTACCACGCGCTGAATTGTGCCCGCGGCCGGTCCACGCTGACCCGTAACTCACGCGGATAGGCAACGCCAAACTGCCGTTCCGCCACGCGGTCCATCAATTGCAGCACCAGATCGCTGCCCGCGATCTTCAGCCGATCGGCATCGGCCAGTTCGTGACCCGGCAGCAGCAGCTCTGCCCACGTCTCAAGCTGTTCTCTTTCGCCCGGAGAAGCCCGCCGAGCCGCGCGTTCGAGCTGTTCGATGCCGGACACAATCTCAACCGAAATGTCCTGCCCGGCACGCACGCGCTTCGTCAGGTCCTGTAGCCAGCTGCGATATCGATTGATCCATGCGAACAGCGAGTAGCGCCAGTTGTGCAGCGACGTGATCTCAAACGCGGCCCGCCAGCGATCGTTGCCAAGCGGCTCCATGAATGTCTCGTGCCATTCCGAATCATCCTCCCGCCGATGCGTCAAAACGGCCGAAATGGCGTCATGACCGTCGGCGAAGATGTCGGCCTCGACAATGACGCGCTGCCCCACGACGCGCTTGATCGGGAATCGTCCGCCGTCGATTTCGGGATCCACGCCGGAGATGACTACTCGCACGCGTGGGTCGGCCGCTGCTTTCATTCCGGAAATCCCTCCGCGGATTACAATTCATTCAGGTACGACAGGCTCTCATGCCACTTAAATTCGCATGACGGCTCATGGAGCCGCGGCACACGGGCGCCGAGTACGGCCGTACAACACGATCATAGTTGTCGATTCATCCCGCGGTGCGCGCACATCGCAACGTGATTTGCCTGAAGTTCGAGAGTATCCGACAGATAATGTCGAATAATGAACAGGGCCCGCTAAGGAACAACGGCGCGGAATGCCGCGTCCAATCCCGTGCCTTCCAGCGGCGCGCATCCGATCGCAGGCGACGGGACCGCGGCCGGGCATGCCGGTTCGGAGGATGCCGCATTAATGGCACACTGTGCCGCCGCGTCGCGGCCCGTTATACTGCGCCCCCGGCGGACTCGGACCGGTGCAGCTTGGGCCGCACCTCCCCTTTTGCCCACAGATCGTGTCGGCAGCAAGAAGCCTGATCCGGGCAGGGATTCGGCTGACGCCGCTTGGTGCATGTTTGCTGATGAGGTACGATCCCGTCCTCGATCGGTCGTACGGCCATGGAGCGAGCGATGCATTCGCGGCGGACCGGCAAAAGTCAGATCTCCCCCAAGGCCGTCGCATGGGCCACTGCCATCACCACCGCGCTCGCCGTGCTGATCCTCCTCGGCTCGCGCAACCTGGCCCATTTTGATGCCGCCCTCGTCGGTTATACCTTCGCCACGCTGTTTGCCGTCTTTGGCATTACGTACCGCTATGCCATGTGGCTCCAGCGGCCGCCGACTGCGATGTACTGGCGCCGCGGCTGGCGGCTCTTCCTGCATCCGCGGGCGATTGGCCACAACCTGCTCGAGCTTGGACGCCGCTTTGCCGTCGAATTCCTCGCCAATCGCTTCATCTTTCGACGCGGTCGTTTCCGCTGGGCGGCCCACTGGCTCATCATGTGGGGCTGCATCATCGCCGCCGCCATCACGTTTCCGCTCGTATGGGGCTGGATTCACTTCCAGACCGTCCCCGGCAATCTCGACTGGTACCGCGTGTACGTGTTCGGCTTCCCGACGATCTCGTTCCCGGTGGCGTCACCCTTTGCATTCTTCATCTTCCATGGCCTGGTCTGGGCATCGTGGCTGGTCATCATCGGCGTTATGCTGGCATTCCGCCGGCGGATGATCGACCATGGCGCCGCCGCCGTACAGCAGTTCGGTGAAGACATTCTGCCGTTGCTGCTGCTGTTCGCCATCAGCGTGACCGGCCTGATGCTCACCGCCTCCTACACCTGGATGAAAGGCTACGCGTTTGATTTTCTTGCGATCCTGCACGCGCTCACCGTCATCATCACGTTGCTGTGGCTGCCATTCAGCAAGTTCTTCCACGTCTTCCAGCGCCCTGCGCAGCTCGGCGCGGCCTTCTACAAGGACATGAACCGCGCACCCGACACCGAGAAAGCGCGGTGCGCACGCTGCGGCGCCGAGTACATGTCCGTCATGTGGCGGGATGACCTGGTCCAGGTCCAGCGCGAGCTGGGATTCAGCTACGAGATGCACGTCGCCGGCGCGGCGGGCGTCGAGAGCGGTTCTGCCGGCGCCGCGCCGCACTACCAGCACGTCTGTCCGAAGTGCCGCCGCGCGCTGTTCGGCCTGGCGCAAGGGGCGCAATGGGCGGCGCAGCAGCGGTTGCAGGATATCCGCCATTGACTTGGAGCCTGTCTCAATGACAGTGTGGCACCGGCTGATAGCCGGTTCGGCCTGGGCTTGAGACAGGCTGCTAATGTGGAAGTGTTCAAACATGCGGCCGTGTTTCCCACCGCATTGAGTCAATCGTTGCAGACGTGGCACGTCCGCGCCGAATGTTTTCACCTCGGCAGCCGGATTCGCTTCCGCAGGCGAAGATTGGCACCTGTGCGTATACTATCGTTCTGGCCCGGCGGGCACTGCCTGGGCCGCGAGGTGACCGATGGCGACGCTGCCTGTCGACGAATTAGCCCTGATCCGTGCGTTCGGCCCGCATCAGAACTTCATGCACGGTGAGTCCCTTTCCACCAGCGTCGAGCCCGATCGGCTGGTGAAGACGCATTGCTGCTTCTGCGGACAGCAGTGCGGCATTCAGTTGAAGGTCAAGAACAACGAAGTCATCGGCTTCGAGCCGTGGGAGGAATTCCCTTTCAACCGCGGCATGCTCTGTCCCAAGGGCGTGAAGCGCTATCTTCAAGGCAGCCATCCGGATCGGCTGCTCACCGCCCTCCGGCGCGATCCCGCGGCAGAAGCCGGCTTCGCGCCAATGCCGTACGAAGAAGCCGTCGCGCGCGTCGCGTCGGAGATCGATCGCATCCAGAAGGCCAACGGTTACGCCTCCATCGGCATGCTGGGCGGGGCAAGCCTTACGACCGAAAAGACCTACCTCCTCGGCAAGTTCGCCCGTGTCTGCCTCAAAACGCCCTACATCGACTACAACGGCCGCCTGTGTATGGTCAGCGCCGGCGCCGCCAACAAGAAGGCCTTCGGCATCGACCGCACCACCAATCCCTGGTCGGACATGGTCGGCACCGACATCATCTGGATCGCGGGCAGCAACGTCGCCGAGTGCTCGCCGATCACGACGAACTATCTCTGGCAGGCGCGCGAACAGGGCGCGCGGATCATCATTCAGGATCCGCGGATCACGCCGGCCGCCAGGACGTGCGACCTGTATCTCCCCGTCAAGCCGGGCCGCGATGCAGCGCTCTTCGCCGGCGTGCTGCAACTGATGATCGAAAACGACTGGCTCGATCGCGACTTCATCCGCGAACACACCGTCGGTTTCGAACAGGTCGCCGAGTATTGCAGCCAGTGGACGCCGGCCCGCACCGCCGAAGTTACCGGTGTGCCGGAGCGATCCATCCGGCAGGCGGCCCAGTGGTGGGGCACGGCGAAGACGAGCTTCCTGTTTCACGCCCGCGGCATCGAGCATCACTCCAACGGCGTGCAGAATGCGCTGGGCACGATCAACCTCGTGCTCGCCAGCGGCCGCATCGGCAAGCCCAAGTGCGGCTATGGCACCATCGTCGGTCAGGCGAATGGACAGGGCGGTCGCGAGCACGGCCAGAAGTGCGATCAACTCCCCGGCTGGCGCGACATCTCGAACCCGGATCATCGCCGCTACATCGCCGGCGTCTGGGGCATCGACGAAAAAGATATGCCCGGCCCCGGCGTGGATGCATACGAAATGTTCCGCAAGATTGATGCCGGCGAGATCAAGGGCCTCATCTCCATCTGCTTCAATCCGCTGGTATCCCTGCCGTATAATTCCTTCGTCCGCAGCGCACTGGAGAAGCTGGAGTTTTTCGTCGCGATCGATTTCTTCCTGAATGACACCGCGCGATTCGCCGACATCGTCCTGCCTGGTTCCCTGCACGAGGAAGACGAGGGCACGGTCACCCAGGTCGAAGGCCGCGTCATCAAGATCAATAAGGCCGTCGATTGTCCCGGCGATGCGCGGCGCGACTGGGTCATCATCCAGGACATCGCCGCGGCACTGGGCCGGCCTCACGGCTTTCAATTTTGCGAGCCGCGCGACATCTGGGAGGAGCTTCGCGTCGCGTCGAAGGGCGGCGTTGCCGATTACTCCGGCATCACCTACGAAAAAGTCGAGCGCCAGATGGGCGTCTTCTGGCCGTGCCCATCGCACGATTACAAAACGGGCGAGCCGGTCCCCGATCATCCCGGCACGCCGCGCCTTTTCGAGCCCGACAGCTACAACCCCATCGCCAGGGGCGCGGGCCCGTTCTACTTTCCAGATGGCAAGGCCCGCTTCAACGTCGCCGACTATCGCGTTCCGGTCGACGACATCAGCGAAGAATACCCCATCTTTCTCACGACCGGCCGAGTGGTGAGCCAGTTTCTTTCCGGCACCCAGACGCGCCGAATCGGCCCGCTCGTCAGCCAGTATCCCGAGCCGCGGATCGAAATGCACCCGCGCCTTGCGCAGAAGCTCGGCATCGCCGACGGCGACTGGACAACCGCCGAAACCCGCCGCGGCTCGATCACCTTGCGTGCGATGGTCGTAACCACCATTCGCCCCGACACCATCTTCATTCCATACCACTGGGCCGGTCGCAAGTCCGCCAACCAGCTCACCGTCGCCGCGCAGGACCCCGTCAGCAAGATTCCGCAGTACAAGGTGTGCGGCTGCCGCGTTCGCAAGGCGGACGCGCCGCCCGAGTACGCACAATATCTAGAGCCGCAGCAGTGACACTAGCCAGGCGATGCAATGCCGCATCTGTTTGAACGATGCCAGGCGCTTCCTCATCTGCACAACGCATTTGGACCATCGGGCACTCGAAACATGCGCTGGACGCGTTCATCGAGCTGCTGCGCATCCACGAAATTCGATTCCTCGCCGACGTTCGCCGTTATCCCGGTTCGCGGCGGAATCCGCACTTCGGCAGCGCAGCTTTGAGTGATGCCCTGGCCCGGCATGGAATCGGCTACCGCCACATGCCCGCGCTCGGCGGCCGCCGCCGGCCCCGTCCGGACTCGGAGAATACCGGCTGGAAAAGCGATCAGTTTCGCGCCTACGCCGATTACATGCAGACGCCGGAATTCGCAGCCGCCCTGGATGAATTGGAGGCGGTGGCTGGCGAATCATCAACCGCGATCATGTGCGCCGAGGCAGTGCCCTGGCGGTGTCACCGAAGGCTGATCGCCGATACGCTGACCGCCCGCGGCTGGCAGGTGCTGGACATCTTCGATCAATCCCCCGCCCGGCTGCATGTCATAACGCCGTTCGCGGCCGTCAGCGACGGCAAGCTCACGTACCCATCGCCGCCATGAGGATGCAGAGAATCGCCTCTTGAGCACCCGTCGGGCGCGGACCGAACGGCATCTCGCTTGAGGCTTATTCACGGCGGAAGTCAGCGGTGCCGCGGGCTGCAATTGTGGATTCAATTCTCTCGAAAGGTATAATCGCCCCCATGACCGTCAAAGAAATTCTTTCAACGCTCAAGTCACTCGGCAACGAGGCCCGACGCAAGCACAACGCCAAAGTCGGGCCGGATGGGACGGCTGCGCCTGACAATCAGTTTGGCGTTCCGATGGGCGACATCCGCGCCCTGGCAAAAAAGATCAAGAGCGATCACTCGCTGGCGCTGAAGCTCTGGGATACCGGCAACGTCGAGTCGCAGCTCCTCGCCACGCTCATCATGAAGCCCACATCCCTCTCCGCCGACGAAGTCGACCGATTGACGCGTTCTACCACCTGCACCATGGTTGCCGAGTGGCTCAACAGCTACGTCGTCGCCCAGCATCGCGACAAGGACGCGCTGCGCGCGAAATGGATGAAGGACAAGGACCGTTGGGCCGCCCGCGCCGGCTGGCACCTTACCGCCAGCTGCATCAACAAGGGTGCCGCGAAGGCCGGCAAGACTGCAAAGCAGGATGCGGCCCTCGATCTTGACGCACTCCTCGATCGCATCGAGAAGGAAATGCCCAAGGCAAAGCCCGAAATCCAGTGGACGATGAACAACACCCTGATGGCCATCGGCATCAGGCACGCCGCCCATCGCAAGCGCGCCATCGCCATCGGCGAAAAGATCGGTCTGTACAAGGACTGGCCCGTTTCCAAGGGCTGCGTCCCGCCCTACGTGCCGGTATGCGTGCCCGAGTTGGTGAAGCGCCAGGGCTGAAGCGCGCCACAGCAGGATTCCTCTTTTCGTCCAAGCCCGTTTTGGCGGGACTGTCCGGCGGCGACTAGACTGTCGCGACTGCGCCGCCGCGCGTATCTTCAATTTGCCATGACTCAGTCCGTTCGAAAGGACAGGCCGCTGACCGTGCTTGGCGAAAGCAGCGTTCCCGCCGCTGCGCCTCCTGGTCCGCGGCCGGCCGCGCTGCATCGCCGCTTCTTCACCGCCGGGATCGTCATGATCTTGACCGCGGGGGCGGGCTGGGGGGCCCTGCTCCTGTGGCAGCTTGGCAGTCGCGGGGCCTTCACTGCCGTGTCCATTCACCACGTAAACGCCCACGGCCATGCCCAGGTCTTCGGCTGGGTCGCGCTCTTCATCATGGGCTTTGCCTATGAGATGTTCCCTCGCATGTGGCGGGCCGGACCGGCCGATCCCATCGCGGCACAGGTCGTTTTCCTCTTAATGCTCGCCGGCCTCCTGCTGAGCATCTTCGGCATCGCCGCGCCAAAGATGCCGCTGTCGTTTGCGATGGCGTTGACCGGCGGCGCCTTGCAGGTAGTGGCCTGCGCCGCGTTCAGCGTCCAGATGGCGCGGGCGGCCCTGCGGCGCGACGAGCCGGAAGGCCCGTTTGCAAGGTCCATCGATGCCTCGACCGCGTTTATCCTCGCGGCCCTCGGCTGGCTGGTGATCATGAGCATCTATAGCGCGTGGCATGCGCTGGCCATCATCGCTGCCGATTCGCGCGAAGCGTTATTGCAGCAGGTCCGCACCTGGCAACCGGCACTGCGCGATGTGCAGGTGCACGGGCTGGCGCTGTTCATGATTCTCGGCGTCTCCCTCCGCGTGCTGCCGGGGATGTTCGGACTGCCGCGCGTGAATGAGCGACGCGCCTGGATCGCGCTGTGGCTCCTGATCGCGGCGGTGCTGACAGAGTGCGCGCTGCTGATCGTCTCGCAGGCGACAGGCCGGCATGCACTGGCGGCGGGGCTGCTGCTGCCATGGCTGCTGCTGCCCGTGGCTGTTGGCTTGATCGTCTGGCCCTGGAGACTCTGGCGGCCCGTGCGGTCCGCCGATCGCAGCGCCAAGTTCGTGCGCATTGCATATGGCTGGCTGTTCGCATCCTTTGCAATGCTGCTTTTCCTGCCGATCTATCAGCGGATGCTTGGCACGGCATTCAGTCATGCCTACTACGGCGCCGCCCGGCATGCCATTACCGTCGGGTTCATTTCGATGATGATCGTCGGCATCTCGTCGAAGCTGGTGCCCGGCCTGCGCGGCATGCACAACCAGCCTTTGCCGGCCCTGTGGATGCCATTCGTTCTGATTAACGTGGGCTGCCTGTTGCGCGTGTCGCTCCAGATCGCCAGCGACTGGACGCCGATCGCATTCGGCCTCATCGGCGCGAGCGGCATGTTGGAGCTGACGGGCCTGGCCTTCTGGGCCATTCACCTGATTCGCGTGATGTGGTTTGCCACCGGTCGGAGCCGCGCCGCCGGCACGGGCATAGCGGCGTCGTGACCGTTCACACGCTTCGCTCCTCGTAGACTTCGACGACCGGCGGGCCATCCATTAGACCGCGCCAGCGATTGAGATATGCGCGCATCTGCGGATCCTCCCGCACGCGCCGCTCGTCGGCCTCGTATGCCTCGCGCGAAGCGTACTCGAAGACCTCGATAAAGGCGTTCGGATCTTTCAACTGCTGCAACACGCGCATGCGGATGCCGCCGGGCTGCTCGTAGTAGACCCGCGCCTCATGGAGAAACGCAAGCAGCTGCTCGCGCTTCTCCGGCTTGACGCGAATACGCAGGTGCAGTGCGATGGCACAGCCGTTCATGTCTTACGCCTTGTGCCGGGGCGGCATCCAATCGGGCGCGGTCGGCCCGCCGGCGTCCGCTTGCCCATTGCTCACGCGCTTTCCAGCGGCCACTTCAGTTGGAATTCTATCTCTTCCTCGCCCTCGCCACGCTCGTGCTCGATGTTGATCACTGCGCCGGCCGGAATCGAAATGCGTTGCCCGGCGACTTGTATCTGGAAACGTCTGCCCGTCTCGATGCAATCCGCCAGTCGCCGCAGCTTGGCCACGAACTGATCCGCGGGATAGTCCTTTTCAATGTCACGTCCCCGCCGCGCGGCGGGTTTCCGATTCCCCGCGGTCCCCTTCTTGCGGACCGGTGCCTTCTTGCGCTTTGCCATGTCTTCCTCCCGATGGTGGTTGTGTCGGCGATTAACCCCATCCTACCACGTTGCGCCGTTCGCGCCTTCCCGGCAAAGCCCCGCCGGCGGCCTCCTGAATTTCAAAGGCTGGTTCTGTTGCGGGCTGTTGCTAGAATCCCGGGCATGTAGACGGCCGAGCTCCACCGCGGGGTACCAGTCATGCCAACGAAAGATCCACGCATCGATGCGTACATCGAAAAATCGAATGACTTCGCCAAGCCCATTCTGAAGAAGCTGCGCGCGATGGTACACAAGGGCTGCCCGGAAGTCGTCGAGAACATCAAGTGGGGCATGCCGGCGTTTGAGTACAAGGGCCCGTTCTGCGGCATGGCCGCGTTCAAGAAGCACTGCATGTTCGGCTTCTGGAAATCGGCCCTGCTGTTTGATGAGAAGAAACCCAGTGCACAATCAAAGCTGACCTGGGGCGCTCCGGGCAGAGACCAGATTCGAGCGCGGATCGAGAGCCTGGATGATCTGCCTTCTGAATCTGTGTTCCTGAAGATCATCAAACAGGCCAAAAAGCTCAACGATGACGGCGTGAAGCTGCCCGTGAAAAAGGTCGCACGCAAGCCGCTGCCCATGCCGCAGGATTTTAATGCGGCACTGAAGAAGTCGAAAAAGGCCGCTACGAACTTTGAAGCGTTGCCCCCATCTCACAAACGCGAGTACATCGAGTGGATTACCGAGGCCAAACGCGAGGAAACGCGCCAGACCCGCGTCGCCACCGCAGTGGAATGGATCGCCGAGGGCAAGTCGCGAAACTGGAAATACCAGAAGAAATAGTCGTCGCTCAGCAAGTCGATGGCTCGGCGGGATCGGTTCGGCACGCGTGGGATCGAGCCCGTCGGCGCAGAATAGCAGGCCGCTAGTTTCACTGACATGAAACCCGCCGAACTCAATTTTTTCATCGATCCCGGCCGCTGCATCGGCTGCCAGGCCTGCATCCAGGCGTGCAGCGAGTGCGACACCCATCGCGGCGAATCGATGATCCATTTGGAATTCATCGACCGTTCCAGCTCGGTGCAGACCGTGCCGGTCGTGTGCATGCACTGCGAGCAGCCGACCTGCGCCGAGGTGTGCCCGGCCGATGCCATCAAGCGCACCGCCGACGGCGTCGTTCAATCGGCCAGCAAGCCCCGTTGCATCGCCTGCGGCAACTGCGTCATGGCGTGTCCCTTCGGCGTACCCGAGGTATACGAAGATCGCAAGATCATGATGAAGTGCGACATGTGCTACGATCGCACGTCCATGGGCAAGCGGCCGCTGTGTGCCACCGTCTGCCCCAGCCAGGCCCTGTTCTTCGGCACGCGCGAACAGATCGAGCAGATGCGGCCGCAGTCGATGCCGGTGAATACGTTCCGCTTCGGCGAACAGCTCATCACGACGCGCGTCCACGCGATGGTTCCCCGCGCTGCCGCGGCAAGGCAGCCCTGGCTCGACGTGACGGCCGCGATGGAGGAAGAAGCGGCCCCGAGGAACGTCCGCCTGAACGTCGTCTACGACGGAGCGAGCGCGCCGATATCCGGCGCGCCGACATCCGACGTGGCGGTGGATGATCCGTTCGCGGAGGTGGTCGTGTAAGCGCTCTGCCGCGAAGGCAGCACCAAATGGCAGTTGTCGATGGAGACCCGTCAACGATGCATCCGTTTGAACAGACCATCAGCGTCGTCGGCCCCATCGTCGGCGGGATCATTCTGCTTTCTCTTTTCTTCTATACGATGGCATGGCTCGGCAACTGGATGCGGGGTATGCCATCGAAGATCGGATTTCGCGGCATCTTCGACAAGCACACGGTCGCAACGGTTCATCTCGCCAACGGCACAGCCTTTGTAAACGTCCGTCTTGTTGCATTTACCAGCAACTCAGGCAAGGGCCTGCCCTACGAACTGGGTAACATGGTTATTCTCGAACACGACGATGGTCGCCGCACGCTTGTCCCGGCAAAGTCCATCCGCATGATCGATATTCCCCGTGCGGGATAATCGATACGTCGGCGCGCGACGTTTGATGCCCCGTTTAGCGTGTGTCGCGATTGGAGACTTGAGCGTGAAGGACAAATCATTTCACGACTTACCCCTCGACGCGCGTGAAGAGCCGCCGCGCTTCGTGGACATCCGCATCGACACGCCGCGCCGCGAAGGACTGACCGGCACCACGCCGGCCAATATCTACCAGTCGTCCCCGCGCGATCCGGAGCAGGTCACCCTCCCGCCCGACGGCCGGCCGGCGGAGATGCAGCCCAAATGGCGCCAGGACTTCCCCATCGACTGGCCGCAGGATCACTATGTCGCACGCCGCGACTTCACCAAGTTCATGGTGCTCACCAGCTTCGCCTTCGTGGTCGGGCAATTCTGGATCATCGGGCAGAACTGGTTCCGCCGCCGGGCCGGCAAGCCCGAGATCAAGCGCATTGCCTCGCTGAAGCAGCTCGCAGTGGGGCAGATCCTCGTCTTTCACTACCCGGAGCCCGACGATCACTGCATTCTCATTCGCACCAGCGAAGGAGACGATCGCGGCCTCGGCCTGGTTGCCTACAGCCAGGAATGCACGCACCTCGCCTGCGCCGTCATTCCCCGCTTCGATAAGGGCGTGATTTACTGCCCGTGCCACGAGGGATTCTTCGACTTGCGAACGGGCAACGTGCTTGCCGGCCCACCGCCGCGGCCGCTGCCGCGCATCGTGCTCGAGATTCGCGGCGACGACGTGTACGCCACCGGTATCGACAGGAGAACGGTGTAGTCATGCAGCCGGTCAAGCGTCCATTCACGCGCAGGCAACGCACGAACATCGTGTACGGTATGCTGTGCTTCGTCGTCCTCCTCGTCACGATGCAGTTGTGGCTGCTTACCGCGACCATGAATGCCTGGCTGGGCGGCGACGAATCGGTCATCTGGCCGGCCGCCATCGCCAGCCTCCTGTGCCTGCTCCTGAATCTCGGCCTGCTTCGCTATCTCTATCGCATGGAGCGCGAACGACGGTGACTGGCGAGCCCACCGCACCATCCGCCGTTGATCCTCGCACCAACGCGCAGCAGGCCCCCGCGGGCCTGGCCGGCATGCATCCGGCATATTTCGGCATGGTCATGGCGACGGGCATCGTTTCGATCGCTGCGCATCTCAGGGGTCTGCGCGCCGTCGCCCTCGTGCTGCTCTATTCGAACATTGTGTTCTACCTCGTGCTCTGGGCCCTCGTGCTGGTGCGAATCGCGCGGCACCGCGATCGCGTCGTGGCCGATCTCATGCACCACGGCCGGTGCGTTGGTTTTTTCACCGTCGTTGCCGGGACGTGCGTGCTTGGCAGTCAGCTGCTTCTGATTGCCGGCTCCGGCCCGCTCGCGTGGACGTTGTGGCTGTTGGGGGGCGCGCTGTGGGCGGCCCTCACGTATACCATCATGACGATCCTGACGGTAAAGGAGACGAAGCCCACGCTTGCCGAAGGCATCAATGGCGGCTGGCTTCTGGCGGTCGTCGCCGCCCAGTCCGTGGCGGTCCTCGGATCGCAGCTCTCGACCCGCGTCGCCGTCGAGCATCAGCCGTTGCTGCTGTTCTTCTGTCTCGCCATGTGGCTCGGCGGCGGAATGCTCTACGTCTGGATCATCTCCCTGATTTTCTATCGCTATACCTTCTTCCCGCTGCATCCGTCCGATCTTGCGCCGCCGTACTGGATCAACATGGGCGCCGTCGCGATTTCCACCCTCGCCGGTACGATGCTGATCGCGAATGCCTCGTACTCTGCGGCGGTGCAGGACCTGTTGCCGTTTGTGAAGGGCGTGACGATCGCGTTCTGGGCGACCGCGACGTGGTGGATACCCATGCTGGTGGTGCTGGGTGTCTGGCGTCACGTGTACCGCCGCTTCCCGCTCAGGTACGATCCGCTTTACTGGGGCGCGGTGTTCCCGCTGGGTATGTATACAACATGTACCTTCCGCCTGGGCGAAGTGCTCGATCTGCCGTTCCTCGCGACGCTGGCCCGGAGTTTTTTCTGGATCGCCCTTGCTGCCTGGGCGGCGGCTTTTTTCGGGCTGATGCTTGGTCTGCGAGCGGTTCCTGCGCGGGGACAGGCAAGTCAATCGGTCGCGAAAGGCGATTGACTTTCGGACCGCACCGCTCTGAAATCGCCGCATCGCTGTCGGGCTGGTGGACCTCCTCCCACAGCAGGATTTCGGCGAAACAGACCACTTGATTTTGCCGATGGAATGAATATCATAGTTCCTTATCAGAATATCAAGAATTGAGCGGACGGCATGCTATCCGTGACGGCACAATACGCTCTGCGGGCCATGGCCTATCTCGCCGATGCCAACGGCGAGACCCCAGTCGGCGCCCGAGAAATCGCCGATCGCACCGGCGTTCCGCTTCAATATCTGTCTCGAATTCTTCGCGATGCCGTTCGAGCGGGACTGCTCGATTCGGCCCGCGGCGTCGGTGGCGGTTTTCGGCTGGCACGCCCGGCAAAAAAAATCACGCTGCTCGAAGTCCTGGCCCCCTTCGATGATGTGGTCGGGCGCTCGCGCTGCCCCTTTGGCCAGCCCATGTGTGATGACAGCCGGCCATGCGGATTTCACGAATATTGGAAGCCGGTTTCCGGCGCTTATCGGCGGATGCTGGAGACGACGACTCTCGCCGATCTTGGCGTGGAGGGCCTGGGCGGGCCCAGCCGCCGGCGAAAATAGGAGCCGCTGACGGCCATTTTTTTTTATGGTCGGTTATTGTTGATATGTCGATCAAGAAATAGTATATTAGAGCCCGAAAAGGGGACCGAACATGGCTCGCCGCATTCCGTCGCGATCGATCTGGATAGGAATCTGGTTATTGCCCGTCGCCGCCGTCTGGATTCACGCGCTGGGTAGTCTTTTCACCGACGCGGGAATGGCGTCGCGCCGTCAATCCGCCCGGGCGTCTGAGCAAACCGCGATGCGCGTCGCCGCCCAGGAGCAGACGACCGAGTTTCGCTCGCCGGAATCCCCGTCCCAACTCGAGCGCGGCCGGCAGATCTTCGCCCGCCAATGCGCCCTGTGCCATGGCGATGCCGGTGATGGCGGCGGGCGCTTTGCCTACCTCATGAATCCACGCCCGCGCGATTTCAAGAAGGGCAAGTTCAAGCTCGTCACCACCGTGAATCGCAATCCTTCGGACGCCGATCTGCTCCGCGTGATCCGGCGCGGCATGCCCGGCTCCGCGATGCCGCCGTGGGGGCACCTGCCGGAGGCCGACCTCGCCGCACTCGTCGCATTCGTGAAATCGATCCGCCACGAGGCGGTCATGGCGGAACTGGAGCAGGGCGTTCTCGACGGATCGTTTGAGACCGGCGAAGTCGCCGAGCTGCTGGCGCTGCGCACCGAACCCGGCAAGCCGCTCGTGGTCCCGCCCGAAACGGCGTTCGACGATCTCCGATGGTTTCACGGCCGCCGCGTCTACCTGGAAGCGTGCGCGTCGTGCCATGGTGTTGACGGTCATCCGGTGCCGGAGGCCGTCAAGTACGACGAGGACGGCTATCCCGATCCGCCGCGATCGTTCGTCAATGGCATCTTCAAGGGCGGCATGGACGGCCCGTCGCTCTATGCCCGCATCGTCCTCGGCATGCCGGGCACGCCGATGCCCGCTTTCGAAGGCATCTACAGCACCGACGAAATGTGGGACCTGATTCACTACGTCCAGTCGCTGGCCCGCAGCGGCTCGCAGGATCGCGCGCAGCTCCGCCAGGGTACGTTCAGCGCCCCGCGCGTGTCGTCGCTGCCATCCGGTCCCGCCGACGAAACCTGGAACCAGGCTCGACCGCTGTACGTCGCGATGACGCCGCTGTGGTGGGTCGACGATCGCGTCGAAGGTCTCATCGTGCAGGCCCTGCACGATGGCAATCAGCTGGCCTTCCGTCTCTCCTGGCTGGATGACTCCACCGACGATCGTGCCGTCCTCGTGGACGAATTCAGGGACGCCGTCGCCATTCAGTTCGCGCTCACGCCCGATCCACCCTTCTACATGGGCGATCGCCGCTCCGGCGGCGGCGTGAACATCTGGATGTGGAAGGCCGATCGTCAGGCCAATCTTGCCTCTGGCTACAGGGACGTCGATGCCGCCTATCCGGATCGAGTGGCGGACATGTATCCGGAGAGCGCCGCAGCCCGTGCCAAAGATATGGCATCGACCGAATGGCCGCACGGGGACATCGCCGAGCACGATCCGACTTTCATCACCGCCTGGGGCGCCGGCAATCTGGTCGCCGACCCCACGCTGAAAACGCCCGTCGAGTGCCTGACCGCGCGCGGGCCCGGCAGCCTCGCGAGCAGACCGTCGGCCGTCCAGCTCGTCGATGGCCAGGCCGCTTACGAACGCGGCGTCTGGGCCGTGCAGATGCAGAGGACGCTCGAACTACCGTGCGATCACCACGATGAAGACAGTGCGCCGGAGCGCGTGTTCAAGTCGGGCGATTACCTGCCCGTCTCGTTCGCGATCTGGAATGGCGCCATGGGTGATCGCGATGGCAAGAAAAACATCAGCATCTGGCAGAACCTCGTCATCGAGTGATCGCAGACGCAGGATCCAGGATTTGATTTGCGGAGAGTCTCATGTCGGAACAGAACACAACAGGCCCCTCGCGACGCGAGTTCATTCAGACCGGTTGCGCCCTGGCCGCCGGCGGCACCGGCATCCTCGGCTGGACGTTTCAGGCCCTTGCCTCGCGGCCCGACGTCATCAACCCGCTGGCCGACTATCCCGCCCGCGACTGGGAGAAGATCTACCGCGACCAGTACGCCTATGACGGCAGCTTCAGCTGGGTCTGCTCGCCCAACGACACTCATGCCTGCCGCGTGAAGGCGTACACGCGTAATGGCGTCATCGTGCGCATGGGCACCCAATACGACTACGAAAAATATGCCGATTTGTACGGCAACCGTGCGACGGCCAACTGGAATCCCCGCCAGTGCGCCAAGGGCTACACCTATCACCGCCTGCTGTATGGCCCCTATCGACTCAAGCACCCGATCATCCGCAAGGGCTGGAAGGCCTGGGCCGACGCCGGCTTTCCCGAATTGACGCCGGAGAACAAGACGAAGTTCAAGTTCGACAGCCGAGGCACCGACGTGCACGAGCGCATCGACTGGGAGAGCGCACTTCGATACATCGGCAAGGCATACGTGGTCATCGCGAAACGCTACAGCGGCGAGGAGGGCGCGCGGCGGCTGCGCGAGCAGGGCTATCCCGAAGAAATGGTCGCGGAAATGGGCGGCGCCGGCACCCGCACCTTCAAGATGCGCGGCGGCATGGGCCTGCTGGGTGTCATCGGCAAGTACGGCATGTACCGCCTGAACAACACGATGGCCCTGCTGGATGCGCACGTGCGAAAAGTCGGCCCCGAGGAGGCCAAGGGCGGTCGCAACTGGAGCAACTACACCTGGCACGGCGATCAGACGCCGGGGCAGCCCTGGGTGCACGGCCTCCAGAACAGCGACTGCGACTTCAACGATCTTCGCTTCAGCAAGCTGATCATCATGGATGGCAAGAACCTGGTCGAGAACAAGCTGCCCGACTCGCACTGGTTCATCGAGTGCATGGAGCGCGGCGGCCGCATCGTGGTGATTGCGCCTGAATACGGCGCGCCGAGCACCAAGGCCGACTACTGGATGCCGATCCGGCCCGCCACCGACGCGGCACTGTGGCTGGGCGTCACGCGGCTGATGATGGACAGAAAGTGGTACGTCGAGTCCTTCGTCAAACAGTTCACCGACTTTCCGCTGCTGGTCCGCACCGACACGCTTCAGCGCCTGCGCGCAGAAGAGGTCTTCCCCGAATACAAGAGCACCCTCGCCAAGGACGGACCCAGCTTCAAGGTGCAGGGGCTGACCGACGAACAGCACGCCAGGATCGGCGATCGCGTCATCTGGGATGCAAAATCGTCAAAGCCGGTCGCCATCACCCGCGACGACGTGGGCAAGCGGTTCGCCGGCCGGAAGATCGATCCGGCACTGGAGGGCACGTGGAAAATTCGACTCGTGGACGGCAGCGAAGTGGAAGTCATGACCCTCTGGTCGATGTACCGGGTGCACCTGGAGGACTATGACCTGCAAACGGTCGCCGACATCACGCACTGTCCGGCAGAGATGATCGAGCGACTGGCCAGGGACATCTGGGAGACGACGGCTTCCGGCGGGCCGGTCGCCATTCACCAGGGCGAGGGCATCAACCACTGGTTCCACGCCACTGAGGCCAATCGCGCGGCACTGCTGCCGGTGCTGCTGACCGGGAACATCGGCAAGCCCGGCTCCGGCGTGCACGGATGGGCGGGCAACTACAAGGCGGCCCTGTTTCAGGGCAGCAAGATCACCGGTCCCGGCTTCAAGGGCTGGGTCGCGGAGGATCCGTTCCATCC
>CAYOZN010000008.1:0-34401 GCA_964408455.1 uncultured Planctomycetaceae bacterium
TTCTCTACAAGATATCTCTTCATTGAAGATGCGCCGGTGACCGGCGTGCGACACCGGGCGGGGATGTGCGGCGCGGCGGGGCGGCGCGGCGCGCGGTCGCTGGTTGCGGCGGCTGTCGCCGTGGTGGCACTGACGCAGGCGGCCGTGGCCGTGCCGCCGGCGAACTTTCCGCCGGGCTGCCCGCCGGAGACGATGGTGTTCAGCAGCGACAGCGTGATGGCGATTCCGGATGGGCCGTCGATCATCACCAGCCAGATCATGGTGGAGGGGCTGACCGGGAGCATCTGGGATGTGGACGTGCAGACGTTCATCGAGCACGCGGAGCCGCGCGATCTGGACATCACGCTGACGAGCCCGGCGGGCGTGGTGATCACGCTATCGACCGACAACGGGAGTCCGACGAGTCCGGACTGTTTCAACGGGACGATCTGGGACGACCAGGCGGATCCGGGCGGGGCGCTGCCGTACAACAGCAATCAATTCATCGCCAGCGATCGGGACTACGTGGCGACGGGCGTGGCGGCGACACTGGTGCCGGAGGAGCCGCTGGGCGGGCTGTTTCTGGCGAGCGCGTTCCTGCCGGTGGAATTCAGCAACGGGCCATGGACGCTGACGATCAACGACGACACGGCTGCCAACGGCGGGACACTGCACGGCTGGTCGCTGACGCTGACGGCGCTGCCGACGGAGGGCATCGAGTCGCCGCTCGATCCGGGGGGCGGCATTCCGCCGCCGGTGGAGCTGACGAATTCGAACCCGGTGGCGATCGGTCCGGGGGCGGAGACGGTTTTCTCGACGATCGCGTATCCGAACCTGCCGGGGCCGATCTGCCTGGTGCGGTTGACGACGGACATCGCGCACACGAGCAGCCGCGATCTGGACATTACGCTGACGAGCCCGGCGGGGACGGTGGTGACGCTGACCACGGACAACGGCAGCTTCTTCGACGACGTGTTCACGGCGACGGACTGGAGCGACATCGCGAACGTGGAGCTGTTCGGCGGCGGCGGCGGGGACCAGGTGCCGTACACGTTCAATGACGGCATGGCGACGGATCATCAGTATATCGATCTGACGCCGGCGGGCGATCTGGCGCCGGAGGAGGCCTTCGCGGCCTTTTCGGGCGAGGCATCGGGCGGTGTGTGGATTCTGACGATCCGGGACGACGTGGCGAATGCCGAGGGCGGCATGCTGAACGAGTGGACGCTGGGGATCTTCACGTGCCAGCAGGTTGACACGGACATGGACGGCGTGGCCGACGGCTGCGACCAGTTGATGGGCGACGACGCGGCGGGTGACGATGACGGGGACGGGGTGGCGAACGATATCGACGTGTGCGCGGGCGACGACGCGGCGGGCGACGCGGACGGGGACGGCGTGTGCGACGATATCGACGCGTGCGAGGGCGAGGATGACAGCGTGGACGGCGACGGGGATGGCGTGCCGGACGGCTGCGACGCGCTGGTCGGCGACGACAACGCGGGGGACACGGACGGGGACGGCGTGGCCGACGACGTGGACAACTGCGTGGAGGTGTCGAACGCGGACCAGGCGGACGCGGACGGCGACGGTCTGGGTGACGCGTGCCCGTCACCGCCGGCGGGCCAGGCGTGCTGCGGCGGGGGCATGCCGATGGTGCTGCCGCTGCTGCTACTGGCGGGGCGGCGCGGCATCCGGCGGCGTGCGAGGGGCCGGTTGAATTACCAGTCATGAGATTGCGGCGCGCGGGCAAACGAGCCGCGGCGGATTGAGCGCGACTTCGCCGGCGCGGGGGGCGCCGGCGGAGCGCGCATGAAGCGGCGTTTTGTACGTGGCAACGTCTCGCAGGCGTTGGCAGGTGAAGGTGTCTGGCCTGGATTGGCGCTATTAACAGAGAGGTTGGTGCATGACGGGAATTGTTGCAATCGTGACGGGTGTGGCGTTGAGCCACGCGGGAATCCTGGCCGAGCAGACAAAGAAGACGCCAGTGGGCGGCGTGGCCGAGGACAACTTCGGCGTGCGGGTGGCGATGGATGGCGACACGGCGGTGGTGGGATCGCAGGCCTTCGATCCGGGCGGCGTGATGAACGCGGGCGCGGCGTACGTGTTCACGCGGAGCGGCGGGACGTGGACGCAGGTCGCCATTCTGACGGCATCGGACGGCATGGCGGACGATAATTTCGGCTTTTCGGTGGCCATCGACGGGGAGACGATCGTGGTCGGCGCCTCGTATGGCGATATCGGTGCGGGCATGGACCAGGGCGCGGCATACGTGTTCGAGATGCCGCCGGGCGGCTGGACGGACATGACGGAGACGGCGAAGCTGCGGGCGAATCCGGCCGGCGCGGACGATCTGTTCGGATACTCCGTGGCGATCGAGGGCGACACGATCGCGGTGAGCGCGCCGAACGACGACATCGGCGGGAATGCGGACCAGGGGGCGATCTACGTCTTCGAGCGACCGGCGGGCGGATGGGTGAATGCGTCGCAGACGGCGCGGTTGACGGTTTCGGACGCGGATATTGAAGATATTCTGGGCGCGTCGGTCGGTATCAGCGGTGACACGATCGTGGCAGGGGCGCCGAACGCCGACAACACGGGGCCGGGCGTGACCGATGGCACGGGCGCGGCGTACCTCTTCGTGCGGCCGGCGGGCGGGTGGGTGAACGGCACGGAGACGGCGAAGCTGACGGCGAGCGACGGATCGGCGTACGACCTGATGGGCTATGGCGTGGCGATCGACGGCGGCGTGGTGGTTTCGGGGGCGGTGAACGACGGGCATTCGGGCGGCGGCGTTCAGGATGGATCGGGTTCCGCGTACGTGTTTGAGATGCCGGAGGGCGGCTGGCAGGATGCGACGCAGGATGCGAAGCTGATCTACTCGAATCCGGAGCCGGTCGCGTTTTTCGGATTCTCCGCGGCGGTTCGCGGCGAACTGGTGTTGATCGGCTCGGTCAATCGGTTTCACACGCCGGCCATGCAGGATGGTCAAGGGGCGGCATACGTGTTTGAGCGTCCGGCGGGTGGCTGGAGCGGGGTTTTAGCGGAGACGCTGGAACTGACGGCGGCGGACGCACTACAGGACCGGTTCTTCGGCTACAGCATTGCCATCGAGGCGGACTGGCTGCTGATCGGGTCGCCGCTGTCGGGGCCGGGGAATGCGGAGCCGGGGGGCGTGTATTTCTTTGCCCGCGACAACGACGAAGACGGCGTGGGCAATCACGCCGACAACTGTCCGGATGATTCGACGAAGCTGGATCCCGGCGTGTGCGGGTGCGGTGTGGCGGAGGTGGACACGGACGGGGACGGGGCGTTCGACTGCGTGGACGCGTGCCCCGATGATGACACCGACGACAGCGACGGCGACGGCGTGTGCGACAGCGCGGACGTGTGTGCCGAGGGGGACGACACGGTTGATGTCGATGGTAACGGCACACCGGATGCGTGCGACGCGGCGGCGGGTCTGCCGGTGGGCGGCGACTGCTGCGGCGGCGGCATGCCGGCGATGCTGCCGCTGATGCTGCTTGGCGCCAAGCGCCGAAGGGCCAGGATGATTAGACGGTGAACTCGCCGCATCGACGGGGAGGATCCTTCAATGCGGTGCGGTGCGCGGTGTATGACGAGTGAGTTCGCAAAATGAGGACGGTTGAATGACATTTGCATTTGGAATTGCGTTAAGCGCAGCGTTATGTCAGCCGGCGATTGTCGCGGAGCAGACGAAGAAGACGCCGTCGGACGGGATGGCAAACGACCAATTCGGCGTCGCCATCGCGATGTGGGGCGACACGGCTGTAATCGCGGCGCCGGCGGGCGATGCGGCGGCGACGGACGAGGGCGCGGCTTATGTATTCGAGCGCAGCGGAGGAAGCTGGGTCGAAGTGGCCAAGCTGACGGCGTCCGATGGCGTGATGGGGGACAATCTCGGCCTGTTGTCGGCGGCCGCGATGTACGAGGACACGATCGTGCTGGGTGCGTCGTTACACGCGGGCGGTGGCGGCACCGGGCAGGGACAAGTCTATGTCTTCGTGCGGCCGCCCGGCGGCTGGACCGACACGACAGAGACGGCGAAGCTGACGGCTTCGGACGGGGCGATGGACGACAGCTTCGGCCAGTCGCTGGGAATCGATGGCGATACGATCGTGGTCGGTGCGCCGTCGGATGATGGCGGGGCGGGGGCCGGCCAAGGGGGGCTGTATATCTTCCAGAAGCCGCCGGGGGGCTGGGTGAATGCGACCGAGAATGCGAAGCTCACTGCGTCGGACGCGGCGGCGGGAAACCTTCTGGGGTACAGCGTGTCCATTTTTGGTGACACGATTGTGGCAGGGGCGCCGAACAGCGGCAATTCGGGGGGGATGATGCAGGATGGTCCCGGGGCGGGGTATGTGTACGTTCGCCCGCCGGCAGGGTGGAGCAACATGGTCGAGACGGCGATTCTGACGGCGTCGGACGAGGGGCCGGGCAATTTACTGGGTTTCAGTTGCGCGATCCACGGGAACATGATCGTGGTGGGGGCGGTGAACGACGGGAATTCGGGCGGAGGAGGCATTGACGGCATCGGCTCGGCCTACGTGTTCGAGATGCCCGCGGGGGGCTGGGTGGACACGACGCAGAACGCGAAGCTGATCGATTCGAACGCGGTTCCCGTGAACCTGCTGGGCTGGAGCGTGGCGGTGCTTGGCGACCTGGTGCTGGCCGGCGCGCCGAACGAGATTCATTCGGCGATGACGCAGGATGGCGAGGGGGCCGTGAATGCGTATCTGCGTCCGGAAGGCGGCTGGAGCGGTGTCCTGACCGAATCGCACAAGCTGACGGCATCGGACGCGGCGTCGACCCGGTTCTTTGGCGTCCATTGCGAGGTATCGGAGGACTGGTTGATCATCGGGGCGCACGGCAGCGGGTCTGGCATGGCGGACGCCGGGGCGGCCTACTTTTTCGCCCGCGACAACGACGCGGACGGCGTGGGCAATCATGCGGACAACTGTCCGGATGATTCGACGAAGCTGGATCCCGGCGTGTGCGGGTGCGGTGTGGCGGAGGTGGACACGGACGGGGACGGGGCGTTCGACTGCGTGGACGCGTGCCCCGATGATGACACCGACGACAGCGACGGCGACGGCGTGTGCGACAGCGCGGACGTGTGTGCCGAGGGGGACGACACGGTTGATGTCGATGGTAACGGCACACCGGATGCATGCGACGCCGCTGGGGGTCTTCCGGTGGGCGGCGACTGTTGTGGCGGCGGCATGCCGGCGATGCTGCCATTGCTGATGATGGGATTGCGGCGGAGGCCGAAGGCACGGCGGCGACGCAGGGCGGCGGGTCGGACCGGCGTTAAGGTGTGATGTAAATTACGGGGAGCGGAGTGGTCATGGTCCGGGAATGCGGACAGGGCGGGGTGCGCTTCAGCGGGGGCGGTACAATGGATGCCGCTGAGGCTGCACCTCGCCCGGACTGCCCATCGTGCGATGGCGAACAGGTTTATCGGAGGTGAGGGCGCAGATCAGAGCTTTTTACAGGGAGATGAATATGAGCGGCCGCGACCCTTGTCGCCTGGCGAGGTTCACTTGTGCGGGAATTCGCGCGGGGCTTTGCGGCTGTGCGGCCATCCTGCTGGCCGGCGGCACGGCCGCGCGGGCTCAGTCGGCCGACGTGGCGGTGAGCCAGAGCATTGACCTGACGGAGGTGGTGTGCGGGAACAACGTGACATACACGGTGACGGCTACCAACAACGGGCCGGACGCGGCGACCAACGTAACGCTAACCAATGTGTTTCCGGCGTGCGGCACATTCGTCGGGCTTACGGCCCTCAGCCAGGGGAGCGCGGTGCATATCATCGGAACCGACATTTTTACGACAAGCTTCGGCACGATCGCAGCGGGGGCCAGCGCCACGGTCTCGCTTGTGCTGACGGTGCCGGCCGATTGCACGCCGAGCTATGAGAATTCCATCACGATGACGACGTCGACGACGGACCCGAACGCGTCGAACGACGCGACGACGCTGGAGACGCTGGTGGGGTGCGGCGATCTGACGGTGGAGAAACAGGGTCCGGCGGAGGCGGCGTGCGGCGAAAGCGTGCTCTATCTGCTGGTGGTGCGGCAGACGGGGCCGGGGGCGGCGGGCGACGTGGTGGTGGTCGATGACGCTGCCGATTGCCTGAGCGACGTTTCTTGCGTGACGAGCCAGGGGACGTGCAGCGTGGGGGCGGACAACGTGGTGACGGCGGAGCTGGGGACGATCGCGGCGGACCAGACGGCGACGGTGGCGATCGTGGGGGTGGTCGGCGAAGACTGCGAGGCGTCGATTGGCAACACGGCCACCGTCAGCACGCCGGCACCAGAGCCGGACGACACCAACAATGCGTCGAATGCCGTTGAGACGGCAGTGGCGTGCACGATCGGCGCGTGCTGCCTGGCGGATTCGCCCTGCGTGCGGGTGCTGGAGACGGCGTGTGACGGGCTTGGCGGTGCATTCCAGGGCAATCTGACGCAGTGCGCGGACGTCGATGCGGATGGGGACGGGATCTGCGACGATCTGGACAACTGCGCGGCGGCGGCGAACACGCAGCAGGAGGATGGGGACGGTGATGGCGTCGGCGATGCGTGCGACAACTGCGAGGACGTGGCGAACGCCGATCAGGCGGACTCGGACGGAGACGGGCTGGGCGATGCGTGCCCGGCGCCGTCGGCGGGGCAGGCGTGCTGCGGCGGGGGACTGCCGGCGGTGCTGCCGCTGCTGGTGATGGCATGGAGACGAGGACGACGCCCGATGGGTGGGCGGCGCGACGATTGATCGCGGTGCGTTTGCCGCACGAACTCTGAATCCGACCGTCGTTCCCGCGCAATGGAGACTTCGATGAAGATTCGACCGATGTATTCACGCTGCGCGTTGGTGGTTTTGTGCGCGATGATTCCGGCCGGGTCTGCGTCGGCCCAGTTCGTCGCCAGGGAGATCATCGACGCGACCGGCGACGGTGCGAGTGTGTTGGATAACCCGTTCGCCATCGCCGTGGACCTGGAGCACAATGTTTACGTAACGGGCTTCACGAGCGACAACGCCTTCAAGATCGCGCCCGACGGGGTCATTACCGAGATCATCGACGCAACCGGCGACGGCGTGAATGCCCTGGACGTCGGCACCGGCGTCGCCGTCGACGCCGCGGGCAACGCGTATGTGGCGGGACAAAACAGCGACAACGTCTTCAAGATCACGCCGGGGGGTCAGGTGACTCAGATCATCGATGCGACCGGCGACGGCATGCATACCCTTGATCTGCCCCAAAGGCTCGCGGTGGACGGCGCGGGCAACGTCTTTGTGGCCGGCTTCCTCAGCAACAATGCGTTCAAGATTACGCCCGCCGGGGTGATCACGCAGATCATCGATGCGACCGGGGACGGCGCGGGACATGGGCTCGCGCGAGCCGTCGACGTCGCCGTGGATGACGCGGGCAACGCCTACGTGACGGGACGCGACAGCGACAACGCCTTCAAGATCACGCCGGCGGGCGTCATCAGCCAGATCATCGATGCGACCGGTGATGGAACCCATGCCCTGGACGCCCCGTTTGGCATCACGGTGGATGGCTTGGACAATGTTTACGTGGCGGGACGGGACAGCGACAACGCCTTCAAGATCACGCCGGCTGGCGTCATTACCCCGATGATCGATGCAACCGGTGACGGGTCCGGGCATGGCCTCGATAACCCGATCGAGATCGACGTGGATTCGTCGAGACACGTGTATGTTGCGGGACTACTGAGCCACAACGCCTTCCGGATCACGCCCGATGGTGAGATTACCGAGATCATCGATGCGACGGGCGACGGCGCCGGCAACGGCCTGGACAGTCCGCAAGGCATCGCCGTGGCGGCCAATGGCATTGCGTACATCCTGGGGAATGGCAGTGACAACGCGTTCCGGATCGCGCCGGACTGCAACGGCAACGGCATGGACGACGAACTCGAGATTTCGGCGGGCATGACAGGAGACTGCGACGGCGACCTGGTGCCGGACGATTGTCAGTCCGATGGCGACGGTGATGGCACGCCGGACGCGTGCGACGACTGTGCAAACGACGCGAACAAGACCGATCCCGGCGCCTGCGGCTGCGGCAACGTGGACGATGATGCCGACGGGGATGGCGTGGCGGATTGCGAAGACAATTGCGTCGATGCCGCGAACGCGGATCAGTCGGACGCAGACGGGGACGGTGTGGGGGATGCGTGCATGCCGGCGGGGCAGGCGTGCTGCGGCGGCGGGTTGCCGGCGGTGCTGCCGTTGCTGATGCTGGGGCTGCGGCGAAGCAACCGTCGGCGCGTCAATCAGAAACGCGTCACGATGTGACATTGTGAAGGTTGAGCGACGGAAACCACGCGTTTAACCATCGGGACGCTCTAACAGGGGACTTTTTAGAATGGCAAAGGCGGCAGGTCGCAGGTGCAGCCAGGCGCGCGGCGGCCGCTCGTTCGGGAGGCTGCGATGCATGCTAACGTGGACCCTGTTCGGGAATCGGGCGCGCGCAGGCCGTCCGGCCGGTCACGGCGGAACTGGTTGTTTCCGGGCGCGGTATGCGTCGCATGGATGGCACTGCCGCAGGGGGCCGGTGCGGCGGAGTTTGACGTGGCCGACAGCGACGAGGCCGGGCTGATCGCGGCGATAAACGAGGCCAACGGCAACGGCGAGGCGGACGTGATCCGGCTGGCCGCGGGCGGCATCTATACCCTGACGACGGTCGAGGACTCGACAGACGGGCCGAGCGGACTACCGTCGATCAGCAGCGAGATCGTCATCGAGGGCAACGGATCGATTATCCGGCGCAGCGCGGGCATCGTGCCGCACTTTCGCATATTTCACGTGGCGGCGACGGGTGATCTGAGGCTGAACGACGTCACGGTGCGAAACGGGAAGGCGATCGACGGTGGGACGGCCAATCAGCGTCACGGCGGCGGCATTATCGTGCTGGGCGGGGCGCTGACGCTGAACGGCTGCGCTGTCGAGGATAATCAGGCCGGTCACAGCGGATTCTCGGGGGATATGTTCGGGAACGACGGCGGCCAGGGCGGCGGCATTTACAACAATGCCGGCACGCTGACGATCGATCGCACGACGATCAGCGGAAACATGACCGGCACCGGCGAGGGCGGGACACAATTCGGCGGCAGCGGTGGCCGCGGCGGCGGCATATTCAACAGCGGAACGCTGACGCTGACGCGATCGACGCTTTCAGGCAACGGAACCGGCGAGGGCGGCGACGGCACGACGGGCGACGGCGGGCGCGGCGGCGGGGGAGGGCTGTACAACGGTTCGAACAGCGAGGCGAACCTGACAAGCTGCACGCTGAGCCAGAACGCGGCGGGCGCTGGCGGCGCCATCATGAATTTCGGGCAGGTGTTCATTCGCGGGGGCACGATCGTCGAGAATTCGGCGTCATCGGCCGGCGGCGCCGGCGGCATTTCGAACGGGGCCGATCTGGACATGACGCATACGATCGTCGCGAACCAGGCGGCAGGGCCCGACTGCGCAGGCAACGCACCGCTGTCGCTGGGCCACAATCTGGACAGCGACGGGACGTGCCAGCTTGATGACACCGGCGACGCGAGCGGCATGGACCCCATGCTGGGCCCGCTGGCGGACAATGGCGGTCCGACGCGGACGCATGCGCCCCTGGCCGGCAGCCCGGTCATCGATGCGGGCGAGGCCGAGGCCGGCGAACTGGATCAACGCGGCTTGCGGCGGGCATTTGACGGCGATTTCGACGGGACGCCGCGGGCGGACATCGGCGCGGTCGAATTCTACGACTGCGACGAGGACGATGCCGAGGATGCAACGGGCGACTCGGATGGGGACGGCGTACCGGATTTGTGCGATGGGTGTGCGGGGGAGGATGACCTGCTCGATACCGACGGCGACGGCATGGAGGACTGCGTCGACCCATGCCCGGTGGACGCGACGAACGACACTGACGGCGACGGGGTGTGCGACAGCGAGGACAGTTGCCCGGCGGACGCGAGCGACGACTCGGACGGGGATGGGGTGTGCGACAGCGACGACGTGTGCGCGGATGGCGATGACGGACTAGATGGCGATGGGGACGGCGTGCCGGATGCATGCGATGTGGATGCGCCGACGGGCGGCGCCTGCTGCGGCGGGGGGCTGCCGGCGGCGGCGCTGCTGTCGCTCTTGATGGGAGGACGCTGGAAAATGTCACGACGCGGGGTCAACAGGATGAGAGCAATGCGGAAAACGTCAGGCGGGCGCGGGAGGATGGCGGTGGCGATGGCGATCGGGCTGTGGGCGGCGCAGCCGGCGGCGGCGCAGTTCATTATCACGCAGATCATCGACGGGACCGGTGCCGGCGGCGTGAATATGCTGGAGGAACCGAATGCCATCGCCGTCGATGCGGCGGGCAACGTGTATGTGACCGGCCAAACGAGCGACAACGCGTTCAAGATTGCGCCGGATGGAACGGTGACGCTGATCATCGATGCGAGCGGGGATGGCGCCGGTCACATGCTCGATGGACCGTCGGGCATCGCCGTGGATGCCGACGGCAACGTTTATGTGAGCGGGTTCAACAGCGACAACGCGTTCTTCATTCGACCGGACGGCGTGATCGTGCAGGTGATCGATTCGACGGGCGATGGCGGGGGAAACATGCTGGACGGGCCGTGCGGCATTGCGGTCGATGCCGACGGAAACGTGTACGTCACGGGCCAGGTCAGCGACAACGCGTTCAAGATTCGACCCGGCGGATTCTCCCCGATCGTCACGGAGATCATCGATGCGAACGGCGATGGCGGGGGCAACATGCTGGACGGGCCGTGCGGCGTGGCGGTCGATGGCGACGGGAACGTGTTCGTGGCCGGCGGCGGGATCGACAGCACGTTTCGGATCGAGCCGGACGGGACGATTACACAAATAATTGACCTGAACGGCGACGGGGCGGGCCAGGCGCTGGATGGCAGCGAGGGGGCAGCAACGGATGCGGCGGGCAATGCGTACGTCGTGGGCGGCAAGAGCGACAACGCGTTTCGGATTACACCACAGGGCGAGATTGAGGCCGTCATCGACTCGACCGGCGACGGGGCAGGAAATGGTCTCGACGATCCCATTGGCATTGCGGCGGATGGCGACGGCCGCGCGTATATCACGGGCAGCACGTCGAACAACGTGTTCGAGATTCTCGCGGACGGCACGGTGCGGCAGATTCTCGATTCGACCGGCGATGGGGCCGGGCATGGGCTGGACTCTCCGGCAGGCATTGCGGCAAGCTCGGCGGGAGACGTTTATGTGACGGGCTTGGTGAGCGACAATGCCTTTCGGCTGGCACGGGACGGGGACGGCGATGGCGTGGCGGACGGCGAGGACAATTGCCGCGAGGAGAGCAACGCGGACCAGGCCGACGCGGACGGCGACGGGGCGGGCGATGTGTGCGACGAACTGGTCGGTGATGACAACGCGGGTGACACCGATGGGGACGGCGTTGCGGATGATGTGGATAATTGTCCGAATGCGGCGAACGCGGACCAGGCGGATGCGGATCAGGACGGCCTGGGGGATGCCTGCGCGCCGACGTCGGAGACGGGGGCGTGTTGCGGCGGGGGGTTGCCGGCGGCGCTGCCGCTGTTGATGCTGGCAGCGAGACGGCGGGCGGCGGGAAGGGTGCGTAGGCGGAGGAATTGAGGTCTTGCGGCGGCGGTGTCGCACGGGCCGGAGGCCCATGCACCCCAGCCTGATCTCCAGATTCGGATTCATTTCTTAACGATTTTTGATTCTGGCACTGCGGGCCAAACGGGCTGGTCGCTGGAGCGATGCCATTCCTGAGCGTGGCTCCAACAGCCATTCGGGCGGCTGATGCGTCTATCCTTGCTGGCGAAAGCGCACGTGGCGTTTTCGCGCCGGTGGCCGGGGCTGTTAAGGCGTTCCGGGCGAATGCCGGCCTGGTGGCGTGTTGGCGAGGATCAAAGATGTTGGATGCAGTTGCCGGCGTGATGCTGATTGGAACGGTTTGCCTGCCTGGGTCGATCGGCCCGCAGATCCAGTTGACGCCCGATGGCGGAATTGCCGGCGAGCTGTTCGGCACATCCGCGGCGATCGAGGGCGACGTCGCGGTCGTGGGATCGATTAATGCCAATGGCGGGACCGGCGTTGTGAGGGTCTTCGAGCGGAACGGCGGAGGCTGGGAGGAGGTCGCGGTTCTCACGGCCTCGGACGGCGAGGCGAGCGATTACTTTGGATTGAGAGTGGACCTGTACGACGACACGATCGTGGTGGGCGCGCCTTACGCGGATATCGGCGCGCTGATCGATCGCGGCGCGGTGTACGTTTTCGTGCGGCCGGAGGGCGGCTGGGTCGACGCGACCGAGACGGCGAAGCTGAGGATCACGAGTTCTGGCGTGAATGATCTGTTTGGCCGCGACGTGGCGATCTGGGGTGACACGATCGTGGCGGGGGCGCCGCTGCGCAATCTGGGCTTCAACCCGGACCAGGGGGCAGTGTACGTATTCGTGAGGCCGGAAGGCGGCTGGATGGATGCCACGCAGACGGCACGATTGACGGTGTCGGACGCCGATGCCCAGGACAACCTCGGCCAAAGCGTGGACATCGCCGGCGACACCATCGTGGCCGGTGCGGCCAATGCGGACAACACGGCGATGGACGCGGAAGACGGACCTGGCGCGGCGTACGTGTTCATCCGGCCCGAAGGGGGTTGGGTGAATTCGACCGAAGCAGCGAAGCTGACCGCCGGCGACGGCGCGGCGTACGATCGTTTCGGGTTCAGCGTGAAGCTGGGCGACGGGGTGATCGCCGTAGGGACGCCGAACGACGGCAACACTGGCTCGACGGCGACGGACGGATCGGGAGCGGCCTACGTCTTCGTGCGTCCGGAGGCCGGCTGGGTGGACGCGGAGCACGACGCCAAGCTGGTGTATTCCAGCGCGGAGAGCTGCGCGCATTTCGGCTATTCGCTCGCGTGGAGCGGCGATCGGCTGATCATCACCGCGCCGAATCGCATGCATACGCCTCCGCTGGTGGAGGATGGCGCCGGGGCGGCGTATTACTACGAGCGGCCGGATGGCGGCTGGAGTGGTGTCATCGGCGAGACGCAGGAGCTGCTCGCCGACGACTCGGCGCCGTTGCGATTTTTCGGTTATTGCGCGGCGATGTCGGAGGACTGGATGATGATCGGCGCGCCGGTGGAGGGCGCCGGCGGTACGGAGCCCGGCAGCACGTATTTTCACGCGTTCGACAACGATCTGGACGGCGTTGCCAACCATGCCGATTCGTGTCCGGACGATCCGGCGAAGCTGGACGGCGGCGTGTGCGGCTGCGGCGTGCCGGACACCGACAGCGACGGCGACGGGCTGGCCGATTGCATCGACGAATGTCCCGACGACGCGGAGAAGCTGGCGGCGGGCGACTGCGGCTGCGGCGCAGCGGAGACCGATGGCGACGGCGACGGCGTGGCGGACTGCATCGACAACTGCCCGGGGTCGGCGAACGCGGACCAGGCGGACGCGGACGGCGACGGCGTGGGGGACGCGTGCGCCGGCGGCGTGGCGGGTGGGGCGGAACTCGATGGCGACGGGCTTGTACCCGCGGCGCAGGCGGATGCGTGCTGCGGCGGTGGCATGCCGATGGTGTTGCCGCTGCTGCTGCTGGGGATGTCACGGCGGCGGCATCGGCGATCGGCCGGACGGCACCGTGATCGTGCGGGCGTCGTCCTTTGAGAATGGAACCTGGCTCGCGGTGGCGTGGGTCGATGGCGATTGGGGGAGCTTATTTATAGAGGAAGTCAATTGCGCGTCGGTGCGGCACGGATGACGCCCGGGCGGGTGTATGGCACCGGGGTATGGATTTTTCAGCACTGGGGCAGGGCCGCGTTTGCGGCATCCGCGGGGCGTTCGGAGCTGCTGATGGCCGCCGTAACCTTCAAAATGATCGAAGGTTAGGATTGGCATACAGGCGGGCTGGTGTGAATGACGCGGGCGTGGCATGCATTGGCTGTAAGTGTTTCGTAATGCTGGGGATACCCCCTTTTTTTGTATTGACAGGGTCATGTTCGATCAGCAGAATCCCCGATGTTCTAAGCAGATCAGAGGGCTCGGTCGCTTGCTTGCGCCGCATCGCGAGTCGGAATCGCAGCCCATGGCATCGAGTGGAGACATCAAATCATGCGACGAAACGAATGGAAGCTGTTGGCGGGCGCTGGAATCCTGCTGGGAATGAGCTCGGTGGCGTGGGCCCGGTCGTCGCCCATGGCGCTGAACCAGGAAGAAGGTTCGACCGAGATCACGACCGAGACGACCACCGAGACGACGATCGAAACGGAAACGACGACGTCGAGCCTCGGCACGGTGAAGGGCATTCGCATCGGCGAGAAGGAAATCTGCTTCAAGATACCCTGCTTCGAAACCTACGACGTTCCGGTGCGTGGCTATCGCGGCGTGGATGACTTCTTCTGGGTGCGTGAAGCAAACCCGAACGTGAAGGCCTGCCAGTGGCAGATCGAGACGAAGTTTGCCTGGGCGACGTGGAAGACGGGCCTCCGCCAGGATGACGACTTCATGATCACGCCGAGCGTGAAGTACGGTATCACCGATCAGTTCAACGTGGAGATCGAAGTGCTGCCGATCAACATCGGCGACGGCGGCAAGCTGGAGAACTATGCCGGCTCGCGCGACGGCATGGGCGATTTCGCGTTGAAGGCGTTCTATCAGATCGTTGCCGAGCAGGACCTGATGCCGGCGATTGCGGTCTGGGGCGAGATGCGCGTGCCCGGCTGTGCCCACTCCGAGAAGATCGACGGTACGATTCACCTGAACCTGACCAAGACGATTCACGAGAAGATCCGCATTCATGCCGAAGGCTTCATGCGGTCGGCCAATGGCGCCCGCGGCGATCGGGATCGCGATGGTCCCGGCGACGACGATCGCGGCGGCCGGCGGGATCGCTGGTCGCGGCGCGGCTGGGGCTTCGGCGACGATGAGGGCTGGTACTACGTTGGCGATCGCCGCCACTTGGTGTGCGGCCTGGGCGCCGGCTTCGACTATGCCATTAATGACTGCAACCTGCTGGTCTTCAACTGGCTGAACAAGACGAGCGAGTACTACGGCAACAGCAACACGAACATCCTGGGCGCTGGTTGGGTGTATCACATCAACGATTGCCAGCAGCTGATGGTGGGCGTGGACTATGCCGATACGCACGGCTACTACGAAGGCCCGCGCTGGACGGGCAAGGCACAGTGGTCGATCGCGTTCTGAGAAGGGATCGAGGTCCCGGATTCTTGATTGCTGAATCAATCGCCTCCGCCGGAAGTGTCCGGCGGGGGCGATTTTCTTTTTTTACGGGGGCGATCGTCCCGCCAATCTGCAATCCCACGCGATTGATGCAGGCCGCACACGACACCGCGGGATGGGCATCGCGTCTGCTTCAGGCATGCGCTGCAACCGGCCACGTTTGCGGCCGTAAGAGACTTTCGGCCTGTCTTCAAGGTATTTCGGGCCGCGAGCCTCGTCCGGCCGCGGCCGGTTCGGGCGCTGCCGGGCAGCCGCCGCCGGCGGTGGTGTCATTCTAGTGGCATCGTATTGGGAGAATCAGCCATGAACGCGAAGTTGGTCCGTCACGCGGTATTGTCGCTTTGCGCAGTCTGGATGGCCGGATCGGGTCAGGAGTCTGCGCCGCGGCCGGAAAAGGCGGATGCGCAGGCGTCCAGGCAGGGCGTGCCGGAGGGCGCGGAGATCGCAAAGGAGAATCTGCGGCTCCAGGTGGATTATTTCGAGATGAGCCTCAATGCAGAGGCCGGCGATGCGGGCACGGTCGAGCGGCTGAAGGAGCAGGCGACCAGCTACGAGACGTTTCGAGACGCGGTGATGGCACTCGGCACGGCAGACGCCGCATACCGGATCGACCACGGATTTTTTCCCGGCAATGTGGTGAGCGTGACCAGCGGGGCGAACGTACCGGTGCCGCAGGCAAGCCGCCGCAGCCGGGACGGTGAGATGCAGACGACGGTGAATTACCAGGATGTGGGCCTGAAGCTGGAGGCGCATACGCCGCCTTTTGCGAGCGAGCCAGATGAATGGGTGATACGGTATCAGCTGGAGTGCTCGAGCGTTGGCACGTCGGACGTGCAAGTCTCCGCTGAAGTCCGGGCACCTGTCTTCCGGAACTTCAAGCATGGCGGCAGCGTGTCATTCAGGGTGGGCGTGCCTCAGGTGCTGCTGCTGGCGGATGGGGTGGCCAGCGGTGACAAGCCGGCGGTGTACCGGATCATCCGCATGGCGGTGCAGAAGGGGTGATGGCGCCGGCGGGGCCGAATGCGCGAAAGCAGATTGCGAAGGGCGGAACGCGCCTGGGAATCATGCCGCGGCGCTCATGAAACGCCGCGGCATGATGGTGGATGGAGGATCTGATGCGATACGCGGCGGAGACCGCCTACGGCTTGGCGAGCGGCAGGCCAAGCTCGGATAGCTTGTTGGCTGTGGCTGCGAACCGCTGGCTTCCGCTCAACTGCGAGAAGTCCTGCTCGAAATACCACTCGTAGAATTCGCTCCACGCTTCGGCGTCGATTTCCTCCTCGCCGCTGCCGAAGCCGCCCATCATCATCATCTGTTGCTCGCACTCGTCGGGGATGCCGTTTTCGTTTGTGTCCTCCGACAGTTCCGCCGCGATGTCGCAACTGTCGGGCACGCCGTTCTCGTTGCAATCGGCGCAGGCCGGATCATTGTCGCACGCGGCGATGTCGCACTCGTCGGGAATGTCGTTGTCGTTGCAGTCGAAGCTGCCGAATGGCGGCGGCAGTTCCAGGTCGCAGGCATCCGGATAGGCGTTCTCGTTGCAGTCGGGGTCGACCCACTGGTCGCCATCGGGGTCGGTCGGGTCGAGGTCGCATTCGTCCGGCACGCCGTTGGCGTCGCAGTCATCCTCGCACCAGTCCGGCACGCCATTCTCATTGCAATCCGGGAATGATTCGCACGCGTCGAGCACGTCATTGCCGTCGCAGTCGCCAAATTCCATCTCGCATTCGTCGGGAATATCGTTGACGTTGCAGTCCTCGCTGGTCTCGTCGGCGATATCCTTGTCATCGGGAATGTCGTTTGCGTTGCAGTCCAATTCGCAGCCATCGGGAATGCCGTTCTCATTGGCGTCGCCGCACGCCGGATCGCTGTCGCAGTCGGCAATTTCGCATTCATTGAGGATGCCGTCGGAATCACAGTCGCACAGAGCCGCGTCGGTTTCGACGTCACAAAGCCGGATGTCGGTGGCATCCCAGATATCATTGTCATTGCAGTCCGGGGCCGTCGCGCCCTGCGGGCAGCTGGCGGCGCAAGCAGAACCATCAATTAATGCCGCGACGAAGCACGTGACATCATCCTCGTCCATGTCGCGATCGAGATCCATGTCGCCGGCGGCACACGCCGGGCCCGGCATTGTGCTCGCACTCGGGCCGTGAATCAGCCAGCAATCCGCAAATGGTTGAATGTCGAGACCGTCGCGTTCGCCATCCTCGTTCATGTCTCCCTGTTCGCTCAGGTCGAACTCGTAGCCGCCCATGTCCACCACCGGATCGCCATTGCCGGAGTTTGTGACCGACGGCTCGTCGCGCACTCGCATATGCAGGTCGAGGTCGGGAGTCTTCTCGCTGGTCGTGTTGCTGTCATCCGCATCCAGTGCATCGGTCGGCGTGACCACTGTATTGGCCGCGTCGATCGCGGGGCTGCACGATGCCAAGCGGAAGTTGTCATTCGGGGAATCGTAAAAGTCGGGATCGTCGTCGATGTTGTGCTCCGGATTGCCGGTCGTCGTGTACGGCACAGTTCCGCCGGCCGAATCGTCCTCGATGCACGAATAGAGCACGGTCGGCAGATTGGGGGAATCCAGGGGATACAGCTGTTCTTCCCACGTCGTGCTGGAGAATGCGTCGCCATTTCCCCAGAAGATGCAGTTTTCGAACTCGGCGCCCGGCCCCGCGGCGGCGCCGCCTCCTCGCTGCGTTGCCGAATTTTCGGTGATGGTCGTGTTGACGATCGGACCGTCGTCCGTGTGGATGCCGCCGCCGTTGCCCGACGCAAAGTTGTCGTACAGCAGCGTGTTCGTCATCTGGCCCAGTGCCGCGCCCTCTACGTGGACGCCACCGCCGTGCACCGGACCGTTGTTCGCGGTGCTTGCCTGGTTGCCTCGCACGACGCAGTTAACGACGCGGTTCTGACCGCCCGCAAGATAGAGTCCGCCACCGAATCCCTCCTTGCCGCCGATGAAGTTATCCGCAACCAGCGTGTTGACCAGGTCGACGCTGCCGCTGATCACGGCGATGCCGCCGCCGCGGCAGATCGGATCGACAGCATTCTCCTGGTTGAGCGAATTCCCGTTCACGATGCAGTTGCGCATGAGCAGGTGCGAGCCGCCGAGCACTGCTCCGCCGCCGCCATGCGGCAGGGGATCGGTGCCATCGTCGTCTTCCCAGAAGTTGCCGACAACCTGGCATCGAAGCATTGTCACGTCCGAACCGCCGTCGATCACGAAGCCGGCCCCGTAGCTCGAGCCGGCGTGCCTGGTCAACTCGTTTTCGAGAATGATGCAATCCTGAATAAAGACCACTGACGCATTCGCTGAGAGACCAGCCCCCTCGCCGCCCTCGTTGCCACTGATCATGCAGCGCAGAAATCTGGTCTCGACCTGATCGTCGTCTGTTTCGATGAAAACGCCCGCGCCCCGCTTGTCGTCCGGCACCGCGTTGCCGGTGATTATGCAATCCCGCATGGTTGGGCTCGATCCCTCAGGTACATGTAACCCTGCCCCATCGCCGCCGCCTTCCTCGTCAAAGTGATATCCGCCCTGAATCGTTACGCCGTCCAGCTCGGAGCGGAAATCCACGGCCGGCAAATCCGGACCAGCTCGAACTACAACCATCGAATTGTCCTCTGGCCCGGCATCTCCTAATTCACCGCTGAGTATCGTGATGTACTCGTCTATATTACGCTCGTCGGGATTGCTACTCCCGCCTTTGTAGCCTCCTTGAATGATCGTTCGATGCCGCAACACAAACGCCTTCGTTCTGTCCGAGTTATTCGGTGTCGCATCCGTATCACCAGGTCGGTAGACTCCCTGTGCAACCTTGATGAGATGTTCCGGGTCAGAGTGATTCATCGCGGCTTCGATCGCGTCCTCCAAATACCAAAATGCTGTAGACCAGCCTTCTCCGTTCTGGGTCGCCGAAGTCTGACTCGCGTCCACGTGCCACTCTTCTGCGTAGACCGCGGTACGAGCCGCAGAAAGTACCAATAAGCAAACAAGGGCCCGTCTGACAATCAATGGTTTCATTGCTATCTCCCGGCTTGAATAGTCCAACAAGTTTTCGTTACAATACTTCTTTCTGCGACAGTCGTCTTTAGGGTGGTCTTACCATGCGCCTCCTTTCTGTCAGCGTGGCTTTGACATTCTTGAGCGTTGGTTCCGACGCGGCATCGGCCGGGTTTGATGTGACGTTCTGGCATCTATCAACAGCCACTAGCGACCTAGGCGACTCCAGTCCCGCCGACAGTGAAGATGTCTTTGCAATAACAAATCCGCTGACCCAGCTTGTCCAGACCCAAATTGGCCCGAGCTTCACTTCGGCATATTACGACCACTCCTGGCTGCCCGATCTGGCCGTTGGCACGTTCAACACCGACATCACGCATGGCATCGCCTCTCCTGACATCATCAACGTCACCCGAACCCAGATTTTCTTCCTCGCCGACGAGCCGATCCGCGTCACCATCAACGGCAGCCTGACCTACAGCCACACGCCCGGCGATGACACGGGGATTAGATTCGGTGCCTCCGTCCGCGACACGACGACCAACGATGACCTCTCCTCGCAGACCGAGCAGGGCGGCAACCTCTACCTCCTTCCCTCCGCCGGCACCCTCAACATCGCCGGCGAAGCCATCCTCGACGCCGGCGTCATCTACCGCCTCCAGTTCGTCATCGACTCCAGCAACACCGGCGACCTGCCGCCCACCGGCACCCTCGATGCCTCGGGCTACTTGAACTTTGCCATCACCCCGGTGCCCGAGCCGGCCACCGCCATGCTCCTGCTCGCCGCCGCCCCAATCCTTCTCCGCCGCCGCCGCGGTGCTACATAGTGGCGTTCGCCTTCTTAGCCCGCGGCACATTGCAATCATTTACCCGCTCCGGCGGCAAACTTTTTTTCAAAATTGTCACACGCGCCAAGTGTCACAGCCCGTCACAGCCCGTCACGCGCGGGGGGTGATTCGGGGTCGCAAGTGAATCAAACCGAATCAAACCGACAAAGCGCGCGTTAGGCAGGCGGGTCTGCCCTGATGCTTTTTCTACTCAGTAGATTAGTTCACCGTTCCGTGAGGGAGCTGGTTGTACGACGCCCAGCATGCCGACGCTGGACAGTTCTCACGAGGAGCGAGAGCAACGAGTGCAGTGATGATTTCCACGTGGGGAGAAATGCCGGTGTGGCGTCGGCATGGCACCCGGCATAAATGGCTTCCTTCGTAACGAGGAGTTTCATTCTCGGGTTAAACTGAAACGGTTGAATTGCTCGGCTATTTCGAGTAGATTTTACTCGAATCTTGGAGGTCCTCGGATGCTGTACCAGCGCATGTTATCGCTCGTTGTCGTACTAGCAGCGCTGACGGGCACTACCGCGGCTGGCGGTACCGTCGTCGTGAACGACTGGGCGGTCGGCACGGCAATCACCCCGCCTGGCGGCGGCGGCCCGGGCATGGGGTCATTTGAGCCGGCTAATCCCTTCAACCAGCAATTTTCCGTCAACTGGAACTCATCAGTCTCTTCATGTTTGGTTTCATTCGCCTGGAACGAATCGGCCGGCACCGGCAGCTTCCTCATCGAGGGCCAGCACACCGCAGAAGGAACCGGCAGCGGCATCCTGCAATCGGGAAGCAGCGGCGGAATCACCATCGATGTTGCGACCGACCTGCTCTTCACGGTCCATGGCTCCTACGATCACGCCTTGTCGCTCGACATCTCGACGGCCTCCTTCGGGCTGAACATCGTCACGCCGGGTGGCGGTGTCCCGCCGCTATTGTCCGTGGGCGACTCCCAGAGTGCCTGGCCCGGCCCGCCCAACGGCACGCTCTCCATGGATGCAGAGGTCGTCATCCCCGGCGGCCAGTCCTGGCTGATCCAGTACAGCATGCGCCTGATTACAGCTGCCCCGCCCGGGGGGCTTGCCAGCGGGGACGGCTTTATCCAGTTCAGCTTCGCCCCGGTAAGTGTGCCCGAACCCGCCACAGCCAGCCTCCTCCTCGCCGCCGCTCCCATCCTCCTCCGCCGCGGCCGCCATTAGCCACCAGCATCTGCACCGGTTTCCGCCGAACGCCTCGTCCCGCGGGCTCGCTCGCCCATGTGGCTTTCACATAGCGCCCCCCGTAAACAAAAAGACATCTGCGCGCGAGGCGCAAAAAAAATCTGGAACAATTTCTTGAGGATTTTTCGTGGGCGGATGGGCCGTCTCAGGAGACGTCCTGAGGCACTCGCCACAGGATCAGCGCGCCCAGTGCGCAGACGGTGGGAGAAGCGAGGAAGATGGCGATCCTGGCGGCTGCGAAGTCGGCCGGTTCCGGAAGGGCGTGGCCGGCGATGCGGTGCGGGATTTTAACGGAACACACTGCGTTCATTCCGGCGATCGGTCGGCGGCCTGACGATATGCGAATGCACGATCAATTCACGGTTAATGATCGGGAACGCCGTCGCCGTCGTGGTCGTGATCTTCTCCGTCGTGGTCGTGATCTTCGGCGTTGCCGCGGCCGGCGGCGGCGATGTTGTCGCGCGTTTTCTGGATCATCTCCTCGACGCTCTTGAGGTCCTTGATGAATTCGACGTGACCATCCTGGAAGAGGACGTTGACGCCTTCGCCGGCGTGGTTTTCGAAGCGCTCGTAGAGGAGCACGTTGTTCGGCGGGGATGACGTGGTGGAGCCGGGGATGTAGATGTAGCAGGCGTCGATGGCCTCGACGACGTCTTCCTCGGTGATGGCGGTGCTGGGGCAGACGAACATCCTGTGGAGGGTGTTGCCTTCCTTGATGACGTCGTTGATGTCGGTGGGGAACTTTTCATGGCGATCCATGGCGGAGATATAGAGGGCCTGGCCGATGCCGCGCATGTTCATTGCGCATACGGTGCGCTTGGACAGTTCGCGGGCGCGGGAGAGGGAGGGCAGCAGGATGGAGACCATCATGGCGGTGGCGGCGGTGCTGGAGGCCATGCTGGGCGTGCCGGGAACGGGCCACGAGCCGTATGAAAGCGAAAGGATGCCCTGCTCATCGGCGCGGGAGAGACCGACGTCGGCATGCAGGTGGCGGCGGAGGGTGGATAGAGATGGGAGCGCGGCGATGTCGAGGTCGATGCCTTCACCTTGTGCCATTGCGGTGCCCATCTGGGCGAGCAGGAGCACGAATGGGTATGCGGACGTGAGACCGCCGCGGGCATCGACATAGGAGAAGCTGTCGCCGATGTCGCCCATGATCTTGCGGGCCTTGATGACATCGGGATTGGCGAGGATGGAATCGGCGGCGGCGCCATCGTCCATCAGGCGATCGAGCGCGGTGACGACCATCTGGGGATAGAAGCTCTTGATGAGGCGGCCTTCGTGGACCGTCCAGGCGGGGGCGATGGGAATGGGCAGGCCGGTGACGTTGATGAATTCGATGGTGTGATCGCGGTGCTGCATGGTGCCGAGGCCGAGCCTGATGTTGCCGAAGATGGGGCTTCTCTCGGTGGCGAACTCGTTGAGCACATGAAAGATGCGGCGGGTGCGCTCGAGGAGCAGGTCCTCCTTTTTGATGGGGATGATGGCGGTCATGCCGGTGAACCAGATGCCGCCGGACTCTGGTGTGTCGTACATGACGAGGGTGTCGCCGATGAGGGAGAGATAGTCTTCGTCGATGCGGAAGCCGAGCTTCTTTTCGAATTCGGCGATGGCGCGGGTGACGTATTCGTGGAAGTCGGGGGCGATGCCTTCGAGGGCATTGACAATGCTGCGATAGCCGGCGGCCCAGTCGCACTTGATGGCGACGGCCCAGGCGGGGGACCTGGGGATGAGGGCGAGGTCCTTCTCGGACAGCGGGGGGCCGCCGCGGGCGAACATGCCGCGTCCACCGCCGGGGGTGTGAATGTAGGAGCCGCTGACGACGGCCTGGTCGCGATAGTGCATCTCCCAGCAGAAGCTCCTGACGCTATCGAGGCCGGCGGCGGCGTAGACGCGCTCGATGATGGCGGCGGTCTGCCGGTCGCCGCCGGTGAAGAGGGGCAGGGCGCCGCGAAGGCGTTCGAACGCGGCGGTCGCATTTACGAAGACGGTCCAGGAGCGGCTGGCGTCGCCGCCGCCGATGCGCTCGCGGCAGAGGCGGAGCGAGTCGTTGTCGAGGAGTGACTTTTCTTTGGCACTGGCTTCGAGGCGGCGTGCGATCTCGGGCACGGGCGTTTCGCCCACGGCGAAGACAAACAGACCATCCATGTTGCCGTAGAAGACGGGGACGGGCGCGGTTGTGATGCGGGTGAGTGAATGGCCGGCCACGAGCGCGACTTCACCGGGCTGGGCGCCGGCGAGCTGCTGAAACTGGTCGACGAGCTTGACGAGGCGGGGGGCGGCGTCGCCGGCGCGGCAGACGAGGGCGGCCTGGATATCGGGGCCGTGGTCGGTCAGGCGGGCATCGAGAATGGCGAAGGCGGTGGGGTGGCGCTCGAGGAAGGTGAGGAATTCGAGACCGGCGTCGTAGATGGCGATGGCGTTGTCGTCATTTTTGTCGGCTTGTGAGGCGACGAACTGCCGGACGGCGCCCATGAAGCGGCTGCGGAAGTGCTGCACCTCGGGCTCGGCGATGAGGCGACCCCACGAGGAATCTTCGACGGCGCCGCGGGTGTGATCGCTGCCCATGCGCGCGAGATAGACGATGGTGTTCTCGGGAAAGAGTGCGGCGGGATCGGCGGTCTGCGAGAAGACCGGCGGGGGAAAGGTGGCGGCGAGCAGCGCCAGGAGACCGATGGCGATGCGGATGGAGGCGCGATGGACATTCATGGAAGTTCTCCGCTTGCAGGTGGCCTGGAGCGAGCCAGCTGTGAACAGGATGCACGGAGCCGTGCGCGGCCGCTTGTTCCGCCAGTGATGGTAATGGGCCGCGCAGCGTCGGGCAACGCGGGGGCGGCTGTTTTCGCGTTGCATGAGCCGCTACACTGGCGCCCGAGCTTGCAGGGTGGACAGGTCGAATTGAGATATTTGCGGCACTGGGGCAGGTAAGTGGCACGGGCGGCGGGAATGTCGCCGGCCGGTGCGGGGCAGCCATGGACGTCATTGAGTCAAAGTTGAACACGTCGGAAGCGGGGTTTGTGGAGAATGCGGCGCATATGGTGGGGCTGGTGAAGGCGTTGCGCGAGCGCATCGCGACGGTGAAGGCGGGGGGCGGCGCGGTGGCGATGGAGCGGCATCGATCGCGCGGCAAGCTGCTGGCGCGGGATCGGATCGAGAAGCTGCTCGATCCGGACAGTGCATTCCTGGAGCTGAGTCCGCTGGCGGCGTGGGGGATGTATGGCGGGGATGCGCCGGGGGCGGGCATCGTGACGGGGATCGGCCGGGTGCAGGATCGGGAGTGTCTGATCGTCGCGAACGACGCGACGGTGAAGGGGGGGACGTATTATCCGATCACGGTGAAGAAGCACCTGCGGGCGCAGGAGATCGCGCGGGAGAACCACCTGCCGTGCATTTACCTGGTGGACAGCGGTGGGGCGTTTCTGCCGATGCAGGACGAGGTGTTTCCGGATCGCGAGCACTTCGGTCGGATTTTTTACAACCAGGCGCAGATGTCGGCGCTGGGGATTCCGCAGATCGCGGTGGTGATGGGCTCGTGCACGGCGGGGGGCGCGTACGTGCCGGCGATGAGCGACGAGACGGTGATCGTGCGCGAGCAGGGGACGATCTTCCTGGGGGGGCCGCCGCTGGTGAAGGCGGCGACGGGGGAAGAAGTGACGGCGGAGGAGCTGGGCGGGGCGGACGTGCACTGCCGGAAGAGCGGCGTGGCGGATCACTATGCGATCAACGACGAGGATGCGCTGGCGATCACGCGGAGTATTGTGGCGCATTTGAATGGGGGCGCACAGCATGCCGGCGCTGCGCTTCGGCATGGCACCCAATCGCCGGAGGAGCCGCTGTACGACACGCGCGAGGTGTACGGGGTGATTCAGAAGGATATCCGCAAGCCGTACGACGTGCGGGAGGTGATCGCGCGGATCGTGGATGGCAGCCGGTTTCACGAGTTCAAGGCGCTGTATGGCACGACGCTGGTGACGGGTTTTGCGCACATCTGGGGGTACCCGGCGGGGATCGTGGCGAACAATGGTGTCTTGTTCAGCGAGAGTGCCCTGAAGGCGGCACATTTCGTCGAGATGTGCAGCCAGCGGCGGATTCCGCTGGTGTTTCTGCAGAACATCACGGGGTTCATGGTGGGGCGGCAGTTCGAGGCGGGGGGCATCGCCAAGGACGGGGCGAAGATGGTGGCGGCGGTGAGCAACGCGGCGGTGCCAAAGTTCACGGTGATCATCGGCGGCTCGTACGGGGCGGGGAACTACGGCATGTGCGGGCGGGCGTACCAGCCGCGGTTCCTGTGGATGTGGCCCAATGCGCGAATCAGCGTGATGGGGGGCGAGCAGGCGGCCAGCGTGCTGCTCACGGTGAAGAAGGATCAGCTCGCGGCCAAGGGTGGCAAGGCGATGACACCTGCGGAGGAGGAAGCCTTCAAGCGGCCGACGCTGGAGAAATACGAGCGGGAGGGCAGCGCGTACTACAGCACGGCGCGGCTGTGGGATGATGGGGTGATCGATCCGGCGGATACGCGGATGGTGCTGGGTCTGGCGATCGGGGCGAGTCTGAATGCGCCGTGGCCGGAGCGGCGGGTGGGGGTGTTCAGGATGTAATATTTCATGGTTGAAAAAAGGGCAAGATGGCCGACTTCAGGTCTCTCAGCGCCACTGTCGTGCATGCGGCATGATCTGCGCGAATTGTCGACACTGGGCCGGGGGGCTTGTTACACCGGCACCCAGGCCAGATCGAGAATGGTGTGCGTCGGCCGTTTGGTGTTGAACACGGCGCGGATGGGCATGCCGATCTCGGGCGTGCCTTCCTTCAGCCAACTCATGAGCCTGGTGCACACGCCCTCCAACTCGACGCTGATCAGCGGCGTGCCCGCGGGCAGTTTGAACAGTTCGCCCGGATACTTGACGACGCTCCAGGTGTAGATGCGGCCTTCGTGCGGGGCCTCGTGCCACGCCATGTCTTGCCAGCAGTCTGGGCACTGGCAGCGCGGCGGCAGCCAGAGGCGCTTTTCGTCGCAGCGCGGGTTGGTGCAGCGTGTGGCGAGCAGTTTCTCCTTCGCAAGTCCTTCAAAGAAGCGACCCCAGCCGCCGTAGCTGTGGAAGTGCGGCCAGGTCTTGGGGTTCGCGACGACCATCGGCTCACTTTGGATCACTTCGAGCGTTTTTTCGGGCCAGTCGATTGACATTGTCTTGACCTTTCGAAGTCGGGCGTGCGGGCGGCGGACAGGGCGCTCCGCCGCGGTTGCGCGCCGGTGCGGCGCATTACGGCTTTTCGAGAACGGCGCAGGTCACGTGGCTGCCTGTTCCGGCGTGGGAGATGGCGCATCCGCGGCGGGCGTTTTTCACCTGGAGGCTGCGCCAGTCGGCGGGCTTCTCCTTGCCGTAGCGCTTCCAGAGGGCCGGATCGCCGTGAAACTTGTCGTACTCGCCGCGCAGCTGCCAGAAGAGCTCGACCATCTGGAAGATGCCGGTCGCGCCGACGGCGTGCATGGTGCCGATCAGGCCGCCCGACAGGTTGGTCGGCAGGCGGCCTTCGAAATAGGCATCGCCGGATTCGATGAACTCGCGACCGCGGCCGTAGGGGCGCAGGCCGATGTCCTCGTAGGTCTGGACGTCGCTGATGGTGAAGGCGTCGTGGGTTTCGAGCAGATCGAAGTCCTCGAGCGGATCGCGGATGCCGGCCATGTTGTAGGCAAGATAAGCGGCCATGCGCGAGGCGAGGAAGGAGCTGAAGCCGGGCCAGTCGGTGCGGCGGCGGTTGAAGTAGTCGCGGTAGGTCTCTTCGGTCTCGTGGGGCAAGAGCAGGATGGGCATGTGCCGGCGGTCGGCGGTGCGCAGGGTGTGCGAGCCACCGCAGATGGCGGAAAGCCGGATGGGGCGATCGGTGAGCTTGAGTGCCGTTTCTTCGTCAGCGAGGATGAGGACGGCGGCGCCGACGCTCATGACGCAGCATTCGAGATAGGACAGGGGGTGGGAGACGATTTCGTTCTTCAGAATGTCGTCGACGGTGTAGCGGCCGGGGTTCTGCGAATAGGGCGAGTAGTGGGCGTAGAGGTGGTTCTTGACGGCAATGCGGGCGAGGGTCTCGCGCGGCACGCTGTTTTCATACTGGTAGCGCTGGGCCATGAGGGCGTAGTAGCTGGCGTACATCCAGCCGAGTTCGCTTTCGAAATCCTTGCAGGCGGCGCTGGCGATGTAGGAGTTCCCCACCTTGGTGGAGACTTCGTCCATGCGCTCCCAGCCGACGACGGGTACGCAGGAGGCATAGCCGCTGGCGATGGCCTGGGCGGCGGCGAGGACGGCGGAGCCGCCGGTAGCGCCGCCGGTCTTGATCTCGACGTTTCCCAGCGGGTCGAACCCGAGATAGTCGTGGACCTTGGCGGCGGCGAGGAGCTGGTCGCCGAAATGATCGGCGAACTGAGAATAGACGCACCAGTTGACCATGCCGCGCAGTGCCGCGGGATCGACTTTCAGGTCGTTTTCCTCGACGGCCATGCGGAGGGCCTCGACGCAGAGCTGGCAGGTGTTCTTCTCGGGGTAGCGCTTGCGAAAATCTGTGAGGCCTGCGGCGACGAGGTAGACGGGCCGCTCGAAACGGGGAATGCGAAGATTCTGGGTACTCAGCCGGATCATGGGTGCCGCCTTTCGAGATTCTGCGCGCGACGATCCGCGCGGCAATCCTTGACCAGAATGAAGGAGCGGCTTGAGACGTGAGGCCGGTTCCGTCGCGATCGGCCAGCGGCCGAACGACACGTCCATGTTACAACAGGCGATTTGAAAACCAAACGCGAAGTTTGCGTGAATCTTCCCGGCGGCATGACGCATTCCTGCCATCGGTCGGGTCCGGCCGCAGGACGCTGGACCGGCCGACGAGCAGAGGAGATGCACCATGGACGCGCGTAAGTTGTTGTCAGTCATGTTGTTGTCGGCGATCGCCGTACTCGGGCCGGGGCTGAGCGGGGGTTGCGGAACGGATGTGGGCGGCAATCCGCTTCCGGAAAATCCTGATCCCAACGCGCCGGCGCCGGATCCGAACGATCCCGGTCCGGCGCCGGGCGATCCGGCGGATCCGCTGGCGGGGCTGCGACCGCGGCGGCTGCGGCTGATCGTTCGACCGGAGGCGGGGCTGATCGATCTGTTGTGGGATGCGCCGGCGGATGCCGCAGGTGTGGCATCGTACGTCGTGTATTCGGCAGCCGAGCCGCTGGAGGAGGGCGAGGCCGCGCTCGCAGTGGCCGAGGTCGCGGGCGATGTGCGCCAGGCGACGATTGCCGTTGCGCCCGATACGGGGCTGCGGCACCTGCACGTCGGGGCGCGGGCGGCGGATGGCGAGGAGGTGCTGTCGGAGGCGCTGGTGCTGGACACGGCGTCGCGGCTGGCCTTTCTGGCGAGGAAAAACCGGACGGACACGATCGAGGCTTTCATCAGCCGGCTGGGCGAACCGGAGCCGCTGCGGGCGAGCGGGTCGATCGTGCCGTTCAGTGCCGTTGTGGCGGCATTTTGGTCGCCGGACGGGCGGAAGCTCGCCATGGTCAGCGACCGCGAGCGGCTGGGGACGTTCGGGCTGTATGTGAACGAGCCGGACGGGGCGAGCGAACCGGTGAAGGTGAGCGGGCCGGACGGGCTGTTGGGCAGCCAGATCGTGGCGGCGGAGTGGTCGCCGGACTGCCGGCGGATCGCGTTCAGCTCGAACCAGGAAAACGTCAACGTGGTTCGCAGTTACGTGACGACGCCGGAAGAGGGGGCGACGCCGAGGCCGATCGACAGCGCGTTCGCGGAGAACGTCACGACATTCGTGTTGAAGTATCTGCGCGACGGGCGGCGGGTGTTGATGGGCGTGGACGAGAATGCCGACTTTGTCATCGACGGCGTGCACCTGGTGAATGTCGAGGATGGCAGTGCCGCCGAGATTGCACGAGCGATCCGGACGGACGAGAACTTTGATATCTTCGTGGGTCTGTCGGCCGGCGAGACGATGTTCGCATTTCTGTCTGACCGGCTGGTGCCGGGGCGGAACGAGCTGTACGTGGTGCCGGTGGACGGGAGCGAATTGCCGCGGGTGGTGAGCGGCGCAATCGTGCCGGGCGGCGAGGTGAACAGTGCGCTGTGGTCGCCGGATGGCACGCGGCTGGCATTCACGGTGTCCGACGAGGACGATCGCAAGCCGGAGCTGTTCGTCATCGATCCGTTCGCCGCGGGGGCAGAGCGGGTGAAGGTGAGTGGGGCGCCGCCGAAGAACTTCGGGGTGCGCGACTTTGCATGGTCGCCGGATGGCACGCGGCTGGCATTCCTGGCGGACAAGGAGATCTCGACCAACGACGAGCTGTACGTCGCCCCGGCGGCGGGCGGCGTGGAGCCGGACAAGCGAAGCGGCACGCCGATCGGCCGGGGGATTCGCGGATTTGAGTGGTCGCCGGATGGCAAGCGGCTGGCGTTTCTGTCGGAGATCGACTCGAGCAATTTCCACACGCTCTTTGTGACGACGGTAGAGGGCTTCGTCAGTGCGAAGCCGGTGAATGGCGAGATCGTGGAGGGCGGGGACGTGTCGCTGGTGGACATCGGCTGGTCGAGCGGCGGGGCGCTGGTGATCTTCAGCGCGGACAAGTTGCAGAAGGACCGGCTGGAGCAATTCGTGGTGCGGCGGGAAGGGGGCGTGGAGCCGACGCGGGTGAACGGGGGGCTGGTGAGCGGGGGCCAGGTGGTGTTCGGTTCGGCGGTGTGGTCGCCGTTCAGCCAGTAGGCCGGCTGGGTTGGAAGCCTCGTCTGATGGTGCATTCTCAGGGGCACGTGGTTCGCGAAGTTCGCGGGCTGCGTGCCTTTTTGCGAAACTCGGCCGGGACTGACGGCAGCCTTCTGCATCTATACCGGAGATGTTATAATCACAGTGACCAGGTCGGGAATTGTGGGCAAAGGTTGCGTGCACAATTGGCAAGCGGCAAGGTTGAGAATATCCTGAGCGAGCTCAAGTCGCTTCGTCCGGACGAGCAGATCGTGCTGGCCGAGGCCATTGACCAGTTGACGTGGGTGGCACGCTGGCGGCGAATTTGTGAGCGGATCGAAGCATCGCGCGGTGATGCTCCGCAAGTCCCTGATGAGGAGATCGACCGCGAGGTTGAAGAACTGCGCAGGGAGAAGCCGCTATCCGCGCGATCCTCGACACATCGGTCCTGATCAGTGCGCTCCTGAAGGGCTGGTGGCGCGAGATCGCGTCTGCGCTCGAGACGGGCCGGCTGACGCTGATCATATCGCCGGAGCGGATTGACGAGTTTCTTGACGTGGTATCACGGCCACGATTCTCCTCTCAAATCGAATTACGGGATGCCGAGACCGTCGCAGAATTGCTTCGAAAGGCGGAAGTTCATTCGCCATCGGTCGTGCCGGAAGTTTGTCGTGATCCGAGCGATGACTTCCTTCTCGCACTGGCTGTGAGCGCAGGGGCGGATGTGCTGGTTTCGCGCGATGAGGATCTTCTGGCGCTGAAGAGCCACGGTCAGACGGGCATTGTGCACGTTGCTGAGTTCCTGAGGCGCGTGACTGAAATCCGCCAGAGCCCGGAGACCACGTTGGCGCCGCACGGGGAAGAACTCCGGATCTGACCAAGGAGCAAGAAGCAATTCTGCGCAGGCTCGAAGAGCGCATCGGAAAGACGGTCGATCGAGAGTAACTGTCCAGATTGAGGAGTTTGCCCGTGCCCGAGTTTGTCCAGAGTTCGCTCGCAAGCGGCGTCGCCAACATCACGCTCACCCGTCCCGAACTGCACAATGCTTTTAACGAAGTCGTCATTCGCGAGCTGACGGCGGCGTTTCGCGACGTTGGCGCGCGGGCGGACGTGCGGGTCGTCGTGCTGCGGGCGGAGGGCAAGAGCTTCTGCGCCGGGGCGGACATCCACTGGATGAAGCGGATGGTGGATTACACGTTTGAGGAAAACGTGGCCGATGCGACCGAGATGGCGGGGATGCTGCGGGCCATCCGGGAGTGTCCGAAGCCGGTGATCGCGCGGGTGCACGGGGCGGCGATCGGGGGCGGCGTGGGGCTGACGGCGGCGTGTGACATGGCGGTGGCAGTGAAGAGCGCGGTGTTCTGCCTGAGCGAGGTGAAGCTGGGGATTCTGCCGGCGGTGATCTCGCCGTACGTGCTGGAGAAGATCGGGCCGGGGCACATGCGGCGGTATGCCTTGACGGCGGAGCGGTTTGATGCGGAGGAGGCGCGGCGGATCGGGCTGGTGTCGGAAGTCGCGGCGGACGAGCCGGGGCTGGACATGGTGATTGCGGGATGGTGCGAGCAACTGGCGGCGAACGGGCCGGAGGCGCTGGCGGCGTGCAAGGCGGTGCTGCGGGATGTGCAGGCGGCGGCGTCTTGGGACGAAAAGCAGCGGCTGACGGTCGAGCACATCTCGAAGCGGCGCGTCAGCGACGAAGGGCAGGAGGGGCTGAAGGCGTTTCTGGAGAAGCGAAAGCCGGGGTGGATGGGGTAGGAATGCGGAATGCAGAAATAACATGAGCGATACCGAGGGATGGGTGATTTGGTGATTTGGTGATTGGCCCCGCGGATGTACGTCGGGCGGCAACGGTGTGGGCACATGCGGGATCGGTGGCTTCTACTATGTGGGCGAGTCGGACCTGAGGGGGGTGATTGCGCCGGTGCGCTTTACGATTGTCTGACGTCGCTCTATGCATGGCCGCATCGAAAATACCACAACATGGGACACGTCGCGGAACTGCTGCCGGTGTTTGACAGTGTCTCCGGCATGGCAGTCCATGCCGACGAGGTGGAGTTCGCCATCTGGCTGCACGATTGCGTGTACGTGGCGGGGCGCGACGACAACGAGTCGCGCAGCGCGGACGTGGCGGTGGCGTTTCTGCGGGCGACGGGTGCGGCGACGGGCGTGCGGGAGCGCGTGCGGGGGATGATCCTGGCGACGCGGCACGCGGGGCCCGTGTCGGAGCCGGACGAGCGGCTGGTGGCGGACATCGATCTGACGCGGCTGGCGGTGCCGGCGGCGCAGTTTGAGGAGAATGGTCAGCGCATTCGCGAGGAGTATTCGTGCACCATCGAAGAATTCATGGCGGGGCGGCGGGCGTTCATCGAGTCCTTCCTGGCGCGGCCGGCGATCTACCAGACCGATCACTTCCGGCGTGAGTACGAGGCCCGTGCGCGGGAGAACCTGTCGCGGGCCCTGGCGAGGCTTCAAGAAAAAGTCGTTGAATGAAAGCGGCTGCGCTGCCAATCGGCGGGGCGGTTCCGGCTTGGCCGTGCTGAGCAGGCGGGTCACCATGTTCATGCTGCGGTCGTTGGCCAGCCGGCGGTAATTTCGCTATTCTGAATCCGCCGGACGCGCCGTGTCGCGCCGATGCCATCATCAAGATAGCGGGGACGCCCTTGTTCAAGAAAGTGCTGATAGCCAACCGCGGCGAGATTGCGGTGCGGATTGCGCAGACGCTCCAGGAGATGGGCATCGTCGCGGTCGCGGTGCACAGCGACGTGGACCGGCAGGCGGTGCACGTGGCGGCGGCGGACGAGGCGTATGCGCTGGGCGGGACGACGTCGGCGGAAAGCTATCTGCGAATCGACAAGATCATCGACGTGGCGCGGCGGCACGGGGTGGAAGCGATTCATCCGGGGTACGGGTTTCTGTCGGAGAATGAGGACTTTGCCGCCGCGTGCCGCGACACCGGCATCACGTTCATCGGGCCGACGCCGGAGGTGATCCGCGACATGGGGGACAAGATCGTCGCGAAGCGGACGTTCAGCGCGGCGGGTGTGCCGACGGTGCCGGGGTTCACGCTGGGGGAGGGGTTTCGCGCAGCGGCGCAGGGTGCGCAGAGCAGAGGGGGAGAAGAGAGTGGAGATCGTGCCGACGGTGACGGGGTTGCGACACTGGAGGAGCTGCGGCGGCGGTGCGGGGAGATCGGCTATCCGGTGCTGATCAAGGCGGCGGCGGGGGGCGGCGGCAAGGGCATGCGGGTGGTGAAGGGGGAGGGGGAGCTGGTCGGTGCCATTGAAGCGGCGCAGCGGGAGGCGGGGTCGGCATTCGGCGATGCGCGGGTCTTCGTGGAGAAGTATATCACGCGGCCGCGGCACGTGGAGATTCAGATCTTCGGCGATACGCACGGGAACGTGGTGCACCTGTTCGAGCGCGAGTGCAGCATTCAACGGCGGCATCAGAAGATCGTCGAGGAGTCGCCATCGACGGCGCTGACGCCGGAGCGGCGGGCGGCGATGGGCGAGGCGGCGGTGCGGGCGGCCAAGGCGATCGGGTATGTGAACGCGGGGACGGTGGAGTTCATCGTCGATGAGGGCGGGGCCTTCTATTTTCTGGAGGTGAACACGCGGCTCCAGGTGGAGCACCCGGTGACGGAGCTGGTGACGCGGCAGGACCTGGTTCGGGCGCAGGTGATGGTGGCGGCGGGGGAGCGGCTGCCGTTTTCGCAGGATTCGGTGTCACAACTTGGACACTCGATCGAGTGCCGGGTGTACGCGGAGGACGCGACGCGGGGATTTCTGCCGTCGACAGGCCGAATTGAGCACTATGTCGCGCCTGCGGGGCCGGGCGTTCGGGTGGACAGCGGGGTGCAGGCGGGATCCGAGGTGACGGTGCACTATGATCCCATGCTGGCGAAGCTGGCGGTGTGGGGCCGGACGCGGGACGAGGCGATTGACAAGATGGCGTGGGCGCTGTCGCGGTTCGTGATGCTGGGGGTGACGACGAACATCGAGTTTCTGCACGCGGTGGTGACACACCCGGGTCACCGGGCGGGGCGCATTCACACGCATTTTCTGGAGGAGCACGCGATATCGACGGAGGTGAGTGACGTGCCGGCGCTGGTGTACGCCGCGGCGGCGATGGCGGGGCGGGGGCTGGCGCAGCCGGCGCCGGTCGCGCAACAGGGCCCGTGGCAATCGGGGAACGGGTGGCGCGCGTATTGAATGGGCGCGGGGTTGTGGTTGGCGCGAGGGGGCGTATGCGCGAGGGCTTGTTTGTGCGAGGGTTTGTTGGTGCGAGGGTTTGTTGGTGCGAGTTCGGTTGCGCGAGGGGGCGTTCAGTCGTCCCTACGGGACTTGCGGTCCTCTCGCGTC
>CAYOZN010000008.1:34501-57176 GCA_964408455.1 uncultured Planctomycetaceae bacterium
CAAACCCAGCACTGAAGTGCTGGGCTATTTTCGAATGTCCCTACGGGACACGTTCAGGCGCGGGCGGTGAGGCGAGGGAGTGAAACGTGCGGGAATGAGCGGTCGAGGAAATGAGCGGCGAAAAGCAATCGCAATGAGACGGGGACAACGACGGGCACGGTTGGGGGGCGTTCAGTCGTCCCTACGGGACTTGGGTGCTTTCGCGTCCAAACCCAGCACTGAAGTGCTGGGCTATTTTCGAATGTCCCTACGGGACACGTTCGCGTTAAGGGCAACAGGGGTTTCATTCGCGGGTGACGGGTAGAAGGAAAACAGCGATCTGGCGCGGAGCGTGAGTTGATCAGGGCATTATTCAAGTCGGAGAATGGCGAGAAGAATATCCGGCGCGGAGCGTGAGTTGATCAGGGCATTATTCAAGTCGGAGAATCGCGAGAAGAATATCCGGCGCGGAGCGTGAATTGATCAGGGCATTGTTCAAGTCGGAGAATGGCGAGAAGCCCGTCGAGGTGCGGCTCGAGCGAATGATCGACGAGCGTGCGGGGGCGTACTGGCTGACCGCCGGCGACGCGTCGCTCGAGATCGAGGTTCAGAGCGCCGGGGAAGCGGGCGGGGGCGTGATGCGGGCCGGGGGGCGTGTCCACCGCTATTTCGCGGCGCGGCGGGATGGCAAGGTGTTCGTCTGGCTGGACGGGCGAACGCACGTGCTGGAGATCGTCGAGCGGACGGTTCAGCGGGCGGGCGCCGGGGGCGCGGAAGTATCCCGCCGCGGCGGGAGCGGGGCGATCACGGCGCCGATGCCGGGGACGGTGCTGAAGATCCTGGCCGAGAGTGGTGCCGCGATCGAGGCACACGAGCCGCTGGTGGTGATGGAGAGCATGAAGATGGAGATGACGCTGTCGGCGCCGCGGTCGGGGCGTGTGAAGGAAGTGCTTTGCAGGGCGGGCGAGCTGGTCGAGATGGGCCGGGTTCTGATGAAACTGGAAGAGGCGTAGCATGTCGGCGATTCCCGAGCGCGTGCGTATCGTCGAGGTGGGGCCCAGAGACGGGCTTCAGAACGAAGCCACGCCGATCGCGACGGCGGCGAAGCTGGCATTCATCCGGGGTTTGATCGATGCCGGGCTGGGCGAGATCGAGGCGACGTCGTTCGTCAGCCCGAAGTCGATTCCACAACTGGCAGACGCCGGGGAGCTGGCTGCGCAGCTGGTGCCGGCGCCGGGCGTCGTGTATTCGGCACTGGTGCCCAACGCGAAAGGGCTGGAACGGGCGCGGGCGGCGGGCTTCCGCCGGGTCGCGGTGTTCACGGCGGCATCGGACGAATTCACGCGGCGCAATATCAACATGGGCGTGGACGAATCGCTGGCGACGTTTGAGCCGGTGGTGCGCGAGGCGCTGGCGGGGGGCATGAGCGTGCGCGGATACGTGTCCACCAGCTTCGTGTGCCCTTATGCGGGGGAGGTGCCGCCGCGCCGCGTGCGCGAAGTGAGCGAGCGGCTGATCGCGATGGGCTGCGACGAGGTGGCCATCAGCGATACGCTCGGCGCTGCTGCGCCGCGCGATGTGGAGCGGACGCTGGCCGAGGTGCTGCGCCGCGTGCCGGTGACGCAGGTGGCGCTGCACCTGCACGATACGTACGGTACGGCGCTGGCCAATGTGTATTCGGGGCTGATGCTGGGCGTGGCGACGTTTGATGCATCAGCCGGAGGGCTGGGCGGCTGCCCGTACGCGAAGGGTGCGAGCGGGAACCTGGCGACGGAGGACCTGGTGTATTTTCTGGAGCGGATGGGCATCGCGACGGGGGTTGATCTGGCGAAACTGGCGGCGGCATCCAGTGTCATCGCGAGGGCGCTGGGGCGGGAGCTGCCGGGACGGAATTGGAAGAGGCTGCAGAAGGGGGGAGAAAAAGACTGACGCGGGGATGCGGGGACGCGGGGACGCGGGGCTTGCGTTTCAGTCTGGGAGCAGGGCGTCGACGAATGGCTGAAGATCGGCGCCGTCGGCGATGCCGCTGTTGTCCATGTCGGCGCGAAGCGCGTGACAAACGTCGATGTCATCGCCGATGAGAACGGCGACGAATTCGTCAATGTCGCCGGTTGTGACACTGCCGTCGCAGTCGGCGTCGCCGGCGAGAATCGAGAAGGTCAGAATGGCGTCGCCGCCCGGCTGACCGTCGCCCGAGGGAAGCAGCACGTCGTCGTACCAGGCGTCGTCGTCGACTTCGCCATCGAGGTTCATGGCGTTGGCCGTGATGCCGGCGGACAGAATTGTGAGGGTGTACTCGTCATTGGGCAGCAGCGACCAGGCGATGTCGGCGGTCTGTGTCGCAGGGTTGTAGGCAACAAAGCCGGGGGCGAGCGGGCCGGTGAGGGCGCCAGCCATCTCCACGTCGGCGGCATCGAAGGAGGCGATATCTTCGCTGAATGCGAGATGCACCAGCGTCTGAGCCGCCGGGGCGTGGACGGTGATCTCGGCATCGACCAGCACTGGCGGGGCAGCAAGGACTTCCGTGAGTTGCACGCGGCCACCGAGTATGTGGTTGCGCGTGTCGACGCCGGCAGCCTCGTCAAACTCGACCGAAATCGGTGCACCGCCGATCTTCAGCACGTAATGCTCCGTCCAGGCGTCGTTCCAGATTCGATGGACGGTGGCGCCATTCGCGGTCGTCACACGAATATCGACGGGCATGGTGATGAGTCCAAAGCCGAAAAGGTTCTGCGACTGGCGGACCAGCAGTTTGAGATAGTCCTGTCCCTCGATGGTTTGATTGGCGTAGCTCCACTCGTAATCTGGGCTGCCGGGATTCATGATCCACTGATCGACGAACCAGCCCAGATCGATTCCAAAGGAAGATGAAATCGAGGCGGAAAACTGGGCGGTGGTGGCGAAGCTGTCGGCATATGCACTGCGATAGTCGGCGATCGCATCAAAAAAGGCGTCGTCGCCCATGACGTGTCGCAGCATGTGGAGGATCCAGCAGCCCTTGTTGTAAACATCGTTGGTGCTGAAGATCGCTCCAGCGCTGCCGATGCTGGTGCGATAGACGCGGGCATCCGGGTCGCCGGGCCTGCGGGCATTGACGCGCGACCAATAGGAGCTGATGCCGCCGCCGGGCTTGATTTCGCGGTAGAGGCATTCGGCGTAGCTGGCAAATCCCTCATTCAGCCAGATGTCGTACCAGGTGGCGCAGGTGACTTCATCGCCCCACCAGTGATGGGCCAATTCGTGGGCCATGATGTCGCTGTAGTTGTCGACCCGCCACATGCTGGAGATGGTCTGGTGCTCCATGTTGGCGCCGAGGCCGCCACCGGTTTCTGCGACGCCATACTTCTCGTCGAGGAAGGGATAGGGGCCGAATCGCTGGCCAAATTTGTCGAGCATGACCAGCAATTCGTCGCAGCCGGCCATGTGGGCGGGAAGCGGCTGGTTGAGGCCGAAGTCCCAATGGTCGGGATAGAGGTAGCAGAGCACGGGCATGGTCCCGGGGCCGTTTCCGATGTCGAAATTGTAGCCGATGTTGTAGATCTGGTAGTTGGTCACGGCCAGCGATGCGAGATAGGGCACCATCGGGTTTACTTCGTGCCACTTGTGCTTGACGCGGCCGCCGGGGAGTGCCTCGATACCGTCACTGATGCCGTTGGAGGCGACGACGAGGCCGTCGGGCACGGTGCAGTGCATCTGCATGGTGGCCTTGTCGCCGAGACTGTCCTTGCAGGGCCACCAGTAGCGGGCGTAGTAGGGCTCGGACAAGGTGGCGACGGCGAGATTGCCATTGCGGAGCCACCACACGAATGCGCCAAGGCCGCCGACGGCGGGGTAGCCGTCATAGTTGACCGAGATCTGAAACTCCTCGCCGGCGTCGTAGGCACGATCGAGTGTGATGACGATGGTGTTGCCGGGACGAACAAAGGAGACTGCATCGCCGGCGACGGATGTCACGTTCAGTAAAGCCAGCAGATCGACGGTGAACGTGGAGAGACCGCTGACCAGCGAACGGGCGGTGATGGTTGAGGTGCCCTCCACACGGACGGCGGTGATATCGGGGCCGGTCAATTCAGGAATGAGTTCGATGTCGAGGAGGTAGTGCAGGACGTCCGTATCCGCATCACTCTCTCTGGGCAGGGGACCATCGCCTGGTTGTGGTTGCGGAGGCAAAGCCGCCCGGCCGCAGGCGGCATGCTCTTTGCCGTCGAGGCCGGCTTCGGGCGACGTGGCGACATATTGCGGCGCGCCCAGCGCAGCGGCCTGCGGGTCATCGGGTTGTAGCGCCAATCCGGGAACGTTCAGCGCAGTGGCTACGACACCATGCAGCAGCGCAACGGCGCACGCGGTCGGCAATGACATGGGAACCCACCTCCACCACAGATGAGATATTCTATGCAGGGAGGTTGGCCCTATCCGCCGCGGGGTCCAGCTGAACAGCCGGGAAAAGAAAAAAGGCACGCCGCTGGCGTGCCTTTTTTTGGAGCTGCGAAATTTTTCACGCTGCCGCGGTGAATCAGCGGCGGCGGCGGAGCAGGGCCAAGCCGCCGAGGATGACCATGCCGGCGGTGGCAGGCTCGGGGACGACGTTGAAGCCGCCGGTGATGCCGACCGAGTCACCCGGCGTCAGCGAGAATTCGAAATGAATGCCAATGGAACCAACAACGGCGGGGCCGGGGAACGTGGGCGGAAAGACCGGAGCGCCGAAGACCTCGGGGCCGAATGTCGGGGAGGTGGTGCTGGGAGCGATGAAGCCGGTGTCAAACGGATCGGTGAAGAGGCCGACGTGAGGCACACCGTCAATCAACGACTGATAGATGGGCGTGCCGGGCACGGACTGAACCGAGCCGCCATCGCCATCCACAGTGACGGAGAAGCTGGAGGACCCGCCGGTCAGGGTGGGGGCCGCAAGCGGAATCGTCGGCAGGACAAAGGAGACGGAGAAGTCCTGCTTGACGCCGCTCATGTTGGTGACGGCAAAGGCGCCCGCCAGAAACGGATCGGGATCGCCATCCATATCCCAGCTGATATTCAGGTTTGGATTTGCGTTGTATTGCCCGGTGAAGTTCCAGATGTTGTCACCGTCGGTATTGGTGCCCGGCTGCTCCGTGCCCCAGATGGTAGAGCCGTTCATGCCCACCTGGATGCTGAGCATGGGGGACTGTGCCAAGGCAGTCGCACTGGCCAGACCAAACACAGCGACTGCGAGGACCACGGCCCGATGGTTGCGAATGGTCAACGTCATCTTCTCCGCTCCTGATATTCAACTTAGTCGGTGGTGCGGGTCGCCACCTGATGAGAGAGGATGGTGCTTCTTTCCAGTCCGCCTCTCATGCTTCCAACATCTAGTCCTGCCGAGGATGGTACTCGAACGGTTTAGTCGACTCAAGCTTTTTGGCGGCAATCGCCTGTAAATCCGGGATGCGGTGCGTCGGACTTCGCTCGGCTGTAACCTTTTATAATTGCATGAGTTCTGGTTTCAAAGACATGCGCGGCAGTACCAGCGTGGTCGTTTAAGCGAACGAAGGCGGCGGGTCTGGGGCCGATAACGCGACTCCCGCTGGGATATTGCCCGGGGGTTGATTATCGGGGCAGCTACGACTTTGGCGGCGCCGGCAGGTAGCGGCGCAGGGCCTTTTCGAGGCCCCGGAGCCGTGTGGGATCGACGCGGTAGAAACGCATCGCCGTGCCGTGGACCTCGTGCTGTCCGATGTGGTCGTCCCGGTCGCGGATGAAGTATTCGGTTTCGATTCCGCCGGCCTGGCGTGCGAGACCGATCCGGAGCCGGCCGTCGTCCTTTTCCCTGGTGCGATAGGTTTGTGCGAAGACCTTGCCGGTTTCGGGATCGATTTCGCGAAGCTTGAAGAGCATTCCGGGCTTCAGGTCGAGCAGGCAGAGCAGATCGCCGGTGAGATAAACGAAACGGCCGGTCGGGCGCTGGTGGCGGGTCTCAGCCGGATCGGCATCGGCAGGCGTTTTGGTCAGGATAATCTCTTCTTTGGTGACGCGCAGCGCTTCCCTCGAGGTGGTGACTTTCCCGTCGCCTACGTAGCGGCGGATGGTCCAGTTGATCTCGATGGGGCAGAAGTAGCGATCGAGGCGACCATCGGCGATGACTTCGAGCGTTTCACCATTGGCGCCACGCATGATCGAGACGCTTTCGTAGATGTAGAAGCGCCGGCCATCCTTCTCTTCGGGGCGCAACACGCCGCGGCTGACGCCGTTCGGTTTGTCGCCGCTCCTGGCTTCGAGGAATGAATAGCGCGTCACGCCGAGCTTGATTTCGGGCAGGGCTTCGATAAGGCGTTCGCCCTCGGCGTGGAGGTCGAGGCCGGCGGGCGGGGCGTCGGCGGCCGGCGGCGTCAGCCACGCGAAACACGATGCGATCAGGACGGGCAGCATAAGCGCATTCTCCGAAATGAACCGGGGCGAGCGCGAGGCGGATTAACGGGGGAGCCTCAGGCGGTCGTGGAGACCGCAGGGTGTCGCCGGGAGGTTCGCGGGTCCAACGGGATTGTCAATATACGTGGCGGCGGCGTGCGAATTTCGGCTTGTCGCGGGCAATTCTATTCGTCGAGAATGCTTTTCTTGATTTCCAGCACTTTTTTCTTTGACGATCGGCGCATTTCGTAGTCTTCTTCGTCGTAGACGATCTGGGCGAAGCCCTTTTTGGGATCTATATAGAAATAGTAGCTTTCGGCGGGCTCGTTCTTCTTCTCCTCTGATCCGTCCACGTTGGCGGCGTCGGCGTTTTCGGGAGTGCCTTCCTCGGGTTTTTCGGCCTCCTTTTCCTCTTCGTCTTCTTCCTCGTCTTCCTCATCCTGCAAGCGGCTGAGGGGATATGTCTTCACGCCGACGCGCAGGCGCTTTCCTTTTTTCTTGACGGTGTAGACATCGATCTGGAACTTGTGGGTGTTCGGATTGAACGAGCGGAGGGCGAAGGACTGACCGCTCTTGAGTGGAAGAAACTCCACGAGGGAGGACATGGGCAGCACGTAGGGGCCCTTGGGGAGCCGGACCTTTTTCGTGTCCAGCTTCTGGCCGGAGCTGACGGGCTCGACCATTGCGCGCTTGGAGCCGAACTTGACGTCATACTGACGATTCCAGAAGCCGGACTGGAGCGTAAAGGAATCGACTTCGTGGTTGATCTTCAGCGGCCGGAGCTGTGCCGTCAGGTCGGCACTTAGTTTTGACTCGATCTGACCGCTCTGAGGATGGTCCATGGCGTAGTCGTACTCGAAGTGATAGCCCGGGGCGCCGTCGACATCGGTGGATTTGAGCGTGACGATGTAGAAGCCGATGGGCTTTTCGTTCTTGAGCACGCGATAGTAGCGCTTCCAGTTGACGTCCGGCTTCTTTGGAAGGGCATCCAGAAGCTGATCGCCCTTTTTCACGAGTTCTGCAAAGTCCGGTTCGTCGGCGCGGGCCGTTACGGCTGGCGACAGGCATAGGGCGAACAACACCAGCGACATGGAGATTCGTGCATTCATCGGTCGTGCTCCACAAAGGTCATCGGTGTACAGCGGCCGGAAAGGACCGGCGGCGAGAATCCGGTCGGTTCCCGCCCGCCACTGACGCTCCATTATATAGAAAAGAGGCGGTGTCCGTCGCGTCCGCCGGGGCCCCGGCTGCCCGGCCGGGGGCCATCAGATGGCGTGGCGGCGGGAATCGGCGGGCAGCAGAGGCTTCCAAGTGGTGAGATAGAGGAAGGGCGTGTCCACGACGGCGACGGCAATTTTCACGAGGAAGGCGAAGGCGACGGCCTGGGTCCACTGGCCCGGGGACTGGAGGATGCCGCCCGTATCGGCCCAGGGGCCCAGCAGGAAGGCGAGATTGGTCAGGCCGGCGGTGGTGAAGAAGGCGGTGTCGAAGGCCTGTGCCAGCCAGGTGGAGGCGTTGCTGCGAAGCCACAGCAGCCGGCTGGTGCCGGTGCGGGTGCGGATGAGCTGGTATACGCGGATGTCAATGAGCTGGCACAGGAGGTAGGACACCATCGAGGCGACGACGACGCGGGGATAGGCGGCGGCGTTGAAGAGGTGTGCCAGATGGGGCTGTGCATCGTCGAACTGGTTGGGCGCGTACCAGAGCATGAACTGGCTGAGGACGACGACGGCGAGGCCTCCGCAAAAGCCGACGAGCACGGCGCGGCGGGCGACGGATCTGCCGTAGTGTTCGTTGAGCACGTCGCTGCCGAGCAGGACGGTTCCGAAGAGCACGTTGCCGCCGGTGACATCCATGCCGAAGAGGGTGAGGCTCTTGAAGACTTCGATGTTCATCAGGACGGTGCAAAGCAGGATGTAGGCCGTCAGCCAGAGGCTGCCGAGCCGGGCGGCGGCGACGAGGATTGCGCCGGCGGTGAGCAGGTGGAGCAGAAAGATGAGGTTATTGGAGAGTTCCACGGATGGTTGCGGCAAAATGCGCAGGTGACTGCGGCACCTGAGCGCGGCGGTGCAGGCGGCCGGGGCGCCTGTCCACACGGCGGCGCGAAGCGTGTTATAATTCACGGAAGCTAGCGTGTCGGCGCCTGTGCTGGAGAGGGGCGAGAACCGACGTGTCATTCGCCGCGGCAACATCGCGGAGGATGAGCGCGGTCGCGGGCGGGATCGCGTGCAAGTCGTCTCCGGGGTCGGGGTGCATCCTCACGTCTTGCGGTAGCGCGTGCGGGCCGCGCGGGTTTTCCTGTCGAACAGCATTTCTACGTTCCATTCATTTCTTCAGCGACGGTGCATCGGTTGGCGCTGATGGCGTCCGTCCATTTCTCCGGGAGGTATTACCATGTCCATGCGTCGCGTCGCCCTGGTCGTTTTCCTTCTGGTTGTGTGCGTACTGCTGAGCGTCGGCCCGGCGCGGGGAGAGGCGTTGTGGCTGGGCGTCGGCGCGAACGGCGCGGCGGAGGTGCGCGAAGCGGCATCCGCCGACCCGCCTGCCATCGTCGTGACATCGCGGGCCGGCTTCGACGTCGACGTGACGTGCGAGACGCCGGGAATACTGATTCGCCATCAGAAGCTTGCCGGCGGGGAGTTTGCCGCCATTGAATGGCCGAGCGAGTCGCGTCATGGCGAAGTGGGCACGCCGTCGGTTCCGGTTCTGCGGCGGCTGATGATGGGCATTCCCGGCGTGGAACCCACGCTTTCCTTCGAGGCCGGAACGACCGTTACATTTGACGCGAAGCTGGCCGGCCGGACTCTGCGGCTTGCGCCGGTGCAGGCGCCGATTCCAAAGACGCCGGGCGCCCTGGAGGCAGCGCCATTTGCCTTTGATGCGGCGGCGTATGCGGTGAATGCCGACGTGCCCGCCGAGCGGGTCACGCTGGAGAAACTGGGCGTGGTTTGCGGCCGGCCGATGTACCTGCTGGAAGTGCGGCCGGTTGCCTTCAATGCGGCGAAATCTGTACTGACGGTGTGGCCTCACATTGATCTATCGGTGACGTTTGGTGCGGCGCCGCCGGCGGAGTTAGCGCCGATGAGCCCGGGCGTTGCGGCGCTGTGCCTCAATGGCGACGGGGCCGGCGCGCAGCCGCGTGCGGGCGGTGACTATTTGATCGTGGCGGCGCAGGCGTATTCGGCCGATCTGAAGCTGGCCGAGTTTGACGCGGCCAAGGAGCAGCAGGGCTTCAACGTGTTGTGGCACACGGTGCCGCCGGGCACGACGGCGGCGACGATCAAGGCGCACATTGCGGCGCTCTGGTCCGATCCGCTGACGAGGCCGGAGTATGTTCTGCTGGTGGGGGATACGGACACGATTCCCGCCTGGACGGGCGGCGGGGAGGGGCTGCCGCCGACGGACCTGCCGTACGTCTGCATGGACGGGACGGCCGACTGGCATCCGGAGATGGCGATCGGGCGGCTGAGCGTGCGCAGCGCGGCGCAGCTTGCGGCGGTGGTGGACAAGACGCTGTCGTTCGAGGCGGGGCAGTACTCCGACGCGGGCTACACCGCGCGTGCCGTATTCATGGCATCGTCGGACAATCACGCCATCACCGAGGGAACGCACAACTACGTGATTTCGACGCACATGGAGCCGAACAACATCGTGTCGGACAAGCTGTACTGCGTGACGTATGGCGCCACGACGCAGGACGTGCGGAATTCGTTCAACGACGGGCGGCTCTTCGGCATCTACAGCGGCCACGGCAGCGAGACGTACTGGGCCGACGGGCCGGTGTTCTATCCCAGCGACGTCAACGGCCTGACGAACGCCGGGATGTTCCCGTGGGTGTGCAGCTTCGCCTGTCTGACCGGCGACTTCACTCAAAACGAGTGCTTCATGGAGACGTGGCAACGCGCAGAGAACCGGGGGGCGGTTGCCGCGTGGGGATCGAGCGTGAACAGCTACTGGACCGAGGACGACGTTCTGGAGAAGCGTCTGTTTGACGTGCTGTACGACGACTATGTCCGTGAACTGGGCCCGCTCTACAACGTCACCAAGATGGCATACCTCGCCGAGATGGGAAGCGGGCCGACGACGCGGCGGTACTTTGAAATGTACAACCTGCTCGGCGATCCGAGCCTGGCATTGCCGGACGCGCAAGCGGCGATGCGCGTCACGCCGTCCGGTGATTTTGTTGCGGGTGGGCCCGAGGGCGGACCGTTCGCGCCGTCGTCGGCAAGCTGGCAGATCCGCAACGTCGCCGATTATCCGGTTGATTTTGTGGTTGTGGAGGACCCCGCGGCTGACTGGCTGACGCTGACCGGGGCGACGGGCGGGCAACTGATGCCCGGCGAAATCGTGTCGGTGACGGCGGAAATCAACGCCAACGCGGAGGCACTCGGCATCGGTCAGCACCTGGCGACGATCGTGTTCACGAACCTGACGGACCACATCGGCGACAGCTCGCGGCAGGTCGCGCTGGAAGTGGGTCGATACGCGTATCACTCCAGCGATGTGCCGCGGCCGATCGGCGATAACCAGACGATTGTCAGCACGCTGGATGTGCCGGACAACGTGTGCATCGCGGACCTGAACGTGGAGATCGACATCCAGCACTCCTACATCGGCGATCTGCGTGTCACGCTGACGTCGGCGCGGGGAACTCCCGTAACGCTGCACGATCGGTCGGGCGGAAGTACCAACGACCTGATACTGACGTACGACGATGAAGGGCAGGCGCCGGACGGCCCGGGCGCGCTGGCTGACGTGATCGGCGAGTCTGCAATGGGGCGGTGGACGCTGAGCGTGTCGGACATGGCCGGCGGCGACACCGGCACGCTGCGCGCGTGGGCGCTGAAGCTGCTACCGACGTCCGAGCCTTGCCCGCCGATTGCGCAGGACGCCGAGGCCGCGACCGAGGTGAATGTGCCCGTTGCCATTGAGCTTCAAGGAGCGGCCGGGCCGGGAGCGACGCCGGCGTTCGTCATACAGACGCTACCGGCGCATGGGGCGCTGTTTGATCCCAATGCGGCGGAGATCGAGGCGGCGCCTTATGAACTGGCCGGCTTCGGTCGGACCGTCGAGTATCGACCCGGGGCCTGGTATCAGGGCGAAGACGCGTTCACCTTTACAGTGGACGACGGGACGTCGTCATCCGAACCGGCTGGTGTGTCGATCAGCATCGGCGGGGTGCAACTCGTTCATGCGTTTCTGAACGATGACGCGAATCCGGGGTGGGCCGTGTCAGGGGCCTGGGCCTTTGGGCACCCGACGGGCGGCGGTTCGTACAATCGCGATCCCAATTCAGGCTTCACCGGGCAAAACGTGTATGGCTACAACCTGGCGGGAGACTATTCGAACGGGATGTCGACGACGCAATATCTGACATCCACGCCGATCGATTGCTCGAATCTGTCGCGCGTGGAGTTGCGATTCATGCGCTGGCTGGGTGTGGAGTCTGCATCGTACGACCATGCCAGCATTCAAGCCTCGGTCGACGGCATTCAATGGACGACGGTCTGGCAGCACACCGGCTCGGCGATTTCGGACGTCGCCTGGTCCGGCCAGTCTTTTGATCTGTCGGCCATTGCGGATGGCCAGGCCTCGCTGCGGCTGCGATGGGGCATGGGTCCGACCGACGGTTCGGTCACCTATCCGGGCTGGAATATTGATGATGTCGAGATCTGGGGCCTGACGTCGCATCCCTGTGCCGGGGCGCTGCCCGGCGACGTGAATCTTGACGGGTCCATCGATGGAATCGATGTGCAGGCATTTGTTGACGTGGTGATGGATATCGGCGGATCGCAGTTGGAGCGGCGTTGCGCGGCGGATGCGAATCTGGATGGCACTGCGGACACGGAGGACGTGGCTTCGTTCGTAGTGCTGCTTCTCGGTGCGTAGGGTTCACTAACCAAAGGGTTATACCGTACCGGACCACGGCAGATCGGCAGGCGGATTGCCTGACGCGTTTCGAGACTGACAGCCTAAAATAGGGCGGACCCGGTGACGAGCGCGTGGCTGGCGGCACCGTTGCGGCGGCGCGCCGGAAGCGGATGAATTGAGCCAGCATTTCGCTCGTCAGCCGGGGGACTGTCTGCTATCATGGACCGAGTCGCGGCCAGGCTGGGCAGCTCGGGCGGGCCTCGGGCGGGCCTCGGGCGACGACTGCGGGCATTGCGGCCGCACAACTCACGTGTCGCCCCAGGGCCGGGGGGCGCGATCAATGCCGGACGACGACAGCGCCGGCAACAGACGAGTAGGGGGCATTGGTCAGTCTCTGTTCGTGCCCAAAGGCACAGGAGTGACAATCGGCATACGGCTTGCACGGGAGGTGCTCTATGAAGGGACCGCGCGAAATGAAGGACGGCATGGTGTCCACGCCGGTAAGAACGGCCCCTGCTACGACGCTTCATGAACAGCCGGTGCACTTTCCGCAGGATTTTCGGGCCGGTGTCTCACACGGCGACAAGATCGGCAAGCTGGATGACTTCACCGAGCCGGATTGGGCGCATCTCGGCTTCGGGTATTCCCGTACTGACTGCAACGTCCGCTACACCTATCGCAACGGGCGCTGGGATGAGGGTGTTCTGACGCACGACGAGACGCTTCCGGTGCACATCGCGGCCACGTGTCTGCACTATGGCCAGTCGTGTTTTGAGGGGCTGAAGGCGTTCACCACGAAGAAGGGGGACGTGGTTGTCTTCCGCATCGAGGAGAATGCGCAGCGGCTGGTCCGTTCTTGCCGGAAGATCATGATGCAGCCGGTGCCGGAGGAGATGTTCATCGAGGCGGTATTCCGGGCCATCAACGAAAATCGGCGCTACGTGCCGCCTTATGGCACGGGGGCGAGCCTGTACATCCGGCCGCTGGTGCTGGGCACGGGGCCGCAGGTGGGGGTGCGGCCGGCGCAGGAGTACATGTTCATCGTATTTGTGACGCCGGTGGGACCATACTTCAAGAGCGGCTTCAAGCCGGTGGACCTGGTGGTGGAGGATGAGATCGACCGGGCGGCCCCGCTGGGCGTGGGCGACGTGAAGGTCGGCGGGAACTACGCGGCGGGCGTGCGTGCCAGCATGATGGCACGGGAGCGCGGCTTTGCCGAGGTGCTGTATCTCGACGCGAAGGAGAAGAAGTACATCGACGAGAGCGGGCCCGCCAACTTCTTCGGGATCACGAAGGACGGGCGCTACGTGACGCCGGACAGCCAGTCGATTCTGCCGTCGATCACGAATAAGAGCCTGGTGACGCTGGCGGCGGAGATGGGCATGCAGCCCGAGCGGCGCCCGGTGCACGTGGAGGAGATTTTCGACTTTGCCGAGGCGGGCTGCTGCGGGACGGCGGCGGTCATCACGCCGGTGGGATCGATCACGTATCGCGATCAGAAGGTGACGTACTGCCCCAAGGGCGTGCCGGGGCCAGTGTGCACGAAGCTGTATAAGACGCTGACGGCGATCCAGGTGGGGGACCTGCCGGACAGGCATGGGTGGCTGCGTGTGGTGGAGTAATCCGCAGATTTCACAGATTAGCGCAGATTGCGGAATAAGAGGCGAAAGTTTAATGATTACGCGCGCGTCAAGAACCTTGTTCGTGCTTGGGTGATTTGCGCGGATTTGTGAAAATCAGCCGTTTGAATTCGAGGCTTGGGCGACCGAAGTTGATCAGTAGTGCCCGCTCCAGGTTGGTTGCCTTTAAATAATTGATCGTTTGCCCCTCGTCCATGCTGGTTAGCGCTTTTGTTGCCTTTAGTTCGACGATGACGGAATTGAAGCAGACAAAGTCAGCGCGATACGTGCACGTAAGTCGCTGATTCTTGTAGTTGATCTGCAGTTCGACCTGGCAAGCGAACGGAATGCCGCGAGATTTGAACTCGAGCGCCAGAGACTCCTGGTACACCGCCTCGAGAAAGACGGGACCGAGTTGACGATGCACCTCCATTGCGCAGCCGATGATGGCGTGAGTTTCCTGATCCCTGAGACCAGCTGAGTCCGCGTTGGGCGATGAATGATGCGAGTTCACGGGCCGCCAACCTGCAAAGTGCAGTCGAAATAATCTGCGTTAATCTGCGTAATCTGCGGATCATTTATAACCGCACGATCTCGCCGTACGTCTCCGGCCGGCGGTCGCGGAAGAATTGCCAGGTGTTGCGGACGTCGCGGATGAGGTCGAGATTCAAATCGGCGGTGACGATGTCATCCTCGAGGCGTTTGCCTTCGGCGACGATCTGACCGCGGGGGTCGCAGAAGTAGCTGGTGCCGTAGAACTCGCCGAACTTCCAGGGCTCCTCGACGCCGGGGCGGTTGATGGCGCCGACGAAGTACTGGTTGGCGACGGCGTGGGCGGGCTGTTCGAGCTTCCACAGATATTCGGAGAGGCCGGCGACCGTGGCGGACGGGTTGAAGACGATCTCGGCGCCGTTGAGGCCGAGGCAGCGCGCGCCATCCGGGAAGTGGCGGTCGTAGCAGATATAGACGCCGACCTTGCCGACGGCGGTGTCGAAGACGGGATAGCCGAGATTGCCGGGGCGGAAGAAGAATTTCTCCCAGAAGCCGGGGGCGACGTGGGGGATGTGCATCTTGCGATACTTGCCCAGGTACGTGCCGTCGGCATTGATGACGGCGGCGGAGTTGTAATAGACGCCGGGCAGATCTTCCTCGTACATGGGGATGACGAGGACGAGCTTGAGGCGCTTCGCCAGGTCGCACATCAGCTTCGTCGTAGGGCCATCCGGGATTTTTTCCACCAGGCTGTACCACTTCACATCCTGCTCGCAGCAGAAGTAGGGCCCGTAGAAGAGTTCCTGGAGGCAGGCGACCTGCGCGCCATTGCCCGCGGCGCGTTCGATGAGTGCGACGTGCTTGTCGATCATGCTCTTTTTGATTTTTTCGATGGGTGCGGTGCCGGGCTCGGATAGTGTGGCCTGGATAAGAGCGCCGCGGATGGTTCGGGGCATGGGAAACTCCTTCACTTTTCGGCCATCTTATCACCGTCCAAATGCACCGGCGAGGCTGCCGTGGTCATTCGGATGATGCACCTCTGACAGTTCGAGACATCGGTGGCCGCGATGCACGACGTCTGCCGAAGCTCCGACGGTCGCGGTGGACGCGCGCGTTTTGGATTGGAACATGTCACGCTGAGATGATATCCTAAAGATGGCGGCTGACTGAAGGAATATACCTATGAAGCAGAACATTCGAGTGCTGATCTACCAGGACGTGACCGGTGGGTACAACGTCCAATGCACGGACTTGGGCGCTTATTCTCAGGGCGATAATCTTGAGGGGGCGCTGGTCAACATGCGCGAGGTCCTCTCTCTCGCATTGGAGGGCGAAAATCTCTCCGAACTCGGCTACGTGGATGACCCTTCTTTACTCGTGGAAATCGAACTGGGGCAAGCCAGCCAAAGCCTCGAATTGGCGGAGCCACGACGTGCCAGCTAAGCTGCGCGTGCTCTCGGGGCGTGACGTTTTGCGCATTCTTGCCCGCTTCGGCTTCGAGGTGGTCGGACAACGGGCAGTCACGTCAAGATTCGATGGCAGTCGACAGACGGCCGGCGCGTCACCATTTCCAGTCCAAATCACCGCACCATCAAGCCGGGCACGTTGCTCAGTATTTATCGCGATGCATGCCGTGCCGTTCACGAAGCCGACATCAGACCGCTTTTTTATTCTGAGTGATCGGTAGGCCGCGGGGCTGACGGCGATCCCGACTAGTCGTGAACAGTCAATAAATTCACTTCGGCACTCCTCGGGCGATCGGTGTGCCGCACTCCGGGCAGACGGCCGACTGGAGCTGGTAGAGCGGATAGCCGCATTTTCGACAGTTGTCTTCTTCGATTTCGATGTGAAACTTCAGCCCGCAGTCGGGGCAGGCCGAGCGACCGGCGGGCAGGGCGTGCTGCTTGCCGCAGCGCGGGCAGACGAGGCTGAGCATGAGGGCGACGGTCTGGACGGCCTCGCGCGTCTGCATCTGCGAGACGCGATGCAGGATGGGCAGCGAGATATTTCCGCAGGCGACGGCGATTCCGAGGATGCCCATGATGCGGAACCAGATTTCATCGTCTGCAAATTCGAAGATGATGGTGGCGATGATCTGGGCGGCGAAGGCGACGACGACGGCAACGGTGGCCGTCTGGACGATGGTCCACTGGCGGCGCAGGCGGGCCAGCGTGATGAGGCCCAGCAGCGGCAGTGCCACGGCGAGGACACAGGCGACACCGTAAGGCTTGAGCACGGCGTCGGTGAACAGCGGGTCGGGCACGAACCAGATGAGGGCGATGGAGTAGGCAAGCGCGAATGCCACGGCGGCGATGCCGATCGGGCCGAGGGGATGGGCCGAGCGCCGCTCCCACGGCACGGCGGCGGCCAGGGCCAGGATGGAGGCAACGCCGACGGCGGTGGTGGTGAGCAGGATTCTGGCTTCCAGTTCGCCGATGTCGCCGACGGCCAGGCAGTAGATGCCGACGAGGCCGCAGGCGGCGATGGAGGCAATGAAGCCTAGGAGGAGGGAGCGCTGGGTTTTGGAGCGGAGTGCCATGGGCTGGAGTATAACGTTCGCATGCGATGCGGATCACGGGCTATACTCAACTGTCCATGACGCCGGGCTCCCGGCGTGCAGACCGGCTGGGACGGCAGTTGCCGGCGTGTCATTTCAGGAGTGATGGAGCCGTGCCATACGATGAGAGCAAGATCGATGACGCCGTCTTGGCGCTACTTCATCTTACGATTTTCGACGAGCAGTTCGGCATGCGGCGCGCCTGGAAGTCGCACGACTGGGCTGCGCTCGACCGGCTGCACGCCAGAGGTTTCATTGCCGATCCGAAAGCCAAGGCCAGGTCCGTGATTCTGACGAGCGAAGGCGCGCGGCGCGCGGAGGAACTCTGTCGCGCGTTGTTCGGCCGCTAGAGCCGGCCAGCAATGGCAGTTCCGGCCCCTTGGCATCGCGCGGGGCGTTCGGCGCGAGACGGCAAGGCGCGAGCAGTCCGACAGGCCGGCTGCCTGACCGGAATCGCGCGCCGGCGCACCTGGTCAAAAGGCTCGTTTTTCGTGGCGTTTTCCGCGCGGGCCGCGGTATGATGCACGGCATCTGGCGACCGGATCCCCCCTGGGAGTGATCGACATGTCGAGGCGAAGCCCCCGCCGCGCTGCTGTCTCATTCATGAGTGCGGCAGCATCCTGCTCCCGCGTAACGTGCAGTGTATTCACAGCTGCCATGGCGCATTCCCACGAAGGCAGGCCGGTTCGCAGGTCGGCGAAACCCAGTCTTCGCGGCTTCACGTTGATCGAGTTGCTGGTGGTCATCGCGATCATTTCGCTGCTGCTGTCGATCCTGCTGCCGGCATTGTCGGGGGCGCGGCGGAGCGGGCGGGCGGTCAAGTGCGAGGCGCACCTGCGCACGCTGGGCCAGGCGATGCACGTTTACGCCCATACGTATGACGACGTGGTGGCGCTGGGCGAGTCGGAGCTACAGGTGGGATCGATGCACTATGCCGTCGGCCTGATACCGACGCTGGATGGCAGCAGCCTGACGCGTCTGCACGGGTATTCGACGGCGAATGCCGCGCAGGAGCTGGCGCTCATGCGGGCGGTCGGCGAGTTAACCGCATTTCAATGTCCGGATTTTCCGACGCAGGGGCAGCGGCTGGACTTCGTGGTGAATGCGTTTTTATAGCCGTATCCGTTCAGCGACGAGCCAGGGCCGCAGGGCGCCGGGCCGATGTCGCAGGGGGCCGACCCGGCGGAGCGGCGGATCTTCGCCAGCCTGACGCGCAACCGCATGGACACCAGCCGGGTGATCTACCTGACCGAGGGGCATCGGAATCTGCCGACGGACACGGTGCAACTGCACGATCTGTTCTTTGCGTCGCAGCTTCCGCGGGGCTCGTGGCCGCGGGTGGCGAACGATGACCGGCACCCGGGCGGGAATGTGAATGCGCTCTTCTTCGATTCGCACGTGGAGCGGATGAACGTGAAGACGATGGACGAGGGCTTTCCGCGGCCGCGGTCGGTGCGGCTGAGGTGGTTTACGCTGGCGCCGTGATGGTGCCGGGCGAAGATAGCAGTTCCTCTTGCTCCTGGGGGGTTGGCCACGTCCTGCGGCGTCTGCCGTCAATGAGGTCGAAACTGCTCGCCAATTCCATCCACGAAGAATTCGACTCGCCCGCATGACGGACAGCAGTACAGGTCGAGCCGCTCCTTGTGGACGAACAACTCGCCAAGATCACCAAGGACACCCCAGCGAGTTCCCTCGTGGAATGCCTTGGTACCCACGTAGTCCAGTTTGCAACGGCACCGCGGACACACGATCGGGTTTTCTTCTGTTGAATCCTGAGGTTCGGAACCATCTCTGGATGCACCGCAATTCCAACAGGCATCGAAATTGTCCCCGATCTGCTTTCGACACTTTGCGCACTGCCACATGGTACCGCCCTTGTATTATCCCGGGTTCCGTGAAATCTCATTATGATAACTTCCGGTGCATTTTCCACCGGCCGACGGGTAACGGAAGCGCGTGGTGCGGAAGAACGCGAAGACAAGGGACGGGGTTTTCCGCGTCCGCGTGCGTTGCGGCTAAATGGATTACGCTTGCGCCATGACGGGGCAAGCGTGTTCGAGACTGCATGTTTGTGGCTGCATGCCCGCGCCGGCATGCTCACGCGGAGTACCGCGAGAGCATGCCACCCTGCCCGGCCGCGAGAGCATGCCAGGCTGCCCGGCCGCGAGAGCATGCCACGCTGCCGGAAGCGAATACCACGCTGGGTGGTGCCGCGGCTATGGCAGCAGCAAGTCCACGAACTGCACGACATCCGTACCGTCGAGCGTTGTGCTGCCGTCGATGTCGGCGCGGTTGATGTCGCAGGCCGGGAAATCGGCTGCGTAGGCGACCGGATCGACGAGGGCCAGGGCAAACGGCGCCGCATCGAGGTGATCGACAACGCCGTCGCAGTTCAGATCGCCCAGCTGGCTGCCGCCCGGGAGGGCAATCCGCAGGATGGCCTCAACTTCGGCGCCGCCGCCAACCGGCTCGATCCCGACTTCGACGAAGACGAAGCCGTCGTCTGCCAGATCGAGGCCGGGGCCGATGGTGCCCGAGGCGTTGAAATCGACGACGAGCCAGTCGCCGATGTCGTCGTCATCCACGTCGATTTCATCGTTTAGAGCCAGTAGCGTGACACTCGAAACGGCGAGATCGGCCGCGTTGCCAAAGAACAGGCGCTCGGACGCCGTCGGGCTCCAGATGTGCACGACCTGTCCGAGGTTGTTCATGCTGAGGGCGTTGACGGCGGCGCCGCTGGGAAGGGTGTGATTGTCGATGGTCATGCCTTCGCGCACGACAATGACGCCGTTGTAGGCAATGAACTCATCGGACGCAGTGTCGCCGTCGGTATCGCCGGAGAAGACGTAGTCGCCGCTGTCGTTGATGGAGACGTTGTCAAAATTCTGCCAGTTGTCGCCTTCGCCGGTGGGCGCGCCCTCCTGGTGGGGCAAAGTCCCATCGACATAGACGTGGATGTCGTCGACCGTGGAGCCGGTATCCATGTCGAGCACGTGAATGTGATGCTGGCCGTCGTCGCTCAGGTCGTAGTCGAAATCCACGCCGGTACCGCCGCCGGCGATGGTCAATCCGTCGACGACGGTCGTTCCACCGACGAGCACCGACGAGAGATTGCCGGCGGGATCGCCGCGGACGAAGACGCGATTGAGGGTGCTGCTGCTGCCCTGCGTGGGATTCAGGCCGGAGACGAAGACGGTCGTGCCGTCGGGAAGCATCCGCGGGCGGCTGCCGAAGGTAAGAAACTGTCCCGGGATGCCTGGCGCCGGATCGCCGCGCTGGGCGAGCAGGCCGTTGTGCGTCCAGACGCCGTCGTTGCCGTTGATGGAGGGGCTGTAGATGAATTCGCCGTTGTTGCCGATGCCCATGGTGCCCTCGCCGCCGGTGAGCGCGTCGGGCAGGGCGCTGCTGCTGTTGAAGATGGGGCCGGCGCCGTGCCATATGATGCGGTTGCCATCGGCGAGCGATGCCACGAATCCGACACTGCCGTTGCCGTCGGTGAATGGTGCATTCAGGGTGCTGATGGTGGAGCCGGAGGCCGCATCGCCAACTTTCGCGACGATCTCTGCGGCAACGATGTCGGCCGCGGCGAGGCCGGGCGAGAGGCAGAGGACGAGGGCCGCGGCGAGCACGGCACAGCCAATGAAGAACCTGGTCGGCATGGTATTCCCCTTTTGCTGTGACGACGATGCGTCGAGATGGACGTGTTCCCACTCCAGCGGGAGGACGCTCAACTTCCGCATGTTATCAGAATCGCGCTGTCGCCGCGCATTTTTTTCGGAGTTTTTTCGGAAAAAAGCACGGTGATGGCGCAGTGGAGTGCCAATATCAGGGCACTACATGCAGGGCTTCGAGCGTGCATCGTGCGGGGCGGCGCGGCCGTTTGCGACGCGACCGGCGCCGGAAGCGACATCTCGCGCCGCTGATGGGGCAGCAGGCGAAACTACGCCCGCGTGGGTGTAATCTGCTGTATCGTGGGGCCTGGGAATCGCCGGCCGCTGCCAGAATTACACCAAAATGCTTGGAAAATGCAGGCTTTTTCAGTAGCATGATTGCTTCTGGTTGCATCGTCGTGGCTTCGGGATTCAGCCACATACGTCAGCGGGCAAGGGGCTGAACGGCTCCGAGAGGGAGGGCAAGTCGTTGTGATCTCACGCATTTCTTCCATTGTCGCCGCCAGCATACTTCTGATCGTCGCCTGTGTTGTTGCCGCGCCGGCGTCGGCCGCGCCCACGCTTTTCGCCGTCGAGAGCACTCGGGCGCTGTCGACGATCGACATGACGACGGGTATGAAGACACCGGTTTGTACGCTGACCAGCAATGTCGGCACGCCCGGCGGACTGACGTACGATCCCTCGAGCGGCACCGTATACGTGTCCTCGAGCTCGAACGATTCGCTTTATACCCTCAATCTGGATACGTGCGAGGCGACGCTGGTGGGTCCATACGGCGATAGCAGCGTCGTGATGCACGGCCTCGAGTACGACACCAGCACCGGTCAACTCTACGGCGGCTCAAGCGGCAACCTGTACACGATCGACAAGAACACCGGCACCGCCAGCATTGTGGGGCTATCCGGACTGACGTCGTTCTTGAATCTCGGCTACCGCTCGGCGAACGACACGCTCTATGCCACCAACAGCAACACGGACAGCTTTTACAGCGTGGACCGCGGCACCGGCGCGGTGACGCTCATCGGGCCGCTGGTGAATTCGACCAATCCCAACGGCCTGGCATACGATCCCGTCAACGACATCCTGTTTCTGACCGACAACACGACGGACAGTCTTTATCAGCTGAATGTGGCGACGGGCGAAGCGGTGCTGGTCGGATCGACGGGTTCGGGCAACATCCTCGGGCTGGTCTACATTCCCGAACCCGGGACGGCGCTCGCGCTGTGTCTTGGGGCGGCGATGCTGTTGCGACGGCGGCGGTGAAGAGTTCAAGCCGGAGGCCGCGATCGGGCTGGCGCATCGCAGCCAGTTCAAAAGTCTATCTCAATCACCCAAGCCGCACCTGCTGTTAGCCGGTGCCACACTGTAATTATCGCAGGTTCATCGTCGCGGAGTGGCTTGTTTTTCGCGGCCGCGATGGGGACAATGCGCATATCGAGCCGCCGTCGGCAATTACATCAAGTCTGTGAGGTTCTTCAGCCGCTCGGTCGAAATGGACAAACGAACGACCGGGCTGGGGATAGCCCTGCACCGAGGGCGTTCACGAGCGCGGGAAAATCCATGTCCGCCGATGCGACACAACTGCTGGCCGATATCCGGGCAGGCCTTCGAAAGCCGGGCGATCTGTTTCCCATGGTTCTTGAGGAATTGCGTCGAATCGCCCGCGGCATGGTCTCCCGCGAGCGGCAGGGGCATACCTATCAGGCGACGGACCTGGTGCATGAGGCCTTCATGCGGCTGGTTCGGAATGACCGGTCGGACTGGCATGACCGATCGCAGTTTCTGGCGGTGGCGGCGATGGCGATGCGTCAGATCCTGGTGGATCACGCCCGGCGACGCGGTGCGCAGAAGCGGCGGCCGCCCGGTGAAGGGATTCCGCTGGACATTGCGCTTGAACAGGTAGAGGCTCAATCCGGGGGGTTTGACATCGAGGCGGTGGATATGGCGCTGAAGGAGCTGGCGACGATCGACGCGCGGGCGGCGGAAGTCGTGCAGCTCCGGTTCTTCGGCGGGCTGACGATGGAGGAGATATCGAAATCGCTGGAGGTGTCGATCAGCACGGCCGAGCGGGAGTGGCGCTATGCGCGGGCGTGGCTGCGGCAGCGGCT
>CAYOZN010000008.1:57276-134842 GCA_964408455.1 uncultured Planctomycetaceae bacterium
GATTGCGCAATTAGACGCAGATTAGCATGGGCTCGGGCAGGGCGATGAAACTTGAACTCACACGCGAACGCCGGGTAGCGGAGATCTTCAAGGACGCGATCGCCTGCGCCGACGCCGAAGACCAGATGGCGCTATTGGAGCAGGCGTGCGGGACCGACGCGGGCCTGCGTGCCGCCGTGGAGGCATTGATCGCGGCGGATGCGTCGGGAATGTTGTTTCCCGATGCCGGCCCGGCGGGCGAGACGCAGCTGGCGGGGGATGGTTTGTCGGCGGCGGGCGGCCTGGGACACTCGGCGGTGGCGGCCCTCTCGGCGGCGGGCATCGGTTCGGCGCGCGAGCGCCGCATGGCGGGCACGGCCGGCTCAGCCCCGGCGGCCGACTCGATCGCGGGCTACACGATCCTGCGGGAGATCCATCGCGGCGGGCAGGGCGTGGTGTACCAGGCACTTCAGAAGTCGACCAATCGCAAGGTAGCGATCAAGGTGCTGAAGGAGGGCCCGTTCGCCGGGCCGATGCACCGGGCGCGGTTCGAGCGCGAGGTGCAGGTGCTGGGGCAGCTCGGGCACCCGAACATCGTCACGATTCACGACAGCGGTTCGGCTGCGGGGCAGCACTACTTCGTGATGGACTACATCGCCGGGCAGCCGCTGGACGTGTACATGTCGAGCGGCGCGCGAGGCATCCGACAGACGGTCGAATTGTTCCGGAAGATCTGCGATGCCGTGAGCGCGGCACACCTGAAGGGCGTGATTCATCGCGATCTGAAGCCGGGCAACATCTGCGTGGACGCGACCGGCGAACCGCGTGTGCTGGACTTCGGCCTGGCCAAGATCGCGACGAGCGACAGCGACGCCGAGGCGATGACGGTGACGGGGCAGTTCCTCGGCAGCCTGCCGTGGGCCTCGCCGGAACAGGCGGAGGGTTCCTCGAGCAAGATCGATCTGCGGACGGACGTGTATTCGCTGGGCGTGGTGCTGTACCAGATGCTGACGGGGCGATTCCCCTACGAAGTGGTCGGCGGGATGCGGGACGTGCTCGATCGCATCATGACGGCGGAGCCGGCGCGACCGCGGACGATTCGGCGCGAGATCGACGACGAAGTCGAGACGATCGTGCTGAAGTGCCTGGCGAAGGAGCGCGACCGGCGGTATCAGTCGGCGGGTGAGCTGGCGCGCGATCTGGGGCGGTACCTGGACGGCGAGCCGATCGAGGCCAAGCGGGACAGCGTGCGCTACCTGCTGCGGAAGAAGATGCGGCGGCATCGGGCGGCGGCGGCGGTGGTGCTGGCGATCGTGGCGGTCGGCGCGACGGGCTTCGGCAGCGCGATGGTCAACTGGCGGCGGGCGGTTCGCAATGAAAAGCTGGCTTCGGAAAACGCCCGGAACGCGTCGCGCGAGCGCGACGTCGCCCAGTATGTGAGCAATTTTCTCCAGACGCTCCTGGGCGTGGCCAATCCGAATATCAGCCAGGACCCGGAGCTTCGCGTGCGTTCGGTGCTCGACTGGGGAGCGGCGCGGCTGGAGGCCGGCGGCGTCGGGGAGTACGTGGAGGCCGAGGTGCAGATTCGGCGGACCATCGGCGAAGGATACCTGGGGCTGGGATTGTATCGCGATGCCGAGCAGCAGTTCGCGGCGGCGGCCGAGCTGATGGAGGGCGGCGGGGCCTTTGGCGCGGTCGATCGCTGGCACGTGCGGATGCAGCGGGCGCTGTCGCTGCTCGAAGTGGGTGACGTGAATGCGGCACTGGGGCAGCTCCGGGCGATCGAACCGCTGTGCGCGGAGATCGAGCGCGACGATCCGGTCAAGGCGGCGATCTTCAAGAGCAATGTCGCGCACGCCCTGGGGCGCGCCGGGGAAGATGCGTCGGCCGAGCGGCTGTATCGCGAGGCGCAGGTCGTGCTGGAGCTGTCGCTGGACCGCACGGACCTGGAGCTGGCGTCGTTCTGGAACCGTTTCGCGGTGCTATTGCGGCGCGTGGGCAAGGCCGGCGAGGCCGAGCACATGATGCGCGAGGCGCTGAAGGTGCGGGACGCGATGCTGCCCGTCGATCATCCGGAGCGAATCACGAGCCGGTTTAATCTGGCGGAGCTTCAACTGGAGCGGGGGGATTTTACCGCGGCGGAGGAGAATGCGCGTCTGGCGGCGGAGGCGGCGCTGCGTTCGCTGCATGCGGCCCATCCGCATTATGCCAGCGCACTGATCATCCGCGGGTCGGCACTGGTGGGGCTGGACCGCGCCGCCGAGGCGGAGCCGCTGTTGCGCGACTGCCTGGCGATTCGCGAAGGGTATTTGAAGGCCGGGAACTGGCGCATTGCCAGCGCGGAGAGTGCGTTGGGAGAGTGCCTGGCACGGCTGGGGCAGACCGACGAGGCGGAGGCACTGCTCAGCCGTGCGGCCCAGTCGCTGACCCGGGATGAGACGGCGCCGGTCATCCGGCGGCGCGAGACGCTCGACCGGCTGATTGCACTGTATGAGAGAGCGGGGCGCGTCGATGACGCGGCGAACTGGAAACGACAACGGGATACGATGAACTGAAAGATGTTCGGGGGCAATACGATGCGACGAATTCTTCTATTAATGATTGTGCTTTTCGCCTCGCCGGCCTCAATGCCTGCGGCGCTGATCCAGACGTGCCCGCTGTGCACCTGTCCGCCGCCGCCCGGGTGCATTTGCGATCCATTTTATTGCCCGCCGAACTTTCGGCGGTTCGGGTTTGACACGGGCGGCAACATCGAGCCGGGCGACAACATCCTCGGCATTCGCGTGGACGTGCAGCTCCTCCCCGGTGCGAACGCGTCGATTTTTTTAAATAATGAACCGCCCATTATCGAGGCGATCCTTCCGCCGAACCAGCAGCCAGGCTCGTTCGACGAGGATGTGCGGACCTTCATCAGTTCATACTCGTGCTATCCCAACAACATGGAGCCCGAGGGTTTCTGCCCCGTGAACGTGCATGGAGATCCCATCATCGGAAGCAATGCTCTGCACCTCGAATGGTCGCCCAACGAGGAGTTTCCCGGGCCAGGCTCCTACACGCTGTTCAGACTGGCGCTCGATCAGCCGCAGGGCAACGGGCCTTTGACGCTGGAGCCGACGGACGAGACTGTCGCGATCGTCAGCGGCTTCGTCGAATTTTCGGATGGGGCAGAGTCGATCGAGTATACGGTTTACCGCCTGCCGGCGTGTGCATGTCCGGGGGATACCAATGGCGACGGCCAGCGGAATGGGGCAGACATCGCGTCATTTACCGATTGCGTCATTGAAGGGGGGCTGGCGTGCATCTGCGCCGATATGGACCAGAGCGGCCTGGTGGAGCCGCCGGATGTGCAGTTGTTTGTCAGTCAATTATTGAGTGGCGCGAGCTGCAATCCGGAAGGCATCATGAGGATCACGGAGTGGATGTACGAGGGGGCGAACAACAACGAATTCGTGGAGTTCACCAATGTGGGCGACGCGCCGGTGGATATGACGGGCTGGTGGTTCAACAAGCCGCTGACGGTGCCGCCGGTCTTGATCAGTCTGAGCGGATTCGGCACGATCGGGCCGGGACAGTCCGCGGTTCTCACGTCGGCGCCGACGTCGAATTTCATCACGGCGTGGTCCCTCTCCGGAAGCGCAAAGGTGTTGGGCGGCACTTCGCTGGCGCTGGCGCGCAACGATCAGTTTCGACTGCTGAACGGCAACGTGGTGGTGGACCAACTGAGCTATGGAGACAATCAGAATTTCCCCGGCAGCATTCAGACGCTGAATATCAGCGGCAATCCGGCGACGCCGGCGGCGCTGGGCGCGAACGATGTGTATCAATGGGTGCTGTCGTCGGTGGGGGATTCGCGGGGATCGTACGCGGCGTCGAACGGCAACGTGGGTAATCCGTGCGTCTACAACCCGTAGGGCGGCAATAATGAGGCGCGGCCGCTCGGCTGTCAAAGGCGGTGAATCTGGGGGATGTGCTCGAAGTGCCGGTCGCGTGTCAGCAGGGCGAGATCGTGCTGGACGACGAGGGCGGCGATCCAGACGTCGTTGGTGGGGATGGGCGTGCCCGCGCGGCGCAGCTGGGCCATCAACGAGGCGTACAGGTGCGTCGTGTTCTCGTCGGCGAAGAGGATGGAGGCGCGCGGCGACTGAAGGAAACGGGAGAGGGTCTGTTCGTTGCGCCGGCCATGGGCGCCCAGTGTGAAGCCCGCGCGAAGTTCACCTACGACAACGAACGGAAGGTGAATCTCATCGGCCTGACGGAGGATTTGGACGATGTCCTTGACGCCGTTGCAGTAATCGACGTAGCGATTGGCGTCGATGGCGATTCTCATCGCCACTTTTCCTCATCGACGACGTCCTGGGCCGCAATCGCGGCATCAAACTCCGGGTCCTCGATCCAGGTGCCGATCAGGTGATCCAGGTCGGTGTGAACGACCGGCTGGGCATCGATTCCGGCGCCGCGCTTCAGCGCTTCCAGCGTGACTTCGTTGAGGCTCTTGCCCAGTTTCTTCGCGCGGCGCCTCAATTCGGCGTCGAGTTCCGGCGGCACGGCGCGGATGGTGTACTGGCGGGCTTTTTTGGCCGGTTTCCGGGCGCGCGTCTTCATGCCTGCATTATATGCATGCAGTGCAGGCATGGCAAGCAGGCAGATGGCTGGACCGCGAAATTCGCGGTTTGACGGGCCGCAAACGGCGTTCGCCCTGTTTTGAGGTTGTTCCGGCCGCGACGTACCATGAACCGTGCGACGTCGGCGATTGCGGCGTCGCCCGGATGCGTACGCAATGACCCGCGGCAGGCGCGGGAGCGGGAGGAATGGTGATGTCCAGCACGACCACGAGCGGGGTCGTCAATCTGTTTCTGAATGGTCGTTCCACGCCGTCGCGGGCCACTCGTCGCGGGCCGGTGTTCAATCCGTCGACGGGCGAGGCGATCGCCGAGTGCCCGATGTGCGGCCCGGACGAGGTCGACGCGGTCGTGCGGTCGGCGCACGAGGCGTTTCCCGCCTGGGCGGCGACGCCGGTGGTCGAGCGGGCGCGGGTGATGTTCCGGCTGGCGCATCTGCTGGAGCGTCATGCGATTGACATCGCGCGGACGATCTCGCGCGAGCACGGCAAGACGCACGCCGAGAGCGTGGCCAGCGTGCGGCGCGGCATCGAGATGGTCGAGTTCGCCTGCGGCATTCCCACGCTGACGATGGGCGACACGGTGCACAACCTGGCCCAGGACGTGGACTGCGAGACGTATCACTATCCGCTGGGCGTGTGCGTGGGCATCACGCCATTCAACTTTCCCTTCATGGTGCCGCTGTGGATGGCGCCGGTGGCGATCACCTGCGGCAACACGTTCGTGCTGAAGCCGAGCGAAAAGGTGCCGCTTTCGGCGATGCGGCTGGCCGAGCTGATGAGCGAGGCGGGCCTGCCGCCGGGCGTCTTCAACGTGGTGCACGGCGACAAGGCGGCGGTGGATGCCCTGCTGACGCACCCGCTGGTGCAGGCGGTGAGCTTCGTGGGCAGCACGCCGGTGGCGAAATATATTTACGAGACGGCGGTGACGCACGGCAAGCGGTGCCAGGCAAATGGCGGTGCCAAGAATCATATCGTGGTCATGCCGGACGCCGACCTGGACCGGACGGTGATGGCCGTACAGTCGAGCGCTTTCGGGTGCAGCGGGCAGCGGTGCATGGCCGGCAGCCTGGCAGTGGCGGTGGGGAAGGCGGGCGATGCGCTGGTGGCGGCGCTGCGATCGGCCGGCGATGCGATGAAGGTGGGGCCGACGGATCGCGACTATGGCGCGGAAATGGGGCCGGTGATTACACGGCAGCATCTGGAAACCGTGCTGGGCAACATCGAAAAGAGCGTGCAGGACGGGGCGGCGCTGGCCCGGGACGGGCGCGGGGTGAAGATCGCCGAGGCGCCGAACGGGTTCTACCTGGGGCCGACGATTCTGGACCATGTGACGCCGGGCTCGCATGGAGTGCGGACGGAGCTGTTCGGGCCGGTGCTGACGGTGGCGCGGGCCGCGAGCCTGGAGGATGCCATCGAGATGACACACTCCAGCGCGTACGGCAACGGGGCGGTGATCTACACGCGCAGCGGCCGGGCGGCGCGGGAGTTCAAGCACCGGGCCGGCGCGGGGATGATCGGCATCAACGTGGGCGTGCCGGCGCCGATGGCGATGTTTCCGTTCACCGGCCACAAGGCGAGTTTCTTCGGCGATCTGCACATCCAGGGCAAGGAGGGCATCGCGTTCTACACGCAGCAGAAGATGATCATGAGCCGCTGGCCGGAAGGGGATGGACCGGGGGCGGGGGAGTTTGTGACGACGCGGGGGTGAAGATCCAATGACGAGAATACCCGGCGCGGTTGCGCCGAAGTCCGGCGAATTTCTCCAAAGCGAAAGCGGCACATAAGGAGCGGCAGCGAGTATACTATAATGTAGATTCGTTGATGGAGCTTGAAATGAGCCATGAGGCCTTACTGGATCGAGTGATCATTGATCCCGCGGTGTGCGGAGGGCAACCCTGCATTCGCGGTACGCGGATATACATCGCAGTCATTCTGGATGCGATCGCAGAAGGATTCACGAATGACGAGATCATCGCCCATTATCCAAACCTCACGGTGGAGGATATTCACGCCGCCTGCGCCTATGGAGCAGATCTGGCCCGGGAAAACGTCTGGAAGCTGACCTGATGACCAGGATCAAGCTTGACGAGAATTTGTCGCGCCATCTCAAGCCCATACTGGCTGCTCGCGGCTATGACACTTGCACGGCAGACGATGAAGGGCTTCTCTCTCAGCCCGACCCTGTGATCGCAAGAGCGGCTGCCGGCGAAGGCCGATACTTACTCACCCTCGATCTGGAATTCGGCGACATTCGGAAATACCCGCCTGGTTCACATCCGGGCATCGTACTATTTCGTCCAAGGAGTTATGGACCTCGTGCTACTTCCGGCTTCGTCGAGGAATTTCTGTCGGCGAACTCGCTGGACGAGTTTGCAGGGTGTGTCGTTGTGGTTGAACCGCGACGTATTCGTGTGCGTCGGCCGCCAAAGGACGAGCCTTCGTAAAATAACGCCCTGGAGGCATTGTTCCGCCTGGGTCTGGGCATGGTTAATGTTCCGCATACTGAGGGGCCGGACTTGACGCTGAGCCGCGCGCAGGGCCGCTTTCGCGACAGCGTGCAGGAGCTGGTCGACTCGCTCAAGCCGCTCGACGCGGACGGACTTGCGATCGCGCGGTTTCGCGAATTTCCCCTGTCGATGAAATACACCGTATTCGACGGCAACGCGGTCGAGGCCGCGAATTCAGCCCTGTCGATGACGTTGCGATATCCATCGAAATGGGAACGCGTGAGGCGAGCCGGGGAGCCGTTCGAGCTTCCGCCACACATGCGCCAGTGGCAGGACGACGGCACGCTGTTCCTGAGCCACGTCGACGGCTCGGTCACGATGGTCATCAGCGACGACAAGCGCGTGCTGACATCCGGCGACGTCGTCATGCTGCTGAACCACCTGTGCGACGAGCTGGCGGCGCGTGGGGCGGTCTTCCGGGGCGATCTATGCTTTGCGTGCAAGCGGCAGGCGGGGGCACAGCTGGTCGTGCGGGCGGAGGGGTTCAGCCAGCTTTGCGCGATGTGCATGGAGGCATCATCCGGTGACGGCGAATCGAGCGAGCGATTGTCGGCGCGGCGGGCGCCGGCACTGGCGGGCGCCATGTTCGTGGCCAGCACCGCCGGCGCGATCATCTGGGCGGGCGTCTGGATCGGCGTCAGCGTCTTCCTCGAGGCGATGTTCAAGAACCGCACGCGGATCATGGTGCCGGACTGGATTGTCGGCGGGTTCGTGATAATCAGCGGCGGGCTGATGGCCTTCGTGATCGGGCGGCTGCTGAGACGACTGTCACTTGTACGCGGGGCTGCGGCGAAGTTGGCGGCCGTGGTGTGCGTGCTGCTGGCGGCGACGGCGGGCGAACTGGTCTATCACGGTCAGCGGTTCAAAATCCCGGTCAATGCCGAGTCAGTGCTGGATCTGCTTGCCACGCTGCCGGAGTTGTGGAGCCTGGAAGGCAACATGCCGGCGTTTCGGATAATGACGCTCGTGTTTGCGATCATCGTCGCGTCGCTCATGCTGGGGCGCAAGACGACCGCGCTGCCCTGAGGCGGGATAGAGCGAACCAGCTTTTTGCCGAGATCGTTTTGTACATGCAAGCCGCCGGTCCCGCAGGAACATTAACGTAGGCGGCGCCTCCGATCATGCCCTGCGCATGCCGCCGATTCCTTCGCTGAATTTTGAACGCCAGGCGTGAAGGCTGGCCGGCATTGGCGCGTAACATTCCGGAGGCACTGTTTCATGCGCGAATTCCCCGCAGGAAAGAACTCACGGCAATATTCCGTAATGAAGCTTGTGACCGGCCCGTGCATCGGGCTTGCGGCCCTGGGACTATTTGTCTTGAGGCCTGCCGGTGTCGCGGCCGGCATCAATGTCGAATTCAGTTCTCACGTCAACAGCAACGATCTGGTGACGGTGGCGCGGCAGGGCGACGTGCTCTGGTTCGGCACGAGGGCCGGCGGCGTGATGGAGTATGACACCGCGCTGCATCAGATTCGCACGTATACGCGCAACAGCCACGGACTGCCCTCGGATTCGATTGAGGATATCACCGTCGGACCGGCCGGCGATGTGTGGATCGCCACCTTTCGCGGGCTGGGTCATCGGCCGGCCGGCGCTGCGCCGGGGGATGCCTGGCAGGTGCTCAACGCCGACAACAGCTTTCTCCCCGAGAATCTCATCATGGCGGTCGCGGCCGACCCGGTCGCGGGCGTGTGGATCGGCACGTTCGACAGCGGCGTCTTCCACCAGGCCGGCGAGACCGTCGTCAACCACAACGCGTCGAACAGCCCGCTCAGTGACAACTTCGTGACATCAATCGTGATCGATCCTGCCGGAGCGAAGTGGTTTGGCCTTTTCTCCGATGCCGTCGACCGGTTCGACGGCGTGAACTGGATGAACTTCAACTTTGCCAATACCGGCACGCCACCGGGGTTGTGCCTCCCGAGCCTTCCGCCGGAGGAGATGGGCCTGATCTCGTCCTTCGTGCGCGTGCTGCACGCCGAGCCCGGCGGAACGATGTGGTTCAGCAACGTCGATGACGGCTTCTGCGATCTGAACGGCACGACGCGGTTTGATGGCGTCGCCTGGAGCACCTATCGCAACAACAACAGCGGCATGACGTTCAACAATGCCATCGACGCGGCCGCCGCGGCGGGTGGGCAGACCTTTGTCGTGTCGCAGAACGGCGTCAATGTCTTTGAAAATGGCGGGTTCACGGACTTTATTCCACCCGGCGACGGGCCGCTCGAAGCGCCGCAGTGCGTCGCGGCAGTGGGCGACGACGTCTGGTTCGGCACGGCCTTCGGTCCGGCCGAGTTCGCGGATGGCACGCTCACCCTCCACGGCACGCGCGGCATTGCCGACGGACTGATCAACGATATCGCCTTTCGATCGGCCGGCGGTGAGGTGGAGGCCTGGGTCTGCAACCGGGCGGGGGTGCAGCGACTGAGCCCGTCGGGCGATTGGTCGCTGTTCAATCCTGCCAACAGCCAGCTTGCATCGCTCGACACGCGTGCCGTGGAGATCGATCTGGATGGCAGGCTGTGGTTCGGAAGCGGCGTCGGCGGTGGGGCGGTGCAGCATGTGATCGGGGATTTCGACGATCCCTGGGTGTCGTACACGCCCTCCAACAGCGGCCTGATTTCGACGGCCATCTCCGACATCGCGGTCGATCCGGTGAACGGCGACGTGTGGTTCGGCGACCGGTTTTCGTCCGGCCTGGCGCGATTCGACGGGGAGAACTGGGCGACATTTCTATCGAACGGGTCGCCGTTCGGATGCAACGCGGCCAACGGCATTCCCGGCCGGCCGGTGACGGATATTGAAGTGGACCCGGCGGGCATCGTCTGGATCGCATCGGGCTGCGGCCTGACGCGATACGATGGTGCCACGTTTACGACATTCGATGCGGACGAGGGCCTGGCGAATATCAGTGTGCGCGATCTGGCCATTGAACCGGGCGGCGCCGTCTGGGTCGGCACCTTCGACGGCGTTGCGCGGTTCGATGGTGCGACATTCACCAATCATTTTGCCGGCCAGGGATTCGACGTGACGACGGTGCTCGTCGATGCCGAGGGGCTGGTGTGGATTTCGGTGCAGAACGTGGGCATCGCCGCCTTTGACGGCGCGACGTGGACGCAATTCGGCGTCGACGACGGCCTGGTCAACGATCGCATCGTCTCATCTGCGCAGCACCCGGACGGCAGCCTGTGGTTCGGCAGCGAGCTGGGAATCGCGATTGCGACGTTGGTGCCGGATATCGCGCCGGGCGATATCGACGGCGACGGGGATGTCGATCTGGACGATGCGGATGCGCTGGTCGCGGTGCTGCTGGAAGTGCCGGATGAGCCCGAGCACGTCGACCGGGCCGATCTGAACGGCGACGGCCGCGCCGATGGCATCGATCTGCCGATCTTCGTCGCCCTGCTGCTCGACGAGTGAAGCTCCTCCAAACGGCCGACGCGACGGGCGAGCGCGAGGCTAACCCGCCAGCAGGACCTCCAGCTTGTCCAGCCATTGGGACCATCCCTGGATCGTGCCTTCGCGGTACTTCTCGTCGGGCTGATCGACGTGAACGATGGCGATTTCGCACTCGTTCGGCCCCCGGGGCGTGAATTCGACCGTCACCAGCGAGGCGCCGTGGTCTTCTCCGCGGTCGCTGACCCAGTGGAACGTGAAGACGAGCTTTCGATTGGGCACGATCTCCCGATACTCGCCGTCGAAGTGCCATCGGACGCCGGAGTTCACGTCGCGGATCGTCTGGCGCAGGCTTCCGCCGACGCGGACGTCGAGCTCGACCGATTCGGAGACATAGTTGCGACCACCGCTCCAGCGGTTGTAAATGGCCGGATCGGTCCAGGCGCGATAGACGCTTTCGACGTCGGCGCGGAGGACGCGGCGGAGATCAAGCGAGAAAGTGCCGGGCGCATCGCCGCCGCGTGCGAGCCGTTGCTGCGGCGGCCTGTCGTCGGTGCCGGCGGACTCTTTGCCGGTCAAAGCCGGCTGAGTGAGGGCCCATCGGCATGCCGTGTTCGTGACACCGTGTCGAGTCATTGCGATTGCTCCGTGGTTTGAGGTGATTCGGCAAGCACGTCTTCGAGGGCGTCGAGCCGCTCGTTCCAGTACTGGCGGTAGTGCTCGATCCAGCGCCATGCGGGGCGGAGGGCGGTGGAGCGCAGTCGGCAGAGGCGTTGACGCCCGCGCGGCATGCGCTCGATGAGGCCGGCGTCTTCGAGCACGTTGAGGTGCTTGGTGACGGCGGGCTGCGAGATATCGAAACGATCGACGAGCGTCATGACGCTGGCATCGCCGCGTTCGAGGCGGCGGAGAATGCTGCGCCTGGTGGGGTCGGCCAGTGCGTGAAAGACGCGATCGAGCCTGGGCGAGTGCATAACCATATGGTTATATATTAGTCCAGCGACATGCAGCGCGTCAAGCGAACCGTCGCGCGAATGGCGAGTGCCGCGCGCGGCGGGAAATGGAGCACCTCCCGTACGATGGCCCGGCAGCCGATGGAGCCGGGAGGCTATCGGGTAAACACCCTAATGGACGTGCCATTGTCCTGTTGGCGGCACGTCCGGGAGGGCAATCCCGCCGGACGCATCGATCCTGGCGAACGCCCGGTGCGGATTTCCTTGACACGGCATCTTCAGTACCGGTTTAATGACTGAAAGAGGGTGGCGAAGAGCCGGATGTCTCGTCTATTCGCCGGAAGCACGTCTCGTTGACTCCCAGTTCGGGCGGGCCCCGGGGTTGCCGCAGCGCAGCACCGGATTCCATCCGATTGAAATGCTCGTTTCGTGGCGCGGCCCGACTGCTGCGACCGCGCTTTGAGCAGCACGGGACAGAAGTGATGCACCGGACAGCGCGCCGGTGCGTACAAGAAGATGACCTACCCCCCATTCCGCCCCGTACGGATTGGATCCGGGTTCGGCGCCCACGCTTAGGCGAGCCGCGGCGTCTTCCCGATCCTCCGGCCGGGGCGGAAGACCTTTTACCATCCCTCCGGGTTGCGAGTCCTTTGTAAATGCGTTTGAGATCGCACTAGCCATCGTTGCGACCCGCCCGCAAAGAGGCCTTCGGCACGAGATGAACGGCCCCGTTTACCTTCCGGCTCGGCTGGGATGAGCGGTTACGCGGTGCAATCTAAATACACGTTATGCAGGCACTTAACGCGCCCGTCGCAGTGAAGCGTGAGCGCCGGCCGGTATCGTCAAACGCCGGGATGGACTATCATGGCCTGCGTAAATCACAACGGGCCTGCCCTTCTGGAGAACTGGCGTACGCATGGACGGCATCAGGAAAAAAATCGTGCTGGCTGGGTTGGCCTTCGGCCTGGTGGCTGCGGCCTATCTGCTGTTTTCGTCGCAGGATGTGCCGACGCCGCGGCAGGCATCGGTCGAGGCGGTGGAGGCGGTTCGCGACTTCGTGACGGGGACGACGTCGCAGGCGGCGCACTCGCTTTCGGGCGGGCAGATCAAGTTGAGCCCGGGCGAACATACGGTGATGTGGCGCTACGACCCGATCACGCAGCGGCCGCTGATGCGTTTCGAGGCGGAACGCTGGAACCCGGTATCGGACACCGAGTTCTACACCGTGGCGCCGGTGGTCACGATTTTCATGCCCCGGGGCGAGTCGACGACGATCCGCGCGCAGGAGGCATACGTGATCGTCGCGCAGGCGGGGCAGGACCGGCTCGATCCGCGCAGCGGGCGGCTGATCGGCGATGTGAAGGTGACGATCGATCGTTCGACGGAGGCGTGGCGCAAGGAGAACCCGGCGCTGGCGGACACGGAGGCCCATCCGGAGCAGCTCATTCACATCAGCATGCAGGATGCGCGGTTCGACATGGACCGTGCCGAGTTGACGTCCGATGGCGAAGTGGTGGTGGAGGCGGCCGAGGTCCGGATCGAAGACGTGCACGATCTGACGGTGCACTGGAACCAGCTGGACAACCGGATCGAGGCGTTGAAGTTTCAGCGGGGCGGCAAGCTGGTTCTGCGGCGGGACATGGGCTTTCCGGAGGGATTTGGTCTGGCAGCGGCAGAAAAGGGCGGCGGTGAGGCCAATGCCACCCTGCTGTCATCTGCCGATGCGGCGGGCGGCCGGCGGCTGCCGCGGGCGATGGCGAATGCGCCGCAGCGTGCAGAGGCGCCCAACGCGCAGGCGGCGGCCGAGGAGATTCGCCTGAACCGGGTGGTGGCGGCGAATGCGCCCGCCAGGGTGGAGACGGTCGAGGCGACGGGCAAGCCGGCCGAACTTCGATCGGCAGAGGAGATCGCGGCCGATCTGGAGGAGATGACGGCGGATGCGCGGCGGGCGGCGCAGCCGGACGGTCAGCAGCCGCCGACGGAGGCGGAGGTGCTGGCCGAGGCCGAGGATGATCCGCTGCTGCCCAGGCCCGAGCGAATCCACACCTACAAGATGGTGTTCAGCGATGACGTGCTGGCCCGGCAGATCGCCGGCGAGCGCGAAGTGGGGCGGCTGGCGGCATCGGTGCTGGAGGTGTACTTCGACTTCGGCGACAAGCAGAAGCGGATGGTGGCCGGCCCGCCGACGTCTCGTGCCACCACTACGGCACCAACCGAGGCCATGGCACCGGCATCGGTCAATGCAAATGAGGCGACTTCGGACGGCGACGCGGCCGGCGACGACAATCGCCTCGAGTTGACGTGGAAGGGACCGCTGGAGCTGCGGCCGATCCCGGTCGAGCCGGCCGAGCAGACGGGCGATCGCCGCGACGTGATCGCGGTCGGCGAGCCGGTGCGGGTTGACAGCGTGCAGGGGCAGGCCGTTTGCCGGCAGCTCGTGTATCGCAACGAAGGGCGGCTGGTGTGGCTGTCGGGCACGGACGCGGACCCGGTGGAACTGACGACGCCCGACGAGCAGCGCCTGGTGGGCCGCGAGGTGTTCGTGGATCAGCGGCGCGGCCTGGCGAAGGTCGATGGTCCCGGCGAGATGCACGATCCGCGAAAGCCCAAGCCGCGTGAAGAGCGAGCGGCGGCTGCGGCCGGCATTACTGAGGGTGCAGTCAGCGCCGACGACGCGGGCATCGCTGCCGCGCGACTGGCATTGGCGGCGGCGGAGGAGAAGAAGCCGCGGGAGCCTGTGGAGATTCGCTGGGCGCGCGGCGTCGATCTGGAAATCGGGCGGCGGCCGGTGACGCGGCTGAATCCGGACACGCTGGCGGAGGAGACGAAGGACAAGGAATATCTGCGTCGCGCCTGGTTCCACGGCAGCGTGGCCCTGCGTCAGGGCGATGAGCGGATGTCCGCAAACGAGGTGGCGGTGACATTCGGCACGCCGCAGGGCGGCGACGCCCCGGTGGAGACGATCGAGCACATCAACATGTCGGGCGACGTGCGGCTGGAGCGCGCGGACGGGGAGATCTCGGCCCAGCGCCTGGACGTGACGATGATGACGACGCCGGACGGCCGCAACATCCCGCGGACGGTGGACGCCTTCGACAGGGCCTACACGCGCGAGGGGCAGCAGGAATTCTTCGCCGATGAAATGCACGTGACACTGACGGAGTTTCCCGGCCCGCCGCGGTCGCTGCCGGACGGCACGCCGCTGCCGCCGAAGATGCAGCTCGGCGTGGAGACGCTGGATGCGCAGGGGAGCGTGGTACTGCTCGATCCCCGGCGGAACGGCAAGGTGAGCCGGGCGAAGTCGCTGAAGGCGCGATTCCGCGACGGGAATGAGCTGGTGATCGCGGAGATCGAGAGTCCGTCGCCCGATGTGCTCGCCCGCGTGCGCTTTGAGACCATGGCGATTCACGGGGCGCGCATTCTCGTGGACATGGACGCCGAGACGGCGGACGTGCCGGGGCCCGGCAAGGCCTGGATGCTGGCCAGCGAGAACTTCGGCGGCGGGCGATTCACGCGGCCGACGCCGGTGCGCATCTCGTGGTCGGGCCGGATGCAGCTTCGCATGAAGCAGAATTACGGCGTCTTTCTCGACGACGTGAAGACGCGCTCCCTGGGCCCGGTGAAGGCCGGTTCCGAGATGTTCGATCTGAACTGCGACAAGCTGACCGTGCGTTTCGCGCCTGCGCCGCCGGAGGCGCCGCGTCGCAGCACGCCGGACATGGTCGATCGCATTCCATTCCTGGCGGCGCTGATGGCGGAAGAGGACCAGGCGGACTTCACTAGCGGCGTCACGGCGAACGTCCAGCGCAAGGAGCCGACGTACATCATTGCCGAGGGCCGCGCCGAGGCGGTGACCAGTGCTCACGAGCGTTCGACGGTCGAAGGCGAGCCGGGCCGGCTGAAGAGCCGCATCTACGTCTCGGGGCCGCAGATCGTCGCAAACCTGGAGCGGGAACAGATGAGCGTGCCGGCGGCCGGCTCGCTGTTGATCGAGGACTACCAGTTCAATCCTGCCAAGCCGACGAAGCTGTCGCGCCGGCCGAGCGGCGGGCCGCTGATGAGCGCGGTGCAGGGCGAGGGGCCGAGCCAGACGCTGGTGACGTGGGCGAATTCGATGGACCTGTTCGTCGATCGCGGCCTGGTGTCGTTCGATCGCGACGTGCGGATGGAGCATCGCAGCGGCAAGCAGATCGTCAAGAAGGACGAGCTGGCCGCGTCCATGAACATCGGCGTGGAGCAGCTCGAGCATATCGGCGTCGGTCGCCACGCGCGGCTTTCGTGCGACAACCTGCTGCTGGAGTTCATGACCGGCGGCTCGCGCGGGTCCGAGTCGGCGGGCCAGGGCACGGCCGATCTGCGGGCGACCGATCTGCGGCGGATGATCGCGCGGGGCTCGATCCATCTTCAGGAAGACACGAAAAGCATGATCGCGGATTATCTCCAGTACTTGCAGGACACGAACGAGGTGCGGCTGGAGGGGCGGCCGGGGCTGGAGGCCTCGATCATCGACCAGGACGAATCGGCGCAGCACTTCTCGGTATGGCGCGGGCCGCTGCTGATCTGGAACCGTGCCACAAATCACATTGAAGCGCCCAATGCCAACGTGCGGACCAGCCGTCGTTAAGCGCCTGTCTCCATTACAAGCCGCGCGGCCGGCACCGGCACCTGGTGCATTGCACGCCGGTTAACGTGCACAGGAAATTGACCGGCGAGCGCGCGAAAATGTCACGCCGATGCCCTTGCCTTTTCGGTCGTAGCGGGAAGAATCGTTCAACCAGGCCGAAGTCAGGGTGGGCGGCGGCGACGACCTCTCCTTTCGCGAGCCCGATCGGGTTCGGACGCGCAGACGCCCGGAATAGTACCTGCCGGCCCGGCTGGGATCTTTCGACTACGAGCCAGCACAACTGAACGACTGCGTTCGCATGCGAGCCTGCCTGCGCGGAAATGCGCCGGGCAGAAGCGCGCGGCGAACCGACACGCTGAAACAGCGGCCTATCGACCTCGCACCCGACGGCCGCGACGGATCGGAATGCCCGCGGCCCAGCCTGCGCGGCGTACCGGTCGCGGGTGACAATTATCCGGCACGAGGAAGGGAAGCGGCAAAGGCGGCGCAACTGCGCCGGCGCCGGCGGTGCGCTCGGAGCGGGCGCCGGCCTGGGGGCCGATGAGGCATGAATGGGGGGGAACGGGTGGGAAAGCCGCATGGCGGAACGCGGGGGGTGAGTGTCGGCGATGCGGCACTGAAGGAGCGGGGGGAACCTCGCGGCGGACCGGGCAGATTCGTCTCCCGGTCCGCCGGCCGAACATCATCAGGCAGGTTGCCGTGACGCGGCGCGGCGCGGATGCGGTCGCGAGCCAATGCGGAGTGGAACCGCGGCCGCGGGGTGCCGGCGTGCGTTGCGGCGCCTGCCGATTCAGGAATCGCGCTGGTGCATCGTCGAGGGCGACGCACGACGCGGCGGACAAGACGGGTTGGGCATGACGGGCGCCGAGCAAGGGGGGTAAAGCTGCCAGAGGCGCCGAATGGCGCTGCGGCCTCGTCGGCCGCGCTTTCCGGCAGGGGGAACGGGGGGCAGGCGCCCGTCATGACGTTTTTTGAGCGCCTTCCGGCAATCATCGGCCGGGCGGCGCGACCCCCGAGGCAGCCAGGGCGGCGGCGAGAGTTGCCCTGGCTGCATCGGCGGGCCTTCGCGGGTCGACTCGATCCATCCAGATTTGCTGATGATTGGCGGCTGTCCCGTGGTGCAATCGGTTAGTCGGCGGGCGAATGGCACCGATGCCGGCGGTGAGGGCTTGGCGCGAACCGCTCGCTCGTTGTCGCGGCGCCGATATCACGGACCAGTAGCGGCGGGGCTGGTGGCGGAGAGTTCCTCGGGCGTCTGCGGCTGGGCGATGTAGTCGCTGATGAGCGACTGCGACACCACGATCTCGACGCGCCGGTTGGCATTTCGACGCTCGTCGGTATACGTCTGCTTGAGCACGGGCTCGTGGGCGCCGGCCGACGAGATGCGCAGGGCGCGCGGATCGAGCCCGAGCTCGATCAAGCGGTCGGCGACGGCCCGGGCGCGGGCGTAACCCAGCTCAAAGGGATCGCGAATGCCGAGATCGGGCGGGATGGGCTCGTTGGTGGCATGGCCGCGGATTTCGAGCTTGTTGTTGCGGCCGCGCAACTCGCTGACGAGCTTGGACAGCAGGACGTTGAGTTCGGGCTTGATGCTGGTGGAGAAGCGATCGAAGGCGATGGGGCCGCCGATGGTCAGCTCGGCCCCGTCGCGGACCTTTTTCACGCGATAGTACATGCCGTCCATGCCGGGCTCGTCGGAATGGCCGTAGTTCTTTTCCTTGTTGGGGATGTAGAGCGTTTCGAACTTCACGAGGAAGCTCTTGAAGTCGACGACCTGGTCGTGGTAGTAGCCCGACTGGCCGGAAGCGCCGAAGGCCTTGCGGATGGATTCGAGGGCGGCCATGAAGAGCTTGTCGCGCTCGTCGAAATTCGCCATGGCCGCCAGCATGATGAAGAAGCACAGCAATAGCGACATCATGTCGCCGTAGGTGAGGACCCACATGGGGGCGCCGGGCGGTGGGCAGTTGCATTTCTTGGCCATGGCGGAATCCAGTGTCAGGCTGCCGGCATCACGCCTTTTCGACGGTCAGCGCGGCCCGCTGCCGTGGCGCCAGGAAGACGGCCAGCTTCATCTCGAGCATGCGCGGGTTGTCGCCGGCCTGCAGGCCGAGGATGCCGTTCTTGGCGATCTCGAGATAGAGCATCTCCTCGTTGTGCTTGGCCGTCAGTTTGTCCACGAGCGGCAGACACAGGGCATTTGCCAGCACGGCGCCGTACAGTGTCGTCAACAGGGCGATGGCCATGCCGGGGCCGATCTTCGAGACGTCGTCCATGTTCTTGAGCATGACCACCAGGCCGACCAGCGTTCCGATCATGCCGTAGGCCGGGGCATATTTGGCCAGCAGGTCGGGAATGCTCTTGCCCTCGCCGTGTCGCTGATCGATCTGCTCCATCTCGAGATCGAGCACGGCCTTGACGGTCTCGGCGTCGGTGCCGTCGACGACCATCTGGAGGCCATTGGCGAGGAAGGGATCGCGTATTTCTCCGATCGAGTTCTGAAGCGAGAGAATGCCCTCGCGGCGGGCGACGTCGGCAAGCTGCACGATCTGGCGGATCAACTCGGCCGGGACCGCCGAGCGATTGAAGAACGCGTTCTTGGTGATCTTGAGAAACGCCAGGCACGTCTTGAGCCGTGCGGAGAACAGTGTCACGAAGGAGGCGCCGCCGATGACCATGGCCACGGAGGGGACGTCGAGGAATGAGCCGAAGATGTCCCCCTCTGAGCTGGCCCAGAGGGAGTAGAGCAATAGGCCGGTCGAGGCCATGAAGCCCAGTAGTGTCCCGATATCCATTCCGCTCGTGCCTCAGGCGCCGTCGTGTCCAAGCTGCAGCGCGACGCGGTGTTTTCATCGGTGATTACGGGGCTTGGTTTCACATCGGACGTTCCGGCGGCTGGCGGCGATGCGCGGGCGGGCGGGCAATTGCGGACGTGAGCGGGCCTGGTCCGCGTGCATGAAGATAATATGGGACGAGAGCGCGGCATGCCGCGGCAGAGTCACCGCTGCGGGGTTTTCTGCCCGTAAAGGGAGTGGCGCGCCGGAGGCCGGGGAGCCTGTGAGACGACATGTCTGCGAGTCGGGGGGCGACAAGGAGTGAAATTCCTGCGCGTCCCCCCCGGTGCTTATGACGCGGCCGAATTCGCGAGCAGGGCGCGAATCTCGGAAGGCTCCGGCCGGCGGGCGGTGCTTTGCCAGGCGATCAGGACGGCCACGCCCGTGTCATCGCCGAAGCTGAAAACCTGAACGCGGCCGTCGGCCCGGACGTAGCCCTTGCCGCTGCGAGTGTCGAGAATGACCGGCGTGTCGGCCGGTGTCACGCACCCGACACGAACGCCGCGCCGGCCGAGCCGATGCTCGCGAAAGAATAGACACCCCGGAGCCGCAAACCAGCGGCGTTCGTAAAAGAGCGGAACGGCGGCCGTGACGGCGATCAGGACGCCGATGCAGAAGAGGGCAAAGACCATGACGGTATCGCGGCGCCACAGCCGCCTGCCCAGGTACACGAGCGCCACGATCATGAAAGCAAATCGCCACGTATGCCCGGCGAGCCATTCCAAGGTCTCCCACGCGGAGAGTTCTTCAGCATCGTTGCCGTCGTCCTCCTCGGGCGAATGCTGCTGCGTCGTGGCAGCGAGCAGGTTGGCCGCCTGCTCCGCGTCATTCTCAAGATCGATGGGCTCAAACGGGACATCGCGCAAAGGCGGCAGCCGCGACAGGTCGATGGGGCCAGACCCGATCAGCACGAGCTCTCCCGGCGCGAACCGCTCCAGAAATCTGCTCATGTCGCGGCGGCTCCGGAGGCCGCGGGCCATGGCGCCGGCGGCTGCTTCGGCATGTGCGGCAACGGGCAGGCGCCGGGCAAGCGACTCGAAGTAGGCCGCGTGCCGGTCGCGCGTGCGATAGGATCCGCCATCGAAGATCCGATCCACCAGCCAGAAGATCGTCCCGAAGGCGACGAGCAGCGTGAATCCTCCCGCAATGAGGCCCGCCAGCGGTGCCGCGGAGCCCAGCGAGCCAGCCATTGACGCGCCGATTCCAAAAAGTACGCCGAACACCACCAGTGTGAACAGGGCGATGAAGGCGATGCCGACCAGGCGGGAAAGGGAGAAATCCGGGGGAGGAATTGTCAGTTGAAAAACGCGCGGTGGCGCCGTGGCGGTCGTATCCTGCGTTGTCCCAATCGTCGGTTCCATGCAGCATTCAACGAGGGCTTTCCGCGGCGTTCCGTTCGAGCGTTTCACGGCAGCTCGACGGCCATGATCGACTTCCGATCGCGCAGGTACAGGCGCTTCCCCACCATCGTCGGAAATGTCCACGCCTTTTCCTCCAGCAGCATCCGCCGGACGTGGATCGTCAGCCCCTCGGGTGTTGGCGTGGCCAGCGTCAGGCGGCCATTCTCCTCGAGCATCAGCAGTTTGTCGCCCACACCGAGCATGCCGGCCCGCTCGACGTCGCGCGTTTGCCACAGGATGCGCCCGGTCTGCACGTCGATGGCGGTGAACACGGTCGCGCCGAAGTCGCCGCTGGAGAAGCAGGCCATGTCGCCGATGCGGATGACGTTGCGATGCACGACTTTGATTTTACGCGACGCCCAGACCTCGGCGACCTGGCTGCGGGCGCCGTCGTGCGCGAGCCGCAGCACGCGGGTGCCGGCGTGCCCCTCCGATGTCACCAACAGCAGATTGTCCGGGCCGAACACGGGATTGGGGATGTTGTTCAGCCACTGGCCCTCGTGCGAATGCCGCCAGAGCAGATCGCCGCGTGAAGGATCGATGGCGACCACTTCGCGGGCCATCAGACACACCATCTGCTCCCGCCCGTCGACATTGATACGCACGGGGGAGCCATAGCTGTTCTCAAAATCGTGCCGCCGCCAGGCGGTGCGGCCAGTCTGCCGGTCGAGCGCGACGAATGCGCTGCCGCGACCGCCGACCGGGAGGATGATGTTGCCCCCGTGGGCGATGGGGCTGTTGGCGTAGCCCCAGCGCGTCCGCGTCCCGTCGAATTCGCGGACGAGCTCGCGCGACCAGCGCCGCGTGCCGGTGCCTTTGTCGAGGCACACAAGATGGCCATTGAAGCCGGCAGCGTACAGCGAATCGCCGGCGACGAGCGGCGTCGAGCGCGGGCCGTAGCCGTAGCCCGCGGCCTGCGAGGTTGTGTCGATCGGCTGGCGGTCGCGGTGCTCCCAGCGTGTCGCGCCGGTCGCGGCATCGAGGGCGACGGTGACGTCGTCGTCGCCGTCGCGATACATCGTGTACAGCGTGTCGCCATCGACGAGGATGGACGAGTAGCCGTCGCCAAGGGGCCGCTGCCACAGGATGCGCGGTTGATCGTCGGCCCAGCTGGTGGCGAGCTCGACCGGTTCGGCGGCGAAGTCGCGGGTCGGGCCGCCGAACTGGGTCCACTGCGCGCCGGCAACGGACGCGATCGCGAGGGGCCACGCGATGAAACATGCCCGCGTACAAGGATGAACCGTTCGCGGGATGGCGGGCGTGCGGGGCATTTGACCGAGTGTATGCCGTACGGCCGCCGGTCGAATGCCTTGCGGCGACGATTTTCGCGCGATTGGGCGCGACGCGTCCCGCCTTGCGGGTTGCCCGTGTGTCGCCAATAATCGGCGGCATAGAGAGTTATGGTAATTTGGCCGGCGGGGTGGTTCCCGTGTGGTTGCCGGGAAGAAGAGGCAACTCGGGCTTCGCACTGTCCCGGCGCGCCGGGAAGCAGTGGCAGCCGGATGGACGGTGCAACTGGTGTTCGGCACTGCTTGAAGCGGTGGCACACGGGGGCAGTGGCACGCGGCTACACGGATGCAACTGGTGTTCGGCACTGCTTGAAGCAGTGGCACACGGGGGCAGTGGCACACGGATGAGGTGGTTTGAGCGCTGAGGGGCGTTGACAGGCAGGACTATGAGCGAGACCGAGTCGAAATCTTACGAGCCCGCGTCCGTGCAGGCGCGGATCTTTGAATTCTGGGAAAAGGGCGGGTACTTCCGGGCGTCGGTTCCGGGGTCGGACGCTGCCGTTGATCCGCACTGCTCAAAGAGCAGTGGCACCCCGGCGAGCAGTGGTACTCCGGCGAGTAGCGGCACACAGGCCAACGACCGGTCCGATCGCTTCTGCATGGTCATCCCGCCGCCGAATGTGACCGGGGCACTGCACCTGGGGCATGCGCTGAACAACACGTTGCAGGACATCCTCGTGCGTCATGCGCGGATGCAGGGGAAGCACACGTTCTGGCTGGTGGGGACCGACCACGCGGGCATTGCGACGCAGGCGGTCGTGGAGAAGACCATCCGCGAGGCCGAAGGCAAGAGCCGGCACGAGCTGGGGCGCGACGAGCTGGTGCGGCGCATCTGGGAGTGGAAGGAAAAGAACGGCAGCCGCATCGTCGAGCAGCTGAAGCTGATGGGCTGCTCGTGCGATTATTCGCGCGAGCGCTTTACGCTGGACGAAGGCTGCGCCCGGGCGGTGCGGGAGACATTTTTCAAGCTGTTTCGCGACGGTCTCATCTATCGCGGCAAGCGGCTGGTGAACTGGGATACGCAGCTCCAGACGGCGGTGGCGGACGACGAGGTGTATCACGAGGAGGTGAAGGGGCACTTTTATTATTTTAAGTACCCGATCGTGAAGGACGGGACAGGGGGAAGGGAACAGGGAACAGGGAACAGGGAACAGGATCAGAGCCGGCGTGTCCTCACGCCGGAAGGCAACCGGCGACAGGAAGCCGATCCCGCAAGCGTCGACGTTCGTGCTCAGGACGAGCCGGAGTATGTGATCATCGCGACGACGCGGCCGGAGACGATGCTGGCGGACACGGCGGTGGCGGTGCATCCCGCTCCGGATGCTGCCATTGACGAGGCACTGGCGGACTGGGCGGAGCGGGCGCGGCAGGCGGGCGAGAAGGAGAAGCCGGAGATTGAGAAGGCGATGCAGGACTTGGCGGATCGGCGGGCAACGCTGCTGCCGACGCTGCTGAAGCTGCGCGACATGGCGCTGGCGGGGCGAAAGGTGCGGCTGCCGCTGGTCGATCGCGAAATCCCGCTTGTCTGCGACGCATGGGCGGACCCGACGCTGGGGACGGGCTGCGTGAAGATCACGCCGGCGCACGACGTGAACGACTACGAAGTGGGCCGGCGGCACAACCTGCCCATGATCAACGTGATGACGCCCGATGGAAAAATCGCGGACATTGTGGAGGCGGATGGTGCCATCAATTCGGCATCGGCGAAGTACGCGGGCCTGCGATTCAACACAAAGGGTCGGGAAAAGGTCGTCGAAGACATGCAGGCGCTGAAGCTGGTGGAGAAGATCGAAGACCGCGTGATTGATCTGGGGCACAGCGATCGCAGCAAGTCGCCGATTGAGCCGTTTCTGTCCGATCAGTGGTTTGTGCGGATGGGCGATCTGGAGCCTGAGCACGCGGCGCGGGTGCCGGGACTGCGGCACGGTGCGCCGGGGCTGGCGCAGATGGCGATCGACGCGGTGAAGCGCGGAGACGTGCGGTTTCATCCGGCGCGATATGAGAAGACGTATGTGGACTGGCTGAGCGAGAAGCGGGACTGGTGCATCAGCCGGCAGCTTTGGTGGGGGCATCGGATACCGGTTTGGTCGCGCGACGTGAATCCGGGAACGATAAATAGAGAACTGGAAGCCAAGTCCGCGCGGAAACACGATTTCGCGCCCCATATTCTGTCGTTCTTCGCTACCTCAATGGCGTCTGAGCCTGAGCGTGATAGTGATTGGTCAATTGGATCCAATCCTGACAAGCGCAATATTCAGTTTTGGGCAACGTTGCTGGATGGCAAGGCATACGTTTGTCTGTTGGAGGACGATGAGAATGCGATCCAGAGCCTGACACAATTTGGCTTCACGCGCGACGAAGATGTCCTCGACACCTGGTTCTCCTCCGCCCTCTGGCCGCATTCCACGCTGGGTTGGCCGGAGCCGGAGAAGCATGACAACCTGCTCGCGTATTACTACCCGACCAGTGTCCTCTCCACGGCACGCGAGATCATCACGCTCTGGGTGGCGCGGATGGTCCTCACCGGCCTGTACAACGTCGGCCAATCGCCATTCCGCGACGTGGTAATCCACCCCGTCATTCAGGATGGCCAGGGGCGGAAGATGTCGAAGTCGCTGGGCAACGGCGTCGACCCGGTGGACATCATCGACAAGTACGGCGCCGATGCCCTGCGCTTCACGCTCGCCGACCTGGCGACCGAGACGCAGGACATCCGCATGCCGGTTACGAAGGAGAAGCTGCCCGACGGTCGCGAGATCAACGTCAGCCCGAAGTTCGAGCAGGGGCGCAACTTCTGCAACAAGCTGTGGCAGGCGTCGACCGGATACGTGATGCGGAACCTCGACGGGTACGATCCGCGGCCGCTCGAACCGGGCGCGCCGGGTCGCGAAGGGATGCGGCTTGAAGACAGGTGGATTCTCTCGCGGATGACGCAGTGCCAGCAGACGGTCGATGCGGCGCTGGCGAAGTACCGGTTCAGCGAGGCGATGGAGGCGCTGTACCGGTTCATGTGGGATGAGTATTGCAGTGAATACATCGAGATGACGAAGGCGCGCATCTCGCCCCCGTCACAAAATCAGAGCCAGTCTGCAAGTCAGAGCCGGGCCGTCCCCGGCCCGGAAACGCCCGGCGAGCGCGGCGACGTTGACGCGTCCGCGGACTCCGCGCCCACGTCGGAGCGCGCGACGGCACAACAGGTGCTCGTCTACGTGCTCGACCGGCTGCTGCGGATGCTGCACCCCTTCGTGCCCTTCGTGACCGAGGCGCTGTGGCAGGAGTTGAACGCGGCGGCGCCGCGGCGGGGCTTGCGCGACGTGCAGGACGTGGCGGCGGCCGAGCCGGCCCTGGTCGCCGCCTCCTGGCCGCAGACCGATGCCTCGCTGGCCGATGCCGAGATCGAGCGCCAGATGACGTTGCTCCGCGGTGTCATCGGCGCGACACGGGAGACCCGGGCGACCGTCAATCTGCACCGCGGCCGGGCGAAGCAGCCGTCGATGCGGACGCTGCCGCGGGTGGTCCTCGCCGGGGATGCGGGTTCGCTGGCGCTGGTCGATCGCTATCGCGACTTCGTGACGCGCCTGGCGGGCTGCGATGTGCTGGAACTGGCGCCGCCGAATGCCACGAGCGCAGCGCGGCCGCCGGGCAGCCTCAGCCGCATGGTGGGCGGGGCGCAGGTGTACATCCCGGTGGGTGAACTCATCGATCTGTCGCGTGTGAAGGCGGATGAGGAAAAGAAACTTGACGAGTTGCGTGCAGCACTGGATCGCGCGAATAAGCAGCTTGCCAGCGGGAATTTCGTGAGCCGCGCCGATCCGGCGGTGGTGGAGCAGGCGCGACAGCGCGCCGCCGATCTGTCAAGCCAGATTCTGACGCTGGAAGAACATTTGCGCGATCTGGGTTGACGTGCCGCATTGTGCCCGTCAGGCGGCATGCACCGCGGACATGCGGCGTTGCAGGCGGCCCCTGTGCACCATCCGTGGTACGCACGCAGCGCGTAGGGCGATTTCACGCAGTTTGCACGCACGCTGGTCCCTGACCGCAACGCTGACTCGGCGGCACGCGGTGTTACGGAACCGCGACTAGAATCCGTCTCTGCGCAACAGTCCTCGCTGCTTGAAATCTGGCGGCGATGGTAGTAGGCTCTCGGTTGAACGTGAAAGGGAGGCAAGCTCTGCAATGGAAGTGCGAGTCGACCTTGCACGAATCGTCATCCAGGACGGAAGCGATCAGCAGATCATTTTTCTGCGCGAGCATGGAGGCGAACGCGAGTTCCCCATCGTCATCGGCGACTCGGAAGCCTGCGCGATTGACCGGCGCCTGAAGGGCTACAAGAAGGCCCGTCCGCTCACGCACGATTTGCTGGCCGACGTGATCGAAAAGCTTCACGGCGAGCTGGAGAAAATCGTGATCAATGACTTGAAAAACCACACGTTCTACGCCAAATTGGTCATCCGGGTGACCGGCGGGGAGCTGGTCGAGATCGATTCGCGTCCGTCGGATGCCATCGCGCTGGGCGTGGCCAGCAACACGCAGATATACGTCAGCGAGCACGTTCTACGCGAGCTCTTCCGGTAATGGGCCGGTCGGCTGAAGGTCTTGCATTCGCGCTTCATCAGCCAAGCCAGGCGAAGAGGATCATGAGTCAATTGCGAACCGCACAGGATCGCGCGTCGGTGTTTGCCGCCCGAATGTCGGCCGGGCTCAGGGAGAGTCCGTCGGAGACCGGCGCTCCGGTTCCGATTCTGACGCCGGCGGTCGTGGACGTGATGGGGGGCATTGGAGAATTCAGCGGCTGCCTGGTGGTGACGGCGACGGCGTCGCCCGCCTTCATGACGGCCGCCTGGCGCACGTCGGAGGGGACGCTGCGCCTCGATTATTTTGACGACGGCGCCGGGCGGGAGCACGCGCTGCGCCTGCCGATGGCGATCTTCGATTCGGCCGCGCCCGGCGATATTCTCGCCCGCCTCGGGGACGATGCCGCATGGGCGGCCCCCACGGTGCTGGCGTTGCGCCAGGTGCTGGCCGAAGGCGGCGATGCACCGCGGTCCGGCGGCCTGTCGCTGGTCATGCAGACCGATTTTCCGCCCGAGGCGGACCTGGGCCGGCGGCACGTACAGGCGGTCGGCACGATCGAGGCATGGTGCCGGGCCAATGGCATCGAACGCCCGCCCATCGAGCGGGCGAAGCTGGCGGCCGATGCCGTCGCCCAGATCACGCGGCTGCCGGCATTGCGCAAGGCGATGACGGCGATCGTCGCCCCGCCCGATGGTTCGCTGCTCCAGCTTCGATTTGCGCCGCAGCTCCTGTGCGAGCGGCTCGAGATGCCCGACGGCATCGTCGTCCGCGCACTGGCCACGCGGCTGTCCCGCCCGACCACGCGCGAGCGGCTGGCCGAGACGCGCGTCTGCACCGAGATGGGCCATCGCATCATCCAGGACCTCCAGCGGGCCGACGGCATGAAGGTGGACCCGGCCACCAGCCGGCTCTCCTCGGTCAATCCGACCGACTACGTCGACCGCTATCGCGATCGCATGCCGTCGCGCATCAGCTATCAGCAGTTCGTCAACCAGTTCGGGCCGCTGCGCGGGCTCGATGGCGAGCCCGGCGCGTCGGGACCGGCACAGGCCAAGTGCATCTACAAGGTGCGCAGCCGTGCCGAGCACCACATTTATGAGAATCGCCGCGTGCATGACTTTGCCACGGCACTGACGCGCGGCCGACGCACGCAGACCGAGGAAAGCCTGCGTGCCGCCGGCGAGCTGATGTATGCCTCGCACTGGAGCCACAGCCAGCGATGCGGCATCGGCGGCCTCGAGACCGACCGCCTGGTGAATTTCGTCCGCGGCCACGGACCGGCGGCCGGGCTCTTCGGGGCCAAGGTCACGGCCGGCGGCGAGGGCGGGGAGCTGGTGGTGCTGATGCGGGATGACACCCGGGCCCACGCGGCCCTGGCCGATGCCGTCACGCAGGCCGAATCGGCATCGTCGCGGCCGGTGCTGGTCTTCGGCGGGCCGAACGCCGGCGCGGAGCCCGTGCGCACCGCGACGGCAGAGCCGCAGAGGATGCCGCACCTGGCGACGGCGGGGCCGGCGTAGGACATATCCACAGATTTCGCAGATTTTAAGCTCGGGGAAGAATCCGCAGATTTCGCAGAATCCGCAGATTGCAGCCGTACAGCTGCGTGCCGCATGCCCAGGCAGGCGCGGCATGCGAAGGTGCCATGGCGATGACGCTGCGTCAACATTTCTCGCGTAAGTCGCGCAGCGATGGCAGTCTCGACAGCGCAGCGAGAATCTGCCGCGAGGCGGTCGCGCGGTCCTCGTTTCGGCGCGGCATTCTCTGCGGCGATCCGCCGAGCGCCTGCCGCAGGGCCTGCGCAATCGCTTCCGAATCGTATCCCGTGTCGATGATGCGTCCGGTGCGAAGGCGGCCCTTCTGTCGATTCCCGATGTTGATCACCGGGAGATCGTAGAATGGCGCTTCGATGATGCCGGCGCTGGAATTGCCGATCATGACGGCGGCGCGGGCCATGGCGCTGCGAAAGACGCCCGCGGCCAGCGCAGGCACGACGCGGGCATTCTCGTGCCGCGCGGCGAAGCCGCGAAGGCGTTCGGCCACGATCTCCCTGCCGACGTCTGCATTGGGTTCGATGATCAGGATGTTGACGCGCGCCGTGGCGCCGCGGCGATTTGCATCGTGCGCTTCCGGCGAGACGGCCCCGTCCACGCTGCGCGCGAGGCCGCGTTCGATGCCGTCCAGCAGAGTCTCAACCTGCCGCCGCGGCTCGATCGTCGCCAGCGTCTCCGGATGAAATATGACCAGCACCGTCGGCCGGCCGAAATCCACGCCCGCCTGGCGCGAAAGCTCCTCGACGGACAGCGGCGGTGTCTCGCGCATGGCATCACAGGCGAGCGGCCCCACGGTGTGGATGCGCCACGGCGCCTCACCCATGGCGGCGATGCGCGCGGCGTAGGCCTCGTGGGCGGCGAAGTGGAGGTGCGACAGTTTGGTGATCGCGTTGCGGCAGGCGTCGTCGTAGGCGCCCGTTGTCTGTTCGCCGCCGTGCAGATGGGCCAGCACGATGTCGTTGAACGGCACGGCGGCCATGGCCGCGGCCAGCATCTCATAGCGATCGCCCAGCACGAACAGCAGCTCCGGCCGGTGCTCGGCGTAGGCGGCGGCGAAGGCCGCCAGGGCGCGGCCGGCGCTCTCGGCAACGGCCGCAGGGGTGTCGCCCTCGACGTGATGGTTGACGGGCACGATGTGCAGCCCGGCGATGTCTTCAAATTCACGAATCGTTCGACCGTAGCGATCGGACAGGTGAGTGCCGCCGGCGAAGCAGATCACGTGGTAGTCGCCGGCCCCGATCAGGGCTCGGATGAGCGGGCGATAGATACCGGCGTCGGCGCGGGACGTGGAGACGAGACCGATGCGGCGCGGGCGAAACGGCCTGTATGGAGTGCCGGGCATTCTACTGTCATCGGCGAGGGGGCAATTAATGAGTGAGCTGCGACTTGAAACTGCGCGCGCAGGGTGTCATAACAAGGGGTGGTTCGGGTCGACCGCTGCGAGGCACAATGCTAACATATCAATGCGGGGCCGTGCTTTGCGTGGAGTTTGCGTATGACCATAATTGTATCCATATCTCCGCAGGTTGAAGCCAGGCTTCGCGAGCGAGCCGAGGCAGCCGGAAAGAACGCAGATGAGTACGCGGCCGAACTGATAGAGCAGGGGCTGGGGACCGACGGTGTCGCCCTCGCCGGGATGGCGGCCGGTCGCCAGATTGCGCTCATTGAGGAGTTGTTTGCGGAGACTCAGAGCGAAGTCGGGCGGTACCCGCAGGGATACGTTGCTGATGACAGTCGGGCGAGTGTTTACGACGGTGACGATGAATGAAGATTCTGGTGGATACGAACGTGCTCGCGCGCTGCGTTCAGCCCCACCACCCCCAAAGCGCGACAGCTCAAAGGGCCTTGCTGATCCTGCTCGAACGCGGCGAGACCTTGTGCCTCGTGCCGCAGGTTTTATATGAATTCTGGGTCATTGCGACTCGCCCGATCGGTTCCCCCAATGGCCTTGGTTGGACGACCGCGGAGGCGATTGATCGAGTCGGCAAGTTCTCCGCCTCCATACCACTGATCGATTCTCAGTCGGAGGCTTCGGTTTACCGCGAGTGGATCAGTCTAGTTGTGCGATATGACACACGCGGCAGGGCAGCCCATGACGCCAGACTCGTAGCGGCCATGCGCGCGGCCTCTATTGAAGCGATTCTGACGTTTAACAAGTCACATTTTGACCGTTATGTGGGCATAGTCCTGCTAACACCCGAAGACGTAGTAACGTCAGTGCCGTGATCAATCTGATTACGATTCCGCCCGCACCTTCGCCGCCGGCGGCGCATTGGGATTGAGCGCCAGCTCCTCGAGCCGCTCGATCTGCTCGCGCAGGGCCTCGGCCTGCGGCGACTCGGGATAGTCGCGGATGACGGCCCGCGCCATGTCCAGCGCTTCGATGTAGCGCTCCTCGCGGACGAGGCTCATGATGTGGGCCTCCAGCTTCTGCCGCCGCTCAATCTCGGCATTCACTTCGAGCGTCGGCAGCTGCATGCGAAGGGCCTCGCACTCGTCGCAGCCGGGGAAGCGCTCGATGAAGGTACGTGCGGCGGCCAGGGCCTCTTCCCACTTTTTGCGCGTCACGAAGCGCTGCACCTCGTTGGCCATGCGGCGGCGCTGCTCGAGCTGGAAGGTGTGATGCTCGGTCTCCAGGCGCACCAGCAGCTGGCGGGCGTCGGCCGAATCGGGATGTCGCTGCTGGAGCTGCTGTGCCAGTTCGCGGGCACGGCCCCAGGCCGAGATACTGATCAGATCGTTCACCTGGCTGGTGACGGAACGGACGTCGTCCTTCTCGTGCATCTCGCGCGAATGTTCGACCTGCTGGACGATGCGTGCGGCGCGGTCGTCGTTCGGATACTTGCGTGCAAGTGCCTCGGCCATGTCACGGGCGGCGGCAAAGTCGCCCTGCGGCGTGAGGGCGCGGATGCGGGCGGAGGCGCTGCGGATCTCCTCGTCGGCGACCAGCTTCTTCTTGAGCTGCCGCTCTTCTTCCGAGAGGAGCGAGTTGTCGCGCAGATCCTCCAGCGTCGCGAGCAGGTCGCGCCAGGGAATCTGCGTCGAGGGCCGGGCCTCGCCGTTGACGTCGTTGGCGATGGCCTTGCCCAGGGCGGCGAGATGGTCCACCTCGGCCCGGCGGGCCTCGGCAGTCTGTTTCAGTTCGTATTGAAAGCGCTCCAGCCGCGTGAAGGAGGCATGCAGATCGCGCAGAACGAGCAACAGCGCCCACAGACCGACGAGCAGGCCGCTGGCGGCGATGCCCACGGCGACATACAGCAGAAACTCGGCGATGTCGTTGAAGGTGATGAAGGCCTGCTGATTGGACGTGCTGACCAGCGAGGTTTTCAGCAGCGACTTGGCGAAGCCGACGAGCAGGAACAGCAGAAGAACCGCGCTACCCATGTAGCGCAGCCACGACGGCGTAAATGGTTCGCGACTTCGCGGCGGTCCTGATGGTTCAGGCAGGTCGCTCATGCGTTGCTCGTCGGCGGGGAAAATATCGGCGGCGGGCCCGTGGTCGGCGCGGTCACTCCCTGCCCTGCTATTATTAGCCTTTGCCGCGTTCCGATCAAGATGCGTGAGGTTCAAATCGCCCCAATAACGGGACAAAGCGAGCCGCTGCAAAGCTGCGGCGCGCGCTTGCGGCTGCCGGCGGCCCGCGGCGTTTTGCGCCGCGCGTGCAGGCCAATGCCGGCCGGTCTTCGGTATTCGATGCAAAATCGGCTGCGCCGGAATGGCTTTCTATGGGACGCGTGCGGCCCGAATGCCGCCGGTGTAGGATCGGCCGGCCATGAAGCTGTCCTCACAAGACGTCTCACTCAGCCCGCCTGCGACGATCGACCAGGGGGTAAGCCTGCCCGGCAGCAAGAGCCTGACACAGCGGGCGCTGCTGGCCGCGGCCCTGGCCAGGGGTTCTTCCGAGGTGCAGTATTTGCTGCTGTCGGACGACACGCGGCGCATGGTGGCGGCGTTGCAGGCGCTGGGCGCGGGCGTGGATGTCGACGAGGCGCGGCGCACGGCCGTCGTGCGCGGCGCCGGCGGTCACTGGCCGGCCGGCGAGGCGACGATCCACTCGGGGGATGCCGGCACGGTGGCACGGCTGATCACGGCGGCGGCCTGCGTCTCGCAGGGCCAATACACCATCGACGGATCGCCGCGCATGCGCGAACGCCCCATGGGGCCGCTGGTGAACGCCCTGCGCGATCTGGGCGCCAGGATCGGCTGCCGCGACACGGAGGGCTTTTTGCCGCTGACGATCTCGTCGCATGGGCTGCACGGCGGCAGCGTCACGATGCCGGGCACGCCGTCCAGCCAGTTCGTCTCGGCGATACTAATGGCAGCCCCGTGCGCTGCGAATGACGTGCTGCTGGATGTGCGCGGCCAGCTTCCCAGCCGCCCCTACGTCGAGTTGACGCTCGATGTCATGCGGGCGTTCGGCGTGGAGGCCGTGGCCGATGGCAACCGCTTCGTCGTCCCCGCGCCGCAGACCTATCGATCGGCGCAGTACGCGGTCGAGCCCGATGCATCGACCGCGGCGTACTTCTTCGCGGCGGCGGCGATCACCGGCGGCCGCGTGTCCGTCGAGAATCTGGGCGCGAGCAGCCGGCAGGGCGACATGCGTTTTGTCGACAGGCTTGCGGACATGGGCTGCCGCGTCGAGCAGGGGCCGCGGCACACGATCGTGCGCGGGCCGGCGGAGGGCCGCCTGCGTGGCATCGATGTGGACATGAGCGACATGCCCGACCAGGTGCAGACGCTGGCGGTGCTTGCCGTCTTTGCCGATGGTCCCACGCGCATCCGCAACGTGGCCAATTTGCGGCTCAAGGAGACGGATCGGCTGTATGCCCTGTCGCAGGAGCTTGGATCGCTGGGGGCCGAGACCGAGATACACGACGATGGCATCCTGATACGGCCGGCAGATGCACCGCGGGCCGCGGCCATCAACACGTACGGCGATCATCGCATGGCGATGAGCTTTGCCCTGGCGGGTCTGCGGCTGGATGGCGTGATCATTCGCAACGCGGGATGCATCAGCAAGTCGTTCCCCGAGTTCTTCACCGTGTGGAATGAACTGGGACGCTGACGGTGGTCGCGCTGTGCCGGTTCGGAAAAGGAGTCCGGGCAAGCCGCTACGTTCAGCCGGTTTTTACGCCATTGTGAAGTGGTAAGAGGCACCGGTAGACCGCTGGAACTGTTCTGATGGCGGCCGGGCGAGAAGTCAAAGGCGGCACGGTGAGCAACTCGGCGGCATCCTTACCGGTATAAACGCTGCAAGAATAATGCAGCTGCACACAAGGGTGCTCGAGTCAGGCTGCAAGGCGTGAGGCGTACGCCCGTCTGCCTCGCTGAGCGCCGGAGTCGCTCACGGTGCCTACCATTTACATACCTCATAAATCGGCAAATGCAAACCAAATCGGATTTTTTCTGCGCCGGCGTGCCGATACTGCGCACCTGCGTCCGTGCATGCATCGCGAAAAACCGGCGGATAATCGATTATTGACTTGACAGGCAGCGACGGCATGCGCAGGACCGGGCCACCAGTGCCGTGGGTATTGCACTGCGATCATCCTGATGCCGAGGCAGGGCGGCTGGTGGCGTCGCCCGGCGCCCGCGTCAGCTCGGCCAGGGCCGCCGCCTTCTGTTCGGATGTGGCGTCCGGCGGATAGCCGTTCCAGCCGGGGCTGAGCCGCCGGGCACATTCTATCAGCCGCCGCTCGACGTCTGGTGCCGGTCGTGCGGCACCGTCGCCGGCCAGCACGCCGCGCAGGCCCGGCAGCACCAGCTCGCGCCCGAAGGCCGCCAGCCGGGTCTCCGCCTCCGGGCTGGTGAGCAGTTCGTCGAGCAGCTCGGCGATGACGGCGTCGCGCCGCTGCACCGCGAGGCGCCGAACCTGGTCGAGGTCCGCGCGGCGCTGTGTCTCCGTCGCGCTCAATTGCGGTGCAATACGCTCGGCTGCCGCCAGCACGGCGGCGAATTCACCGGCTTCGCGGGCCTGCTCGGTCCGCCGCCGCAGGCAATCCAGAACGGCCATCAACAATTCGTCGCGATGCCGCGATATTTCGGGAGCTTCGCCCGTCTGGAGCTGCGCGATGAGGGCCTCGTACATGCCGTAACGGATGCTCGCCTCCACCAGCCGGCCGACGAGTTCCTCCGCGCGGCCGGCGCCGGACGAACGGCTGAGCAGCACGGCTTCTTCGAGGCACTTGATTTCGGCGGCGGCTTCGTTCTGCTCGGAAAGCGCGGTGGACATGGCATCCAAGAGGCGCAGCCGGTCCGCGGCCCCGAGCTGCTCATAGATATCGGTGCGGTTCTTGAGACCGCGGAGCAGCGCGACGCGCCGTCGCGAGGCGGGCTGATCGCCGACCAGCGCGAAATCCGCGGCATGGTTGAGCTGATCGAGCGGCGGCATGCGGGCCGCGATTTCGAGATAGGCATCCCACGCCTTTCGACGAACCGAGGCATCCTGTTCCCGCCGGCTGTCGAGGCGCGCCCCCAATGCGGCAAGGTCGACTGCGCTGCGCCCGCAGCGGGCGAGCACGGCCACGGCCGCCATGCGCAGCTCGGACTCATCCGTCTCCAGAAGCGGGCGTACGTCCTCGGCCGCCGTGACGTCGGCATAGATGGACATGGCCAGGGCGGCCGCGCGGCGGACGCCGACAGTCGACCCCGTGAGCATCTCCTGCTTCAGGAAGCGCCGGAATTGCGGCGAGCCGATGCGGCCCATGGCCTCGATGAACTGCTCGCGCAGCCAGGGGTCGGACTGCGGAATCGATTCGAGCCGGGCGAGCAGCGCGTCTGCGATGCGGCGGACCGTGTCGGCGTCGGCGGCGTTGGGCCGGGCGAGAACGCCCAGTGCCATCGCCGCTTCACCCACGACGATCGGCGCCGAGTCATCCAGCCGCTCGAGCAGCGTGGGAATGGCCGTGGGATCGTCGAGCCGGCCGAGGGCGGCCACCTGGGCCGCTCGCACCCGGGCATCGGGCTCCACCTGGATCGACTCGCGCAGCCGCAGGACCGAACGGGCGATGCGCAGATCGCCCGCCATGATTGCCGCCCGCCTCCGGATATCCGAGTCGGAATCGATGAGCATCTCGATGAGATACGACCGGATATCCTGGCGTATCTCCTTTCCGTCGGTGATCTGCGCATTGACCAGATCGAGCCCGAGGCTCCGCAGCGGCGCCTGGTCGTCGCGGAGGAATTTGAGCAACTGATCGGGCTGCTCGGCAATCGGTGTGCGGTGATATAGCTCGCGCGCGAAGGAAAGCAGCCGGGCGGCAAGAATGTCCCGCTCGGCGGCCAATCGCTGGTTTTCCAGGGCGCGGCGCTGGTTGATTTCGCTCAGCCATTCTTCGGCGGACATGTCAGCCCGGCCGGCCCACCACTCGCGAACGGACTGAAGGTCGACAAACGTCACGCCCGCGACCGTCTGCATGGCATTCATGGCGGCAAGGCACACCCGCTCGTCTTCGTCCGACAGAAGCCCCGCAAGGGCGGTGATGACGTGAAAGTCCTCCCCCAGGCGGCCGATGGCGCCGATGGCCGCCCTGCGCCGCTCGATGAGGAGCGCGCCATTGCCGGCAATCGACTTGAGCTTCTTCAGCACCGAGCCACGGTCGAAGGCACGCAGCGCCGCGACGATGTCGTTATCCAGTGCGCCATTTTCCCCGCCCAGCAGTTGAATCAGCGGCTCGATCAGCGCCACCGCTGGCGACTCTCCATTCCCCATGGCGCGGCAGACGGCCTGGCGTGCGGCAAGATCGCCGGAAGAAGCGAGGACTTCGACCAGCAGCCGCGTGGCTTCGTCGGAATTCGCACGAAGCAGCCGCCGCGCGCCGAGTTCCCGCGCTTCGCCGGTGTTGTTGCCGGTGATGAGCTTGGCCAGTTCCTGGAGTTCGGCTGCATCCGTGGCGGCGGCCGAAGTGGTTGGCTGTGCGGTGGAATCGGCGGGACTGGCCGGGGCATCGTGTTGCCGGGCTTCCGGAGGCGCAGAACTTGCCTGAGAAGACGCGGGCGCTTCCGGCGGGGCTGCATAGGCCCAGCCAAGGAAGCAAAGCGGCAGTATGACCGTGATCAGGCGCGACACGGGGCGACCAGATTCCTTTTACACGGGCGCGGTAACCGCCGTCGCAGCATCTGCTCGACGGGTCCGTTCAGCCGCTGGAGTTGTTGGCATGAGACTCTGTTGTTTCTAGCACACGGTTAACGTATCGTCAATTCAGACCGAAGTCTGACAGCGTTGCGAACCATTGCGCGGCGCCAGTCGCGTAGCGCCGGAAGCGACTGAAATCCCGTCCCGCGCGAAGCTGCGGTCGATCGCGGCGATGCGCGGGCCTGATTCATTATCCGATTAATCTGACAATCCCCATGATGTACTTCGCGATCCATGCCCGACGGGTTCATGGAGATTGTCGCAGGTGCCCTGCTACCGGTGCGACGCTTTCGGACGCAAAGAGGGGCGGAAGCGCGCGCTTTGAACGACAACGCCCGCGTGCATTTTGAGATCGATGCGGAACCGCGCTCGTCGGCGACGCATTGCGGCGCCTGGGACGGGTGGGGCGCCCATAAGATGTGCCTGGGCGGAACCGCGCACCGCCCGGCGACACGGGCGATTCGATTGCAGCTAACTGCCGGAAATAACGGCGGCTGTATTCGGAACTCATGTCCCCGGCGCCCAACTGTGCACCCCAGGGTGCTAAGCCGTGGCGAAACATGAAGTTATGGTTTGGCGGACGGCCCGGATAACCGGGCGGGACCCAGCATCAAACGACCCGCATTAGCGCTTCCGGCGGGGATTTCATCGTGCAACCGCCTCGTGGACCGATCATAAAATACTGGGTGAAGATGACGTGCCTCGCGGGCATGCTAAGATGCAGCCCTGAAAGCAGCTTATGTTGAATGCAGCCAACACATATCGGTATTCGGGCCGGCCGTCGCGATGGCGTCCGGCATTCTTCGTAGTAATGGTGTCCGCCTGGGCATTGACGTCGGTCGCCCCGGCATGGTCGCAGGAAAAATCGGACAAATCGAAGCGCTCCGCGCCGCCCCCCGGCGTAAAGGCGACCGCCCGCACCCACCCCAACGATCCGGCCCTGTGGGACGTCGATGCCATGATGGAGGAGGCGGTCAAGCAGATCGCCCGCCGCTACAACCTCAACGCCGACCAGGAACAATACACCCGCCTGCTGCTGACGCAGCGCGTGCGGTCATTCCTCGATGAACACGAGTCCGAGGTGCGCCAGCTCCTTCAGGAATCGGCCGAGATGCGCACCGGCCTGCGCCCCAACGACGCCACGGCCAAGATGGTATGGGCGGCGCGTGCCCTGCCCCTCTATGAGGAGGCCACCAGGGCCATCCTCGAAGGCAACGAAGAGTGGGGCGATATTCTCGACGAGCAGCAGAAAGTCACGCACGATAAAGACCTGAAGCTGATGCAGTCGAACTTTGCCGCCGTCACCCGGACGTTAAAGACGTGGGAGAACCCGCCCAACGTGACGCAGGTGAGCGACAAGCCGGTGGTCTCCGATCCCGGCACCGGCACGACGGCGCCTCCGTCCAACCGCGTGATGCCGGTGGAAGATCACTGGCGCGCCTACGTGACCATTTTCATCCAGGCATACAGCCTGGACGAAAAGGCGCGGAATTCCGCCCGCGACAAGATCCACAAGGAGCAGTACGCCAAGGCGAAGCAGTATCGCGACCAGAAGAAGGACCAGTTCGCCTCGGTGCAGAAGCAGCTTGCCGAGCTCGAAAAGGGCAGGAAGGGCGGCGATGCGCAGCGCGACGACGAACGCGAACGCCGGCTCGAAGAGCGCCAGCGGGAACTGGAGCAGCCCATCTACGAGCTGTTCGTCGAAATGGATCGCCGCCTGAAGGCCCTGCCCACGCGCGAGCAGGAAGCCAGCGTCGACGAGGCCATGAAGAAGCAGCTCGACGCCTATTACGAGAAGCTCTCCGGAAAGCGCGAAAAGGCGAAGGAGCCCAACGGTACAACCGCCGGCGCCAGCGCCACGGCCGGATCGAAAGAAAAGCCGGACAACTCGGACAAGCCGGCCGGGCAGCCGGCTGGTGACACACCCAAGTCACCCTCAGGTGGCGAAAAGCCGGCCGAAGATGCGGACAAGACGCCGCCCAAGCCCGCCGAACCGGATGCGGACGATGGCGGCGCCCAGCCGGGCTCCGACATTCCGCCACCGGAGAAGCCGTCCGACCGGGCCGCGTGAGACCTGTCGCCCGCCGCCGGGCGATGCAGCATTTTCAATCAGCGAAGTTTGACCACCGGGGCCGTTTGGCCCCGGTTTTTTTGTGGAATTCCGAATTCCTGGAAGTGCCGGTGTCGCGGTCGTCGAGTGCCCTGCCGCCCCATGGTCGCGACCGATTACCAGCCATTCTGGCGGAACGGGGAGCACTTCTAATGGGTAGAGAGCGGTCGGTGGCGTCTCAGCGGCGCCGGGCGAAATCCGTCACGTTCGTCCTGATGCGCCCCGGCGCGCTCCGCTTTGCATCGGATTGCATCGCGTATTTTTCTGGTGAGGCGTCTCACCCGATCGCAAAATGGAGCTTTCGATGCGACGTCCGCCGCAGTCAGAAAAAAAACCCGGAAAAATTTCGCTGCGTCAGTCTGGTGTATTCAGGATCATCAAGGCCGCCACGTGGGCCGGCAAATCGTTTGCGGGGCAATTGTCAGATGCGGGCGGCGATTGACCCAGCTGCAATCACCGCGGCCGCACTAGCTGGCTTTGCAGAAAGTTTCGGGCGGAATCATGCGGATTGAAATCTCTGCGGCGTTCGCACTCGGCATATTGGTGCCGGTGCTGGAGACGATACGGCGCGGCATCGGTCACTGGCGCGTGGACTTCACGACCATGTTTACCGATTACGTCGCCGGCGCGCTGCTGCTGGTGGCCGGCGTGCAGGCGGTGCGGCGTGCGCAAAGTGCGGGACTGTGGCTGGTGCTCGCGTGGTCGTGGATGGCCAGCATGATGAGCGGCAGCTTCTGGTCGCACATCGAGTACACCGGGCGCGGGCTCGCAAATGAACCGAACAACGGCGCCGTGCTGCTCGTGAAGGGGCTATTGTGGACGACGTGCGTGGCCGGGTTGATTCTGTCGTTCAGGCGTTTCGCAACACAATCTTCAACCGCCAGGGCCGGCGCTCGCGATTAAGAAAGGAAGTTGTTGATCCGGCGGTAGAACTCCTGGGCCACCGCCTGCTCCGCCACGATGACCTCGTCGGCCCCGCGCTGGAGGGCTTGCAGGCCCGTCGAGGTGTACCGGGTGCTGGCGATGATGTGGATCTCGGGCCGGATGCGGTGGGCGATCTCGGTGGCCTTCAGTGCCGATTCCTCGTCGGGGATGGCCAATGCCAGCACCGATGCGGTCTCGACGCCGGCCTTGCGCAGGATCGCCTCGTCGGCGATGCTGCCTTCGACGACGTTGACGCCGAGCGTACGCTGCGCGTCGCAGGTCAGCGGGTTCATCTCGACCACGACGTACGGGATGCCGCGATCGCGCATGTACTCGGCGATGAAGCGGCCGCCGACGCCGAAGCCGGCGATGATGACGTGGTTTTTCAGTGGCGACATCGGATGCCTATTATAGGGCTGGTTCGAAAGGGGGCGACATTGCGCCCGATTGGGCTGTCCAGAATGGCTGGGGTGAAACCGCGGGCGACTCATTCTTATGACCAGCGCACCGGAAATTGCCGGGCTCATTAACCTCTTCAAGCCGGCGGGGCGTACGTCGGCGCACTTCGTTTACCGGCTTCGGCCCATCCTCGGAGTGCGCAAAGTCGGGCACGCCGGCACGCTGGATCCGTTTGCCGAGGGCGTGCTGCTGGGCTGCGTGGGGCGGCCGGCCACGCGGCTGGTCGAGCGGCTGATGGGTCTGCCCAAGCGTTATCGCACGACGCTGCGGCTGGGCGTGACCAACGAGACGTTCGATCCCGAGCGGCCATTTAGCCCGGTGCCCGGCGCGGCGGCGATGCCGGTCGAGGCCATCCTTGCGGCACTCGCCCCGATGATCGGCGCGGTGGACCAGGCGCCGCCGCTGTACAGCGCCGTGCGCCTGGGCGGCATCCAGAGCTACAAGCTGGCGCGGCGTGCCGCTCGGGCGGCACTCCGCGCGCAGACGACCGCCGGTGCAGCCGGGCCCCTGGAGGCAGGCGGCGGCGTGCCGGCGCCGCTCGCGGCGGCCTCGAGCAGTTCCCCGCCCGGGCCTGCCGCCCGCCCCGTGCGCATCGATGCCATCGACGTCATCTCCTACGAATGGCCCGAACTGACGCTCGACATCCGCTGCGGTCGCGGCGTGTACATCCGCTCGATCGCCCGCGATCTGGGCGAGGCCCTTGCCTGCGGCGCCGTGTGCACCAGCCTTTGCCGCACCGCCGTGGGTCCGTTTCACGTCGATGCGGCGCTGCGGCTGGACGGCGCCTCGCGCGACGACGTGCTGCGATCGTTGATCGGCGTCGAGGATGTGTTGCGGTTGATCGGCGACGCGGCGACATGACCGCGTTGCCCGTGGGGGGTTTGGTGTGTTCGCGTCAGTCGATGCGCATGAACGTGGCATCGCCCTCGTCGATGGTCACCAGGCCCACGAAGGGAACGTCGGACTCGGTGAACTGGCGGCCGGTGGCAATCGTGAAGTTGTCGTTGAACGTGCCTTCGAACTTCACCGAGCCAGTCCGAAGGGTGACGTCGAAGCCGTTCAGATTGACCGTGCCGGTGGCGTTTTGATTGGTGACGGTCACATTGCCGCTGACGGTCGCGGTTTCGGTGACATTGCCCGCCGCGTTGAGCGTGATCAGAAAGCGGTTTCCGCTGGTGTCGGAGGCCTTCAGGAGTTCCCAATCGCCTTCAAGAACGGCCTCGGGCGGCGCCATGGTATTGCAGGCGCCCAGGGCGAGCGGAGCCACGAGAACCTGTGTATAGATCAGCAGCCGAATGCGGTGAAGGCGGGCCATGGATGTTCCTTTCCAGTCGCGTCGGCGAGGCACGCGGCATTATTGCCGGGGACGCGCCAGCGGTCGAGCCGTCGGTATTGGTTTGAATGGAGCCGGCCACCATGCCTGCATGGCACCGTCAGCGACGCCCGGCCCACGGTCAAACTGCACCAGTACAGACGTCCACGGGCGCGCAGCCGGCCGCGAAGCGCCAGCAGCAGGCAGGAAGGGTTCAGGCAGCGCGTACGATCCGGAGCATCGAAGCCGGACCCTCGTGACACGCAAGTGGCAGCCGGCGCGAGCAGACGGCGTGTGGGCATCCGCAGGGATCGTGAAATGCCGCTCGCGCACGGTACGGGCCGTGCTCCAGCCTCATTCAGACAGGTTGGTACTCGCTCAGTCCACGCGGGTGAGCGTCGCTTCGCCTTCGTCGACGGTCACCAGAGTGCCGAACAGCGTGGTATCGAGATACTGACGACCGGTGGCGACGGAATAATCCGCGTTGAAGGTGCCTTCAAACCTTACCACTCCGGTGCGGAGCACGATTTCCAGGCCATTGAGTTCGGCGGTCCCGGTCGCATTCGGATCGGCCAGCGTGATGTTGCCGGCGACGGTGGCCGTTTCCGTCACTTCTCCGGCGCCATCCAGGGTGATGCGGAACGTGCCGCCGGCGGCCTTGACCAGCTCCCATTCGCCTTCGAGGGTGATCAAGGGCGGCGTGACGACGCCGCAGGCGCCCAGTCCGAGCGGGACCGCGAACAGAATGGCGAACGAAGACAGTCGCGTGCGCGGCGTTCGAAGCATGGAATTCTCCTTCCAGTCTATACCAACTTGATGCCGGCGGTTTTGGGACGCAAACCCACCAGGGGACCTCGTTCTATATCGAATAGCGGCATGCCGCAGGCAAAATCGTGGCCGCGTTTGTTCAGCCGTCGAGCTTTATCGGGCAAAATCGCCCGCGGCGAGGGCGGGGGCCTGGTTCCGTATTTGGCAGGTTGGTCTTAGTCGCCGGGCTTGCTTGCACCAAGTCTGGCCAGCAGCATGAAAGCAATTGCGATGAGGCCCTGTACGATCAATCCCGGCCACAGTGGCGCGTTCATGCGCGTGCAGGCAACGATCCACGTGCCGACGGGCGATGCGCCGAAGACCCAGGACTTTTCCCGTCCGAAGGGATCGGTGATGAGGGACTCCATCGCCAGTTCGACCAGCGGTGGCCCGGCCCACAACAGCGCCAGCACGAGGACGACGATGGCCCCCACCTTGGGCGCGAGACCGTAGCCAAGCCGCATCAATCCGCCGATCGACACCAGCGTCAACACAAACGCCAGCGCCGAAGCGCCCAACTGGCGGGAAACCGGATGCTGCGTCAGCTCGAAGACCTCAAACATGGCGCTGCCGGACACCACGATCATGATGAAGAATACGATGAGGGTGGATATGATCGCGGCCTCGAGCCAATGCCGCGGTTGAGGCCGGTCGTAGGCACTGTCGACGGATTTTCGCTTTGCCCACTGGGCGGACATGCGTGCGGCGACCGCCTGCGGCAAAAGCGCCAGAACGGCAAGGGAGGCGAGCGTAACGATGAACTGCGTGTTCGTGTCCGGCGGAGCGGCAAACATCACCGGCAACATGCTGGCGTTGAAGTAGCGCAGACCCACCGCCGAAACGAGCGTGATCACGGCGAGCAGGATGTAGCTGAGCACGGGCGAGAAGGCGGCGATGTCGTCGCGTTGAAACTTGCGTGCCGCCGCAAGGAACAGGATGGCGGCCAGCGTGAGCTGAGTGATCATCGAAACGAGGACCGAGAGTTCAGGCGAACTCCCCGCCCCGGCGCGCATCAGGGCGAGGATCGGACCGTAGCTGAGGAGCAGCGACAGGCCGGGATGGATCATGATCAGGCTCTGGGCGTTGGCGACGAAGCCGAGGATGATCACGACGCCGACGATCGAGAAGGTGCCCCTGGAACTGAGCCCGGCGAGGATGGCCAGCACCCACAGGAACACGGTCAGGCAGCCGAGCATGGCAAAGATGAAAAGCGGCGCCGCCGGCGAATGCCCCGCAAGCGCCGCCAGCAGCGTCATGGCCAGCAGGTTGACGGCGGACAGGCTGAGCACGCTGATGGTGGCGCCGGTGAGATAGCCGAGGACCGCCACCTGGCCGGTCATGGCGCTGTTCCGGTGGGAGGTGATCATGTCGGAGGTGAAGTCACGGTGGACGGCCTTCTTGATGGCCGAGCAACCGGCGAGCACGAACAGCCCGGCCTGCACCATCGTGGTGATGGCGAGGGAGGCATCGGCGAAGGAACGCAGAGAGACATCGTCCCGGAGTGCGCGGTAGATGAGGACGTTGGCGGCGACGTGGATGCCGGCGTAAATTCCGGCCATGCCGAGCACGCGGCGCGGACCTCCCAGCAGCATGAGCTGCGCCCATCCGATCGGGTTGGAGATGTAGGCATCGAGGGCCATGGGCAAGATCAATCGAATTCGGGCTATGTGTTGCGATTCGGCCGCGGCGCGCCGCGGCGACATGGTAACGCCCGCGGCCGGACGATTGAAGATGCTGCGCTGCCTGCTGATCCTTGCTGCGATTTTCGCAGGCGGCTGCGGCGTCGTGGAGGTGCCGGCCGGCGTCAGCGGCGCCGCGCTGGCGTTCAACATGCCGGTGGAAGGGGCCGGGCTCGACCGCACGGCATGGCAGGGCCAGACGACGCATTTTTCCGATCGCCCGCTGGTCGAAGAAATTGCGGGCAAGGTGGGGCATCACGCGGCGACAATCGCGAGCTTTGCGGATGGCGAGTTGCTGGCGGCGTGGTATTCCTATGCTGGTCCGCACGAACTGGATGGCTCGGCGATTTACACCGCACGGCGCGGCGCTGGCGCGGCGACGTGGGACGCGCCGCGGCTGCATCTCGATCGCCCCGGCGGCGACGGCAACCCGGTGCTGTTTGCCGAAGGCGACGCGGTGTGGCTCTTCAGCGCCGCGGTGCCGTTTGGATGGTCGACGGCGCGCATCGAGGTGCAACAATCGACGGATCGCGGCCTGACGTGGACGCAGCCGGTGGTCATTCCGGGGCCGCTGGGCTCGAATGTGCGATGCGCTCCGATCCGGTTGAACGATGGCTGTCTGCTGCTGCCGGCTTACGACGATCTGTGGCTGCGGCCGCTCTTTTTCGCGCAGCAGGCCGGCGGCAACTGGACGCTGCTGCCGGTCGTGTGGCCGCCGCAGCCGGGCAGCGGTGCCATTCAGCCTACACTGGTGCAACTGGAAAGCGGGCGCCTGCTGTGCGTCATGCGCAACACGGGGCGCGGGCCGCTGTGGGTCATGGCATCTGACGATGCCGGTGCAAGCTGGACGGCACCGTCGGACGGCGGCTTCGCCAATCCCGACAGCGCCGCGGGAATTTACCGGCTGGCCGGCAACCGGCTGGTGCTGGTCCTGAACGACGATCCGCAGAGCCGCAATCGATTGACGATCGCGATGTCGATGGACGACGGCCGGACGTGGCCCTTTCGGCGGGTGATTTCGGAGGGAGACGACGAGCGAAGCTATCCATCTCTCGCGCAGTCGCCGGACGGCACGCTGCACATCGTGTACACCGAGGGGCGGGCGCGGATCAGGCACGTCGAGTTGAACGAGGCCTGGATCGCGGCGGAAGCGGGCGAACCGGCCAGCGAGTAGCCGGGGATCGATGGACCACGCAAGCTCTGCGGCCAGGGCGCTCGTGCCACTTCATTGACACAGTTCTGTTTCGTGCAGTAGCGGCGATCAATCGACCTGGCGAATGCCGGTGCGAAGGTAGGCCTGCTCCAGATCGTGCGCCATCGGTGCGAAGCTGGCGACGGGCAGACCGTGCCGGATCAGCGCTGCGAGCAGATCGGATGCGGCCTCGGGCTCGTGATCGAATTCGAAGACGACGCTGCGGCCGTTGACATCGACGTTTGAGAGGGCCGGAAATCGTTCCAGAACGGCCGCCGTCTCGGGTGTCGGCCTGGCGAGGACCAGGCTGTAGCGGCAGCGGTTGTCGTCCTGCCCGCCGACGACTTGAGCCACGGTGCCGAACTGGCGCAGTCGCCCCGCCTCCATGATGGCGATGTGGGTGCAATATTCGTGCAGGTCCGCCAGAATATGACTGCTGACGATGAGGGCCTTGCCCTGGTCGCGAAGATTTCCGAGAAGCTTGCGAAACTCGACGCGGCCGGCGGGATCGAGCCCGGCGGCGGGCTCATCGAGCAGCACGAGGACGGGATCGGGCAGCAGCGTGCGCGCGACAGTGAGACGCTGCCGCATGCCGCGCGAGAGCGTCTTGATCTTGGCCGAACGCTTGTCGGACAGCCACAGCTGCTCGAGCCAGAAATCGACGCGCTCTTCCACCAGCAGGCGATCGATCTGGTAGGCCCGTCCGATGAAGCGGAGAAAATCGGCAACGCTGAGATCTTCGTACAGCGGCGGCGTATCGGGGGCGAAGCCGATCTTCGAGAGCGCGTTCATGTTGCCGGGCTCGACCGGTTCGCCGAGGACGTGAATTCGCCCGGCCGCCTGCGGAATGAGCCCGCTGAGGACCTTGAGCGTGGTCGTTTTGCCGGCCCCGTTGGGGCCGATGAAGCCGAGCAGTTGCCCGGCGGAAAGCTGGAGGCTGAGGCCGGGCAGGGCGACGAATTTTCCGTATTCGACGCGTACATTTTCGGCGTCGAGAATCAGGGTCATGCGGCCCTCGGAGGCAGGAACAGGACAGGTAACCAGTTCAGCATGTTATCCAGTCGCCATAATGCGAACAATAACGCTAACGTCGGGCGCCGGGCGGCGGGCTGGGTGCCGGCGCAATTCACAGTGCCGCCGATAACGCCGCGAAAGGCGAATTGACACCTATTTCCCGGGGCTTATAGAATCGGCAATCAGGCCGCGAGAGAGGGCTTCCGGCGATCCCGGCGCGGTAGGCCAGTCCCGGCGCGCCGGGATGAACAGAGGATCGGCCGGGGCATCGACCAATCATGGAACATCACTGGACGTATTACTCGATCGTCGCGTTGCACCTGAGCATCTGCGTGCTGCTCGCCATCTATGGCATGCATCGCTACGCCCTGGTTTATCTTTACTACAAGTATCGCCCCAATGCACCCCGCCGCGATGCGTGCTTCTCGGAGCGTCCGCGCGTCACGGTGCAGTTGCCGATGTACAACGAGCAATTCGTGGCCCGGCGCGTCATCGAGGCGGCCTGCCGCATCGACTATCCCATCGACAGGCTCGAGATTCAGGTCCTCGACGATTCGACCGACGAGACGACCGAGATCGCCCGGCAGACCGTCGAAGAGATGGCGGCCCAGGGCTTTGATATTCACCTGATTCACCGCACCAACCGCCAGGGCTACAAGGCCGGCGCGCTGGAGGAGGGGCTGAAGGTCGCCCGCGGCGAATTTGTTCTGATTTTTGATGCCGACTTCACGCCACCGACCGACATTCTGCATGAAATGATCGATCACTTCGTCGATCCGAAGATCGGCATGGTGCAGACGCGGTGGGAGCACATCAATCGCGACTCGTCGCTTTTGACCAAGGCGCAGGCGGTTCTGCTTGATGGTCACTTTGTGATTGAGCACACGGCGCGCAACCGGTCCGGCCGCTTCATGAGCTTCAACGGCACGGCAGGCATGTGGCGAAAGCAGTGCATCGTCGATGCCGGCGGCTGGCAGCACGACACGCTGACCGAGGACCTGGACCTGTCGTACCGGGCACAGATGAAGGGCTGGAAGTTTGTCTATCTGCCGCACGTGACCAGCCCGGCCGAGCTGCCGCCGGAGATGAACGCCTTCAAGAGCCAGCAGCATCGCTGGGCCAAGGGCGGCGCGCAGACCTGCCGCAAGCTGCTGCCGGGCATTCTCAAGTCGCGTTTGCCGTGGCGGATCAAGACGGAGGCGTTCTTCCATCTGACGAGCTGGGCCAGCTACTTTTTCATCCTGGTACTGACTCTGCTGCTGTTCCCGGCGCTGTTGCTCAAGACGCATCTGTTCGTGGACAGCCCGGTAATGCGCGGCGTGATCGATGGTTCGCTGGTGCTGCTGGCGACTTTCTCGGCGAGCACGTTCTATGTTGCCAGCCAGCGCGAGATCTTCCGCCCCTGGGCCGACTGTTTGAAATATCTGCCGTTCCTCATGGCGGTGGGAGTGGGCATTTCGATGAACAATGCCCGGGCCGCCTTTGAAGGGCTTTTCGGCGGTGAGTCGGAGTTCGTCCGTACGCCCAAGTTTGGCGTGGCCGGCAGTCACGATCGCGCTTGGGTCGGCCAGAGCGGTCGCAACCGTCTCAACATCAAGGTGATCCAGGCGTGGCTGGAGCTGGGCATGGGTGCGTACATGGCCTCGTGCACCATCTATGCCATGGTGATGAAGATGTGGCTGGGGCTGTTTTTCCTGTCGCTGTTTACGGCCGGCTATTTCTATGTTTCGATTCTGACGTTCGTCAGCAATTACCAGGCGTCGCGACAGCCGGTCGAACCAGCCGAGCCATCGCCGGAACAGCCGCTCAGTCCGGCGATCGCCAGCGTGCGTGCCGCGGCGAAAGAAGAGCACGTCACCGTATAGGCGGCCCGATCGCAAAAGGACACCGTGCGATCGTGGCGAAACGGATTTCGCGCAATGCCGCACCTTTGTATTAGCAAATCGCACCCTGCGTCGCGCATCTCGCGTGCGGCCAAATTCTCCCGATTGAGCGCGGCCGTTCTGTGCGCGGCGGTGCTGGTCCTGCCGAATGCGGGCTGTTCGAGCGCCAGGCGGCAGGCGAAGCAGCCATTCGGCGGCCCGGCGCCCGCCACGTCCGTTCGCATTGACCGAACCGAGAACGGCGCGGCTTTGCCGGGCGGTCGCCGTCACGATGCCTCCAGCACCCCAAACAGGCTTCTCTTTGAAACGGCCGGCGTGGCGCCGCTGATCGGAATTGAAACGACGCGGGAGCAGTTTGCCGCAGCGCGGCAGGCGGCCGTGTTCGATGCGCTTCGGCGGGCGATCCTGGCGTGGCGTTGCGAGCGAGGCCTGGTGGATGCGAATTTTGAGCACGTCTTCAGTTCGCGAATGCGCGTGGGGCATTCGACCGGTCCGGATGGCTACGACTTTCGCGTTCACCTGGTGATCCGCGGTTCGCAGCAGAGCATTCACCTGCGCGACGGCTCGCTGATGCACCCGCCGTGCGATACAGCGGTGCTTGATCGCGTGTTCGCGGAGACCGGCGGCACATTCGCCTGGCTGCCGTCGTCGTCAGAGCCGCCGGGCTATGTGGTTGCGCGGGTGGGTTGCTACGCGACGGGACCGCCCGTCGAGCGACTCGCCGGCACGCCGGGCGACGCGGATGCCGGCATGGGCGATCGGGGCATCGATGCGGCCACGCCCTGATCACCATGCGGATGACGTCGCGGAGGCACTGCTTCCGCGACCGCGCCGGCTGAAGCGGCTTGCCGGGGAGCTACAGCTATCGGGCGGCGACGTGGGCGTCGTGGAACTGGTTGGCGTGCACGATTCGGTTGAATTCATTCCCATCGTAGCCGGCGTGCTGGGCCGGGCGGGCATACGCAGTCGCCTCATCGGGCGCGCGGCGGCAGATGCCGGTCACATCCGGTTGTCGGTGGAAACGGGCGCGGTGCGCAGTCCGGCGCAGGGTTATCGCCTGCGCGTGAATACGGGCGGCATCCGGATGATCGCCGCTTCGGAAGCAGGCTTTCGCCATGCGGCGGCGACGCTGGCGCAGTTGCTCCGCTGCGGGCGGCCCGCGCTTCCGGCGATGACGATCGAGGACTGGCCGGACTTCGAGCAGCGCGGCGTCATGCTCGACATCAGTCGGGACAAGGTGCCGACGATGGCGACGTTGCGAGCGCTGGTCGATCGCTTTGCGGCATGGAAGCTCAACGAGCTTCAGCTCTACACCGAGCATACGTTCGCCTATCGCGGCCACGAGCGGGTGTGGCGCGGGGCGTCGCCGATGACGCCGGCGCAGATTTGCTCGCTGGACGCATACTGTCGCGAGCGTGGCATCGAGCTGGTGCCCAATCAGAACGCGCTGGGCCACATGGAGCGCTGGCTGAAGCACGAGCCCTATCGGCGTCTTGCGGAATGCACGGGTTCATGGACGCTGCCGTGGGGCGAGGTGCGCAGCCAGCCGAGCACGCTGTGCCCGCTGGACGTGGGCTCGCTGGCGCTGATCGAGGACCTGTACGCACAATTGTTGCCGAACTTTTCCAGTCGCCGGCTCAATGTGGGCTGCGACGAACCGTGGGAGCTGGGGCAGGGCCGCAGCCGATCGGCCTTTGCCCGTCGCGGGGAAGGTCGCGTGTACCTCGACTGGCTGTTGAAAGTGCGGCGGGCGGCGGCGCGGCACGGGCGGCGAATCCAGTTCTGGAGCGACTGGATACAGAAGCACCCGGAATTGATCGCGAGACTGCCGCGGGACGTGACGCCGATGGTCTGGGGCTACGAGGCCGAACACCCTTTCGATCGCGAGTGTCGATACCCGCGCGACGCGGGCCTGCGGTTCTATGTGTGCCCCGGCACGTCGAGCTGGTGCAGCTTCGGCGGGCGGACGGAGAACGCGCTGGCGAATCTGCGAAACGCGGCGAAGGCGGGGATGCGGCACGGTGCGGCGGGATATCTGATGACCGACTGGGGGGATTATGGACATCGCCAGTATCTGCCGGTGAGTGTTGGGCCGCTGGTCTATGGGGCGGGCTGCGCGTGGTGCGGGGAGGCGAACGCGGGCATGGATGTCGCTGCGTTGACATCGCGGCATGCATTTGACAGTGCCGAAGCGCGGGCCGCTGAGGCATGGCTGGAGCTGGGCCGTGTCAGCCCCGGCGGCAAGGCGTTGAAGAACCAGACGCGGCTGTTTCGCGTCATGCAGCGGCCCGTGGGCGATGCTGCTGCTGTTGAGGGGTTGACGCGACGGTCGCTCGATGCCGTCGAAGCTCGCCTGTCTCGCGTTGAGCGGCTGGCGGTGGGTGCAAGGTACCCAGCGGCCGACGGGGCTATCATGCATGACGAGCTGTCGCAGACGATTCGCGTGCTGCGTCATGCCGTGGAGCGGGCGAGGTGTTCGCTGGGATTGAGGGGGGCACGGGGGACGGACTGGCTGGCACGCGATCTGGCCGGGATCGTGGAAGAGCATCGGAGGTTGTGGCGGCTCCGCAACCGGCCGGGGGGGTTGAGATCGAGCGTGTCGTACTATTTGAAGATGGTGAAGGAATATGAGCGGTTTGTGGGATAGAGGTGACGACGGGTGGCTATTTCGTTTTTGAACGCACCGGGTGTTCTGCACTGCTGACACAGCAGTGGCACCCCGAAGGATCGACTATTGACGGTGGGCGGCTATGCCTGAGGGCGATGATCGAACTCGTCGCCTTTGAACGTCGAGCCCAGGTAGGCCTCGCGCACGGCCGGATCGTTGATGAGCTTGCGGGGGCTGCCCTCGGCGATGACGCGGCCCTCGTGGATGATGTAGCTGCGATCGGTCACTTCCAGCGTCTGCCGCACGTTGTGGTCTGTCAGAAGGATCGAGAGGCCGAGGCTGCCGCGGAGGTGCAGGATTTCCTTCTGCAAGTCCTGCACGGCAATCGGGTCCACGCCGCTGAAGGGTTCGTCGAGCAGGATGATGGCCGGCTGCGTGACCAGGGCACGTGCAATCTCAAGCTTGCGCCGCTCGCCGCCGGAGAGCGTGCGGGCCTCCTGGCGGGCGTTCTTGAGGAGGCCGAACTGCTCCATCAATTCATACGCGCGTCTTTTTCGCTGTTCGCCATTCAGCCCGGAGATGAGTTCGAGCACGGCCAGCAGGTTCTTCTCGACGGAGAGCCGCACGAACACGCTGCTTTCCTGCGAGAGGTAACCCAGCCCTTTCTGAGCCCGCCGGTACATCGGCAGGCCGGTGATATCGTCGCCGGAAAAGTGGATCTCCCCTCCGTCGGGCTTCACCATGCCCATGGTCATGCGGAAGCTGGTCGTCTTGCCGGCACCGTTGCGTCCGAGCAGCCCGACGATTTCTGCTTTTCCGACGTGGAAACTCACCTTATTGACGACCGTGCGACCGCCATAGGTCTTGACGAGGTTGCGGGATTCGAGCAGGTGTTGAGCCATGTTTACCGGTGTGCGGCGGATGTTGACAACGTGTTCAAGAACGGGCTTTTTCGCGCCGGCCATCGCGACTGTTGCGGGCCAGCGGGCGTGCGGGTCATTCTCGCGTAAAACCGGTTCGAGGCAACCGTGCGGGCGGCATGGATTGTCGCATCCGTTTGTGAATTCAATTGTTTACGAGCGATGGGTACGGGACCACGCCCGGCGGGGCGGTGTGTGAATTTCGGGAGACTGGTGACAATTCAGAGGCGCGGGCATGCCTGAACGATCGTTCAGGCGAGGCCAGCATCCTTTGTGGATAACGAGGTTTGCGCGGCTGGGGGGCGCGGCGAAAGTATCCTCTTTATCGGATGATGCGCATCTTACCCACATTAGGGATGATCCCGATGGTGCCTTCGGAAAGTCTCAAACCGCTCGGCCAATACACAAAGAACGCCCGGCCGATCAACTGGTCGCCCGGGACGGTGCCATACTGGTAGTCCCCCCGGTCGCGGAGCATGTCGCAGACTTCGACCCACAGTCGCGAGTCCTTGCTCTGGGGGCTGTTGTCGCCGCAGCAGAAGAAGTCATCCGGCTCGCTGCGAAGCAGTATGGGATTGCCGGCGATTCCCCATCCGGGCACATCCGAAAAGCGCTCGGAGTGACTGGTGGCTTCGGTGATGTTGGCGGATCGATAGTATACGTCGCGTTGCACCTTCAGATGGTGAAGTTCCAGGGGAAGGCCGCTGGCGGAGATCGACACCGATGCCGTGCCGTAGAGACCATCCTGCCCGGCGGAGCGCAACAGATGCCAGACGTCCGGGGCATAGTCGGCGGGCTCGGTCGCCGCGATTTCAACGCCGCCGACGCGCAGGGCCACGCGGTAGTCGAGGTTTTCGAATTCGATGGTCATCGGCCTGCCGGGCCTGAAGGGCTCGATGCTCTTCGGAGGTTGACCGGCTTTGCGCCAGACGCCGGTGCGATCGCGCATCTCGAGGGAGACATCGCCGTTCGACTGGAGCCTTGCGCGAAACCGGGCGTCGGCCTTTGACAGGTATAGTGTCAGATCGCCGTCACCCTCGCCGGGGAATGCGACGAAGCTGAGCAGCACGTCGCCGACGTTCACGCGGCCGGGAGACTGATGGCCGGCCGCCTGCTGGTAGACGTTGTTATAGCCGTAGTCGTCGGCGATGGGCTTGCCCTTGAGCACGAGCCGGGAGGGCTGGTCGGCGCCTGCGGGCGTGAAGCGAACGACCGGGGTGTCGGCATCCCATGCCTGGCGCGCGGCGGTGTCTTCGCCTTCCCAATAGGGCGGATCGTATCCCTGCGGCGCGTCATCGACGATTCCGTGCGCGCCAGCCTGATCGCGAAGGTGGTTTCCAGCCGGGCCATCCTCGAGCCAGCGGCTGGGCGCCGGCCGTCGCGGCGGCCGGTCGTGATCGTAATGCAGCATCCACAGGCTGTGTTGCGCCGTTGCCGGCTTGCGCGCGATACGAAGCACCGACGCCAGTCGGCGGGCCTGGTCCTCGGTCAGCCGGTCGGGCGGCGGTCGCGCCGGCACCGGAGAGGGCGTGAGTGCCGTAACGATGTCCGACGGGACGTCCGACAGCCGGGCCGTGTAGATGTCGCCGTCGATGATCTCGAGGACCTCGCCCGGCAGGCCGACAATCCGCTTGATAAAGTTCATGTCGCCGTTCTGCGGATCCTTGAACACCGCCACGTCCCAGCGCTGCGGACCGAGCCAGTCGCCGCCCAGGTCGTAGCCCCACTTGAGGACCAGGATGCGATCGCCGGAATTGGCGGGGACCGGGCCGTTGGCGGTGTTCAGATCGGCGTTGCCCTCGCCCATCCAGGTGCAGTTGGGGCACTGGACGGAAAATGGCTCGGCGAGGGTGCCGCGCAGGAGCCGGTTCTGCACCATCATGTCCTCGCGGAGGCCATAGGCGAAGGCGTGGCCGCAGTTGGTGCAGCGATGCTGGCCGTGCTTGCCGTACAGCGATGGCGCCATGGAGCCGGTGGGTATGACGAATGCCTCGACGACGAAGGCGCGGAAGACGAAGGCGAGAATGAAGGCGAGGATGATCGACTCGATGGTGTCGCGGATGTTCTCGGGTCGCGGCGGCGCCGCGGTCGCGGTACCAGCGGGTTGATCAACAGGTATCGGGGCCGGTGCAGGCATCGGGAACTCCGGAGCAACGGGGGACAGGATAGCCTATGCCCGGGAGTATAACGTGGAGGAAGCGGGAGGGCTTTCGGCAGGGGGAAGGGGCAGGGGTAAGGGGCAAGGGGCAAGGGGTAAGGGGTAAGGGATAAGGGACAAGGGGAAAGAGGCAAAGGGCTGGGTGCCGATGGGGCGCGGGGATAGACTTGGGAAAAAGGAACCCCGGCGCGCCTGGGCCGTTGCTGCATCGCCTCGGCTCTTCATGAACAGTTGAACTTGCGAATCCACGTCATTATCAACCCTATTTCTGGCCGCCGACCGGATCGACGCGCGCTTTTCGCTTTCATCGAGCGGCTGCGTCGAGAGGGGCACGCGGTCGCCGTGGACGAGACCTGCGGGCCGGATGACGCACCGCGCCTGGCCGGTGAAGCGTGCCGTGCCGGGGCCGGGCTGATCGTCGTCAGCGGCGGAGATGGGACCGTGGGCGGCGTGCTGTCCGGTCTGCCGTCCAATCCGCCGCCCATTCTGGTGGCGCCGGCAGGCACGGAGAACGTGCTGGCACGGTGCCTTGGTCTGCGGGCCAACGTCGTGGCGTTGTGGGAGGCATTTCGGCGGTGGCAGGTGGTTGAGATTGACCTGGCGCAATGCAATGGTCGCCGGTTCATGATCGTGCTTGGAGCGGGCTTCGACGGAGAAGTGGTGCGAAGACTGGTAGAGGGGCGGCGCGGAAATATCTCCTACCGCAGCTACGTCGGGCCAATCTGGCGAACGCTCCGGGAGTTCACGCACCCGCACCTGACGGTGGAGGCGGATGGCGAGCGCGTGTTCGACGATCGTGGCCTGGTGATCCTTGGGCATCTTCCCCGATATGCACTGGGTCTGCGGATACTCTCGCGGGCGAACTGGCGCGATGGCCTGCTCGACGTGGTTGCCCTCCCCTGCCGCGGCACGATGGACCTGATCGCTCATTCGCTGCGGACACTGGTCGGCAGACATCTCACGGCCCCAGGCGTGGTGTATCGGCAGGCCCGTCAGGTCCGCATATCGTCGCCGGTTCCGGTGCCATACCAGATGGATGGCGAATTCGGTGGCTGGCTGCCTGTGGGGATCGACGTGCTGCCGAATAGGGCCCGCTTTCTGGCTGCGCCGGGGCGTTTTTCCATGAATTCACCGTCCGCGGACGTTCTGACGGACGCCGGGCGGGCCTAGGATTGGTGTCATGAATCGATGTTTAATCGACTCTGCCGGCGGATTGGCAGTGCTGTTGGCCGCGACATTCGCGCCGTCAATGGCCCGTGCGATGGAGGGCCAGGGTCCCGCATCGCGACCGGCCCAGTCGCCGTCGTCCATTCGCGCCCGCCCGATGGCGCGAACGCCGGTGGCCTACGAAGACCTCGTACTGCTGACGCGGTACGCCCGTCGTGCCATGGAAGACCGGCTGACGGGCCGTCCGGAGCGGGCGGCGCAATACTATCCTCCGGCCTTGCAGGGCCAGCGTGGCATCGTTCACCTGACGCTGCGCTCGCTGGGCAGGCAGCTGGCAGAAGCGCAGTCGCAGGAATCGGCCATCGTGGATGCATCGGTGGCGGCCGGCACTCTGCTGGGTCAGGCGCTTCTGGACAAGAAAGTGGACATGGCCGCGGCCGGGTTTGCGAAGGGGCTTGAGTTGGAATGGCTGGGGCCATGCGAGTATCTCACGATTGATCCGTTCGAGGCCGGCGGCACATGGAGCGAGGCACTGATCGATTCGTTCGAGCCCGGCGTTCACGGGATCGGCGTGGAGTACCTCGGCCGGCGTGGCTGGACGCGCCCGTCGGAGGTGCTTGAGAAACATCTCACGCCGGACATCGCCCTGGCAGGCCCCGAGAACACGATCGGACTCAAACACATACACAAGGTTCGTACGCCGCAGGAGGTAAAGTACTTTCGCTTCTGGACGTATCACCTGTGGCAGGCCGATGGCGGTGGATTGCCAATCGTACTGGATCGCGGCGCCAAGATGATCCTGCCTCAGGACGTGACGGGCGAGCGGGTGGAGGCGTCGTTAGAGACGCTCGGAGCGTACCTGGCGGGTCGGCAGAACGACGCCGGCGGCTTTGTACACGAGTACATGCCGGGCGCCGCGCGTTTTCGGGACATGAACTCGGCCCGCGCGCAGCTTCGGGCGCTATCGGGGCTCGCCGCGTACGCAGCGTGGAGCAAGCGACCGGAACTGCACAAGAAGGTGCAGGCGGGGGCAGACAGCTTTTCCAGCTATCTCGAGCCGCTGGAACTGAAGATCACCAGCGAAACCGGCGAACAGTCGCGCGAGGCGGCGGGAATGGTGCTGGCGCCTCCGGGGCATGCCGACACGCTTGAGATCACGGCACGGCTGCTGATCTCGCTGCTGTGGTGTCCGGGTGGCGCAGGCGACGCCGATACCTGCGGCGGGCTGGTAAAGGGCCTGCTTGCCTCGCAGCAGGATTCGGGCCTGTTGCGGCTGGACGTGGCTGAAAAACAGCTTGCCGAAACAACGCTGGAGCCGGCGCCGGAAATCGACCAGGCGGGATGGGCACTTTTTGCGCTGGCGCAAGCCTATGGCGTAAAGAAGGATGTGGCGATTGAGCGCGCGGCACTGCGCGCGTTGTCCCATTATGATCGCGAGCTGCGTAAGAATCCGACACCAGTGGCTGCCGCCGCGCTGGCACGGGCCTTTGCCCGGCAATATCAGAACGTCAGTGACGCGCGGCTGAGCGATTTTGTGTTCGAAGTCGCCGACCAGGTCGTGGCCGTCCAACTGAACGAAGGCAACTGTCTGTATCCGGAGATGTACGGCGCCATCAATGCCCGCAAGCCCGGGCTGGTTGGCGCGGATAGCGCACAGTATACGTCGCTACTTTGCGACGCGGCCGAACTGGCGGGGAGAATCGGGGATAAAACGCGCGAACAACGCTACACCGAAGCCGCCCGGTCCGCCGTACGATTCCTGCTTCAGCTTCAGATCACGCCACCGGGTGATTATTACATGCAGCGACCCTCCGATGCCCTCGGCGGCATACGCAATTCGCCATGGGATCATCGCGTGCGGGCCGATCACTGCGCCGACGCCCTGGAAGCGATGATTCGCGCGCGGCAGACGGTGTTTTCTGCCGATCGCTGAACCATATCGTCGGCGTCGTTGAACTTGCGAGAAGCGCTCACGACGGCGAAATGCGGGGCCGGTTCATGCCGCGCGACCGGCCGGTTCCAGGCTCATCAAAGTCGCAACGAAGGCGCAAAGTTCACGGCGCGAAGCTTGCGCCCGCAGAAATTATCCATCCTCTTATCCGTCGGCCCCCTTTTTCAACGCTGTCAGCAAGTTTCGCGCTGCGCAGGATCGGCCCGTCCGAGAAAAATGCCTTGACCGGCGGGCGCATGACCGGCCGATATGTCTCACACGACGGCGATCGAACGGCACCGTCAGGCAAGGCGTGCCACAAATCGATCGCGAAGCTGGGGGCCCGCCACGGGGGCGCGGTTCCGGCGGCGCATAGATTGCGCGGAGTTGGGCGGAATCATGGACGAGGTCCGGCCGATCATTCGAGGCGCCTTGCGGGGCAGGTGGCAGTTTCCGCTGCTGGTGGCGGCGCTGGCCGTGCTCCTGTCGGGCGTCGGACGGATCATCCTGGCCCACGAGCGCGTGACGTTTGATCAGCGCGTGCAGCGCGTGCGGGTTCTGGAGTCGCACGGCGCGTGGGCGCGGGCCAGTGCCTATCTCGTATACCTGCTGAAAAACCCGGACCTGGATCTGGCCGAGCGTGGCGAGTACCACCGGCTCTTGCTGCGAACGATTCACCGTGCCGAGTCCACGGCTGCAACGCACGCGATAGAAAACGCGCAGCAGATCATATTCAACTTCAACAGCGCGACGCGGTTCGGCGTGTCGGTGAGTGCCGAGGACTGGGCCGCCCTGGGCGATGCATACGCGTGGGCGGATCAGCCGGAGCAGGCCCTGGAGTCTTTCCGCGAGGCCATCCGGCGGATGGATGCGCCATCGGACACGCTGCTCCGCAAGTCCATTGAGCTTCAGACGCGAAGCGGGGAGCTGGTGCCCGACGCGGCACAGGCCGAGCTGGATCGGCTGCTTGCACTGCGGACGCCAACGCCCGCGAATTATCGCTGGGCGCTGGAGCGCAAGGTCGACCTGCTGCTGGCGGATGGGAGGGTGCCGGACGCCAGATCGCTGCTGGCCGACGGGGCGAAACGTCTGGCCGGCACCGAGGAGGCCGTCGCACTCACGTATTACGAAGCGGTCTGTCTGCGGGCCGGGGGGCAGCGCGACGAGGCCGAGGCTGTATTGCGGTCGCTGCGGAGCGAATGGCGGACGCGCGACGATCTGTGGGGGCGGTCGGGCTGGATGCTGGGACGCCTGCAGCAGGAAGACGATCGACCGCAGGCGGCGCTGGCCTTCTATGAAGAGGTCATGACGTCGTTCGCCCGCGGGGATTTGAACGAAGCGTGCCGGCTCGGCACGGCCGAGTGCCTGTCGATGCTGGAGCGGTACGAGGCGTCGCTCGAACAATTCGACACGCTGCGACAGCGGCTTGGCACTCGCATGGCGCATCCGTACATCGACGTCGCCGCGCTGGGCACGACGATGGCCACCATCGGCGAACAGCGGCTTGCTTCGGGTGACTTCGAGCTGGGTGTTCGCTTTCTCCGCGGGGCACGACATTTTGCGCCCGCCAGCGATGTGGATGCGCGGATGCGTCTGACGGCGCGGATGGCCGAGGCGCAGCATCGCCATGCCCTCGGGCTTGACGCCGATGCGGCAGATGTCCTAGGGGCGGAGATTCGACGACAGGCCTTCGCAGCCGCCGCCGAGAGCTTCGTCGAGCTGTCGGGCCTTTCGCGCGGCAATGAAGCGGCGGCGGCCTCGGCACTGGAGCGGGCCGCCGAATGCTTCGACGAGGCGGGCGATACGCAGCACGTGATCGTCTGCCTTCAGCAATATGCCCGCGAGTTTCCCGGCCAGCCGCGGCGCTCGGACGTTCTGCTCAAGCTGGGCCAGGCGTGGCGATCGCTGCGCAATGACGATGCGGCGGTCGAGGTCTTCGACGAATTGATGCGGAGCTATCCGCGCTGGCAGCCGGCGCTGGCGGCGTACGTGCCGCTGGCCGAGTGCCTGCTCAACGGCGGCCCGTCTCAGGAGGCCCGCGGCGAGGCGCTGCTGCTCGACATCGTGGACGATCGCGGCGCCGACTCGCTCTTCCGGCCCGACTCGAACGATTATCGCCGCTCGGTGTTTCTGCTGGCCGAGTACTACATCCGCTCGGCGGATCGCGCGGAAGCGAGCGAAGCCCCGGCACAGGAGATCCAGTCGACGCTGATGAAGGCCATTGCGAGGCTCGAAGATGCGATCGGCATGTATCCGGATGACCGGCAGCGGCCGCAGCTCGAGTTTCTGCTGGCGGATGCCTACCGGCGCAGCGCCAGCCTCATCCGCGCGGACGAAGCGGCGCAGGCGGATGCGTCGGCCATGCGTGAGGCGGCGAAGCGTCTGGAACGGGCGCTTGCCGGGTACGAATCGGTGAAGGCCACGCTGGCGGCACGGGATGAGCCGTCGCTGTCCGAGCTGGAGGCGTCGAGTCTTTGCGCCGCGTACCTCTACATCGGCGACTGCCTGTTCGATCTGGGTCAGTTTGAACGGGCGACGGAGGCCTATCGCGAAGCGGCCTGGCGCTACGAGAACGTGCCGGCGGCGGTCAGCGCGATGATGCAGGTGGTGAATTGCCAGGAGCGTCTGGGCCGGCGGGATGAGGCCGTGGCTGCGCTGGCGCGGCTGAAGTGGCTGATCAGCAAGATGCCGGATGAGGCATTTGAAAATCAGCCGGGCCAGACGTCGAAGCAGGAATGGCAGGAGATTGCGGATCGGATGGCGAGCATGGCGGTGTATTGAGAATGCAAAATTCAAAATGCGGAATTCAAAATGCGTGAGCAGTGCGAAGGGGCGCGATTGGCGATGAAGCTGGAAGCTGACCATGAATGAGACCGTTGAGACACTCTGCCCGGACCGGTTCATGGAGCTGATGCGTCATCAGCGCACGCTCTATCGGCGGCTGCGATTCCTTGCTCAGCAGCAGCAGGCCCTGGTCCACGACGGCGCGGGAGAAGCGCTGATGAGCGTGCTGGCCGAGCGGCAGCGGCTGGTCGACGGCCTGATGGGACTGGGCGCAAGGCTCGCGGCCTATCGCCAGCAGTGGACGCAGTTTTATTCGGGGCTGTCCGAGGGGGTGCGTCAGGAGATCGCGGACATGCTCGAGGAAGTGAACCAGTCGCTGGGGCTCATCCTTCAGAGCGACAATCGCGACTCGGCGACGCTGACGGCACGGCGGCACGCCGTCGCGCGGGAGCTGACCGGCTGCGGCGCCGGCGGGCGGGCGTCGGCGGCCTACGCGACGGCGGGGCCGGAGTCGGCCGGACTGGCGAACGAGGAGGCCTGATCGCATGCACGCAGCGGCAGTGGAAATGACAACGCCGGGCCTGACCGATCGCGAGCGTGAGTTCGGCGCGATCATCAAGGCCTACAGCGACGTGACCGAGCGGCTGATGCAGGCCCACGAGTCATTGCACGGCGAAGTCTCGCGGCTGCGCGACGAACTTGGACGCAAGAATGCGGAGTTGCGGCGGCGCGAACGGCTGGCCGCGCTGGGCGAGATGGCCGCGGGGCTGGCGCACGAAATTCGCAATCCGCTGGGCGGCATCGCGCTGTATGCCTCGATGCTCGAACAGACGCTGGCGGGGCATGCCGATGCCGGCGCTTCAGCACGCAAGATCTCGGAGGGCGTCCGGTCGCTGGACCGGCTGGTCGGCGAAATCCTGGATTTCGCGCAGGAGGACCGGCTGGAGCGGCAGCCGTGCCAGCTCGGCGGCATTCTAGCCGAGGTGGATGCCATCGCGCGGCCGTGGGCGGATCGGAGTGGAGCCAGAGCGAGCTTCGATGACCGGGCCGACGAGTTGTGGATCGATGCCGACCCGCTGCGGCTGCGGCAGGTACTCACGAATCTGGTCATCAACGGACTCCAGGCGGCCGGCGAGGGCGGGCAGGTTCAGGTGAACGCACGCTATCGCCAGGTGCCGCCTCCAGGACACTGCGGTGAAGTGCAGATCGAGGTGCTCGACAGCGGGCCGGGTATACCGGCAGACATGCTCGATCGTATCTTCAATCCGTTCTTCACGACGAAGCCGACCGGCACGGGGCTGGGCCTGGCGATCGTGCATCGCATCGTCGAGGCGCACGGGGGGACGATTCGCGCGACAAACCGGCCCGAGGGCGGGGCGCGTTTCGCGGTGACGATCCCGCCGGCCGGCAGTCGACAGAAGGCGGAGCAGGAGCGCGGCGATTTGTCGATTCGCGCCGCCTGCGACGCGGCCTGACGCAACGCAGCATCGCGGCCCGCCGATTGGCGGCGTCGGCGGATTGAGACAGGTTGGCGAAACCGCCGGTTGAAGCGGCGATCGCCGTGGAAAAAGAGACAGGATCCGGCACAGGCCGGAGAACAACGCCGGGCGCCGGCGCGGATGCCGCTCGCCAGGCACAACTCTCCCAGGGAGGAGCCAAGACATGGCACGTGTGTGCATTGTGGACGACAAGGATGTCATGCGGGACTCGCTGACGCATATTCTGACGGTTCAGGGGCACGCGGTGGCGGCGTATGCCGATCCGCAGCGGGCGCTGGCGGAGATCGGGCCATCAGTGGTCGACGTAATCATCAGCGATCTGCGGATGCCGAATATGGACGGCATCGATCTGTTGAAGAACTTCCGGGCGCGCGGCGTCGATGCGCCTTTCGTGCTGATGACGGCCTACGCCAGCATCTCGACCGCGGTCGAGGCGATGCGGCAGGGGGCATTCGACTACATCCAGAAGCCTTTCGAGGCAGAGGCGATCGCGCTGGTGGTCGATCGGGCGGTGACGGTCAACCGCCTGCGCGGCGAGAATGAGGTGTTGCGCGAGAGCCTGCGCGAGCACGAGGGCGAGTGGGACCTGATCGGCGGCGGACGTGCCATGCGCCAGGTGGCGGCCCAGATCGAGCGCGTGGCCCGCAGCCAGGCGACGGTGCTGATTCAGGGCGAGAGCGGCACCGGCAAGGAGCTGGTGGCCCGGGCCGTGCACCGCGCCTCGCAGCGCGCGGCCGGTCCGATGCTGTGCGTCAACTGCGCGGCACTGAGCCCGACGCTGCTGGAGAGCGAACTCTTCGGGCACGAGAAGGGCGCGTTCACCGGGGCGGACAAGCTGCGCAAGGGGCGCTTCGAGCTGGCGGTCGGCGGCACGCTGCTGTTGGACGAGATCAGCGAGGTGTCGCTGCCGGTGCAGGCCAAGCTCCTCCGCGTGCTTCAGGAGCGCGAGTTCGAGCGCGTGGGCAGCAGCGTCACCATGAAGACCGACGTTCGGGTGATCGCCACGACCAATCGCGATCTGTCCGACTGGGTGGCGCGGCGCCGCTTCCGCGAGGACCTGTTCTTCCGCATCAGCGTGCTGCCCATCGCGTTGCCGCCGCTGCGCGACCGGCGTGAGGACATTCCCGAACTGGTGGAACACTTCCTCAAGCGAATCGGCCATCGCGAAGGGCGCGAGCCGCGCCAGGTCACGTCGCGCGGCATGTCGCTGCTCGAGAGCTACCACTGGCCGGGCAACGTCCGCGAGCTGGAGAACGTGTGCGAGCGTGCGGCGGTGCTGTGCCAGGACGAGAAGATCGACGGACCGCTGATCGAACCGTGGCTGGCCTCGTCGGATGTCAAGGTTGAGACACTCGTGCGGGTGGCGCGGCCGGGTTTCCTGATGGAGGACATGGAGCGGGCCCTTATCGAGCAGACGCTGGTCAAGTTCAACGGGCACCGCGAGAAGACCGCCAAGGCGCTGGGCATCGGCGTGCGGACGCTGGGCATGAAGCTCAAGAAGTGGCGCGACGAGGCGGCGGCAGCAGCGCAGCAGCAGGCGAGCGCGGCGGCCGGCACGCCCGTGCAGGCGGCGTAGCGGGAATGCGGAATGGCTGCCGGCGCGAGGATGGCTGGATGGCGCAACACTTGCGCCCGGCGGCGAATGTTGCGGGTCGCGTCGCGGGCCGGCGGTGAATGCGGGGCCGCAGCCGCGTGTATATCGGGCTTGGGCCATGGCACGGCCGTTGCTTTGGTGAGATGGCAAGCATCGCCACTGCCCAGGGCGGCGCGCGTGCGAATCGGAGGTCTGACGTGTTTCTGTCGGATGTGACCAACGCGGGGGCGATTCCGCTGCTGGAGAAGACGCTCGCCTTCACCGAGGCCCGCAATCGCATGCTGGCGGAGAACATCGCCAACGTGAATACGCCGGGCTATCGCGCCAGGCAGCTCAGCGTGCGGGACTTTCAGGCGGCGCTGCGTTCTGCACGCGAGCGCCGGCGCGCCGAAGGCGGCAGCGGTTTCCATCTGCCCGAGACGCGCGAAGTGCGCACCGATGCGGCGGGGCATTTGCAGGCCACGCCGAGCCTGGAGCCGGTCGAGAACATCCTGTTTCACGACGGCACCAACGCCCGCGTCGAGCACCACATGGCCGATCTCGCCGAGAATGCCATGATGCACCAGGTGGCCACCGAATTGATGCAGAAGAAATTCGGCAGCCTCCAGTCGGCCATTCGCGGTCGCGTGGCATGAGAACTTGTGACCTGTTGTATGCGTTGATTTTCGGGGTTTTTGCATCGATGTTTGGCGCTCTGGATATTTCGACGTCCGGCCTCGTCGCCCAGCGGATGCACATCGACACCATCGCGGGCAACATCGCCAATGCGCAGACGACGCAGCGCGTCGATGGCCGGCCCGGCCCGTATTTGCGGCGGGTGGCGCTGTTCGCTCCGCACCGCGGCGATGGCGAACCCGGCGTTCGCGTAGAGAAGATCGTCGAAGACCACATCGGCCAGCCGCGGGGTGTATACGATCCCGGTCATCCGCATGCAGACGCCCGGGGCATCGTCTATTACCCGAATGTGGATCTGGCGACGGAGATGGTGAACGCGATGGTCGCGGTCCGCGCCTACGAAGCAAACATCACGGCAATGGAGGCGACCAAGTCCATCATTGCCGGCTCGTTACGCATACTTGCCTAGTCCGGGAGGGAACGACAATGGCTGATCCGGTGACTGGCAGCAATCTCGCCCCCGTTGGCGGGCCGCAGCCGATCGCGGCGCCCGACGCGGTGTCGCGCACGGGGCCGGTCGAAAAGGACTTTAAACAGTTTCTCCTCGAAAGCCTGGAGAAGGTGAACCAGCTTCAGGCACAGGCAGACGAGGGCGTGCAGCGGCTGTTGTCGGGCGAGACCGACAACGTGGCCGAGGTCTTCAGCGCCAGTCGCAAGGCCGGCATCGCGTTCGATCTGTTGATGGAGATTCGCAACAAGCTGATGGATGCGTACGGGGAGATTAAGCAGATGAGGGTATGAGGGGGAAGGGTTTGAGGGATTCAGGGATTCAGGGATTGAGGGCGGGCGCGGCGTAACGGAGTACGATGGAGTTCATCCGGCAACAAGGCAGGTATGTCGCCGAGCAGTTCAGGACGCTCAGCGCGTCGCAGCGCATTGCGATCGCGCTGTTGCTGGTCGTGCTGCTGGGTGCGACGTACCAGATGCTGAACTGGGCGGGGACGCCGCAGTGGCAACCGCTGCTGGATCAGTCCTTCACGCCGGCCCAGATTCAGCGCGTGCAGGCGGAACTGGCCGCGACGGGCATGCCGTCGAAGATCGAGGGCGATCGCATTCTCATTCGCGGCAGCGACGACGATCGCCAGCGGCTGATGGCGATGCTGGCGCAGAAGGACGCGCTGCCGCGCGACATGACGCCCGGCTATGCGGCGCTCATGAAGGAAACCAACGCCTTCATCAGCACGCAGGAGAGCAAGTGGCGGCAGGCCCGCGGGCTGGAGGCCGAGATCGCCGCCGTGCTTCGCCGCTTTCAGGGCGTGCGCGATGCATCGGTGCTGGTGCAGGTGCCGGAAAGCCGCGGCTTTGCCACGCGTGCCAAGACTGCGGCATCGGCGAGCGTCAACCTGGTGCTCAACGAGGGCGATGTGCTGGACAAGAAGCGCATCGCCGCCATCGCCAATTTCGTCGCGGGCGCGGTGCCGGGCCTTTCGGTGAATGACGTCAAGATCACCGACGGCGTGCAGTTCCATCGGGCGCCCGATCCCAACAACCAGGTCCCCGGCGACATGCTCGAGCTGCAACTGGCCGCCGAAAATCTCCACACCCGGAAGATTTACGATCAGTTCAGCTTCATCCCCGGCCTGGTCGTCAACGTCCACGCGCGGCTGCGCGACGCCGACGAGCGAATCAACCAGACGACGCTGGGCGAGGTGAAGGTGTCGGAAGAATCGGAAAAGAGCGAGGAGACCGAGAATGTTGCCGTCGCCATCGGACCCGGCGTGCGGCCCAACCAGGGCCTGGCCGTGGACGATGCCGGTCCGGCCTCGACCAGCCTGTCGACCGATGCGGTGACCAAATTCGGGGGTGAACGCGACCGGAAGCAGACCGACAGCGTTCGGCTGGCGGGCTTCGTCGAGCGGCTGACGGCTTCGATCAACGTGCCGCACAGTTATCTGGCGGCGGTTTATCGCCGGCAGAAGGGACTCGCGGACGACGCCGCGGTCTCACCGGCGGACGTCGATACGGCAGCGCAGCTCGAGCTGAAGAAGATTCGCGAGCAGGTGAAGATCCTGCTCCAGGCGCCGAGCGAAGACCATGTCGTCGTCTCCAGCTATTTCGATCTGCCGCGGCCGGCGAATGCGGACATGCCTGGCGGCGGCGCCGGCGGTGGCGGTCTGGGTTCGCTCGACTATTTCGCCATGCTGCGGCAATACGGCCCGCAGGCGGGCCTGGGCCTGCTGGCGCTGGTCAGCCTGGTGGCGGTTTTGCGCATCGCGAAAAAGGCGCAGGCGTCGGTCGCGTCGGCCCGGACGGCGATGGCCGGCCTCGGCGGCCACACGGCGGCGCACAGTGCCATCCTGCCGACGCTCGGCGGCGGGCCCGATGCGGTTGGCGAGGCCGAGGGCATCAGCGGCGCGATGATCGGCCACGAGGTGGACGAGGGCCTGGTGCGCACGCAGCAGATCGTGGACCAGATTGCCCAGCTGGTGAAGGAAGATCCGGATTCGGCGGCGGGCATTCTACAGACGTGGCTTGCCGAAGCGCAATAGGAACGACGCACGATGGCGGTTGCAACCAGAAAAGGCGGCTCGAAGGGCGACACCGGCATGACCGGTCCGCGCAAGACGGCCATTCTGCTGGTGAGCCTGAGTCGCGACGTGGCCGGCGTGATATTGAAGAAGCTCGACGAGATCACGGTCGAGGCCGTCACCCGCGAGATCGCCCATCTCAATCACGTGACGAGCGAAGAGCGCGAGGCCGTCGTCAACGAGTTTCACGCGCTGGCCCTGGCCAAGAGCTATACGGAGGCGGGGGGTTTGGCCTACGCGCGGGCACTACTGGGCCAGTCGCTGCCGGAAAAGGATGCCAAGCGCATCCTTGAGCAGATCGAACGGCAATTCTATGCAAAGCCGTTCAACTTCCTTCAGAAGACCGAGACCGAGAGCCTGCTCACGTTCATCATCGACGAACACCCGCAGACGATCGCCCTCATCCTGGCCCATTTGCTGCCGGAGAAGGCGAGCGAGATTCTCTCCGGGCTGTCGGATGAGAAGAAGGTGGAAGTGGTCAGCCGCATCTCGCGGATGGAACAGACCAGCCCCGAAGTCATCAAGGAAGTGGAGAAGAGCCTGGAGCAGCGGCTGTCGGGACTGATGGCCGACGGGCTTCAGCGGGTGGGGGGTGTCGAAAGCGTGGCATCGATCCTGAACCTGGTCGACCGCTCGACGGAGAAGGGCATATTGGAGGCCCTGGAGCAGGAAGATCCGGAGCTGGTCGAGCAGATTCGCCGGCTGATGTTCGTCTTCGAGGACATCCTGCTGGTGAACGATCGCGGCGTGCAGGCCTTCCTCAAGGAAGTGGAGACGGCCGATCTGGTGCTGGCGCTGCGCACGGCGACCGACGAACTGAAGGAGAAGATCTTTTCGAACATGTCCGAGCGCGCGGCCCAGAACATCAAGGAAGAGATGGAATACATGGGGCCGGTGCGACTGTCGGACGTGGAGGGCGCGCAGCAGAAGATCGTGGATATCGTGCGGCGGCTGGAAGAGGCGGGTGAGATCATCATTACCGGCCGCGGCGGAGACAGCGAGTTGATCGTATGAGCGGTGTCATCATCAAGGCAGGGCAGACCCGCACGATGGCGCAGGGCATGCTGGGCCTCGATCTGCGCGACATTGCGCAGAAGGCCGAGGCGATCCTGGCGGAGGCCAGCGCGCAGGCGGCCCGCGTGCGCGAGCAGGCCCTTCGCGACGCGGAACAGCGCCGCCGCGAGCTGTTTGAGCAGGCCCGGCGGGAGGGGCTGGCGCAGGGCGTCGCCGAGGGCCGCAAACAGGGATTCGACGCGGCCCTGAAGGAAGCCCGCGGCCAGTTTGAACAGGACCGCGCTGCACTGGCCCAGGCGCTACCCGGCATGGTGTCGGAATTGGCGCGCCGCCGCGAACAGCTCTATGCCGTCGCCCGGCGCGATGTGGTCGTGCTGGCCATCGCCATCGCCGGCCGCATCGTCAAGCGCTTCAGCAGCCTGGAGGAGGCGGCCCCCGACGCCGCCGCACAGGCCTGCGGCGAAGCGCTGAAGCTGGTCGGCGAGGCCAGCGAGGTGATCGTGCGCGTTCATCCGGCCGATGCCCGGGCCATTGAGCTGCTCGCCGGCGACACGCACGCGGCGCTGACGGCGTCGCGACACGTCCGCATCGTCGAGGATGAATCGATCGAGCGGGGCGGCGTGCGCGTCGAGGCCGCCGACACCCGCGTCGATGCCCAGGCGAGTACCCGCGTGCAGCGCATTGCCGACGAACTGGTGAGCGATTGGCGCACACGCATGAAGGAGCTGTCGCTGTCCCCATGACGCTGCTGGCCGAACAACTTGAAGCGGTCCGGTCGGCGGACGCGTGCGACTTTTCCGGTCGCGTGTTGTCTCTGTCGGGGATGACGGTGCAGGCCGTCGGCCTTCGCGCGCCGGTGGGCGCCCTGTGTCGCATCGAGACGGGGCCGGGTCGCTTCATTGCGGCCGAGGTGATCGGCTTTCGAAACGAATTCACGCTGCTCATGCCGCTGGTCGAGGCCCAGGGCCTGACGCGCGGTCAGCGCGTGCATCACGTGACCAGCGCCCAGAAGGTGCCGGTGGGGCCGATGCTGCTTGGGCGCGTCGTCGGGGCCATGGGCGAGGCGGTGGATCATCGCGAGCCGATCGCGGCCGACACCTACTATCCGCTCCATCGCGTCGCTCCCGATGCCATGAAGCGGCCGCGCATCGATCGGCCGCTGTCGGTGGGCATACGCTCGATCAACGCGATGCTGACGCCCGGCCGCGGGCAGCGTCTGGGCGTCTTCGCCGGCACCGGCGTCGGGAAGAGCGTGCTGCTGGGCATGATGGCCCGCCGCACGGCCGCCGATGTCACCGTCATTGCACTGGCGGGTGAACGCGGCCGCGAGGTGCAGGACTTTCTCCAGAAAGACCTCGGCCCCGAGGGCCTGAAGCGGTCCGTTATTGTCGTCAGCACTTCAGATCAATCGCCACCGCTGCGGCTGCGGGCCTGCTTTACCGCGACGGCCATCGCCGAGTACTTCCGCGACCAGGGGGCTGATGTGCTCCTGCTTGCCGATTCCGTCACGCGAGCCGCCATGGCCGCCCGCCAGATCGGTCTGGCCGCGGGCGAACCGCCTGCGTCGAAGGGATATCCGCCCAGCGTCTTCGCCATGCTCCCGCGTCTGCTGGAACGCAGCGGTCGGACGGAGCACGGCAGCATCACGGGTCTATATACCGTCCTCGTGGAGGGCGACGATCTGAACGATCCGGTCTCGGATGCCGTGCGCGGGATCCTGGATGGGCACGTGGTGCTTTCGCGGCGGCTGGCCAATCGCGGGCTATATCCTGCAATCAGCGTGCTGGAGAGCATCAGTCGCGTGATGCCGGACATCGTCGACGCGCCGCAGATGCAGGCGGCGCAGTCCATCAAGCGCCTGATGGCGGTCTGGGAGGAGATCGAAGACCTGGTGAACATCGGCGCCTACGCCTCGGGCACCAATGCCGAGTACGACCTGGCCATCCGGATGCGTCCGGCGATCGAGACGTTCCTGAGGCAAGGCATCGACGAGGGATTTGACTTCGACGCGTCGCGGGCCGGGCTGATGGCACTGCTGGACGAGATGAACAAGGGCGCGGAGGCCATTCGCGGGGCGGCCCGCCATCAAGCGGTTGAGGGCCCGCGTGCGGCCGCCGACCAGGCGCCGGCAGCGTCCCGGCCCGCTCCACCGGCCGCCAGGCCTGCGACAGGCAAAGCGCCGGCAAAGCCCGCGGCCGCTCCGGCCAGGGCCACCGCGGCGCCGCGCAAGGCGCCTGCAAGACGCTGAAGTGAAACGAACAGGCTCCGGGCGATGCGACAATTCGCCCGCGCTATGGAAGTGAGACTGCATGGCTGCGACGACTGCATTCCGATTTGAGACGCTGCTGCACCTGCGGAAGCTCCGCGAGCAGGAGCGGCAGCGTGCCGTGGCCGCGCGGCTGGCGGCCATTCATCGGCTGGAGGAACGCCGCACGGCGCTCATGCGCCGCATCGATGAGGAGAGCGCAGCCGCGCGCGATGCACTGCGACTCGAGGCGGTCGATCTGGATCAGCTTCGGTTCGGCCGCCACTGGGTCACGCGGCTTCGTCGCGGCGTGCTCGAGACGCAGGCCGAAATATCGACGCACCGCGCCATCCTCGCGCAGGAGCGTCAGCAGCTGACGGCGGCGGCAACCGACAAGAAAGTGCTCGAACGCCTCAAGTCGCAGCGGCTGGCGCGGCGTCGGGCCGAACAGGATCGCCGCGAACGGCTCGAGCAGGATGAAATGAACGTGCTGCGGTTCGTACATGCGGGCGCGGCGGCACAAGGAGACGGGGCGTGAAGCGCCTGGCCATCGCTATCGCAGTGGTCTGCGTGCTCAACGTGCTCGCGCTGGCGGGCTTCGGCGCATTCGCCTGGAGCCGCGGCTGGCTGGAGCGCGAGCGCGTGCTGCGGGCGGCGGCCATCCTGCGCGGCGAGGAAGAGACCGGCGAGTCGGTCACTGCCGGCGAAGCGCCGAAGGGGGCGTCTTCGCCCAAGGCAACGCGTCCGGCGGACGCCATCGCCGAGCGCATCCGCCTGAACGACGAGATGGATGCGCGGCACCGCATCGAACTGGAGCGGCGCGAGCGCGAAATCCGGAACCTGTGGTCTCACCTGGAGAACCGCGAGCTGGCGCTGATTCGCGCCCGCGAGGAACTGGAGGCGGCGAAGCAGCGATTTGCCGAGGAGCGTGCGGCACTGGCCGCGGCCTCGGGCAGCGACGGACTTCAGAAAGAACTGGAGATTCTGTCGAGCATTCCCGCCAAGGATGCCAAGGCGCTTCTGCGCGCCAAGGATGACGCCGACGTGGTGCGGATCATTCGGAGAATGGACCAGCGCCGCGTGGCGAAGATCGTGCGGGAATGCAAGAGTCAGGAGGAGCGCCTGTGGATCGGGCGCGTCATGGAGAAACTGCATGAAAGCGATGTCGCACAGGCGGAGGTCCTGGGCGCGGGCTAGCACAAACAGGGAGCCTGCTGCATGGGACCATCGATCTGGACGGCCGGCATTGACCGGCCGGCTGCAATCGCGCTGAGCGAGCGCGCGAAGCCGCGCGCCGAGGCGACGGAAAACTCGTTTCAAAGCTTCCTCGATGATGCGCAATCCGCCGAGCGGCAGGGCGCCCCGGTGGCGCTGGACGAGGCCGATGCCAACGAGGAGGCACGGGAAGAAACCTCGGAGAAGGAAGAAGCTGCCCCGGTAAGCGAAGGTTCCGTCCAGCGGCCCATACCCGCGCCGGTGCAGACGGCGCCGGAGTCTGGTGAGACCGGGCCGAAGAAGCTGCCGGACGCGGCGGGCGAGGGCGCGAAGCCGGCGCCAATAGTGCACGCCGCTGGCGGTCCGGCGGACAAGCGCCAGACGGGCGTCGCGACGGCCACTTTCCCGCAGGTCGAATCCGCGGCCATCGCTTCAAAGGACACGTCCGCTTCCACGCACGCCGGTCCATTGGCAAATTCCATCGGCCATGCCATCGAGGCGGCGTCGAAAGAAACGACGAGTTTTGCCGCCAGTGACACTCCGGGAACACGATCGGCACCGCCCGGTGCTTCGCCGGCGCCGGTCGTCGGCGGTGAGGCGGGCGAGCCCGATGCAGATGCTGATTCGCATCCGTCCGCACGGGGAGAAGCGCCTGCGCAGAGACCACGCGACGCAGAGCAAGCGCCTCTCGCCGTGGAGGACGAGGCGGTCGAGCATGCGCGCGCACCGCAAAAGCAGGTGAATGGCGAGATTTCGCGAGGCGAGACCGCGTACGATCGCAGGGTGAGGCTGTGGGTGGATGCGCGAAGGCAGGGCGGCGCAGTCGCAACTTCTTCCGATTCTGCGCAACCGGCGGGCATTTCGGCATCGACGTCGGCGAATGGCACTCCCGCGGCCGGCGTGCAACGGTTCGGACAGTCCGCCGCCGCGCGAGGAGTCTCGATTCGCTCCATCAAGGGCGACACGGCGGCGGCACTGGTCTCTCGGGCGCTGGTGAGCCGCTCCGAGGGATCATCGGCGAAGGCGGCAGCGGACACGGCCCTGACATCGACGGCAGGGCCGTCGAACGGCGGCGCCCGGTTCAGCGAGGTCGCATCGCCCGCTTCACGACCGGCCGATCTGGTGGCGCAGCTTCTGTCGTCGAACCAATCGGAAGCGCCGGACGCCGTCGATCAGGCGGCGAGAATGCTCGGCGCGGCGTCGCGCGGCGGCGGCCGCTACCAGGCCACGCTCCAGCTCGATCCTCCCGAGCTTGGGGCGATGCGCGTGCAGATTCGAATGCACCAGCAGGCCGTTTCGCTTCAGGTCGAAGTCGATTCCAGTCGCGTGCACAGGCTGGTCGAGCGCAACCTGGCACAGCTGCGCGAGGCCCTGGCGCAGCACGGCATCCGCGTGGACCGCGCCGATGTCGTCGTGCGCACGCCCGATGGCCAACAGGCGCAGTTCGATCGACCGCAGGAGCAAAGCGACCGGGGGCAGCCCGAGTTTGCGGGGAATGGCGACTCGGGCGGTGACAGCCGGGCGACATCGGACGAGTCCGGGCGCTCCGGCGATGAGTGGGGCGCCGCGGCGGGCATGTTCGACGGCGGCAGCGCCGGCGATGAGAACACAGCGATAACAGCAGCAGCCTTTACCTGGGCGACGGAGTCGTCCCTGAATCTGGTGGCGTGACGCGCAGGTCGGAGAGACTCGCCGCACGCGAATAAGAGAACCTGGAATTTCTCATGGATGCCAGCACCATTACCGCGACCACGACGTCGCAGATCGCCGGCCAGCGGGCCACGACCAAGGGCTACGACGACATCAGCAGCGAGGACTTTTTTGCGCTGATGATCGCCGAGCTTCAGTCGCAGGATCCGCTCAATCCCAAGGACAACCAGCAGCTCCTCCAGCAGATGGCCAATATCCGGCAGATGGAGCAGTCGGCCACGCTGACGAAGACGCTCGAGTCGCTCGCCCAGGAACAGCGCTTTGGAACGACCGCCGGGTTGATCGGCCATTACATCGCCGGTCGCGTGCAGGATTCCGGCGGCAACTCGACCGAGATTCGAGGGCTGGTGATCGGCGTCCGGTTCGAGGGCAGCGGCAATGCGATTCTCGAGCTGCACAACGGCAAGTTCATCCCCGCATCGAGTGTCGAGCAGGTGACGCTGATCGAGAATTTGCCGCCCGATGTGCTCGAGCAGCTCGAGGCAGAGCTGGCGGGCAACCTGCCGCCGCCGGATGAGGACGACGACGCCGGCGAAACGGGCGGCGATGGCGTGACGCCCGATGAGGCGCCGCAACCCGACGCCAGGTCGATCCAGGCCGATGCCGCCAGGGCCGCGGCAGCCAGCCGCGTGCGCGCGGCCCTGGACAGCGCCAGGCAGAGCGGCAAGGCGCCGCCGCGACGCGATATCGTCAGCGAATTGCTGCACGGCCTGGTGTCGCCGGGCGTCGGCCTGCAACTGGGCATTTAGAACGAACGCATTTGACTTGCCGCGGGTTTAAACGCCCGCGCGGCCGCCGGCCTTGCGCCGGCAATGACGACAACGACAACCCATCGCCAGATATTCGACAGGAGTGCGATTGACATGGGACTGACATCATCACTGTACACGGGTCTTTCCGGGCTCAATGCCAGCCAGTTCCGCCTCGACATCATTGGCGACAACATCGCCAACATTAACACTACCGGGTTCAAGGGCTCGCGCACGCTCTTCCAGACGCAGTTCGCGCGAACGCTATCCGCGGGCACCGCCCCCAACGGCAGCCAGGGCGGCACCAACCCCAACCAGATCGGCCTCGGCGTGCAGATCGGCGCGATCCAGCGCCTCTTCACCCCCGGCAGCATCGAGACCACCGGGGTGCCAAGCGATCTGGCCATCGAAGGCGACGGCTTCTTCGTGCTGCGCACGCCGGAAAACGAAAGCGTCTATTCGCGCGACGGCGCCTTTTCGCTCAGCGCCGACAACCGGCTCGTGTCGGTCGATGGGTTCTTTGTTCAGGGATACTCCGTCAATTCCAATTTTGAGCTCATCCCCGGCGCGGTCGGCGATCTCTCGATCCCGCTGGGCGTGTTGACGACGGCGCAAGCCACGCGGACCGCCAATGTCGAAGGCACGCTGCGATCGAACGGCGTGGTGGGGGTGGGCGGCACCATTCTCCAGTCGGATATCCTCTACGATGCGACCACCGGCCTTCAGCTCAACGACATCACCGGCCCGGGCACGGCACTGACGAATGTCCGCCTGTCGCCGGGTGCCGGTCCGGCGGCATTCAACAACGGCGATGTCATCTCGATCGCGGATGTGACGCGCGGCGGCCGCAACGTCCCCGGCGAGGAGTTCATCGTCGGCACCACCGGCACCACGCTTGCCGACTTCCTCTCCTGGATGGACGAAGTCGTCGGCATCGAAACCAGCGCCGGCGTGCCGGGCAGTCCCGGCACCGGCATCACCACCGACGGCAGACTCGAGATTCGCGGCAACGTCGGCACGCAGAATGCGCTGGAAATTCCGCCGGCCGGTCTGCTGGTCAACGGCGTGCAGTTCCCGACCACGTTCAATGCCACACAGAACGCCGACGGTGAAAGCAGCCACACGACGTTTATTGTCTATGACAGCCTCGGTACGCCGCTGACGGTGGACTTGACCATGGTCATGGAGCAGAAGACGGCGACCGGCACGACGTGGCGCTATTACGCCACTGCCGCCGACGATACCGACACCGAGTTCGTCATCGGCACCGGCCTGGTCAATTTCGATACCGACGGACAGTTCGTCGATTCTCCGCAGAACGGCATCGTGATCGACCGGCAGAATTCGGGTGCAGTCTCTCCACTGGGCATTTCGCTGGACTTCAGCCGGATGAACAGCCTGGCGCTGGATCCGTCGGCGGGCTCGACGATCTTCATGTCGTTTCAGGACGGCTTTTCGACCGGCACGCTGATCGACTACAGCGTCGGTCAGGATGGCACCATCACCGGCACCTTTACCAACGGTCTGAACCAGGTCCTCGGCCAGGTGGCCCTGGCGACGTTCGCCAACAACGCCGGCCTGCTGGCCCGTTCGGACAACGTGTACTTCGTCGGACCCAACAGCGGTGAGGCCCGCATCAGCGCCCCGCTCACGCTGGGCGCCGGGAAGATCTCGTCGGGATCGCTCGAGTTGTCGAACGTCGATCTGTCGCGCGAATTCATCAATCTGATTACGAGCTCGACGGCCTTTTCGGCGTCGAGCCGGGTGATTTCGACGTCGGATCAGCTTCTCCAGGAGCTGCTACTGATCGCGCGGCGTTGATATTGGCACGGCTGGTTAGTCTGAACGGGATGCACGGGATCCGTCGAGCGCGCGAGCCATTCCGTGCATTCCGTTCATAATTCGGGGAGTCAAGTCGATGATTGCGGTCACGCGGCTCAACGGGACTGGCGTCGTGGTGAACGCCGAGCTGATCAAGCTCGTCGAATCGACGCCGGACACCATGATCACGCTGATCAACGGCGAGCGGCTCATCGTCAAGGAATCGATGGAAGAAGTGGTGCGCCGCGCCATCGATTACGGCCGCCGCCTTCGCGCATTTCTTGCCTGATTGCCGCTAATTTCGACCTTCCCCGGGTGAGCGGGCACATTTTGCGCGTCGCCCGCAGAATCAGCACTGAAACGCCGATACTGTTCGCGGAGGCGGCTTTCAGTCCGCGCAGCATTCGACCGATAAGTATGAAACGCGCGCCCGACATGCAGGGCGGCTGCGCATTTGGCAAAGGCGCGTCGATCGCGCCGCACGGCACGTGCAATCATGGCTGATGAAGGAAAAAAGACGGAGCAGGCGACGCCGGAGGCCGGTGGCGGTCGCAGTCGCCGCCGCATGATGGGGACGCTCGGCATCTTCGGCGGCGTGATGATCGCCGAAGGGCTGGGCATCTTCTTCATCATGAAGTTCTTCGGGGCCGAGCCCGATCCGACGCAGGGCATGACGCAGCAGCTCGTCACCACGCGGCCGTTCTCCGACAGCAGGGAGATCGAAGTCGCCCAGGTGCGCGTGCAGAACACGCAGGGCGATCGCACCATCCTTTACAGCGTTACCGTCAATATCCGGATCAGTTCCGATCCCAATGTCGTGCGGCTGGTGGAGGAGGACTTCCTCAAGAACCGGAAGGCCACGGTCATCGATGCCATCAGCCGCATTCTGCGCAGCGCCGATCACAAGGACATGACGCAGCCGGGTCTGGAGACGCTCAAGCGGCAGATCCGCTTTGAGCTCAGCTCGATGCTGGGCGACGACACGATCATCCAGCAGGTGCTGGTGCCCGAATTCACGCCGCTGCCGACCGGTTTCTGAGCGGCAGTGATTCGATGGCGGCCGCAACAGGCCGCGGCCCGGCATGGATGGCCGGGAATCGCGCCACGGAAGGTGACACGTTCATGGCAGGTCCGCCCGCCCCACAGCCCGACGGCTCCGATCCGAACGTCCCGCAGCAGGGCGGTTCGTCCGCGGGGGGCGATGCCGGCGCTCCGGGCTTTTCACAGGATGATATCGAGGCGGCATTGGCGGCGGCAGCGGGAGACGAACAGATCGCCGGCAATGCTGCTGCGAGCCCCGCGGGCGCGTCTCTTCACGAAAGCGCGGCGGCTGCCGCGGCGCAGTCGTCAGGTGCGTCTGAGTCGATGATCAGCGAACCAGATGCCGAGTCGCTGGAAGCCGAAGACGAGCACAGTGCCACGGATGAGGCATTGGGGGACGCGGCGGATGCATCGCCGCCGCCCGGCTCCATGCCACTGGAACTGCCGGATTTCACGCCGCGCAGCGGCGAAGTTGCCGGCGGCATCGCCATGCTCAGCGACGTCAAGCTGAACGTGAAGATCGAGCTGGGTCGATCGGAAATGCTGATCGAGGATGTGCTCAAGCTCGGTGAAGGTTCGGTCGTCGAGCTGGACAAGCTCGCCGGAGACCCGGTGGACGTGCTGGTGAACAATCGCCTGGTGGCGCGCGGCGAGGTGCTGGTGCTCAACGACAATTTCTGCGTGCGCATCAGCCAGATCATGAGCGGCACCGGTCTGGATGACGACTGAATTGCGGGAAAGCCGCTGTGGGACGACGTGACATGTTTCGGCGCCTGAGCAATTCCGCGATCGCAAGTTGCCTGCTGGCGATGCTGCCCGCGCATCTCGCGGCGCCGGTGCGCGGCGAGACGCCCATTCAGGTCGGCAGCACGGCAGCCAATGCACCGGTCGATCTGGCATTGCCCCCGGAAGCGTATCCCGCGGCGCCGGACGACGGCTTCGTTCGGCGCGCGGCCCGCGTGCAGCCTTCGACGGCGGATGCAGACGGCGCAGCAGGCGTGGTCTCGCGCGGCGGCAGTCCCGCCGCCGACATGCCGGCGATCTGGTGGCCCCTGGCGGCCGTTCTGGCGGTGCTGGCGTGCTGCGCGTTCGCCGCGCGGCGCTGGCTGATGCCTGCCCGGCCCGCGGCCGGAGGCAGCGCCATTCGCGTGCTCTCGCGGCAATATCTGTCGAACCGGCAGAGCCTGTGTCTTGCCCGCTTCGGCCGGCGCGTGGTGCTCCTCGGCGTCACGCCCGATCGCATCTGCACGCTCAGCGAGTTGACCGATGCCGACGAAGTTTCTGAGATCCTGATGGCCACTGAGCGTGGCCGTGCAGGCTCGTTCTCGACGATGTTCGACCGCTTTCTGGAGCGCGAAGCGACGACCGAATCAGCGGACGAGCCCGCCGGCGGGGGCTACGCGGCGTCCGTCCGGCCAACGGAGCGCCAGGTGGCCGACGCGCGGCAGCGCGTGGCCGAGCTGGTCGATCGCGTCCGCAGCCTGTCTTCCGATGTTCGCGTGGCGGCGGAGCCGCCGAGATCCGTCAGACGTGCGTGAGGATGTGCCGTGCTGCCGATTTACTCGACCGGCATGCGGCGCTCCATTTGCCTGCTCTGACGGCGCACAGGAGGTGCGCAGTTGGGCCTGGATACGCCTGAACACCTGTCGCAAACGTCGGCGCCGCGCTTGTCGTCGGGGCGTCAATGCTGTCGCGTCATGCGGCGTAGCGTTGTCCGGCAATCCACTTTATTGGCGCTGATGTTGGCGTTTGCAGCGCCCGCTGCCGCGCAGACCGCTCCGGCGGCCGGCGGATCATCCGCACCGATCGCGCCGGCCTCGCCCACGTTCGACAATCCCATCGGCGTGCCCGATGTGCGGCAGATGCTCCCCGTCGCCGACAGCGCCGACGGCGTGAGCGCGTCGCTCAAGATCCTGGTTCTGCTCACGGTTCTGTCGCTGGCGCCGTCCATCCTCATCATGATGACGTCGTTCACGCGCATCATGGTGGTGCTGGCCCTTCTGCGACAGGCCATCGGCACCCAGCAGCTTCCGCCCGGGCAGGTGCTGACCGGCCTGTCGCTCATCCTCACGATGATCGTCATGGCCCCCACGTGGCAGCGCATGAAGCTCAACGCGGTCGATCCCTACTTCGAGGGGCGTCTGACGCAGGCCGAGGCCCTGGATCGCGGCGTCGCCCCGCTGCGGGATTTCATGTTCGACCAGATCGAACAGGCGGGAAACCAGGAACACGTTTACCTGTTCGTCGAGTATGCCCGCGGGCCGGTCCCGGCCGGTGTCGAGCTGAAGCGCGACGAAATCGGCTTGGCCGAACTGCTGCCCGCCTTCATGCTGAGCGAGCTCAAGACCGCTTTCCTGATGGGTTTTCGCATTTATCTGCCGTTTCTCGTGATCGACATGGTTATCGCGGCGATCCTGATCAGCATGGGCATGATGATGCTGCCGCCGGTGCTGATCTCGCTGCCTTTCAAGCTGATGCTGTTCGTCCTTGCCGACGGCTGGGGCGTCGTGGTTGGTTCGCTGCTTGAGAGTTTTGCATAGTTGGAGGGCGGTGGCGCCGCGTTGAGGAGTTTGCATGACGCCCGGAGAAGCCGTCGACCTGAGCCGCGAAGCCCTGATGATCGCGCTGATTCTGGCCGGACCGATCATGGCCATTGGCCTGGTCGT